>RXJX01000011.1:836-190881 GCA_003963245.1 Neisseriaceae bacterium
TAATCGCCAGATTGAACTAATAGTTTTTGCTGATGGGACACGACTAACCAAAGATGAATATCTTAAAAATCTCAGTGTTAATCTAACTGGTACAGATTCTGCTGATACACTAACTTCCGCAGGAGGTAATGATACAATTATTGCCAAAGGAGGTAACGATACCATCACTAGCGGAGCAGGTCGCGACACTATCGATGCAGGCTCAGGCGACGATATTATCACTGCCGGAACAGGTAATGACACAATCACTGGTGGTAGTGGTAACGATACCTATATCTACAAAGCAGGAGATGGTCAGGATACCATTCGTGACATCTCGGGAACTGATACACTAAATCTGCAATCCATCCAAGCCTCAGGACTCAAATTCACCCAAGATAATAACGATCTGCTAATCAACTTTGCTAACACCAGCAGCGATTCAATTCGTGTCAGCGAATGGTTTAGCTCAGCTGATAATCGTATTGAACAACTTAAACTTGATGATGGTAGTATTCTTGATTTAAATACAGCCGTTGAAGCACAACTAATCACCAAATATGGTACATCTGCTAATGATACGTTAGAACTAACAGGCACAAAAACTCAGGTTATTGCCGGAACAGGTAATGATACTATTACCGATACTACTGCCAACAGCACAACTTACATCTTTAATAAAGGCGATGGTAAAGATACGATTATAGAAAGTAATTCAAGCACTGATACCATCCAACTAAACAACATCACACCTCGAGAAATTAGTTACAGCAAAATCGATAATGATCTAATTATCAATCTTGGCACTGATGATTCAATCACAATCAAAGACTTCACCAACCGTGCTAACCGGATTGAAAACATCAGCTTCAGTAACGGTATGACTCTGCTTTTGGCAGAAGTGCTTGCGACTGCTAAAGTATTTGGCAGCGATAAAACCGTGACTTCAAATGCTGATGATAATTTATGGTTAGAGCAGGGAGCTAAAATTAATCTGCGTGAAGGAAATAATCAGGCATATATCAACTCTAACGGTCTTGCTACCACCGTTACTAGCGGAACAGGTGATGACAATGTTGAAGTCTATGACAATGCTGATGTAACACTTAGTTTGGGTAATGGGAATAACAGCGCATTAGCTCAAGACGGTAATCATAAGATAACAACAGGCACAGGTAGTGACAATATAACTTTAGGTGCTGGTGTTTCAAACGTAAATGTTGGTGATGGTAACGATAATGTAACCATAACTAAAACTCAAGCCAATAGTAGTTTTAGCGTTGCTCTTGGCGCGGGTAATGATAGCTTGAAAGTTAATGGTGCTGGTGGTGCTATCAAAGTTAGTAATTCAAGTGGCAATGATACATTTACTCTAACCAACATTAATACTCAAATCAGTGCGTCAGGCGGAAATAACCTGATTAATTTGGATAATTCAGGATTAGCTGGTGATGTCAATAGCATATCTTTAGCCGCTGGTGATGATCAGCTGAGTGTTAATAGTAGCGGGCAAACCACGATACGAGCAGGAGAGGGTACGAATCAAATTAATCTTGAGGGTGGAGGTACTTTCAGTGTTTCTGCAGGCAGCGGAGATGATCAAGTTAACATTCAAGATTTAGCAACTAGCACTCTTAGCTTAGGTAATGGTAATAATACCATCTTAGCTCAAGATGGTGATCATAAGATAACAACAGGTAGTGGTAATGACAATATAACAATCAGTGCCGGAACGTCTACTATTAGCAGCGGTGATGGTGATGATAGTGTAACTATTACTAATAGCCAAAGTTCAAATAAATACACAATTAATCTTGGTGCTGGCAATGATAGCTTAAACTTTAACGGCAATGGTGGTGAACTTGCTCAAATAAGCAGTAGCAGTGGCAATGATCAGATTAATATTAATAATATTCGCTCGCAAATAACTTTAAGTAGCGGTGATAATACTGTAAATCTTAATAATTCACAGCTAAGTGGTGAGAATAACGCCATCAGTACGGGAGCTGGTAATGATACGATTACAGTGAATAGCAATGGTATCAACACTATTAATGCTGGCAACGGAACTAACCAAATTACGCTCAGTGGTAATAGTAGCAACACAGTTACTAGTGGTAATGGCAATGATCTAATTAAAAGTGATGCTGGTAGTTTAACCTTAAACAGTGGTGCAGGCGATGACAGCATTGAAATTAACAGTAGCAATGCCCAAGACAAGTTTATACTAAATCTTGGTGATGGCAATGATATGGTTAAAATAACTGCAACTGGAGCTGCCACAACGATCGCTAATAATTATGGCGATGATAGTTATGAGCTAACAGGAACACAGGTCAAACTCAGCGATACACTTGGCAACACAACACTAACCCTCAATAACCAAGACTTAACTAATGATGCAAATACAATTACCACAGGAACAGGAAATGATAGTATCAATATTACCAGTAATGGCAGTAATACAATCAATGCAGGAAATGGTAACAATCAAATTATTCTCACTGGTAACAGCAAAGATACTATTACTACTGGAAGTGGTGATGATGTTATTCTAGCTGGAGCTGGAGATGACATAATTAATGCTGGATCTGGTAACGACATTATGGTTGGAGGAACAGGTAATGACGTACTCAATGGTAGTACAGGAAATGATACCTATATCTTTAATAAGGGTGATGGAGCTGATATAATTCAGGACGCAGGTGGCAATGATGTGATGAAGCTTGGTGAAGGGATTAAGAAAGAAGACTTGTGGTTTAAAAAAGACAATAAAGACTTAACCATTAACAATCTAACCAACCAAGATCAAATGACAGTTAAAAACTGGTATGGAGGTAGTGCCAATAAGATTGAAGGAATTGAACTTGCCGATGGTAGTCATATTTCCAATATCTCAATTGACTATCTGGTACAGGCAATGGCAACTTTTGATGTTAAGCCAATGGCGGAGACTAGCCTAACACCATCACAGCAGAACACGATTCAAACAGCTTTGGCTAATACTTGGGTCGATCCAACTAAATAGTTATTTCTATATACAATTTTTAAGGAAGCAATATGCAACTGATTAAACGTAATAATTTACTTTTATTAGCACTGCCCGTAACACTATCGCTTAGTGGATGCTTAGGTGCTCCACCTAATACAGGTTTACTGAGTTTGCCTGTACCGGGTATGTATAACGGTACGGCACAATCTGGTTATAATGGTAATGGGGCAGTTTTTGGCTTCATTAATGCACAAAACAGCTTTGGGCAACCAATTACGATTTTGCAATTGGCGATGAATTTCAATAATACTAATCTTGGTATGGTATCGGGAACAATTGTTACTAATGATGATTCAACTAGTAGCTGTTTATCAGGTACTGATTTGGTGTCAAATAATCCTACCAGTCTTAATATTAGTAGTGCGGTGATTACATTAACTAATTGCCAATTACAAGGTAATACTTTTAGCGCGAACTATTCAGTTTATAAACAAAATTCTGGTGCTTTGCTTGATTCAGGAACGTTTACGATAAATCCTAATTCGGCATGTACAGCATACAATACAACAATTAGTGCTTTACCTAATGGAACATATAATGGTGGATTACAGTCATGTCTTACTTTGGAAAGTGGTATTTTGGGTGGTAATATTACCAATGGTTCGGCGCGGTTAACCAAAGTTTTTGAATCCAATCCGGTAACTGGTGCGTTATTTGAATCCAGCGTGATGGTTGGGACAGCTAGTGCTGATTACTCAACAACTTTGACTGAATCAGTAATTCAGGGAGAAAGCGCTGGCTATGTAACACCTTTTTATATGAGTAATATCAATATTAATGGCGCAAATATAACGGCTAACTATGTTAGTTACTATGATTATGGTACGCTCCAAGCAAACGTGACTGGTAATTAACAAGATGAACCAGAATATCGATAGCGGCTTAATTTGTTTGGTAATGATGGGGCAATTTCATAATGTAGTAATGGATGCTGCCCAGATTGAGCATGAGTATAAACATGATGGTAATCTGACGAGTATTGATATTTGTCGGATTGCCAAAGATTTAGGGCTTAAAACACGTCATTCAACGCTAAAAATTGAGCGGATTAAGCATCTTCCATTACCACTGATTGCTAAAGATAATTCTGGTGAATTTTTTATAATTGCTCGGATTAGTGATACTGGGCAAATTCTGATTCAACATCCCAAACATGGTAAACCCGAAGAAATTAGTTTTCAAATCCTCGCTGAAAATTGGTCGGGAGAAGCGATTCAGATGGTTTCGCGTGCAAGTATTAGCGGTGATATTGCTAAATTTGACTTCAGTTGGTTTATCCCTCCACTGATTAAGCATCGTAAGCTGCTCGGTGAAGTTTTGCTGGTGTCATTTGTTATGCAGCTATTAGCGTTGATTACACCGATGTTTTTTCAGGTGGTGATGGATAAGGTACTGGTACATCGTGCGTTAACAACGTTGCAGGTAATTGCGATTGGTCTGCTGGCGGTCTCATTGTTTCAGGTGATCTTAGGTGGTATCCGAAGCTATGTATTTAGCCATACCACGCTTAGAATAGATGTCGAGTTAGGCGCTAAACTTTTTCGTCATTTATTGCGTTTACCACTTAGTTATTTTGAGCAGCGTAAGGTCGGGGAATCGGTTGCGCGAGTGCGGGAATTGGAAAATATTCGCAGCTTTTTGACTGGTAATGCGGTTACGCTGGTTCTGGATTTACTGTTTTCAGTAGTGTTTATTGCGGTGATGCTCTATTACAGCGTTAAGTTAACTATTATTGTGCTGCTATCGATTCCATGTTATATTTTGCTGACAGTATTAATTACACCCATTTTACGTCGGGCACTCAATGATAAATTTGCCAAGAGTGCAGCGAATCAATCTTTTTTAGTCGAATCAATCAATAATATCCAAACGGTTAAAGCGATGGCTCTTGAGCCACAAATGACCAATCATTGGGAACAACAATTAGCCAGCTATGTTCATTCAAGTTTTAAAACCACTACTTTAGGCATGATGGGAAGTCAAGGGGTTAGCTTGGTTAATCAGTTGGTGACGGTTGCAATTATGTGGTGGGGCGCTAGTCTGGTAATTCATGATCAATTAACCGTTGGACAATTAGTTGCATTTAACATGCTCTCTGGGCAAGTTGCTAGTCCAGTGATGCGCTTAGCTCAGTTGTGGCAAGATTTTCAGCAAACTGGAATTTCCGTGGCACGGTTGGGTGATATTCTTAACAATAAAACTGAAGCTGATAATGCCACCAATAGCAGTGTTATGCCTGTGATTAAAGGTGCGCTTAATTTTGAGAAAATTAACTTTCGTTATTCTTTGGATGGTCAGCTAATCCTTAAAAACGTTAGCTTGACGATTAATCCTGGTGAAGTTATTGGTATTGTCGGACGCTCGGGAAGTGGTAAAAGTACTTTGACTAAACTATTACAGCGCTTGTACGTGCCAGAGTCTGGTCGTGTAATGATAGATGGAATTGATTTAAGTATGGCAAATCCAGCATGGCTCCGCCGCCAAATTGGAGTAGTATTACAAGAGAATAGCTTGTTTAATCGTTCGATTCGTGACAATATTGCAATCAGTGATAAAAATACTCCATTAGATAAGGTGGCCTGGGCAGCAAAGCTAGCTGGCGCGCATGATTTTATTGTTGAATTAACTCATGGTTACGATACGGTTTTAGGTGAAAATGGTTCGGGTTTATCGGGTGGGCAGCGTCAACGGATTGCAATTGCCCGTGCGTTGATTAATGATCCTAAGATTTTGCTTTTTGATGAAGCAACCAGTGCGTTGGATTATGAATCGGAGCGGGTGATTCAAGATAATATGCAGGAAATCTGTCGTGGGCGTACGGTATTGATTATTGCCCATCGTCTATCGGCTGTGCGGATAGCCAATCGGATTATCGCAATGGAACAAGGAGAGATTATCGAGAGTGGCAGTCATGATGAATTATTGGCGCGCAATGATGGTCTTTATCGCTATCTTCACTCGTTACAAGGCTGACTTGGATGTGGAATAAGTTACTTATTAAGGAATTAATTGAGAAATACCGCGAAATAATCCGTGAATCATGGCATGAGCGCGATCGTGCTAAAAACGAAACTCGTCGGGATGAAATGCAGTTTTTACCAGCGGTGCTGGAGATCCAGCACACGCCTCCACATCCGCTACCTAGAGTTTTATTATGGTTACTATGTAGTTTTTTATTATTGACTTTACTGTGGAGTATTATCGGTAGTATTGATATTGTTGCAACAGCCAACGGCAAAATTATACCAAGTAGTTTTGTGAAATACATTCAGCCGATGAATACCGCTACGGTGAGTAAAATTTTGGTTAAAGATGGGCAGTATGTCAAAGAAAGTGAGCTTTTAATTGAGCTTGATTCAACTATCTCTGTGGCGGATGCCAAAAAAGCTGAGCGAGATTATCAGCTAACTTTTTTAGATCGGATTAGAGACCATAATTTATTGGCTCGTTTAGATAGTAAACCATTGGAAAGCTGGCCTGAGAGTGGCATGGATAAGGTTTTAATTGAGAATAGTAAAAACCAATTTGAAAATCAGTGGCTTGAGCTACAAAGTAAACTGCAGTCTATTCAAGCTCATCAGGTTTCTTTGGACGAAGCAATTGGTACCTCTAATGCAATTTTGAGCAAGTATCGCCAAACGCTACCTATACTTAAAGAAAAAGAATCTGATTATCTTGAGCTATATAACAAAAAATTTATGTCGCAACATGGCTATTTAGATGTCTCTAAGCAACGGATTGAACTCCAACAAAGTGTTGCAGAAGAACAGGGCAAAATCCGTGAAATTAAAGCGCAAAAAGAAGAGCTTGTTCGTCAGTATCAGCTAACAATCTCAGATTTTAAACTTGATATTGGACAAAAGATTTTAGATGTAGATCAAAAACTAAGTGAGGCTCAGGCTAATTTAGACAAAGCCAAACAAAATCAGGCTTATACTGCGCTACGTGCACCTGTTAGCGGTTATGTTCAGCAGCTTGCGGTGCATACTGTAGGTGGCGTTGTAACTCCTGCACAAGCTTTGATGGTAATCGTACCGCGCAGCGGAGGGATTTTAGCGGAAGTGCAGCTGGAAAATAAAGACGTAGGTTTTGTGCATGATGGACAAAGTGTTGAAGTAAAAATTGCGGCATTTCCGTTTACTCGCTATGGCACGGTGCACGGAGTGGTAACTAGCGTTTCTGCCGATGCAGTTGCTGATCAAAAAGAGCAGTTACTCTATAATGTTTATGTGCGTCTGGATCGTTCTACCATGCCAGTTAATGGGACTGATGTTTATCTTAATCCGGGAATGATGGTAACTGCTGAAATTAAAACTGGACGACGTAAATTAATTGATTATTTCCTAAGCCCTTTGATTCAAAATACTACCGAGGCTTTCCATGAGCGTTAAACTAATTTCCAATCTTTACCAGAGTTACGCCATTGCCACCTTGAGCTGGTGTGCCATAACTATAGGCTAGCACTTGTGGCATATGACTTAGATATTTACGGACTACGCCGAGTAAAATAGCTTGATTATAGGCAGAATTAGTTCCTTGTCCATGAATTATCTTAATACATGACCCAGGAGATTGTTGATTAATAAAGCGCTCAAGTAATTCTAACGCATGTGCTTTACTGTAGCTATGTAAATCTAAACTAGCTCGTATGGTTAATTTACCACTTCGTAATTCTTTGGGTAAATTCTTTTGCCCGTGACGAAAAAACTCATTTACCGAATCCTGCTCATCAAAAAATTCAAAGTCATGAGATGCTGTTGATAGCGTCTGTTCTAAATTTATACGTGGTTTAGTGCTAGGTTTTGTGATTTGGCAAATTTCAATATCTGTTTTAAGTGGTGTAATCTGCAGTGATTGACAATACTCTCCAAAGCTTAGCGGTTTTACTTCTGATGCTTTTGGGGTTTCTTTGGCAACGTTAGGTGTTGCCGGAAGTTGTTTTTTTATTGTCTTTAATTTTTTTTGCCACATCATGGTTATGTCTATAAAGGTTATTTAACAAAGAGCTCTTGAGATTGAATACGATATATTATGATATAATTTGAAACTTTATACAATTTTATGCATTGGGGCTTTTATGGCAAAAGTTAAATTGGGTGATTCATACCAATTATACAAACGGATTTTTTCTACTTATATGACTGGTTACTGGAAGAAATTTACGATTTCACTAATAGCAATGGCGGTTGCTGCAGCTACTGAGCCTGCGTTTGCTCGATTGATGAAGCCATTGATAGATAAGGGCTTTACTGATCAGGATCGCACGGCGATGTGGGCAACTCCACTGGCAGTAATGGGGATTTTTCTCATTCGTGCGATTGCTGCTTATGTCAATGAAACCTCTTCGACTTGGCTTTCAGGTACTATCGTGGAAAAAATGCGTACGCAAATGTTTCAAAAGCTTCTACGGATGCCAGTGCAGTATTACGACGATAATAATTCAGGACGAATGATTTCACGGATTGTTTATGATGTGACGCAAATTACCGAAGCAGGATTTAATATTATCACTGTAACAGTAAAAGATGGTCTGACAATTATTGGTTTGTTGGCTTTGTTATTTTATACTAACTGGCAGCTCACGTTGTTTTGCTTCTTTACCTTGCCTTTTGTGCTGGTTTTGGTTCGCGTGTTGTCCAAACGTTTACGCCGCTTGAATAAAAATAATCAGGAACAATATGGCGCAATGACGCAGGTAGTTACTGAAGCGGTGCAAGGACAAAAAATTGTTAAATTGCTCGATGGTCTAAATTATGAAACTTCGCGTTTTGCTGAAAGTGTCCAAGCAATTAAAGATAATAATGTTCGTCAATCTGGTACTTCATCGCTAAATTCAGGTGTAAGCCAGTTTTTGGTTGCGGTAGCGTTATCGTTGATTTTATATTTTGCTTCAACTCGTTCGCGGGCTAATGGTTTTACTGCTGGTGATTTTGTTTCTTTCATTACCGCAATGATTATGATTATGCAGCCAATGAAACGAATTACTAATGTTACCCAGTCTTTACAACGTGGTTTAGCTTCTGCTGAATCTGTATTTAGCTTCCTTGATGAGCGTGAAGAAGTTGATAGTGGTGGGCATAAAATTGCTAAAGTTACTGGTGATATTCAGATTAATAACTTGATTTTCAAATATCCAAGCTCAGAAAAAAATGTGCTGGATGATATTAATTTAGAAATAAAAGCTGGTGAGACGGTGGCGTTGGTGGGAAGTTCCGGTAGTGGTAAAACAACCTTGGCGAACTTGATTCCACGTTTTTACATTCCACAATCTGGGGTGATTAAGCTTGATGGCGTAGAATTAAATAACTTGAGTTTACAATCCCTACGCGATCAAATTGCTTTGGTTAGTCAAGAAGTTGTGCTGTTTAATGATACGGTGTATAACAATATTTCTTATGGTAGCAACAGCCGTTTTAGCGAAGAAGAAGTACATAATGCTGCACGACTTGCCAATGCTTTAGAGTTTATTGAGCAATTGCCACAAGGTTTTGCGACTCAAATTGGTGAGAATGGTACGCGCTTGTCTGGCGGGCAAAAACAACGTCTGGCAATTGCGCGTGCTATTTTGAAAAATGCACCGATTTTAGTACTAGATGAAGCTACTTCCGCGTTAGATAATCAATCTGAAAAATTAGTACAAGAGGCACTGGACCGTTTGATGGCAAATCGCACTACTTTAGTAATTGCCCATCGTCTATCAACGATACAACATGCTGATAAAATTGTAGTAATGGAACAAGGTAAAATCGCTGAAATTGGACGTCATGATGAGCTATTAGCTAAAGATGGAGTTTATGCAAGTTTGTATAATATCCAGTTTAAAGCTTAGTTATGCTATAATAGCGTTGCTAAAAGTTTATGGAAATCTGAGGATGTTATTGTTAAACGTAAAAAATAAAGGTTATAACGAGGGGCAAATAGTCACCTCGTTTTTTTTATTAAAGAAAGAAATATTAGCGTGACAAAGTATATTTTTATTACTGGCGGGGTTGTGTCGTCCTTGGGTAAGGGGATTGCCGCAGCTTCAACGGCTTCAATTTTAGAATCGCGTGGCTTAAAAGTAACCATGTTAAAACTTGATCCTTATTTAAATGTTGATCCGGGTACGATGAGTCCAATGCAACATGGTGAAGTTTTTGTAACCGAGGATGGCGCAGAAACAGATCTAGATTTAGGGCATTATGAACGCTTTATTTCAGCACATATGACTAAAAAAAATAATTTTACTTCGGGGAAAATTTACGAGTCAGTGATTCGCAAAGAGCGTCGCGGTGAATACTTGGGGAAAACAGTACAGGTAATTCCGCATATTACCAATGAAATTAAAGAGCGGATTATTGAAGGTGCTGCAGGTTACGATGTTGCGATGATTGAAATTGGTGGTACGGTCGGTGATATTGAGTCGCAGCCATTTTTAGAGGCAATTCGCCAAATGCGCCAAAATCTTGGGCGCGCCAATACTTTGTTTATGCATCTGACTTTAGTGCCATATATTGCTAGCGCGGGCGAACTTAAAACTAAGCCAACTCAACATTCGGTTAAAGATATGTTACAAATCGGGATTCAGCCAGATATTTTAATTTGCCGGATGGATCGTGAATTACCGCTTGAAGAAAAACAAAAAATTGCTTTGTTCTGTAATGTGGATGAACGTGCGGTAATTGGTTGCTATGATTCAAATAGCATTTATAAAGTTCCACGGATGTTACACAATCAGGAAATTGATGATATAATTTGCGAGAAAATGCAGATTAATGCACCCGCTGCTGATTTTACCTTGTGGGATAAAATTGTCAATAATCTGGAAAACCCACTACAATTAGTTGAAATTGCAATGGTTGGGAAATATGTTGATTTAACTGAGTCCTATAAATCACTAAATGAAGCTTTGATTCATGCTGGGATTCATACCAAATCACGCGTAAACATCAATTATATTGATGCTGAAACATTGTCTAGTGGTGATCTATCTTCATTACAAAATGTTGATGCGATTTTAGTACCTGGTGGATTTGGTAATCGTGGCGTTGAAGGTAAAATTAAAGCAATTGAGTATGCCCGTAAAAATAATATTCCGTTTTTGGGGATTTGTTTAGGTATGCAATTGGCAGTGGTAGAATATGCACGGAATGTGTGTGGTTATGCTGATGCTAATTCAACTGAATTTAGTCAAACCAGTTCTTATCCGGTAATTGGTATGATTGAGGAATGGGAAGATAAAAGTGGTAACGTAGAGACTCGTGATGAGAATGCTGATATGGGTGGAACTATGCGCTTAGGTGCACAGGATTGTGAATTGCTTGCTGGTAGTTTAGCAGCAAAAATTTACGGTAGCGACAAAATCCATGAGCGTCATCGTCATCGTTATGAAGTTAATAATAGTTTGATTGGTAATCTTATTAATGCTGGTTTGGTTGTGAGTGGCACTTCGCTTGGGCGTGAAAAATTGGTAGAAACTATTGAAATACCAAATCACTTATGGTTTTTTGGTTGTCAATTTCATCCGGAGTTTACTTCTAATCCTCGTCATGGGCATCCTTTATTTAGTTCATTTGTTGGTGCAGCCTTATCATATCGTAAGCGCAAAGCGGATCCGGCTTCAGTTTAATAACCTTATCTGATTTTAGAAAGAAATTTATGCAACAAAATTCATGGAAATTATTAGATTTTGAAGTTGGTCTGAATCAACCGTTATTTTTAATGGCTGGACCATGTGTAATTGAATCTGAACAGTTAGCAATTGACACTGCTGGTTATTTAAAAGAAGTTACCAGCAAACTAGGAATTAACTTTATCTACAAATCTAGTTTTGATAAAGCTAACCGTAGTTCAGGTACCACCTTCCGTGGTCCTGGGATTGACGAAGGTTTGCGGATTATGTCAGAAGTTAAACGTCAGTTGGGCTTACCGTTGGTAACCGATATTCATGATGTTGAGCAGATTGATCAGGTTGCTTCAGTTGTTGATATTTTGCAAACTCCAGCATTTTTATGTCGTCAAACTGATTTTATCAAAGCAGTAGCTAAAACTGGTAAACCAATTAATATCAAAAAAGGTCAGTTTCTTGCACCATGGGATATGAAGAATGTTACCGATAAAGCATTAAGCGTTGAAGGGCATGGATTAATTATGGCATGTGAGCGTGGGGTTAGTTTTGGCTATAATAATCTGATTTCGGATATGACTTCATTAGTGGTTATGCGTGAAACTAATTGTCCAGTAGTCTTTGATGCTACTCATTCGGTACAGCTTCCTGGGGGGCAGGGCAATAGTTCTGGTGGTCGCCGTGAATTTGTCCCAGTTTTGGCGCGTGCTGCTGTAGCGGTTGGAGTTAGTGGTATCTTTATGGAAACTCACCCACGTCCTGATGAAGCAAAATCAGATGGACCTAATTCATTCCCGATGTACCAGATTGAAGATTTTTTAACTGAAGTTATGTCTATTGATAAGTTAGTGAAAAAAATTTAAGTTTGGCTAGTTTAGTAGGGTATAATCTCCCTTAAGTTAATTTTTAAAAGGAAACGCTATGTCTGCTATTGTTGATATTATTGCTCGTGAGATTCTTGATTCACGTGGCTTTCCAACTGTTGAAGTTGATGTGGTTCTAGAATCTGGTGCGTTTGGGCGTGCTGCTGTACCTAGTGGTGCTTCGACTGGTTCACGTGAGGCACTGGAATTACGGGATGGGGATAAAGCCCGTTATAATGGTAAAGGTGTTTTAAAAGCAATTGAAAATGTCAATGGACCTATCACTGAAGCTGTTCTTGGTTTAGACGCTTTAGATCAAACCGCAATAGATAATCTATTGATTGCTCTAGATGGTACTGAATACAAATCAAATTTAGGTGCTAATGCTACCTTGGCTGTTTCTATTGCTGTTGCGCGTGCTGCAGCTGATGAATTAGGCGTTCCACTTTTCAAATATGTAGGTGGTGCTGGCAAAAAAATGTTACCAGTCCCAATGATGAATGTAATTAATGGTGGTGCTCATGCTAATAATAATCTAGATGCTCAAGAATTTATGATTATGCCAGTTGGTGCGCCAAGTTTACGTGAAGCTGTGCGCTATGGTTCTGAAACTTTCCAAGCATTAAAATCAATTTGTAATGAACGTGGTTTTCCAACTTCAGTAGGTGATGAGGGTGGCTTTGCACCAAATTTAAATAGCAATAAAGAAGCTTTGGAAATGATTATCCAGGCTATTGAGAAAGCTGGTTATGTTCCTGGTAAAGATATCATGATTGCTTTAGATCCTGCCGCATCAGAGTTTTATAAAGATGGTCATTACCATCTTGCTTCTGAAGGTTTAAAACTTAACTCAGATCAAATGATTGATTATTGGGAAAATTTGGTAGATAACTATCCGATTATTTCTTTGGAAGATGGCTTGAGTGAAGAAGATAAAGCTGGCTGGACTAAATTAGTTGAGCGGTTGGGTAAAAAAGTTCAGTTGGTTGGTGATGATGTTTTTGTAACTAATCCAAAGATTGTTGCCAATGGAATTAAAAATAAAATGGCTAATTCTCTACTGGTTAAAATCAATCAAATTGGTACTTTAACAGAAACTATTGAAGCTGTTGAGATGGCTAAATCTGCTGGTTGGACTACTGTTATGTCACATCGTTCTGGAGAAACTGAAGATTCAGTTATTGCTGATTTGGCTGTTGGCTTAAACACCGGACAAATTAAAACTGGTTCAATGTCCCGCTCTGATCGGATTGCTAAGTACAATCAATTGCTACGTATCGAAGAAATGCTTGGTGAGAATGCGGTTTATCCTGGACTTAATGCATTTTATAACATTAAATAAGTAATCTTGCCAGAATGGTAAAAGCAGCTAGATTCTAGCTGCTTTTTTTATAGTTTTTATATGTGCTGAAAAATATGGGGTGATATATAACTGTAAACAAGGAACGAGGCTAGATAATTAAAGCATACTTATAATTATATTTGAAAATTGGTGTTAAGTGCCACATATCAATCTGATTTGATTGGTTAATGTAGTGTTTGTAAGTTGAATACTAAAAAATATTAAAACAAATCTTTAATTCCTGTGATACCAGTGAGTAAAAGAGTATGAAACCAAATAAGATAGAAAATAACTGTGCTAAAATTGATGAGTTTTGTAGTGATAAATGGGGAGAAGCTTTTCGCGCTAAAAATTATTTTGGCTACTAGTACAGTGCTCCTCTGGGTTATTTGCTTATTCAAGTTGCTGAAATCAGATTTTGTATCATGGCGGATAAAAATTTTCGAAATTTCAAAGATGACTGCATATTATGTCTTTGCATTGTAATTGCAGCCTAAATAAATTAACTCGTGTTTTTGGAGATTACCGCTTTTATGCTTGATTTTATAAAAGATACCGATTGGTTTATTACACCACATTATGTTGTTCGTAAAACTAATGCACTTGATCCTGCATTGATTAGCTCTTTTTTTGATGATTATTTACAATATGCATGTGATAATACTGAAAAAGCTATATTGCCTAATGATTTTGATTTTGTCTGTTCGGATGAAGATGCCAGCAATATAATATTGCGAGCAGCGCTAATTGATAAGCGCAATCATGGGGTAGTTGCTGTTATTGGCATCAGGCAGATGCCAGACAATACTATTGCACAGGCAAGGATCTTCCTACATGATCAGCACCTATCTTCGCAGGTGATTAAAGAATTATTGATTTGGTTGGTTGATTATAGTTTCTACTGTTTGTATTTTAAACAATTAATGGTGATTCCTGATAAATATTGTGTAGACCTTGTTACAATTTTGATAATGTTTAAATTTAATAAAGTTGAACAATTACCGAATGTTCTAAGTGGTATGACCAATTTACAAATAGTTTCTTATGCTTATTCCATCCGCGAGTACCAGTGGTTTAACCACGATATAGTTGATGATCCATCACTTAACCCTGTGGTTGCGGATCAATACCTCCAGAATATTGTAAAGCCTTATTTTCAAACAGCAATCAGTAAATCACTGTATTCGACAATTGTTGATTTTCGTTATCAAACTATCTTATGTACCGATCAAAGTGCACGTTCAATCGGTTTGCTTATTGGCGAGGATGCGACTGGTACTGGCTATAAGTACTACGCAAGAGTTGATTTAGCTCAGTGGTATTTCGGCAAATGGTATAACGATAAAAGTGCTTATGTGATGCACCACTATGCTCGTAAAATTTTTAGAATTCAACAATATGTATTTAAAACTGGGCATCCTGCGAGTTTTATTGATTCCTTACCTTATGATCGGGGAATACGTAGTTATCTTATTACATTTACCCCTGTTTTTAACGACACAGGAAGTGTAGTAGCAATTCAAAGTATTGCTTTAAATTACCGTTTAGCAGGATATCATGAATATATTCAGAACATCTTAGAACAGCAAAAAGTATCGTCTGATACATTGCAGATTAAGTTATCCAAGCGTGAGGAAGAGGTTCTTTTTTTATTGATTTGTGGAATCACCCAAGAGCAAATTGCAGATATATTGGAAGTAAAGCGGGAGACAGTCGCATCAATAATTAGAAATCAATTACGGATAAAATTTGCATTACCAATGGTAAGTACCAAGTTAGTTGTAGAGACAGCATTATCCTATGGTTTTCCTTTTTCTATTCCTGAATCATTATGGCGACCATCGGTAATTATTCTTGAGGAAAAGCTTGCTGCTTGGTTAAAACAATATCATTTTGTGCTTTAATCCAACGGGATAGATTATTACATCTACAGTTATAAAATTACTATTGTTGTTTTCCATTTGTTCTACTTATTTATTTTTCATACCTCACCTAAAATGGTGATTGTTGAACTATAAAATCCTTTGTTATAATTGCAATATTATTCTGCCATATTTATTGGTAGTTATTATATGAAAGATTCTAAAGGGGTTTGTAGGTGAAAAAAATAATAAATGCGCTGATTGTATTGTTTGTCATTTTTATAGTGGGGTGTAGTGGTAGTGGCAGTGTTAGTAATAGTTCCGGTTCAGGAGGAGGTGGAGCACCTGTTTCAATTGGAACTCTTCCTAATGGTTCGACTGTTTATGTTTCGCAAAATAATTTACCCATAAGTAATGGTATGCCAGCTCAAGCAAATATTTACTTAGAAGGTGGTAATTCGAATGAGAGTTATAACATAACTTTTGCAACCAATCGACAATTAGCTACTAAATTAAACAGCAGCGAAAGCTATGGAATTAATATCACAACCACACCGACACCCTGTGTTATTGGGACGCCTGGTAGCGGTGCCACATCGCAATGTCAAGTCACTATTGCTTCTTCAGCTACTACTTACCCAGGTACTTATACAATTACGCCAAGCGCAATGCCTACCTCTGGTGGTACAGCCACAACGCTTAGTCCGCTAACGATTTTAGTTAGTGGCTCGATAAAACCAAATACTAAAGCAATAACTTCATTTTTACTAAATGGAGTCGCAGGGGCAATCAGCGGACAAAACATTGCGGTAACCATGCCTTTTGGAACGAGTCTAGCAGCGTTGGTCGCAACCTATATTACCACTGGTCAATCGGTAAAAGTTGGTAATGTTGCTCAGGTGAATGGCGTAACACCCAATAACTTCAGCGCTCCGGTAGTTTATACGGTAACTGCAGAAGATGGTAGCACTCAAAATTACACGGTAACTGTTACGGTAGCACAAAACAGTGCTAACGCGCTGACAGCGTTCTCATTAAATGGCACTGCAGGCGTAATAAGTGGACAAAATATTGCGGTGACCGTACCCTATGGAACAGATGTTGCAGCATTGATTGCGACCTTTACTACTACTGGTCAATCGGTAAAAGTTGGCAATATTATTCAAGTTAGTGGTGTAACGCCAAATGACTTTACCAATCCAGTAGTCTACACAGTTATTGCAGCAGACGGCAGTACTCAAGACTATACGGTAACCGTGACGGTTGCGCTTAGTTCGGACAATCAAATGATTGAGTTTTCTCTTGATGGAACTGAGGGCGTAATTGATCAGATCAATAAAACGATAACTGTTGCCATGCCGTATGGCACAGATTTAAGTGCTGACTTAACTGCAACTTTTCTAACCGATGGTGCTAGTGTTACCATTGGCTCTGTTGTGCAAATTAGTGGTCAAACGCCAAATAATTTTAGCACTCCGGTAACTTATATCGTGCATGCTGCCAATGGGGATACGCGGGATTATGTTGTTACGGTAACTGCGAAAGCGGTAATTTCCCAGGCAACGGGCATCTCTTTTGTGGGAAGTTATGCTTTTTTGAGTAGTAATGTTAGCTCCGACATTACTAGATGCTCGGTTGATGAATCTCAATTAAGCAATTGCAGGAATTTTACTATCGATAGTTCATTATTACCGCAAGGAGCCTCAAACATTTCGGCTATTGAAAGTACTGGTGGGATGACATTGTATATTACCGGTAATGATAATCCGCCGTCAATTATTCAATGTTTATTGCCAAACGGACCAAACCTAGCAGTTACAGCACCTTGTTCCAAGATTAACCAAGCGGTTGGACTTCAGGCAAATCGAATGTTATTAACTGCTAATATTACTCCAGCTGCGGAAAGTTCGGCAAAGATAACTTCATTTGCGGTAGCTGGTGTCAGTGGTCTGATTAACGATAACAATAATAGCATTTACGTTGCCTTACCATACGGTGCCGATATGAATGGGTTGGTGGCAACCTTTACCACAACCGGTAAATCGGTAAAAGTTAACAATGTACTTCAAGTTAGTGGCGTTACCAGCAATAATTATGTCAATAATGCAGCACTCCCATATGTTGTTACCGCCAAAAATAACACCACGCGGACCTATAATGTTTATGTGTATTGGACCACCTTCTCCGGGATGGCCTTAAACACGTATGCCTCATCAATAAGAATACCGGTAGTTTACTCCGGGTTTACGGATAGAATGATGAATCTATCGCTCATCGAAAGCAATGGTATGTACGTGGGTCTTAATTATGACTACATAAACAGTTTTCCGGCTGAAATGAATGCAACTGGTTTATCTTCAATTTCGTTAGCAACCTACGAAAGTAGTGGTGTAATAGAATCATATAACTACATCATGACCAATATTACTGAAAGCCAAATTTATGCCTGCTCGGTAAATGAAGGTGCTACTGAAATGCGAGTGTGTAGTGCTGCTACATATACTCAAGGCGCAATTCCCCAACCATCGAGTGCGGTTATATATCTCCAAGCGGTCAGAATGTCGCCTACTTTTACTTTGCCTGGTGTTCTTCTGGTTGCGAGCTATAGCCAAAATACACTGACTGGATGTTATCTGAATCCACTTAATACAAGCGTTGCCTGCGATACCGATCCAGCATACCAACATAATATGTCAGGCGTGTTTAATCTGCCGCACAGTTTGAGTCTTAATAGTGCAAAAACGTGGTTATTTGCTTTAAATGATGGTGATAACAGTTATGCCGCCTGTCCGATAGTTAATGGTGGGATAAATCCAGCAGACTGTCGCAAGACATATTTCAGTTCGTTATAAGATATAAACTGGCAAGATAAAACTGGTGGACGCTTGATTTGTTATGTGAATAAATGATTAGCGAAATTAGTACCGTTTTATAGACGAATCTTAGATATAGCTCCCTCACTAGTTTTCGAGGGAGTTATATTTTGAAAACTACAAAAAATACAACGCAGTAAAAAAACTAAGATTAAATTGGACGCTATTAGATGTGAATTAACTATTATAGTGCGACTTAGTGGAATTATTTTTAATTAATGTTAATCATGAATATAGAAATTATATTATCTCGATAATTTAACCTTATGCATATTTTCTTAAACATAAACTAAATGCACTTTCAGAGATGCCAATTTGGCAGAATTTTAATGCACCTAAATCAGTCTGATATAGTATAATCCATGCCTTGTTAAATATATTAATTACTAGATGAAGGAATTATCATGGCTTTAGAAAGAACTATCTCAATTATTAAACCAGATGCAGTGGCTAAAAACGTTATTGGTCAAATTTATGCTCGTTTTGAGCAAGCAGGATTAAAGGTTGTTGCTGCTAAAATGAAGCATCTATCTCAAAAAGAAGCTGAAGGATTTTACGCAGTTCATTCAGAACGTCCTTTCTTTAAAGATTTAGTTTCATTTATGACATCAGGTCCAGTAATGATTCAGGTTCTAGAAGGCGAAAATGCTGTACTTAAAAACCGTGAAATCATGGGCGCGACTGATCCTAAAAAAGCAGATGCTGGAACTATTCGCGCTGATTTTGCTGAGTCTATTGATGAAAATGCGGTTCATGGTTCTGATAGTGCTGAGAATGCAGCCATTGAAATTGCGTATTTTTTCCCTGTAACTGAGCTTTGCCCACGTACTCGCTAATATACTCAAACAGATTATATACTGGGTCGTTGCCAAGTTCCTCACCCACTGGGTGTAGGCTTTGCCACGTGTCGTTTACCAGTATTTCCAATCTGTTCAAGTATACTTTGAGCATATAAATTATGCTTTGAATCTTGGATTTTAGTCTGAAACTAGTGTTTGCTTGCAAAATGGAATATAATGAAAGTTAATTTACTTAATTACACCTTAGCTAAACTGGAAGAATTTTTTCTTGAAATTGGTGAGAAGAAATTTCGCGCACGGCAGGTTTTTCGCTGGCTGCATATCTATGGAGCGGAGTCATTTGATGAAATGACTGATATAGCGAAAACTTTACGTGTTAAGCTTGAGGAAGTTGCAACTATTGAAGCTCCAGCACTGGTTTCAGAACAAATATCTGCTGATGGTACTCGTAAATGGGCGCTAGAAGTCAGTGGTGGTAATAAAATTGAAGCAGTTTTTATTCCTGAAGACGGTCGCGGAACACTCTGTGTTTCATCTCAGGTTGGTTGTGCTTTGGAATGTCAGTTTTGTTCAACTGCAAGGCAAGGGTTTAACCGTAATCTAAGCAGCGGTGAAATAGTTGGACAATTGTGGTGGGCGAATAAACGTTTGGGTAAAGATCCCAAAGGTGAGAAATTAATTACCAACGTGGTAATGATGGGTATGGGCGAGCCATTAGTTAATTATGATAATGTAATTGATGCAATGAAAATTATGCTGGATGATAATGCTTATAATCTATCCAAGCGAAAATTAACTCTTTCAACCAGCGGAGTTGTGCCTAAAATTGATACTTTAGCGGATGATTGTCCGGTTGCGCTAGCAATAAGCTTGCACGCTTCAAATGATGAAGTACGTGATAAAATAATTCCATTGAATAAAAAATACCCAATTTCACAATTACTTGCTGCTTGCCAACGTTATTTGGATAAATCGCCCAAAAATTATATTACTTTTGAATATGTAATGCTTAAAGATGTGAATGATCACATTGAGCATGCCCGTGAGTTAACTAAATTAATGCGCGGAATTGAGTGTAAATTTAACCTGATTCCATTTAATCCTTTTCCTAATTCTGGCTTTGAGTCTTCAAGTTGGGAACAAATATTAAAATTCCAAAAGGTTCTACAAAACGCAGGATATATAGCCACAGTTCGTAAAACGCGTGGTGATGATATTGATGCGGCTTGTGGTCAGTTAGTTGGGCGGGTTC
Source organism: Neisseriaceae bacterium (assembly GCA_003963245.1). Classification (GTDB taxonomy): domain Bacteria; phylum Pseudomonadota; class Gammaproteobacteria; order Burkholderiales; family UBA11063; genus Aquella. Next base: position 21,465 of record RXJX01000011.1, read on the forward strand.
AAGATAAAACTAAACGTCAGGAGAAATGGAAAAATTATATTCCATTGCATGAGGTCTGATTATGCGAATGAAATTAGCTGTAGCTATTAGCAGTGCTTTATTATTGAGTGCATGTGTCACTAGGACTATTAATAGTGATGGTTCGGTGCAAAGTACGGTAATTGATAAAAATAAGTTATCTGACACGTATATCGATTTAGCCATTGAGTATCAGCAGCATAGCGCACCACAGGTTGCTCTGGAACGAGCAAATCTGGCAGTAAGTACGAAGGATGATAATCCTAAGGCTTATATGATCCGCGCAATGATCTATCAACAGCTTGGGCAATATGATAAAGCTGAGCAGGATTTCAAAAAAGCACTATGGCTTGATAGCAAGTATTCTGAAGATAATGTCAACTATGCAGTGTTTCTTTGCGATCAAAAGCGTTATTCAGAAGCAATGTATAATTTTAATCAGGCATTAGACAATCCATTATATTTCACTCCGGAAATTGGCTATTATAGTCGCGGCAATTGTTACGCTAAGCAAGATAGCTTTGAGTCCGCAAATCGCGACTACTTAGCAGCACTTAATTATAAGTCACCACCGCAAGACACTTATGTTGCATTATCTAGGCTTCAATTTAATCATCAGAACTATCAGCTAGCAAATTACTACTTGAATCGTTATAATAGCTCACAAACCCCAGAGACAATGTGGCTGCATATTCAAATATTGCAGGCGATGATTGATCAAGGAGTGAGTTCCGCTAAGTATCGTGAATATAATAGTTATCGAAAGACGCTTGGTCAATTATTAATTAAAAACTATGGTGATACGAAAGAAGCACAGCAGTATTTACTACAATATGATGCATCTGGTGCGCCACTTCCTTCTCGTAAAAAAGCTTTGCCTGAAGCAAGCAGTGCAGTACTTCCTAATAATGCAGCACAATCAGTGACATTATTTGAATCACCTTCAGAAGCAGTCAAAACTGGTAGTCATAAAGCCAATACCTCTGCTAACGATACTTCTGCAGTGATTGTTGTTAAATCGGAACCTGTTGTTAATCAAGCTTCTGTTGCTGCACCAAACGCAGTGCCAGCTACAGCTTCAAATAATACTAATGCTGCCGTTTCTGCTGCTGGTGTTTCTAGTCTAAGCAATGCTTCCGGTTCTTCTTCGGGTGTTAGTCAGAGTGGTTCACGCCGTTCGATAATAGTTAATTCCGGTGATACCCTCTATAGTATTAGCCGTAAATATTCAGTTCCGGTAGCAACACTACAAAAAATTAATAATATTGGTCCACGTGGGATTTTGATTGGTATGAAGCTATACCTTGATCCTCAATAGTGGCTAGGAGTAAAAAATGTTGGCGCGTAGAAAGACTTTTAATTGTAAAGTTGGTAATATTTGGGTAGGCAGTAATTACCCGGTTGTTGTTCAATCGATGACAAATACGGATACTGAAGATGCCTTAGGCAGCGCGATTCAGATTGCCGATTTAGTGCGGGCTGGGTCAGAGATAGTTCGGATTACTGTGAATACAGTAGAAGCAGGAAATAAAATCCGCGAAATTAAGCAGCGCTTGGCGGATATGAACATTAATGTGCCAATAGTTGGTGATTTTCATTATAATGGACATAAAATTTTGGCAGAGAGTGACTGTGCCAAATACCTAGATAAGTATCGAATTAATCCAGGGAATGTTGGTAAAGGTAGCAAGCGTGATGAACAGTTTGCTTATATGATTAATAGCGCAATTGAGCATGATAAACCAATCCGAATTGGTGTAAACTGGGGTTCATTAGATCAAGAGCTTTTGGCACAAATGCTGGATGCTAATGCTCGTTTGAGTACTCCATTGACATTAGAAGAAGTGATGCGTCGTGCATTGGTTGATTCTGCTTTACAAAGTGCTGAAAAAGCAATTGAGCTAGGTCTGTCTGAAGATCGGATTTTGCTTTCTTGTAAAGTTAGTCATGTTCAGGATTTGGTTTTGGTTTACCGTGATTTAGCTTCTAAGTGTCAATTCCCACTTCATCTTGGTTTAACTGAAGCAGGTATGGGCGCTAAAGGAATTGTCGCATCGACAGCAGCTTTGTCAATTATTCTTCAAGAGGGAATTGGTGACACGATCCGGGTTTCACTAACACCGAAACCAAATGAGAGTCGAACGCAGGAAGTTGTTGTTGCACAGGAGATTTTACAGTCATTAGGGCTACGTGCTTTTGTACCGGAAGTGACTTCATGTCCGGGGTGTGGTCGTACTTCCAGTGATTATTTTCAGAAATTAGCCGATAAGATTCAAACTTACCTTCGTGAACAAATGCCCGTGTGGAAAACACTTTATCCTGGTGTGGAAGGACTTAAGGTTGCTGTAATGGGGTGTGTTGTGAATGGTCCTGGTGAGTCTAAGCTTGCTAATATCGGGATAAGTTTACCTGGGCGTGACGAATCTCCAGTAGCACCTGTCTTTATCGATGGGGAAAAAAGAATGACACTCAAAGGCGATCGTATTGCTGAAGAGTTTCAAGTAATTGTTGATGATTATATAAAAAATAAATATAGTTAAAAATGCTCATTTTTCATCCACAGTATCGTGGATACTATAGACAAGCTTCAAGAGAACACCGCCGTAAAATTTTATACTCGGCATTGTTTGCTTGTCTGTTTATGTTGGTTGTTATTGGCGGCCTTATCTTGTTGATGGTGCAGGAGAAACAGAGCGAAGAGAACTATATTCAGGAAAAAATAACGCAAACTCATGTGAGCCTGACTGCGGATACTTTGGGTATTTTAAAAAAGAAACCAGTTCCTGCTAGAGTTATGTTAATTAGCATAGGTGACATTAATCTTAAAGAAAAGCAACTAATGCTTTATTTGGGAATAACACTCCACTATAAGCCACAGCAATTTATTAGCGATCCTAATTTTGAAGTAGTCAATGCAGTCACTAATAATACTAAATTAGTGAAACAGCACTATAACTCAGATGGCAGTCTTGATGCTCTTTATTTAGCACGAGTTCAGATTGAACCGTACTATTTAATGCCTTTATATCCAACAGATGTGCAATTGATTGCTCTACGGCTTGCTGCAGCGGATATGGATAGTGATTATTATATTCAAGTAACAGATTTTCAAAATTATAGTCCGGAAATTGGTGATTATGCTCTGGTCAAAACTGGTTATGTTAATCAGATTGAAAGCTATCCGATTAATTTTGCGGAGAGTAATACCAGCTATTTTAACCGATTTAGTCGGGTATACCTAATCTATGATCATCAAAATATCTTGAATTATCTCAAGAATATTCAGTATATTCTGCTATCTCTTGGTTTGGCGGTTTGTTCTTTGTTGTTAAACACTCGCAAGCGTGGACCATATATGGAGCGTTTTGGTCTGATTAGCGGTGCAGTTTTTGCGCTTGCTAGTAATATTTTCCAAATAAATGCAAGCGTTAAACCAATTAGCACATTTAGTGTAATTGATTTGATTTCTGTGTTTACTGCAATTGTGATTATTGGTTCGTTTTTTACTACTCTGCGTTCGATTAAGTTTGCGGATGAAGATGGTTATGAAACCGCTAAATCGTTTGATGTGACAATGTTTTCAGTATTAGCAACATTTTCAATTTTATTTTTTATTTTAGTATATTTGGTCTTATAGAAAGTAGCACATGGCAGAAAAATTATCTGGCGTTAAAGGAATGAATGATATTCTTCCGGCAAATTCTCATCAATGGTTATGGCTGGAAGGGAAATTAAGTGCATGGTTAGCGCAATATGGTTATAACAATATGCGTACCCCAATACTTGAGTCAACGCAGCTTTTTACTCGCTCAATTGGTGAAGTTACTGATATCGTTGAGAAAGAGATGTATAGTTTTGTTGATAGTCTAAATGGCGACAAACTTACGCTGCGTCCAGAAGGTACTGCTGGAGTTATTCGTGCTGTAGTTGAACATAGTTTACTTTATAACGCTACACAAAAATTATGGTATATCGGGCCAATGTTCCGTCATGAGCGGCCACAAAAAGGACGTTATCGTCAATTTCACCAACTTGGTGTTGAGGCTCTTGGCTTTGCCGGACCTGACATTGATTGTGAAATCATCCTTATGCTTAGTCATTTATGGCAAATTCTTGGGCTTAACGGTGTTGAGTTGCATATTAATTGTCTAGGTAATAAAGAAGAGCGTTTGGCACATCGTCAAGCATTAATTAATTATTTTGAGCAACATCAGGAAATTTTGGATGAAGAGGCAAAACGTCGTCTTTATAGTAATCCGCTAAGGATTTTGGATACTAAAAATCCTGCAATGCAAGAATTGGTAACGGCGGCGCCACGCTTAATTGATTACCTTGGTGAGGATTCGCTCAGCCATTATAATGGCTGGAAGGCTGGTTTGGATGCTTTAAATATTGCCTATATTGAAAATCCGCGTTTGGTTCGAGGTTTAGATTATTATAATTTGTCTGTGTTTGAATGGGTTAGTAGTGATTTAGGTTCACAGTCAACAGTTTGTGGTGGTGGGCGCTATGATCCGCTTTTAGCTGAGCTTGGTGGTAAAGAGAATTTTGCAATTGGCTATGGAATCGGTCTTGAACGGTTATTGTTAAGTCTGGAAGCTCAAAATAAATTACCTGCAAAACCTGCAAGCGATATCTATATTGTTAGCGATGGAGAGGGAACTACTTCTCTTGCTTTTAAATTAGCAGCTCAACTTCGTGAGAGTGGTTTTAGTGTAATTCAGAATTTTGGTGGTGGTAGTTTCAAAGCACAATTCAAACGTGCAGATAATTCTGGATGCTCGTTAACTTTGGTGATTGGCGAAAACGAAGTTATGCAGCAGCAAGTTGTGGTAAAATCAATGGCGCTTAAAACTCAGGAAGTGGTTGAGTTGGGAAATCTCATTGATAAAGTTAAACAATTAATAAATAGGTAATGAAATGGCTCATTTTGATTTAAATGAACAAGAACAGATTGCAACGGTAAAATATTTCTGGAAAGACTGGGGCAAATATATTGCAGCAGTGGTAATACTTCTTATTCTTGGTTATGTTGGTAGTACTGCATATAACTGGTATAATGCTAAACAATCGGCTAAAGCCGCACAAATTTATGCAGGGGTAATCACTGCATTAAATAATGGTCAAGATGCTGAGGTATATAAAATTACCGATCAACTAATTGCGGATTTGCCAAGCACTGAGGTTGCTTCTATGTCAGCGATGCAAGCAGCTAAATTATCGTTTACCAAGAAAAACTACGCTCAAGCAGAAAAATATTTGCTTTGGACTAAAGACAAATCTAGTGATAAATCTTTACAGTCTCTAGCTGCATTGCGTCTGGCAAGTGTTTATATCGATGAGAAAAAATTTGATAAAGCGCGTGAAATGCTAAAAGTTAAACATGATTTATCTTTCGATGGCTTATTTTACGAGGGTCGTGGTGATATGTATATTGCAATGGGTGATTTAAACAAAGCTCGTGATGCTTACAAAGAGGGCTTACAAAAAGCAGCTAATGATCCATCGACTCAACAAGCTATTCAAATGAAACTCGACATAATTGGGGGATAGTCTTTTGATGAAGAAATTTATTCTCATCATAACCAGTAGCATTCTTGCTACTGGTTTAATTTCATGTTCGACGGATAATTCTCCGCAGCCTGAACCAATGCCCAAGATTCAAAATAGTGCAACTTTAAAATCGGGGTGGGTGCAAAGTTCACTTAAATTGAGTGCGGCTGGTAGTTTTGTACCAACCTTATTTGATAATGCAATTTTTACTGCAGATGATGATGGAAACATCTATAAATTAGATCCAACTGATGGCAGTATTATTAGTGAGTTTGAAGTTCATCGTGATCTGTCGAGTGGAACTGGTGTTTCTGGTGGGGTAGTCTTTGTAACAACTAAAGATGCCTACTTATTAGCTGTTGATAAAGGTACGGGCAAAGTTCGTTGGCAAGCTCAATTACCAACCGTGTCAATCGAAGCTCCTCAAGCAACGAATGATATTGTAATTGTGCGCACTAATGATGCTGAAGTTTTGGCATTTAATATCAATGATGGAACACCAGTTTGGAGCTACCAAAAACCAATTCCACCTTTGACGCTCAGAGTACAGAATACGTTTCAAGTAATTGGTAATGAAGTTGTAGTAGTTGGCTTACCTGGTGGTAAATTAGCGTTGTTAAATTTACATACTGGAACACCAATTTGGGAGAACTATATTGCTATACCTGAAGGTGCAACCGATTTAGATAAGATAACTGATATAGGTATGCGACCAGTTTTGGATAATAAAACAATGTGTGTTGCCAGTTATAACGGCAAGATTGCCTGTTTAGACGCGATTTCAAGCAACGTAATCTGGCAGAAAAAATTTAGTACCACACAAGGCTTAGTGATAGATGAACAGAATGTTTACGCAGTGTCGCAAGATGGTGTTATTTATGCTTTTGACAAAGCTACTGGTGCGCAAATTTGGCAAAATAAGACAATGCAATATCGTAGCATGAGTATCCCTGTCATTTTGGGGAACGGTGTATTGGTTGTTGATAATGACGGCTATGTTCATATGTTTAATCGTAATGACGGTCAGGAAATGGCGCGAATTAGTACTTCATTAACTGGTGGAGTATCCTATCCGGTGGTGCGCGATAATGGTGTAATATATCAATCTGCTGGTGGGTATGTTGCGCTAATTAAGAATTATTAAGGTAACTGCTCGGACTATTTTGCAATAGTGTTGTTGCAATGCTCCTCATGTACCTTTTATGTACACTACGTCGCATTGCGCCTAGCTTTTGCTTCATATTCCGGCAGTTATGGACATGTATGTATGAGTACGTACTTATTAAGGAAATATATGAAGCCTACAATTGCTTTAGTTGGCAGACCCAACGTTGGCAAATCAACATTATTTAACCGTCTTACTCGTTCGCGTGATGCATTGGTTGCCGATTTTTCTGGTCTAACCCGTGACCGTCATTATGGAGTTGGACGAATTGGGCACAAACCATACATCTTGGTTGATACTGGTGGTTTTGAGCCACTAATTGACAGCGGTGTTATGTATGAAATGCTCCGTCAAGCTGAGCAAGCTATTTTTGAATCTGATGCTGTAATTTTTATGGTTGATGGGCGCAACGGGTTAACGCCACAAGATAAACTCATTGCCAACAAACTTCGCACCTTGGATAAACCAATTTTTGTGGCAATTAATAAAGTTGAAGGTGTGGATAAGATTGTTGCGATTAGCGACTTCTACGAGCTTGGCTTGGAGAAAATGTATCCTCTTTCAGCAACACATGGCGATGGTGTACACAAGCTGATTGATGATGTCTTGCGTGGTTTTAAAAATACTACTGAAGAAGAGGAAGATGGTGAAAAAATTACTTTTGCAGTAGTTGGTCGCCCTAATGTTGGTAAATCCACGCTAGTAAATACGATTCTTGGTGAAGAGCGCGTAATTGCTTTTGACGAAGCTGGTACTACTCGCGATAGTATCTACATTGATTTTGAGCGTGGTGAGCAAAAATATACAATTATTGATACTGCTGGGATTCGTCGTAAAGGACGCGTTACCGATAAACTGGAGAAATTTTCAGTTTTGAAAGCCATTCAAGCAATAAGTGAGGCTCATGTAGTTGTTTTGGTGCTCGATGCTCATTTGGATATTGCAGAACAGGATGCAACTATTGTTGGTTATGCGCTTGAAGCTGGTAAATCAATTGTTGTTGCCGTCAATAAATGGGATCATTTAAGCGAAGAACAAAGAACGACAATTAAAGATGATTTAAAAACTAAATTACACTTTTTAGATTTTGCTAAATATACCTATATTTCAGCATTATATAAAAAAGGGATCAGTGAATTATTAAATTCAATTGATGCAGCGTATCATTCTGCGTTTATTAAATTGGCTACGCCGAAATTAACCCGTGTATTAAAAGAAGCGGTTAATCGTCAACCGCCAACGCATAAAGGTAATTTCCGTCCGAAGATGCGCTATGCACATCAGGGAGGTTCTAATCCACCGATTGTTATTATTCATGGCAATAGTTTGCAGTCTGTGCAACAAGCTTATACCAAATATTTGGAGCGTTCTTTCCGCAAAGTATTTGAGTTGACAGGTACGCCATTACGAATTGAGTATAAAAATAGTGATAATCCTTTTGAAGATCGTAAAAAAGCTTAATTGCAATTAATTTTGAAATAAGCATAGCCACTGACTTAATTGTGTATAAAGGTATTACGATTAAATTCAGTGGCTATTTTTTTATGATACTTCTTCTAAGATTATAATAATGACAATATTGCTTAATAACTAGATAAATCTACTGGAGGAGTGATAAATTAAAATCAATAAAGCCAAGGCTCCATTATATTTAGTAATTAGTATCCTATTGATAATAAGTATTGTTGGTTTAATCTATTCATTGATTGAGCTTAAACACTTTCGGGATAATGATATGTTGCAAATTAAAAAGCAACAGAGTGAATTACTTGTCATTACTAGTTCATCGTTAGATCAAAAAATTGGTAATATCACCGGGCATATGGATAACTATGCCAATCAACTTTCCACTCATGAGATTAAGCCTAAAGATTTAGGTCAGATAATTAATCGTGATTTAAAGGTAAACTATAGCAGTATCTTGGGAGTTGGCGTTATATTTTTTGATCAGCGCGAAAATGTTAAGCATCATCGCCTATATTGGGAATTACAAAATTATTACTTGGTTAATAAGCGATATAATAAAACGCGTGATGATGAGATTCGCTGGTTGGCTAAATCTAAGCAATACCCCAAGCGTTGGAGTCGTCCATACTATGATAAAAATCTAAAACAATATGTCATTAGCTATATTACGACTTTCTATGATCCAGAAACGCATCAAGCAGAAGGTTTAGTTGTTCTGGATATTGATTTAAAGGGTTTGGTCAGCTTAATTGCTAAAAATATTGGGGAAAAATTTACTACGGTTATTTCCGATGATGGATACTATGTTTACAGTGCTAATTCGGAAAAAATTGTAACGAGGGCAAATCTTACACAAAGTAACGATAATGACAGCTTAATTGATCGGCAAATTTTTGATTATAACAAAACTAAACCTTGTTTATCATTATGTCACAATATAGTAAACCAGCAAAATATTGAGACTTATACCATTTATCAACATCTGAAAAATGTTCCTTGGTTAATTCTTGCTAAATTTAATCCGCAGGATTTACAGCTATTAAGTCGAGCAACTGACAATTCTGATTTAATGATTAAAATTGGAAGCATAACATTAATTGTCATTTGTTTGGGCTTGATACTTATAATTTGGCGCATGAGATTAAGGAATCAGTACAAATTATATTGGGTTGCAACTGCTTTTATTTCTTTGAGTTTTGTTATTGCAACGGTTTATACTTGGAATGCCTCCCGTAATTTGTATTTTATTGATGCTTCCCGGGCAATAACCTCAGATCACGTTATGCAAACAGCTATAAAGAAATATCAAAAAGAAGCAAAGCTAAAAAACCTTGGTGAAATTACTCAAATACCTACAGCTGTTATCGTTGATACTGCTGAATTTTTGACTGCATATAACTTGCAATTGACTGGTACAATTATGCAAAGTTATCCTCTAGAATCAGGAATCCAGTATGGTATTAAATTTAATAATGCTCTTGATAGCCAAACCAAGCTTATTTCTGATAGTTATACCAATAGTTCACATCTGCTAATTTGGTCATTTCAAACTAAAATCCGTGAGAACTTTGATTATAAAGATTTCCCATTTAATCATGGCAAGATTTGGCTCTCGATTAGCCCTTTAAATAGTAGCCAGAGAGTGGTTTTTACTCCTGATTTTAGCTATTATAATGGTTTAAGTGATATCAATGCTAATTACGGAGTTAGTCCAAATATTATCGTTCCTGGCTGGTTGATAAAAGGTAGCTTTTTTACCTTTACCAATGATGATTCACGAATGATAGATGAGGTTGATAGCTATACTACAGTTCATTTACCAGCATTAACCTTTAATATGATAGTAAACTCGACTATAAGTGATGCAATTATTACTACGATTACACCACCAGTAGTAATTATTTTAATCTTGTTTATGGTATTATTAACGATAAGCAAACATAAAAATAAGTTTATTGAGTTTAAATTATCCGCAATAATAAGTTCTTCTAGTGGAGTGTTGTTTACCATCGTATTTACCCATGTAAGTCTACGTAATAAATTAACTTCTGAGATTATGTATATTGAGTACATTTATCTTTTAATGTACATTGTCGTAATTATGATTCCGGTTAATGCATTTTTGTTTGCAAAAACTAAAATAAAACCAATTAGGTATGGAGATAACCTCATCTTTAAATCATTGTTTATTTTATTGACTACGGGATTTATTTTTGCGATGACGCTATACAGCTTTTCTTAATCTTTGTTTGTGTTTAATTTTACAAAAATGACTTTTGATTTGACAAAATCAATGTAATGATGTATCATTACGTCATGACAAAATTTATCGAGGTTATAATGTCTTTATACCATCCATATTTCTTATCGTGGCGAAGCTAATTCTAATTATTTAACTTACTGCACTAGACAGCCTTTGTAGTAGGCTGTTCGTTTTTTGAAATACGACAAAGTCCAAGATTCAAAGACAATGAGTATATGTTATAATTTTCGCACTTTAAGGAATCTATACAATGAATCTATTTAATAATTCAGATTTACAACAAAAATTTAGTCAAATAAATCCGCGGGTTAGACAACTCGCATATGACAGTCTAACTCCGATTCTTGCCTATACCACGATTGGTGGAGTTGGGGCAGCAATGATGGAGTCAGCTTATGATGAAGGATATGGTAAATATTCTTTTATTGGCATTAATCCATTAGCAACACTCCGTGCTACCTCATGTGATGTTACAATTGACTTTGATGGTACGACTACTAGTCATCAGCTTGATCCATATAGTTTATTACCTGAATTTACTCACGGGCGTAAAGCTTTTGGCTTCATTACCTATGATGGAGTAAGAGTTAAAGAACGTCTACCAGATCGTCATCCGCCTAAAGCTGTACCAGATTTTTTCTTTAGACTGTATAAAACAGTAATTTGTTTTGATCATCAAGCACAAAAATTGATTATTAGCCACGAAGGTAGTGATGCTGAAATTGATGAAATCGTGCAAAAGCTCTTTACTATAAGCTCAGCTCCAAATTTTACTCATCATGGTAAAGTTGAACTGATTCCTGATGTTAGTGATGAAGAGTATATGCAAAAAGTAATTCGTGCTAAAGAATATATTCGTCAGGGAGATATTTTCCAAGTGGTATTATCGCGAACTTTTATTGCAGAACTCGATATTCCTCCTTTTGCACTTTATCGCGCATTACGCAAATTGAATCCAACGCCTTACTTATATTTGTTTGAAGAAGAAGAGTTTGCGATAGCTGGTGCTTCTCCTGAATTATTGGTAGGGGTGAAAGATGGAGTGATTGAAACCGTACCTATTGCCGGAACCTGCAAAAAAGGTGATGATATTAATCTACTTTTGGCTGATCCGAAAGAAACAGCAGAGCATATTATGCTGGTTGATTTGGCGCGTAATGATGTAGGTGCAGTTGCCAAAGCAGGCACGGTTACTGTGACTAAGTTTAAAAATGTCAAAACGTATTCTCATGTTAGCCATATTGTTTCACATGTGGTCGGTCAGTTGGATAGTAAATATAACCAATTTGATGTTTTAAAATCAGTTTTACCAGCTGGAACTCTGTCTGGGGCACCGAAAATTCGCGCTATGGAGATTATTGACGAGCTGGAAATGACACGGCGAGGTCTTTATGGTGGTGCAGTTTTAATGGTTGATGAAGCTGGAAGCTTGACTGCTGCAATTGCAATTCGCACGATGTTTATCCAAAATAAACAAATTGAACTACGGGTTGGAGCTGGAATTGTTTATGATTCAGTGCCAGAAAAAGAGGTCGAAGAAACCTATCTCAAAGCACGAGGGGCAAAAGCAAGTATTGAATTAGCAATGGGAGGTGGATTATGATTTTATTAATTGATAATTATGATAGTTTCACCTATAACCTATATCAGGCGTTAGTTGTTGCAGGTGCAGAAGTGCAGGTAGTGCGTAATGATGCAATCACAATCTCCAAAATTGAACAATTAGATGATTTACAGGGAATTGTGTTATCACCTGGACCAGGGCATCCAAAACAAGCAGGAATCTGTGTTGAAGTTATCCAGCAGCTGGGGCATAAATATCCAATTTTTGGCGTATGTTTAGGTCATCAGGCAATGGGCGTCGCTTTTGGTGGTGTAGTTGATTTGGCAGATCAGGTTATGCATGGTAAGCCTAGCTTGATTTTCCATAACCGTGGAGCTTTATTCAAAAATGTTCATTTGCCATTTACTGCCGCGCGTTATCATTCACTGGTGGTTAAAAAGAATAGTTTTCCCAACGCGCTGAAAATAGAAGCGGAAGATAGTGAAGGTAATATTATGGCGCTAAGCCATCGTCAATATCCGATTTATGGGGTGCAATTTCACCCAGAATCAATCTTAACTCCTGAAGGACAACAAATCGTGAATAATTTTGTGGAGCTGTGTCATGCTAAATAAATGTATTGTTAAATTAAGTGCTGGGCAAAATTTGAGCCTCGAAGATAGTTATTTAGCAGCTAAAGCCTTATTTACAGATGTTGATCCAGTATTAGCGGGTTCATTTTTAACTTTGCTACATGCTAAGGGTGAAACTGCCGATGAACTACTTGGCTTTCATAAAGCCTTGGTTGAGAGCGGACGGAGTCTTTTATTAGATAAGCCTTTTGTCGATATCGTTGGCACTGGTGGAGATAAAGCTGGAACTTTGAATATTTCAACTGGTGGATCATTGCTTGCTGCTGCTTGCGGTGTGCCGGTGGTAAAACATGGTAATCGTGCAGTATCCTCAAAATGTGGTTCTGCAGATGTTTTAGCTGAATTAGGCTTTAGCTTGAATTTAACTGATAATGAAATTATCAAAACCGTTGATCAACGTAATTTTGCATTTTGCTTTGCACCAAATTTTTATCCGATTTTACGTAAATTAAATGATGTACGTAAGAAATTAGCAACCCCAACGATTTTTAATTTGATGGGGCCATTACTCAATCCAGCAGGGCGTGAGCATATTATTTTGGGTGTATATCAGGATAAATATGTTCCAGTAATTGCAGAAACATTATTCCGTCTGGGTACTACTAAATCGTTGGTTTTTCATGGTAATGGTTTGGATGAGCTTAGCTGCTTGGATACTTTGCAAGCTAAATTAGTTACCGATGAATCAATTAGTGATATTACACTTGATTTACGTGAATTAGGTTTATCGCAAGCTGAACTTAGTGACTTGGCTGGTGGTGATCGGATGTATAATGCACAGATGCTGATTAAAACGCTCAATGATAAAGTTAAAACTGGAATTAGCGACAGTTTAGCGTTAAATGCAGGTGCGGCTTTGTATGTTTATGGTAAAGCATCAAGCTTAATTGATGGAGTTAAGCAAGCACAACAACGTTTAGCCGAGGGTAATATTATTCCGCTGAATAAACTGCAGCAAATAGTACATCGTAAGTATCAGGCACCACAAAAACGTAAGAGCATGAAGGCAGCATTATTGGCAAAAGAGTTTGCAGTAATTAGTGAAATTAAACGCGCATCACCATCAGCAGGGCATATTGCTGATATTGGCGATCCGGTAGAACGTGCACGGCATTATGTTGAAATTGGTGCAGCTGCGATTTCGGTTTTAACTGATGCTGGTTTTAATGGTTCAATGGAGGATCTCCGCAGAGTTAGTGCAGGTCTTAAAGATACGTCAGTTCCGGTATTATGTAAAGATTTTATGCTGACTCCACCACAAATTGCCGAAGCTGCGGCTAATGGCGCAGATGTGATTTTGTTAATTGTGCATATTTTACAAGAAAATACTTTTGAGATGGCAAGGATTGCGCATAGTTTTGGACTTGAGGTATTGGTTGAAGTACATAATCCGAATGAACTCGATATTGCGCTTAAAGCTGATGCTGATGTTATCGGGGTTAATCAACGTGATTTAAATGATTTTTCAATGCATCCGAATCAATTTGCTGATTTAATTAAGCTAATCCCAGCTAATCGGGTGAAAGTTGCCGAATCTGGGCTGAAAACCCGTGAGCAAGCCTTGGCTGCGATCGCTTTAGGTTATGATGGCGTGTTGGTTGGTGAAGCATTATCTAGATTAGATAATCCGGCTGAATTTTTTGGCAAATAAATTATAAAAATGAGGGTATGAAATGAAAAAGTATCAAACTGGAATTATTGAGGACAACGCATCATCAGAGATGTTTTTGTTATTTAACCTGACGAATGCGACTAAACTAGAAAATTCACTAAAAGTATTAGCTAAGGTAGTTGACGGATCTAGTGCTGTAGCTGGTTTTGGTAATCAAGTAATGCAATATTTTCCACAAGTTACAGAATATAAACAGCACCAATTTAATTCACCTTTAATGAGTGATGAAGCTGGGTGTGATCTGGCAATTTGGCTAAAAAATGATGATAAAGGCAAGTTATTTCATCAGGCAATTAAATTAAAAAATCTACTGGCTGATGCTTTTGCATTAGATAAAACCGTATCATCATATGCTTATCGTAAGAATTTTGATCTATCGGATTTTGAAGATGGGATTGAAAACCCACAAGGCGATGCAATGCAGCCAGTTGCAATAGTTGCCGATGGCGAATTGACAGGCTCAAGTTTCTGGGTGTTGCAACAATGGGCACATGATTTTGCATGGCTAAATAATAATACTCAAGCGGCAAAAGAGGCGTGCATTGGGCGTAGTATGGATGATTCGCACCAATTGGATAATTTGCCGGATTCTGCGCATGTTAAAAAAGCTGCTAAAGAAAATTTTACTCCCGAGGCAGAGTTATTAAGAAAATCTATGCCATGGTCTGACGACGAACTTAACGGTGGTTTAATGTTCTCGGCATTTGGACATTCATTCCGTGCCTTTAACTTGCAAATGACTAGTATGTTGGGTACTGAAGATGGCGTAGTTGATGGAATATTTAAATTTTCAAAAATATTGAATACTAATTATTTATGGTGTCCTCCAGTCATTGATGGGGGTTTAGATTTATCATTATTAGATATAAGATAGTCTATAGCAAGTTCCTATAACTAAAAGCTAAAAAATTTGTAAATATGAAAAATAGGTTAAGTATATGTTAATTAAAATTTGTGGTATTACTACTCCGGAAATGGCACGCAAAGTTGCCGCAAGCGGTGTGGATTATATTGGTTTATTATTTACCAAACATTCGCCGCGTCAAATTGATTTGGCTACTGCCAAGCAAATTTGCGAAGTAGTCAAAGATTATGACACTCAGGTAGTTGGAGTCTTTTTTGATGAAAGTCAAGAGCAGATTCAAGCGATTGATGCTGCGTTAAGTCTGGACGTTATTCAATTACATGGTGACGCACCGCGAGCGGCGATAGCTAATTTTACTCATAAGCCAATAATTTATGTTGCTGATGGTAAAGCGTTACCAGCTGAATTAAATCCGGCAAAAGATTTCATTCTTTATGAAAAAATTACACCTGATAGTACAATTCCATTTCGCTATTTTATTGCTGGTGGTATAGATAAAGATAATGTTCTGGCGCGAATTGCTGAGGCTAATCCGGCGGGAGTTGATTTATCTTCCGGTGTAGAAATTACCCGTGGTGTAAAAGATTATGGCAAAATCCGTGAATTTTTGGCATTGGTAAAACCAACTTATTACGGGGCTTTTGGTGGTATGTATGTACCTGAGCTACTGATTGAGCCACTGCATGATTTAACCAAAGCTTATCATGAGATTGCTTTGGGAAATGAATTTCAGGCGGAGTTTATTAATCTACTTAAAAACTATGTCGGACGTCCAACCGCTCTGACTGAGGTCAAAAATTTTGCTAAAGCCATTGGGTTAAAGCACGTTTATCTAAAACGCGAAGATTTGACGCATACTGGCGCGCATAAGATTAATAATGCGTTAGGGCAATGTTTGTTGGCTAAGAAAATGGGTAAAACCCGAATTATTGCTGAAACCGGAGCAGGGCAACATGGAGTTGCTACAGCAACGGCTTGTGCTATGCTTGGCTTAGAATGTAAAGTTTATATGGGCGATGTTGATGTTAAGCGCCAAGCGCCAAATGTAGCTAAGATGCGTTTATTGGGCGCAGAAGTTATCTCGGTAACCGATGGTAGCGCGACACTTAAAGATGCAGTTAATGAAGCCTTACGTGACTGGGCATCAAGTTATGAAACTACGCACTACTGTCTGGGAACAGCTCTAGGTCCATATCCGTTTCCACAAATTTGTGCACGTTTTCAATCGGTGATTGGAAATGAAGCTAAAGCTCAATTTGCTGAGCAAACAGGTAGTAAACCAGATTTAGTGATTGCCTGCGTAGGTGGTGGCTCGAATGCAATTGGTGTTTTTCAGGCGTTTATTCCTGATGAAGAAATTAAACTGGTTGGAGTTGAAGCTGGTGGTTACGGTACGGGTGTTGGTGAAAATGCAGCTCGTTTTCAATCGGGGCGTTTGGGAGTATTACATGGCAATCGCACCTATGTATTGCAAACTCAAGATGGACAGATTGCTGATACTCACTCGGTATCCGCTGGCTTGGATTATGCTGCGGTTGGACCACAACATTCAGATTTGTTTGCAACTGGTCGGGCTAGTTATGATGTGGCATCAGATCAGGAAGCATTGCACGCCTTTCAGTTGCTGACTTCAAGTGAAGGAATTATTCCGGCATTAGAATCTTCACATGCCTTGGCATATTTGATTCGTATTGCCAAAGATTTACCTAGTGATTGTAAAGTATTAGTTAATTTATCCGGTCGTGGAGATAAAGATTTACCGGGTTTACTAGAAAGAGGATTGATTCATGTCGCGCATTAAAAATGCTTTTGCCAATAAAGCTAAAATTGCCTATCTAACTGCTGGTGATGGTGGTGGAGTAGAACAAAGTGCCGCTTATTTCTTAGCGCTAGTTCAGGGGGGAGTTAATTTACTTGAGGTTGGGATTCCTTATTCTGACCCAGTTGCGGATGGTCCAGTGATTCAGGCGGCGATGGAACGCGCTTTGGCGGCAAATACCACGGTCGAGAGCAGTTTGGAAATTGTTGCTAAAATCCGAGCTAAAAGTGAAGTTGCCATGATTTTATTTACCTACTATAATCCGATTCAAGATGATTTAGCAGGCTTTTTAACTCGTGCTAAACAAGCTGGCGCTGATGGGGTACTGATTGTTGATTTACCTTATGAAGAGTCAGCTAATTATCGTTATATTTGTAAATATCTAGGGCTTGCACCGATTAATGTAATTGCGCCTTCAACCAGTAAAGCGCGGATGAAAACTGTTTTAGCTGGTTTAGATCAAGGCTTTGTTTATTACGCTTGCCAAAAAGGAACAACCGGAACGCGTGATGGTTTACCAGCTGATTTACCAGCACAAATTGCCGCGATTCGTGAAGCTAGTAGCTTACCAGTTGCGGTTGGATTTGGGATTGCTAATTCAGCGATGGTTGAACAAATTTTAGCGCTTGCCGATGGTTGTGTGGTTGGTTCGTATCTGGTTAAACAATTGGCGAATCAAATTAGTCCAGATCAATTAACGGCGCTGACTAAGGATTTATACCATGTTGCTTGAACTAGAAAATAATACCAACTATTTGGATAAACAGGCATTGATCGAGCGTTTGGAAACAATGGGTTTTCGGGTAGTTGAAAGCGATGCTAATATTCTGGCGGTGATCGGTGGAATTGATTCATGGGTGGTAACTGAAGATTTTGCTAAGTTGCCCAATGTTGCCAAGGTTCATCCGCTAACCAGTAATTTTAAGCTTGCCAGCCGTCAGACTAAACCGAGTGATACGATAATCAAAATTAAAGATGTCGAAATCGGTGGTAAAGATTTATTTATTATTGCCGGACCGTGTTCGATTGAATCACGCGAACAATTAGAAGCTTGTGCTAAAGTTGCCAAAGAACATGGTGCTCAGGCGCTACGGGGTGGCGCGTATAAGCCGCGTACTTCACCCTATGAGTTTCAGGGAATGGGTGTACCGGGATTGCAGCTTATTGCTGAAATCAGTGCTAAATACGGTTTGATTAGTGTCTCCGAAGTGATGGATGCTAGTCAGTTACCGGAAGCGGTGAAATATTTGGACGTAATTCAAATTGGTGCGCGTAATATGCAAAATTACGCACTACTCACCGAGCTAGGTAAAATCAAAACTCCGGTATTATTAAAACGTGGTTTTGCCTCAACTTACCATGAGTTATTGATGGCTGCAGAGTATATTATGCTTGCGGGTAATCCAAATGTGATTTTGTGTGAGCGCGGGATTCGCACGATTGAGACCTTTACCCGTAATACTTTAGATCTTAATGCGATTCCGGCATTACAGCAGTTAACTCATTTACCGGTGATAGCTGATCCGAGTCATGGAACTGGTGTTCGTTCACTGGTATTGCCTATGGCAAGGGCTTCGGTAGCTGCTGGTGCACACGGAATATTGGTTGAAATGCATCCTGATCCAGACAAATCAATTTCAGATGCCAAGCAGACGATTAGTTTTGCAACTTTTGCTGATTTGATGCGACAGGTGCAGAAGATAAAAGCCGCGCTTGATTAAAATAAAAATCCAGATTATCATAATCTGGATTTTTAATTCTTTGCTTTATTTAAACTCTTGTATAGTCAGCTGGCGGTGGCGCGTAATTACATTAAACGCAAAGTTACGCTTGATTAGCTCGCTAAGTACGCTGGCAAGATAAACCGAGCGGTGTTTTCCACCTGTGCAACCTATTGCAATAGTCAAATAATTACGATTATCGCGGCTAAATTCATCAAACCACTTGCTGGTCATATTGTAAATGTCGTTTAGCATATTTTGTACTGCTGGTTCTTTGCGCAAAAACTCAATAATCGGAGTTTCAGTACCATTAAAATCACGGATAGTTTTATCATAATGTGGATTAGGCAGGCAACGGACATCAAAAACAAAATCTGAATCAATGGGGAGTCCATATTTAAAGCCAAAAGATTGGACGATAATGTTCAGTTGATTAAAATCAGCATTAACAAATTCTTTGATAAATTTACGCAACGCATTAGCCGAGAGGTTACTGGTATCAATCCGATGGGCAATTTGGCTGATATCTGCTAATAAATCACGCTCAATATTAATACAATCTTCAATAGTTCGCTCAGGGGCTGCTAGCGGATGTTTACGTCTGGTTTCTGAATAGCGCATAACTAGGCAGTTATTATTTGCATCCAGAAAAATAACCCGTAAATCAACGCCATTATTTTTGAGAACTTTGAGTGATTTAGGTAGTTGGTCAAGCAATGGGCTGGTACGAGTATCTACACCAACTGCGATTTTCTCATAACCATACTGACGATAAATCTGCGCTAATTGTTCAAGCATAGTTAATGGCAGATTATCAACACAATAATAACCACTATCTTCCAAAATTCTTAGGGCGGTTGATTTTCCAGCACCAGAGAGTCCACTAACTAAGATTATTTGCACTTATTCACTACCTTGTTGCATAAAATTAGATTGTTGATCAATAAAAGCCTGATGTGAATCATAGCCCCTAGTTCGTTCAATAGCATATTTTACAATTAATTCAACTAAAACGGGTAAGTTTCGGTTCGCACCAATTGGTAACTTATAATGCGGAAATTTTAAACCAAGAATTTCAATTTCACCGATAAGTTGGTACAAGCGGTCTTGATTGACAATATTGAGCATATCATTATCAACTAGCTGAATTACCAGAAATAATTCTTTGCTGGTACAAATCGTATGATTACCATAAAAGCGTGCCAAATCAATAAAGCCAATTCCGCGCACCTCTATAAATCCATGCCCAAATTCCTGCGGTGCACTTAAGATAACTTGATTATCGCTTAGCTGTCCGGCAACCAAGTCATCACAAATTAAGCGATGTCCACGGTCAATCAACTCTAACCCTAGTTCGCTTTTACCAACACCACTTTTACCAATGATAACAATACCTCGGTCAAAAATCTCAAAGGCAATGCCATGGTGTGCTAATGAATCTTGAGTTGATTTCACGTTATTTTTGGGTATCCAACGCGGTGCGTCATTAAATAACTCTTGCTGTGTTTGCTCATTCTGGGCGTTGTCCATTCCAAAGGCTTTCTAAATCGTAATATGAGCGTACTTGAGGCAACATGATGTGAACCACTACATCCCCAGAATCAACCAATACCCATTCACCGCCAGCCTCTCCTTCAACACCAACAATTTCAACATTATTTTTTTTGAATTCTTCAACGACATTATTAGCTAAAGACTTTACTTGACGGTTAGAGCTTCCAGTACAGACAATCATTTTACTAAAAAGCGGAGATAATTCCTGCGTATCAATCACGGCAATATTATCGCCTTTGATATCTTCCAATGCGTTAACTGCAATTTTACTAATTTCTTCGGGTGTAAGCATTTAAATTCCTTTATAGAGCTTATGTTGAATAATATACTGATAAATTTCGGGTTCGAGCCATTGTGCAAATTTATCGTTGTTATGGCAAGCCTGCCTGATGGCGGTTGATGATACTTCAATCGGTGGGAAATCTGTAAAAACAACTTGTCCGTAAGGTTTAGAATAATCAGCCCGATTGACAATCAACGGTTGTACGATAGCATTTAATTCAGGTGACATTTGCCCGATATTGTATTCAGGGCGCATTGCAACAATAAAATTACTAAGAGTAAATAACTCCTGCCAATGATGCCAGCTGTCAATGCTGAGAAAAGAATCGCCACCGACAATAAAAAAAATTACTTCATTATTCGGCATTGCAGCACGCAAACGCTTGAGTGTAAAATAACTCGGACTATATTCAGTCAAATGAGTTTCACTAAGCTCAAGATCAATTTGTCTAGAATACTTGTTACAAACTATTTGAAGCATGTCTAAGCGTTGGGATAATGTTGCCTGTGGTGCTTTTTTATAGTCAGGAACCCCATTTAGTGGCATTAGACTAACTTTTGCTTGCAAATGATCACTTACATGGCGCGCAAGCGCAATATGTCCAACATGCACAGGGTCAAATGTTCCACCTAGCAAGATTTTCATCTAGTGATTAGCCCCATTTGCCAAGCTTTGTAAAAACTCTTCGTTGATATCACCACTGATGTAATTACCATCAAAACATGATGCTTCAAAGTTAACCAGTTTAGGATTAATTTCGTGTAAACATTGTTTAAAATCAGCTAATTCCTGATAAATTACTGCATCGGCACCGATTTCAACTGCAACCTCCTCATCTGTTTTACCATGACCAATTAATTGAGTATAAACTGGCATATCGACACCATAAACACTCGAGTAACAAATTTTAGGTGCAGCAGAGGCTAAATAAACTCGTTTAGCTCCCGCATTGCGAGCAATTTTAATGATTTCGCGTGAGGTATTACCGCGCACGATAGATGTGTCAACTAAGAGCACATTTTTATTTTTAAATTCAAGGCTAATCGGGCTTAGACGATTAATCACACTCGTTTGAAATTGTTCCGAATCATGGCTCGCTTTATCATTGCCAATCAGATGATTTTTAACGAATCCCTCTTGATAGGGTTTACCAATCCCTTCTGCTGTAGCGATCGCTACTGCTCGAGTAATATCAGGAACCGGAATTACTACATCAATTTCTAGACGTGGAAATTTAGTTAAAATGGTTTGGGCTAGATATTTTCCCATTGCCTGACGTGCTAGTTGAATCGGAATTTGTTCCATAATTGAATCTGAACGTGCTAAATAAGCATATTCAAAGATACAGATATTTAAGCTTGGATTATCATGGCATGATTTAGAAAATATTTTACCATCAAGAGTAATAATTACGGCTTCACCAGGTTCTATATCACGAATCAATTGAAAGCCATTGATGTTTAGTGTACAACTCTCAGATGCTAGCATATAGCTGGTGAATCCATCTAGCGATTCTTTTTTACCCAATACCAGAGGGCGAATACCAAATGGATCACGAAAGCCAATCAGTCCATAATCAGCGATTAAACTTACTACCGCGTAACCACCAGCCAAGCGGTTATTTAATTGATAGATCGCTTTAAAAATCTTGTCATTGCTAAGTTCACTATCTGCAGTTAATTTTTGTAGTTCATGAGCAAATGCATTAGTTAAGACTTCAGAATCAGAACGAGTGCGTACGTGGCGATGATTACGGTTAAGAACTTCATTACGTAGTTGTTCAGTATTAGTTAAATTACCATTATGTGCCAACATGATACCAAATGGTGAATTTACATAAAACGGGTGCGCTTGTTCTGGATCATCTGCGGAGCCAGCCGTTGGGTAACGAACATGTCCGATTCCTGCATTTCCAACTAAATAATTTAGGTCTTCTTGCCCGATTACCTGAGAAATTAAGCCAATCCCTTTGCGTAGATACATTAAATTACCATCCATGGTTGCCATTCCGGCAGCTTGTTGTCCACGATGCTGAACTCCATTGAGCGCATTATAGAGTAATTTATTGATCGGGTAGTTAGCTACAACGCCTACGATTCCACACATATTATTTTTTTCCTAAATTTGATGATTCATGAGCAATATAGTTTGCTGCTTCGTGTCCAATTTCCTGATTAATATTTTTGATACGCTCGGGAATGGCGTTGACTATCATGGTCATAGTTGGGATTAAGATTGGGCTAAACCATGATTTTTGCCAGCTATGCGTTTTGTCAAAATTAAACATTTCCATTACGATTATTAGTAATGCTCCAATAATAAGTCCGCGGATAATGCCAAAAACTGCGCCAAGTGCGTAGTTTAATCCACCAAGACCCGAGCTGTGAATGATTTTATGAAAAATAATTTTTATCAGTGTAATTATAAGGGCAACAGCTAAGAACGCTATTAAATAGCTAAGTAAAGAACGTAAAAGTGAATTGCTGACAACTTTTGGAATAAAGTGCTCAATAAGCTCGGAATAGTTACGAACTACGAATAAGGCAATGAACCATGTACTAATTGATAAAAGCTCGGCAACACCACCACGGAAAATTGCCAAGAGCATAGAAATCAAGATGATTATGCCAAAGACAAAATCATAATTGGATAATTGTAGTGATGACATTCCTAATTTCCGGTTACTATTCCGCTATATCCTTCACCGCTAATACTTTGTAGTTTTTGTTCAGCAACGCTGCGATCAAAAGGTCCAGCACGTAGGCGGTATAAAGTTCCTTTGGCAGTTTGAATCGGCTTGATGGTTGCATTAATTCCGTGTGCCGCGAGTGTTTGTTGCAAAGCCTGAGCTTTATCTTGTGAGCTAAGTGCTGCAAACTGGATATAACTGGATTTACCTGTCGAGCTACTAGTTGTATTTTTTACTTTGGGTGCTGGAGCTGCAGTTGTCGCGCTGTCATCACTACTTTGGCTATCCCCAATAGCATCCAGAATATCAGCTGGATTAACGGCAGCCTTTTTAACCTTAGCTTTAGGTTTTTCAGTGTTTAATTCAACGCTTTTAGTTGTTTGTGGTGTTTGTGAAATAGTTCCTTGCAACGGTAAACTATGTTTGTTTTCAGTATTGACTACTCCAGCTTTAAAGCCATTCCCTGAGTTGCTCGTGGTCGAGCTGGCTATAGTTTTGGTGTTTAATGTTGATTCAGCTGGTTTAATTGCTGCAATTACTCCTGAAGATACAACTGGTGCTGAGGCATTGCTTGCAATAAGTGGCGCACTTGCATTATGATTGGTATTAGTTGCAAGGGTGGCAGATGCATCATTTTTTATTTCAACCACATCAGGATTGATTGGAATAGGTTTTACTTTAGCGGTTACATTTAACAAAACGATCAGTGCAAAGAAGAGTAAGACAATACTACCGATTAAGCGATGGCGCGATTTACGCTTAGCATCTTCAGTAATTTTGATAATGTTACTTTTATTATGAGTATATTTGGGTTGCATTTATTTTCTGACCTTTTCGATTGCCTTATATGCACTTTCAACTACTAAAAAAGAACCAAAGCATACCATTCTATCTTCATTGCTTAATTGTTGGTAGCACTTCTCTGTTGCTGATTCAATATCTGAATTAATTATTATATTTTTATTATTTATGCCGTGCCGGATTAGTTCCTGAGCTAATTTTTCAATATCGGCACTGCGCTCTGAATTAATTGGTGCAAGATACCAAGCATCAAAGTCTTGGCTGCAACTTGCAATTATTTGTGCCCAATCCTTATCCGCTGCAATGCCAAATACTGCGAAATTGCGTCGAGCAAAGTGTAATTTTAGCATATTTTGGCGTAGTGACTCAATTGCTTGTGGGTTGTGTGCCGTATCAAAGACAATTTGTGGTGTCCCAGGTAGAACTTGGAAGCGTCCAAAAAGCTTGGTTTGTAGTAAACCATTTTTAATTTGAGCGCTGGTAATCGGAAATCTATCACGTAGTTTATAGAGAGCAGCCAATGCCAGAGTTGCATTTTGTACTTGTTCTTCACCTCGCAGGCTTGGATAGGGGAGGCTATATAATTTTTGCTCTTGGCAACTAAAATCCCAGCTTTGTGCATTTCTTTTATAGCTAAATTCATGATTAAGCCGCATAAAGTCAGCATTAATTTGCGAAGCATAATCACTAACGGTTTGTGGAATTTCACTACTCCCAAACAAAGCTGGTTTGTTTGTTCGATAAATGTGCGCTTTTTGTAAGCCAATAGTTTCGATGTCTGCGCCAAGTAATTGGCAATGATCCATTGCTACAGTGCTGATTACTGAAACATCTGGTTCAAATAAATTAGTTACATCATTGCGTCCACCAATTCCAACTTCTACCACGGCGATTTCAATTTTGTATTTAGCAAAAATCAAATGGCTTGCCAAAGTAAATGTTTTGAATAAACCCAAGTTATATGAAGTGGCATTAACTACTTGTTCCAATGCTTGAGTTAGATCAAGATCGCTAACTGGTTGGTTATTAATTGCAATTCGTTCATTGTAATCAAAGACGTGAGGTGATGTAAAACTTCCAACTTTATAACCAGCAGTAGTCAAGATGGTACTTAAATATGCACAAGTTGAACCTTTACCATTAGTTCCACCAACCAGAATTATTGGGTAATTAGGCTTTATTTGTAGTACATCGATAGCTTCAAATATGTGCTGTTTTGTATCTGCAAAATTTGAGGCACTAATCAAATGTTGGATTAGAGCATTCTTTTGATCTACTTGCGCCATCTGATTTGTCTCATAAGTTGCTTAAATGCGGCTGGAGATACGGCATCATAAAAGACGACTAAGGTTTTTATCTGTTGATTAATTTTCATACTAATTACTACGGCATAGGCAGCAATATGGTTTAGTTGCTGAATTTCCAGAAGGCTAGTGACTTGTTGTTGCCAGCTGATTGCACTATTGATATCAATCAACAAATCACATTGAGTAATTCGCTCATGGAAGTAGGTGAATATACTGTATGTAGCCCAAACAATGACGCTGCTAACAATCAACAAACGATACCAGAGTGAGATATTAGCCTGAGAGCTAAGAACACATATCGCAATTGTAAATGTTGCTATGGTTGCTAAAATAAATTTAGATACCGTAAGTTTTAGACTGATTAAGCGCTGATCCATTGTAGAGCCTACAAGATTAATGAATGGTGTCTGAAGCTAGTTCTTCACCTTCGTTGTCCGAGCTGCTATCATCTTCAGTTAAATCAATCAGAGTTGGAGAAATTTCAATATCAAACCACTCCCAAAACATTTTGAGAGTTAATTCTTGTGGCCATAAACTCTGATCTTCAGACCATGAAGCCAGCTCTAATTGAAATAATGCTTCATATATTTCATCAACATAAGCTACACCATCTTCAATTTCATTAACTTCTGGAATTAAATAAGAGTTGCAATCTATTCTGATATTTGATAAATCCAATAGACTTTCATTACTAATGGCAAGATTATTGTTAATCCAGTCTAGAAAAGGTTGTTTTGGTTTAATTACTACGATAGATCGCTCTACAACATAAAACATATTCGTGCCCTGCAATTTAGATTAGTCGGCAATTATAACGGATTTAATGCAGAAAGTGTTATTAGTTTTATGATAAAATCTTATGATTTTGCTGTAAAAATTGCTTTGGAGATTCTGTGATGGCGCTTAATATTCTCAACGATCGTGATGTGATGATTAATCGTGAATTAGGACTGATTCAATTCTATCGCCGTGTTCTGGCTCAAGTTTTGGATGAAAATATTCCTGCTTTAGAACGTTTGCGTTATTTGTGTATTGTTACCAAAAATTGTGATGAATTATTTGAAGTCAGAATTGCGCGCTTGCTAAAATGGGAAAAAGAACAGCCAAATAAGACGCTAGCTGATGGTTTGAAAGTTACTGAAGCGTTAGAAAAGATTCGTAATGATGTAGCAGAACTCTATAGTGATATTTATTCGATATATCAAAATACAATTCTTCCATTACTCAATAAACATGACATTTATATATTAGACGCCAGGCAGTGGAATAAAGAGCAGCAGCGTTGGGCGTACAATTATTTTATTAATGAATTAAAGCCGGTTTTAACTCCGATTGGAATCGACCCGTCTCATCCTTTTCCGCGTGTGCCAAATAAGGGGTTACATTTTGCAGTTGAATTGGATGGCAAGGATCAGTTTGGGCGTGAATCAAAAATTGCGATTGTGGAAGCTCCAAGAATTTTATCGCGGGTTATTCGTTTACCTGAGGATTTAGCTCCTGCACCTAATACATTTGTCTTGCTACAAGATATCATTAGCCTTCATGTTAATGAATTCTTCTATGGTATGTCGGTACGTGGATGTTATCCATTCAGAGTTACTCGTGCAGCAGATTTAACCGTGAATAGTGATCAGAAAAATCTTCGCAATGCCTTAACTCGTGAATTACATAATCGTAAATATGCAGAGTGTTCTCGCTTGGAGTTAGATATTTCTAACGGTGAGCCACCAATTAAATTTATCGACATTCTCTTAAAGCAATTTAATATTACCCGCTCTGATTTATACCGTGTTTATGGACCCGTAAATCTCTCGCGTTTATCTGATATTGCTTCAATGGTCGATGATGATAGCTTAAAATTTACATCATACAGCTCTGGGTTGCCAAAGGAACTTCAGGAAGAGCCTGATATTTTTAAAGCAATGGCAAAGGGTGATATACTGTTACATACGCCGTATCAATCATTTGATCCGGTAGTTGAGCTTACTCGTCGTGCAGCAGAAGATCCACATGTTTTGGCGGTGAAGATGACGGTTTATCGTACCGGGAATGATTCAGAATTGGTACAGAATTTAATCAAGGCAGCACGTGCTGGTAAGCAAGTTGTAGCTTCAATTGAGCTTTTTGCCCGTTTTGATGAGGAGGCGAATGTTGAACTGGCTCGACAATTGGAAGAGGCTGGTGCGCACGTAGTTTATGGGGTGATGGGATATAAAGTCCATGCCAAAATGCTGACGATTATACGTCAGGAGGGCGATCAGCTGCAGCATTATGTTCATCTAGGAACTGGAAATTACCACCAATTTACCGCCAAAATTTATACTGATTTTGGTTTGCTAACTACTAATGCGGAAATTGCACGTGATGTTGATAATATCTTTAGCCAAATCACAGGGGTTGGTAAGGCTGGGGTATTAAATGTACTCTTTCAATCTCCATTTACTCTACATGATATGATTATGAAGGCAATTGAGCGTGAAACATTTAACGCATTAGGTGGTAAAAAAGCTGAAATAATTGCTAAAATGAATTCTTTGGTTGAAAATCAGGTAATTCGTGCGCTTTATCGCGCATCGCAAGCTGGAGTTAAAATTACGCTGATTGTCCGTGGCGCATGCGCTCTACGTCCGGGGCTTTCTGGGATCTCAGATAATATTACGGTTAAGTCAGTTGTTGGACGCTTTTTGGAACATCATCGAGTGTTTTATTTTTATGATTCAGGCAATGAAGATGTGTTTATTGCTTCAGCAGACTGGATGAAACGTAATTTTTTCAAACGAGTTGAAACATGTATTCCTATTTTAAATGCTAGGATTAAACGTAGAATAATCGATGAGAGCTTAAAGCTTTATATTCAAGATAATGTTAACTCTTGGCAAATGGATGCAGACGGTAATTATCATAAAGTTCCAATTGTTGGTAAACGGGTCGCTGCACAAGAGTTTTTGATGAATAAACTTGGTCGTCCGCTTTTTAAAGAAAGTCTGGCAAGTAAGCTTACTGAACAAGTTGCTAATTTAAGAGCTGAATCGGAAGCGGTTTTGACTCAATCGGTTAAGCGGAAACCTACTCCACGAGTTGCTTCAGATTCAACGAATAAAATTGAATCTACAAAAGCGCCTATATCAAGAACGCGCGTAGCGAAAATAAAAGAGTAAGTAAGTTAAAATAGTAAAATTGAGCAAAGAGGTGTAATGTGCGAAATTGGGTTAATATTGTTTTGAGCCTGGTTATAGTTACGTTGGTTGGTTGTGGATTTCATTTACGTGGAGAAGGCGGAAGTTTTGCGTTTCCTTATAAAAAAACCTACTTACAATGTGATAGTGTAATTATTTGTCCAGGCTTAAAACGCACTATACAAGCAGAGCGATTAACTACTCTGGTTAATAAAGAAAGTGCGGAGGCAGTTATAATTGTTGCCAATGAACAAACGAGTCGTGATGCCAATAATTTCAATAGTGTAGGGCAAATTGCCAGTTATTTATTGACATACCAGGTAACAGCTCAGGTTTATACTCCAAAGGGTGAACCTCTGAGCAATGATATCGTGGTACAGAATCAAATGGTTATGGCGTTTAATAATAGTTTAATTTTATCCGCCCAGCAACAAGAGGAGAAGACTTGGGATCAAATCCACCAAAATGTAATCAATTCACTTATTCGTCGGATTGTTTATTCTCATCCGTTACTGATTTCTCCAAATGTTACTGAATCTAAGTAATTTTCTGCTTACAGTTCTGACTAAATCATCTGGGGTATTACTCAGTGCTCCAGATGAATCCTCTGTGATAATTAATTTTTTACGAGAGCAAAGTCTGGCAAAGTTGACTGGCAGTTATTTGCGTAGTAGCTATGCTGCAGATCGATATTTTCAGTTTACCGCAATCGAGGAACTTATTCGTAGTAATTCCCTTTTTGGTGATAAAAATTGGATTGAGGTTAGCTTTAAGACTAAGCCAACGATAGAGCAGCAGCAACAATTACTAAATTTATTGCCTGATTTAGATGAGAATAATTATCTGATAATCAGTTGTGATAAATTGGATAAAAAAGATCAGGGAAGTAGTTGGTTCAAAAAATGGAATGAAACGTGTGATAGCCTGCTTCTAACAGGTAGTGAAATTGAGCTACGACAATGGACATTAAACTTGCTTGATGTTCTCAAACTGAAACTAGACAACGCTGGATTAGATCTTTTATTGGAAATGAATCAAAGTAATCCGGCTCAGCTTTATCAGGAAGTTATCCGTTTAAGCTGGTTATTTTCGGACTCTTCGGTTATTAGTTATGATGAATTAAAAGCTTTGCTTTTAGATAATTCTCAATTTACTGTTTTTGCAATTTCTAACCATTACTTGCGAGGCGATATTGCTCAGGTGAAAAAGGTCTACACTCAAGCCGTGCAATCAACAGAAGATGCGATTCTATTAATCTGGCAATTTGGTGAGGATTTACGTAAGTTAATCAAGATAAAAAGTGCATTACGTAGTAATCCAGATTTTAGAACCGTCGCAGGAGATTTAAGAATTTGGGGCGAGAGTATTGCTGCGTTTAATCAGGCAAACCAGAGATTATCTTATCAGCAGCTACTTTTTAATTTAGATGAATTGGCACAAATTGATGGAATGATAAAAGGAATCATTGTGGGCGATCCACTAGTAAAATTGGAACAATTAATAATTAATTTTTGCAAGGGAGTTTAGCAATGTTAGCCAAGTTATTTTCGTATCATCCAGAGAAACCAATTGATTTACACAGAGAAATTACTGGGGGATTGATTAATTTCATGGCTATTGCCTACATTATTATGGTTAACCCACTAATTTTACATGCTAATGGAGCAGGGTTTCCTCTTAATGCTGCGATTACATCAACTGTTGCGATTATTGTCGTGATGACGATTTTTGCAAGTTTTGTAATTAAACTTCCGTTTGTTTTAGCTCCTGGGATGGGAATTAATGCAATTATTGCATATAATTTGGTTTTGCATGACAAATTAAGTGTTCCGACAGTGCTTGGAGTGGTTCTATTTTCAAGTGTACTCTTATTTATTTTCTCGGTAACCAAGATTCGCCAGATAATTGTTCATGCTATTCCGGAAATCTTACAGATCGCGCTTAGTGCAGGAATAGGATTTTTTCTATTTTTTATCGGGATTAAGAATGTTGGTATTGTGAGCGCCAACAATAATACTATTATTGGCATCGGGCATTTTGATTTGCCAATTATTCTGACTTGTTTGGGATTTATTGCTGCGAGTGTTTTGTTTATCAAACGCAAAATTTATGCATTCTTATTACCCATTATTGTTATTTCCCTGATCTATCTTATAGTCTATCCGCAATCATTGCCTAAAACCTTTATTCAAATGCCTGATTTTAGCTTATTTATGCAAATTGATATGCTTGCTGCATTAAAGCTTAGCGTTTTGCCTGCTATTTTATCATTGTTTATTGTTAATTTCTTTGATGCAACTTCGACAACTATGGGATTGTTAGCTCAATTGCATTTTAATTCTCAGCAAGAGAAAGGTTCATATCTTAAAAAATCACTTCTAACTGATAGTGTAGGCGGAATTGTTGCCTCATTTTTTGGTATATCACCAAGTGTAATCTTTGTTGAAAGTTCTGCTGCAATTCAAAATGGAGCTAAAACTGGTTTAGCTTCATTTATAACGGCACTGATTTGTATTCCTTTTATATTTTTAGCTCCACTGATTGGTGTGATTCCTAGTGCAGCAACTTCACCAGTTTTAATGGTTGTTGGTCTAATCATGCTAAGTAATATTCGCCAAATTAAGTCGGTAAACTTTGAAGATATTATCGCGATTGCTATTACTGTAATAATGATGCCTTTGTGTTTTTCAATCACAGCTGGTGCAATTTTTGGCATTTTATCCTACACTTTGCTAAAATTGATGCTTGGCAAATTTAATGAACTGTCTCCAACATTGATAGTAATTGCTATTTTTTGTTGTGGCTGGTTTTGGCTTAATTAAGTAAAGGGAAAATATAAATTGAAACAAGATCCGCGCCGTGCACGCCAAAAACGTAACTATGATGAACCATTGCCACGAGATGAAATGGATGATAGCTATCAAGACCAAAATAGCTATTCGCAGCCTCGCCGTCGTCCATGGATGAAAATATTGATATTTCTCATTGTGTTAATTGCTATTGTGCTAGCAGTGAAGTCATATTTGAATCATAAAAGTGTTGAGGTTAGTGAAAATGTTACGATTGTAGCAGTTACTCCAATTGAAAGTACGATCTTGATACCTCATGAAGAGTGTCATAATGAGACCACCAGTAAATTAGTTAAAAACAAAAATGCAACATTTTTCAATAATTTGTTTGACAGTAAGAAAAATCCTAAATATATCCAGCAAAATAGTACTAAACGGGTTTGTCAAACTGTAAATGCGGAAAGTCAGGTAACTAATGGCTATGTAGTTAAATATCAATTTGGTAACTATATCGAGTCAATGAATGTTGTTACACCGCCGCCATTAAATGCGGTAATTCCTTTAACAGAATTACAAAAATATCAACAACAGACTTTGGTAAATAATGTGGCTTCGGATGCAGTCTCTAATAAATAATTGAATATTTAATTACGAAGCGATATAAAATTGCGGCGCGCTTTATCTATTAAATGTTTAAAGCGCTCCAGATGTTCCTCAGATGATTGGTTGTGTTGTAAAATACATTCAGAATAATATAGACCAAATACCGCCTTGCGTAGTTGCCATATAGTTATGTCAAAATCATTAATTTTCTGTTTAGTTTCCGCATTAGTATTTAAGCTTAATCTAATGCTTTCTGCGCTAGTGGCTATAGTTGTATAGGCTTGGTTAAAGCTTTCGCGTAAATTTTCTACGATCAAGTATCGGTTTAACTTTTGCTTATGTGCGTTACGAATCATCTCAATCTTTTTCTCTAGCATATTGCACAATTCATGTTGTAATAAGAAATATAATTTACGCGAATAATCAAAGCGTCGAAAGAGGAAGTGATCTCCGGCGATACAAATAATAATACCGATTACAGTACAGATTCCACGATTCAATGTCGCTTCAAAAGGTCCTTCCTGAGTTGGTACTGTGAAATTATAAGCATTCATTGTGAAGACCATCATAGTCATAAAAATTACGCTTATATCATAGCGCTTGGCGTTTGGCACAGAAATTCCAATGCTTAATAAAATAAATACTAAAGGAATAAAGCGATAATTAAGTTGCAATAGGTAAATCAAAGGTAGAAAGAGTAAGATACCTATTAGAGTTCCCTTTCCCCGATTAATTGATTTTTTGATAATTAGTCCAGGTTCAATGGCTGCACTCATCATTATAACAGTGAGGAGTATCCACCAATTATGTGGTATTGTTGTAAATAAGTACATTGCCATACCTATCGTAAAAACAAAGGAAATTTGTCCAAAACGAGCATAGTTTAGTTTGCTTTTCAAATTTTTCTGCATATTTTGTTCCAGTTTATAATTGATCTACAAAGATATTTAACTACATAAGCTTGAGTGGGTTCAGTTTCATTCGCATCCACAAAAGGCATCGCTATCTCTTGTTTGGCAATTACTGCTAAACGAAAAGCATCGATCTCTTTTTGAAATTTATACCAAAATTGCTCATCCTTATCTTTTAAATAAATATGGTTGATTGCAAATTGTACATTACGAATTCCTACAGTAGTTTTCATGATGTTTAATAAAAGTTTACGAGGCAATAATCTGCGATAGGCGCGAAGGGCATTTAAATGTGAGGCACCTTTAATAAAATTGTGAGTATCAAATTTGTTAATTGCATGACCAATTTCTTCTGACACTGCAGCAAGGTAATGAGCAAATGCTCGGTGCCAAACTTTGGGATATAAATTAGGATGTAATTTATATGCTGTAAATGTTACCATTAAGGATAGCATCACACAAAAAAACATATCAAGTGCAACTTGTAAGCTTGCAGCTGGCTTTATTGTCATATTAAGTGCACTAACTACGATAGTTTGTAGAATAAATGGTTTAAACTTAGGATAAAAATGGTCACAGAAAAAAAATAAACCCGATAAATAGGCCAGTGAAAAAAATAGCAATGTAAACTTAAATGGATATAATAAGTAAAATATAATACAACCAATACCGCTAATAATAAAGGCAAATACTAATGCTAAATCTTTTTGTTTATAGGTATTTAAAGATGGATTTTCATAAAATGGAGCTAACAATAATGCTGATAGTGCATATGCATTAAAAACATCTGGTTGGGCTAACCAATTAAATGCAGTTAGCCATACTGCTAGATACAAGCCTTTTCTAAGTATTATCCGTTGTGTATAATAAGGGT
The DNA here is from genome assembly GCA_003963245.1 of Neisseriaceae bacterium. Taxonomy (GTDB): domain Bacteria; phylum Pseudomonadota; class Gammaproteobacteria; order Burkholderiales; family UBA11063; genus Aquella. The sequence continues at coordinate 55,191 of RXJX01000011.1, forward strand.
CGACTTTCTCTAACCAATGTGCAACATTATGATTTATTTGTGATAATATATTCATTGTTTGATATTTCTTTACTCTTTAGCTAATTTACCAATTGCCCATTTAAATGTTCCGCCTTGAATCAAGATTGAACTTAATACGACCACATAAGTAATTGCAACTAAGCCATCAGGAAATCCATCAATCGAGAGAGCTAGTGCAATTGATAATCCACCACGAATTCCACCCCAGGCTAATAAAGTGCTTTTGCCTAAAGAAAAGCTTGCCTGACGGCGTAAAATTTGTCCAAGTATAAAATCAGGTACTAATATGCTTAATAAACGCGCGATAAACACAATAATAATACACACCAAGCCAATCGTAATTGCGAAATTGTCAACATGGATATTTAACATTGCCAAACCAATTAATACGAAGAGAAATCCATTTAGAATTTCATCGATTAATTCCCAAAAATTATTTAAGACCAAAGTGCTTTCTTCAGAAAAATGAGCTTTTTTGCTATAGCCGCCTATGATTAATCCGGCAACTACCATGGTAATAACACCTGAAACATGGAGGTGATTAGCAATCACATATCCACAACTGGATGCGGCAATTGAAATCATGGTAGCAACTTCAGGAGATTTAGACCGCTTAATAAACCAACTCGTGAACATTCCAACTAGTACTCCCCATAGAATGCCACCACCAGTTTCAACTAGAAGGCTCTCAGCAACGTGCCCCACAGTGAGATGAACATTTTCATAAACTACCTGACTTAAAATGACTAACATTAAGATTGCGCCAGCATCATTAAATAGTCCCTCTCCAGTGATTAAGGTTTTTAGTCGTAGTGGTGGGTTTTTAATTGCTTTAAATGTACCTAAGACTGCGATCGCATCAGTTGGCGAAATTAGTGCACCAAAAATCAGGCATTCGCCTAATGTGAAACGTATTTCAAATAGTCCTGCAACATAATAAAGCATATAGCCAGTGAGAAATGTTGAGATAATTACTCCAAGGCTCGCTAGATAGATAACTGGTGTAATCTCTTTTTTAAGTTCAATTGAGTTTACGTGTAAGCCGCTGGCAAAAAGCAAATAACCTAGCATTACATCAAGTACGGCTGTTTTAAAATCTACGCTTTTAACTAATTGATATACTGGTCCGACATAGTGGGGTAGTGAGCTAGAAATTAATGATGTTCCAACAGCAATAAAAATACTGATAATGGTAAGGGCAATTGTTTTGGGTAATTTTAAGTAGCGATCATTGAGATAACTGGCAAAAGCAGTTAGCCCAACTAATGTAGCAAATAACTCGTGATATGTCATAAAATAAAATCTTTGTGTAAATATGTTATATTCTAGGATGTGATTATAGCATAATGTTACTATAAATTAATTAGGCTGTAGGTCAGAAACTATTTGGAACTATTGCGTTTGATAAATGATGTTCTAATTTTGAGATTAGTTACCTCTTTTTTTTGGATTAGTTTAATCAATGAATCAACCGCAAGATAGCCCAATTCTTGTTTGGGATAAGAAATAGTAGATAGAGATGGTGTTATATAGCGGGAAATCACAATATCATCGAAACCAATGACTGATATCTGTTCTGGAATCTTGATATTATGCGCTAGTAGTGTTTGCTCTAGTCCGATTGCCATCTCGTCGTTGGCACAGATAACAGCTTCAGGGCATTTATCTCGATTATTTAATAAGCTTAGTGCGACACGCTTGCCTGATGCTTGGTCAAATTCTCCGCTAAAAACCCAAGATTTATTGATGGTAAGTTGATGTTTTGCCATTGAACTATAAAATGCGCTTAGGCGTTGCTGGGCATCAAAATGGGATTCGATACCGCCAATGTAAGCAATATTAGTGATTTTTTTACTTACTAACTCATCAATCGCTTGCTCAATCCCAGAAATATTATCTAATAGGATATTTCGGATATTGGGATGGTTTAATTCTCTATCTAATAAAATCACTGGGGTATTTTTAGCGGCTGCAGCTAACAAGAATTCATTTTCCAAAATTGGAGCAAGAATAATTGCGCCATCTACGCGTCGTTCACTTAACATTTTATACGCGCTGGATTTGGTGCCACCAAAGCTGGTTGCGACAATAAAGTTATAACCTAATTTAATTGCAGCTTGTTCAATACCATCTATTAGCTCATTAAAGAAAGAGCCGTGGAGACTTTCTAAGCAAATTACAATAATTTTGTTGCTCTGTTTTTTGAGATCTCGGGCAGCACTATTAAACTCATATCCTTCGCTTTCAATTATTGCCAGAACCTTGTTTCGAGTTGTGGAGCTAACTTTATTTTTGCCATTTAAAACATATGAAACTGTGGCAACAGATACGCCGGCTTTTTGCGCCAATTCTTTGATATTCAAAATTTACATTCTCTTATATAGCTGGACATTAGACATAATTTGAAATTGATTGTAACATATATTGTTTTTTTAGATTGTGAATTTTATTTATCCAATGTTGAGTAATTCTTAATTGTTCGCAGTTGCATATTGAAATTAAGCGTTTGCTTATGTTATTATGACGATAAATAAGTTAAACGTTTAACCATAAGGGGGGTTAATTGAAAATTAAAAATACTATTTCTATAATTGCATTGGCTAGTTTATTAACCGCTTGTTCAAGTGGACAATCATCGCAGAGTACTACTCCTGCAAATAATCTCACGGTTTATACAACCAATGAATCAGCTCAGTTTCAGCCATTAAATGGCATAAATTTTCAAGCCAACTTGCTTGAGTCACCAAATATCCTAATAGATGATACTATCAAATATCAACAAATTGAAGGTTTTGGTGCAGCAATTACCGACAGTAGTGCGTATCTATTGTATTCATTACCAGAACCTTTGCGTACTAACACGTTAAAAACCCTATTTGCGGCTAGTGGCATTCAGATGTCGATGATCCGTGTTCCAATCAGCTCCTCTGATTTTTCCTTGTATAACTACACCTATGACGATATGCCTTTAGGTATGAGCGATATTACATTGCAAAATTTTACGATTTATCATGATTTGACTTATATTATTCCGCTTTTAAAAATGATTAAGCAAATCAATCCAACAATTAAAATAATGGTAACACCATGGTCAGCCCCAGCTTGGATGAAAACTAATCAGAATTACTTTGGAACATATAATGGGCAAGTGGGATCATTACTAGAATCAGATATGGCAGTCTATGCACAATTTTTGACTAGAGCAGTGCAAAATTACCAGCTTAATGGGGTTAATGTTGATTATTTATCAATTCAAAATGAACCGCTTTTTGCCCCCGATACTTATGGTGGTATGTATATGTCAGCCGCGCAACAAAGTAGTTTTATTAATCAATATCTTGCCCCTGAGTTTATCGCGAATGGAATCACTACGCAAGTTTTAAATTACGATCATAATTGGGATCATCCTGAGTATCCGCAAGAAGTGTTAAGTAATTTAACATCCGCAGCGGAATCAGTGGTAACTGGCACTGCATATCATTGCTATGGCGGAAATGTTGACGCTCAAAGTATTACGCATAATCAATTTCCCAATAAAAAAATCTTCATGACTGAGTGTAGCGGAGGTGACTGGGCTCCTGTATTTGGTGATAATTTAGTTTGGGATATGCAAAATTTATTCATTGGGGTACTTAATAACTGGGGTAATGGCTCAATGAAGTGGAATATTGCATTGGATCAAGATAATGGTCCGTATGTTGGTGGGTGTACCGATTGCCGAGCGCTAGTAACGGTTAATACTATAAATAATGCGATAAGCTATAACGAGGATTATTACGCTGTTGGTAATATGAGTAAATTTATTCAGCCAGGTGCGGTACGGATTGCTTCGAGTAGTACTAATCCCGACCTGGAAGTGACCGCTGTACAAAATCCTAATGGGCAGATTGTCGTTGTGATGGTAAATGGTAGTGCTCTTATGCAGCCAGTAGTTTTACAATGGCACAAGCAACAGCTTCAGTTTAATATTGAATCACAAACGGTGGCATCTATTAATTGGAATTAAAAAAACTAAAATTTTAGGGGAAATTATTATGAAATATAATATACGTCGCTGGAATCCGATTTTGATTTCTATTCCGGACATTGGAATTGGAATGATGTGGGGTTCTTTAGGCAATGTAGTAGCTTTTTTTGGTTATACCTTTACTAATTCAGCCGCTGATATCGCCAAAATCTACTCATTGGCGGCAATTGTGGGAGTATTTACCCAAGTAATCGTTGGAGTTCTGAGTGATAAAACTCAGCATAAGTGGGGTAAACGCTCGCCATGGTTAGTCTTTGGTATGGTAGGAGCTGCACTTAGTGTATGTCTTTGGCCACTAGCTCATAGCTTTACGGTATTTTTAATAATGACTGGCGTAACTTGTACTTTGGTTAATGTTGCGCAGTGTGCTTACTATACGATGGTAATGGAAGTTGTTGATGCCGATCAGGTGGGTTATTCTAATACTCTGGCACGTACTACCAGTACAGTTGGTGGCTTGTGTATGGGTGGTTTAGCTGGATTTTTATGGAACTCCCAACACCCTGAAGTAACTTTTTTTGCAATGGCTGCACTGATGGCATTATCTACTGTGTTGATTGTGCCCGTTATTTTAAAAGAACGTCCAGAAAATTATACCAAATCTGAACCATATCGCTTGTCATTTGATTTTTTGAAAAATAAAGAAGTTATGAAGTTGTTTGTTATAACTTTTCTATTTTTTGCGGCACGTACTGGAACCGGGCAAATGGCAACTTCGCTGTTTGTAAAGAATTATCATTTTAGTGAACACGTAGTCGGGCGTTTTTCAATTTTTGAATCTTCGGCTAGTTTGCTTTTTGGTTTTACTGCCTTTAAATTAATCGATGTATTTAATCGTAAGCATATTTTTACGTTTTCTGCAATTGGTCTTTGTTTGGCTAATGTCTATCTGGTATTTTTTCTTCACGAGGGAGCCTCTCCATGGATTCTTTATGCTTGGACACTAGCTTGCGGATTATTTTTTATTGGTGGCAATGTGTGTATGTACACCGTATTATCAATGGTTGTACCTAAAGCTAAATTGGGGGAGTACATGGGCTTGCTAAATTTATTTATCGCCTTACCTCAGTTTATTTTCTCGAATGTTTATGGCGGGATTATAGATGCCGGTCACGCAACATGGGTACTACCATTGGTAATCAGCTGTTATTTTATTGCATTTTTGTTTACGTTAACGATGAAATTAAAAGGACCAAAAGAATTGGCATTGGAGATTAAGCATGACTAAGAAATTTGTACAAGTAATTGAAACTAGCAAAGCTACGGCAAAAGCATTTAATCAGCGTGAGCAAGTTGAGTTCATTGATGATGCAACAGGAATTGAGATGAATCTGTTAATGGTTTACCAAGATATCCAATATCAAACTATCAATGGTTTTGGTGGCGCATTTACCGAATCAGCAGCAATTAATTATTTCAATATGAATCCAGATGTTAGGGCGCAAATCCGTGAGGCTTATTTTGGCGAAAATGGCTTACGTTATGATCTTGGGCGTACTCACATCGGAAGCTGTGATTTTTCTTTGGGGAATTATAGTTATACCACTGCGGATGATAGACAACTAGCTAAATTTTCGATTGAACGTGATCGTGAAAAATTGTTACCATTTATGCATGAGTGTAATAATTTTGCCGGTAAGTCAATAAAATTGATGGTGTCTCCGTGGAGTCCTCCGGCATGGATGAAAGATAATAAGAATTTATTAACTGGTGGACGCCTGTTACCAGAATATTATGCAGATTATGCTGCGTATTTAATTAAATATCTGCAGGCGTATCTAGCTGAAGGTTTTAAGATTGAATATATTAGCGTACAAAATGAACCTAAAGCAGTACAGCGTTGGGAATCATGTATCTATACTGCTGAAGAAGAGCAGGTTTTTATTCGCGATCATCTTTATCCGGCACTAGTTGCGGCTAATCTAACTTCAGTTAAAATTATTGTCTGGGATCATAATAAAGAGCGGGCCTTTGAGCGTCCACGACAAATTTTGTCTGATCCTAAAGTTTATGCAATGGTTTACGGGATTGGTGTTCATTGGTATTCTGGAGATCATTTTGATAATTTGCGTTTATGTAAAGAGTTTTTCCCTGATAAAAAATTAATTTTTACTGAAGGCTGCGTTGAGTTATCCATGAATGCACCAACCAATAATGGTGGCAATGAATTGGTTGAAGTTAGTAACTCACCGTGGGAATTTGGTGAAAAGTACGCACATGATTTAATCGGTAATTTTAATAACGGCTTATCTAGTTATATTGATTGGAATTTATTACTTGATACACAGGGTGGTCCTAATCATGTTGGTAATTACTGTAGTGCACCAATTATTTGCGATGCAGTTAATCAAAAGATAATTTTTCAGCCTTCGTATTATTTTATCGGACATCTTAGTAAATTTGTGCCAGCAGGTTCAAAAAGAATTGCGCATAGTTCATTTACTAATAAACTAGAATCAGTTGCTTTTATTACGCCACAACAGCGAGTGGTAGTGGTGGTTTTAAATCCGTCAGAGAAAGAAATACCAATTGTGCTTAAAGATGTTGTCAATGAACAAATTGCATCATTGACAATTAGTAAACAATCAATTACCACATTGCTTTATTAGTAAGAAGATAGCTTCTGACTTATTGCATAGTTAGCGTATAATAAATATACCGAGGTTATTTTAACCTCGGTATATTTTTTCAGCATTTGATTTTAATGAGTATGTTTTACCTTTTTAAGTAAATTAGTTAAACACAATCTGATTGTCTTTCGCTTCAACTAAAATAGTTTGTTCAGGGAGATAGTTACCTGCCAAAATTGCTTTAGCCAACGGATTCTCAATATATTGTTGAATTGCGCGTTTCAATGGGCGTGCACCATATACTGGGTCAAAACCAAACTCAGACAATAAATCCAAAGCTTCACCGCTAACTTGTAGATTGAGGTTCATTTTGCTCAAACGTGATTCTAAGCGTTTAAGTTGAATCTTAGCAATCTGGCGAATTTGTGCCTGATCTAGACCATGGAATACCACGACATCATCAACCCGATTGACAAATTCCGGACGGAAATAATTTTTAAGTTCCTCCATAACTGTGGCTTTAATCACTTCATACGGTTCGTGACTCATACTTTGAATTTGCTGTGAACCGATATTGGAAGTCATTACTACTACAGTATTACTAAAGTCAACGGTGCGTCCCTGACCATCAGTTAAACGTCCATCATCAAGTACCTGTAGTAAAATATTAAATACATCTGGGTGCGCTTTTTCAACTTCATCCAACAGAATTACGCTATATGGTTTGCGGCGAACTTGCTCAGTTAGATAACCGCCTTCTTCATAGCCAACGTATCCCGGAGGTGCACCAACTAAACGTGAAACGCTGTGTTTTTCCATATATTCTGACATATCAATCCGAATTAGGTGTTCTTCGCTATCAAATAAGAAACCGGCTAAAGCTTTACACAATTCAGTTTTACCTACTCCGGTTGGTCCTAAGAATAGGAATGAACCATACGGGCGATTAGGATCAGATAAACCTGAACGTGAGCGGCGAATAGCATCAGCTATCGCGGTAACCGCTTGATTTTGTCCGATTACTTTCTCATGCAATTTATCTTCCATGAGGAGTAATTTATCTTTTTCACCTTGCATCATTTTAGATACTGGAATTCCGGTAGCACGAGATACTACTTCAGCAATTTCTTCAGCACCAACCTCCGTGCGTAGTAATTGCATTTGCTTGTGTTCACCTTTTTCAGCCTGATGAAGCCTTGCGCTTAATTCGGGTAATTTACCATATTCAAGTTCAGCGACTTTTTGCCAGTCACCCTTGCGTTTGTAGCTTTCAATTTCTGATTTAAGTTTATCAATTTCGTCTTTAATTGATTGCGAGCCTTGGATCATGGCTTTTTCATTATTCCAGATTTCTTCTAAATCTGCATATTCTTTGCCAAGAGTATTGATTTCATCTTCAATGATTAATAAACGTTTTTTGCTTGCCTCATCAGATTCTTTTTTGACTGCTTCACGTTCAATTTTGAGCTGAATTAAGCGCCGTTCAAGTTTATCCATTACTTCTGGTTTAGAATCAATCTCCATTTTAATCCGTGATGCCGCCTCATCAATCAGATCAATTGCTTTATCGGGTAAAAAGCGATCAGTAATATAACGTTGTGATAGTTCAGCCGCAGCAACAATTGCCGGATCAGTAATTTCGACACCATGATGAATCTCATATTTTTCTTGTAAACCGCGTAAAATTGCGATCGTATCTTCAACGCTTGGTTCACCCACTAATACTTTCTGGAACCTGCGTTCTAAAGCCGGATCTTTTTCAATATATTTACGATATTCATCCAAAGTAGTAGCACCAATACAATGTAGTTCACCACGCGATAGGGCAGGTTTTAGCATATTACCTGCATCCATGGCACCTTCAGCTTTACCTGCACCGACCAAAGTGTGAATCTCGTCAATGAAAATTAAAGTTTGACCTTCATCTTGTGCCAATTCATTCAAAACCGCTTTGAGGCGCTCTTCAAATTCACCACGGTATTTAGCTCCAGCCAATAATGAAGCTAAATCTAAAACGAGTAAGCGTTTATTTTTAAGACCTTCAGGAACTTCACCATTAACAATTCGTTGCGCCAGCCCCTCAACAATCGCAGTTTTACCAACTCCGGGTTCACCAATTAACACCGGATTATTTTTAGTTCTACGTTGTAAAACTTGAATTGCACGACGAATTTCATCATCACGTCCGATAACCGGATCAAGTTTACCAATGCGTGCCCGTTCGGTTAAATCTACGGTGTATTTTTTGAGCGCTTCACGTTGTTCTTCTGAGTCTTGGCTATCGACCATTTGCCCACCACGAATATCCATGATAACTTTGTTAACGTCAGCTGTTTTTACGTTAAACTGTTTTAGGATTCTGCCAAGTTCTCCTTTATCTTCAAGTGCGGCTAATAAGAATAATTCTGAGGCAATAAAATTATCTTGCAGTTTAACCGCAATTTTTTCAGTTACATTGAGTAGATTATTTAAATCACGGGATATGGTAATCTCGCCACCAGTACCAGTTACTTTTGCAATCCGATTTATGCTCGCTTGCAATTCTGCCTTTAGCGGGTTAATATTTACACCAACCTTTGCCAACACGCTGGCAATAGTTGAGTTTTCTTCATTGAGCATTGCTAATAGTAAATGTTGTGGTTCAATATAAGCATTGTCATGAGCTAACGCCAAACTTTGCGCTTCTTGTAGGGCTGTTTGGAATTTGGTAGTTAATTTTTCAAAACGCATCATGTTCTCCTTATCGCGTATCGATTATGTTAACCTTTATATGGTGATGGAGAATCAGATTTCAATAGCCATGAGTAATTATTTTAGATTTTTCTAAAGTATTGTAAGCTTTGCCAAACTTTGGGCGCATACATTAGTTATAAATTTAAGCTATAATAGCGGTTTGATTGATTATTGTTAATTATATTGTGGTTTGTAAGGTGGTCTATGTCTGAATTACGTGTTAAGAATAGTATACCATTAGGAATAGCTTGGCTGTGGGTTAAATCTAGCTTTGCAACTTTTCGTGAGAAGCCAATTCATTTTTTTGCTTTTGCTATTGCCTATGTTTTATTTTCTTTATTTCCTTTTTTTGGTGCATTTTTGGCTGTATTTGTACTAGCTAGGATTTATTCAAGTGCGGATAAAATTGTTAAAAATGAGAATTTTGACGTTGCATTAAATTTGGCTGAGTTTTTCCGTCGGCGTAATATATTGAGTTATGCTCTTTTTTGCATGGGATTTGATTTAGTTGCGATGTCTGCAATTAGTGAGACTTTGAACTCGTGGGGTGTTAATACCTCAGCAATGAACCCAACAACTATGAGTGATCCGCAAATACTATATTTATTGGTAGGCGTTAGTATTTTTCGCCATGTATTTTTTGGAATTTCGCTAGTTATTGTTAGTTTTAATCCCGAAGTAAAAATTTTGCAATCATTGATGCTTAGCTGGAAATTTATTATTAAAAATTTAGTAGTATTAATTTTTGCATTATTTTTGCTATTGCCGTTTTTGGTGATTCCTCTTTATTTAAGTATGTTATTGGCTGTATCGGTTAATAACCCAATAATATTTGGATTTGCAGCAGTGATAATGTTAATTGTCATTCTTTTGTTTATTAGCGTAACTGCGATTTTTAGTTATGAATTATATCAAGATGGATTTACCAATGAAGAATTGTAACTGCTCACCCTATGCAGTAACAGCGTTGTCACAAGGCTCCTCATGGACTTCTCGTGTACACTACGTCGCCTTGTTCCTAACTCTTACAGCATATTATGACAGTTTCTGGATGGATAATTATGAAAAATGATCAAATACTCATAGTTCAGCGAGTTAAGTTTAGCGCTTTTTTACACTGGATTAGTGCTGGAGCTATATCTTTATGGCTAAATCCGTGGCGTTTGCTTTTACTTAGTGCTATTTGTTTGTCGTTGTTTGGTTTTGGTTTGCTCGCAGGCAGTGTTTTACAAAGTAATTTTGTAATTGTAACGATTGCATCATTATGCTTGAGTTTAATTTTTCCTTTACTTTTATCTTGTCTGGCTATTGCGGAGTATAAGCAAGGGCTACATGAAGAATTACAATTTAAACTAATCTTTCGTGCATTTTGGCAGGGTACCAATTTGCGCTTGGTGATCGTTTATGCGTTACTTGTGCTATTGGTTTCATTGAGCTGTAGTTATTTACTCTATCTATTACCTGAATATCAAGCTGTGCTTAGCTATATCTTAGAAGCAGCATTGGCCTTGTTGCAGATAATTATGCTAATTGCTATTCCGGCAAATATTAGTTATCAGGGTAAACCATTTCACGCTTTGGCATATGGCTTGCGTGCGTTTGGCGTAAATTTTATTCCATGTATGCTATTTTTTTTAATGGTATTTGTAACCTTATTTGCGGCTATTGCGGTAGCTAAGTTAGCTGCTCTACTAATTGGAAGTTGGGCATTGATTATATATGTTTTAGAATTATGGCTATTTGTAACTTGGCTTGGTTTAGCTTCGGCAAAAATGGCGCAAGATTTATTGACGGTAGATGCATAAAGTTAAACTTTTACGCGGTAGAAATATGAAAATATTAATTAATGATTTAAAGACTGAGGCGATAATTGGTTGTTATGACTATGAGCGTGATCAAAAACAGCCGCTAGTGATCAATTTAGAGTTAGAACTAGGGAACTGGAGTTATCCGGATGAACTAGTTCATACCGTCAGCTATGACGAATTATGTCAACTAATCCGCGAGCTAACACAAGCCAGCAAATTTTTACTATTGGAGAGTCTGGCACATTATTTAGTTAATGAATTATTTACGCGCTATTCACAAATCAAGCATATTAATGTAAACATAAGTAAACCTGATGTATGTGATGCTCTGGATTGTCTTATTCGGGTTGAATACGCTCAAAACCGGCAATATAAAATAGCTCTGGCATTAGGCTCCAATCTTAATAATCCTCAACAGCAATTAATTAGTGGCATCGAGTTTTTAAGTGAGATTGTCAGTGAAATAAAAGTAGCTCCATTTTATAAAAGTTCACCGCAAGGTTTTAGCGAACAAGATGATTTTTATAATACCTGTATAAGTGGTATTACCACGCTTGAACCGCAAGAGCTCTTGATTGCTTTGAAAAAAATTGAAAAGCGAATGGGTAAATCAGAGCAATTTACCAATGGTCCGCGGATTATTGATTTAGATATTATTTTATTTGAAGGGCAAATAGTACAGGGCTTATTTTTGCAAATTCCTCATCCACGGATGCATGAGCGCGATTTTGTGTTGCAACCATTAGCTGAGATTGAGCCAAATTGGCTTCATCCAAAACTGCTTTTAAGTATCAAGGAGTTACTTGCTAATTTAAAATCTAATCAACAATTTATTTTGCAGCAAGTGATGTAATGTTTTTGTATCTCTTATCTACCAGCTCAGTTCAGGAATTAAGAGCGGCGCTACGCCAAATAAAACTAGAATTTAGCTATGCAAGTTACTATTCTTTAGCAAATAAATTCTATTTATTAATTGAGACCGCACAGCCGATCCCAAATAAAGAGCGGTTTATACCTCCATCAGAAGTCAATAATTTTACTAACCCTGAGCTAGTTTTGAAGTCGTGGGCATACAGCGAATTAGTGCAAGACATCAACTGGCTTAACTATGAGCAAAAATCACAAGCTAGTCATAATGGCTGTAGTCTATTTGTGGGTGATGTCGAGATAAAGCGCTCTTTTTTGCCTTTATCTGAATTAATGTTGATAATCAATCAAACTCCGGATTCTTTTTCAGATGGTGGTAAATATTTCCAGCAAATTGATAAAATAATTGAAGAATTAGAGCCTGCTTTAGCTGCTGGAGTGAGTATTATTGATGTGGGAGCAGAATCTACTCGTCCAGGCGCTGTGGCACTAAGTTCTGCAGAGGAGATTAAGCGTTTAGAACCATTGTTGGTGGTTTTAAATCAACTTAAATCATGTTACTCCTTTAAGTTGAGCCTAGATAGCTTTCGCGCGCAAACGCTGCTGCATTTTTTACCTTATTTGGATATTATTAATGATGTTTCAGGCGAATTAGATTCTGATTACCTACGACAGATTAGAGATGCTGATAAAAGTTATGCCTTTATGCATAGTTTAACGATACCTGCCAATCCACAAATTGTGTTAGACATTGATTGTGATCCATGTGCTGAAATTATGCAATGGGCAGAGAGTAAGCTTGAGCGGCTTCTTGGCCTTGGATTTACAAATAATCAATTAATCTGTGATCCGGGGATTGGCTTCAATAAAACTGCTGCCCAATCATGGTATTTATTGAGAAATATTTCATGCTTACAAAGTTTAGGTGTTGAATTATTAGTCGGGCACTCACGTAAGCGCTTTTTAGATAAGGTTACGCTTGCAGAATATGCCGGACGAGATGATGAGAGCGCTGCAGTTGCTAATTATTTAGCCACACAAAGTGTTGATTATATTCGGATGCATGATTATCGAAAATATTTTAAGTTAGTTAGAGCGAACAACCAATTGGAACGCAAATATTATAGTGCGAGAAGCAAATGAATCAACACCAAATTTTGGCTGAATTAGCCAATTTAAATCCACCACAAACTGAGTTTAATACCAATGCTATTAAAAGAGCATTGCGATTATGTGATGAGCCACAATTTAAATATCAAGTAATCCATATTACGGGAACTAATGGTAAAGGTTCGACAGCAGCATTTCTTGAAGCTGGGCTATTAGCGGCTGGTTATAAAATTGGAAAGTATACTAGTCCATATATTCATTGCTTGAACGAATGTATATTAGTAAATCAACAGCAAATTAATGATAATGATTTGGCTAATCTATATCTGGAGCTTAAAGAACTATTAAAACCTAGCTCAATTTTACTTAGCTCGTTCGAGATGTTGACACTGATTATGTTTGTCTATTTCTCGCGTTGCGGTATTGACTATTTGGTGCTGGAGACGGGATTTGGTGGTTTGGATGATGCGACTAATGTGGTCGATAGTAAATACAGTATTATTACCAATATTGCCTTGGAACATACCCAATGGCTGGGTAATAGTTTAGCAGATATTGCACGACATAAAGCTGGGATTATTCATAACGGTAAAACGATTATTGCTAATACTATCCCCGAATTAATCTCTGCAGTTAGGGCACGGACGAATAATTACGTTAAGGTGCTGGAAAAATACAATTACCATAGTAAGCTTGACTCATCTCGTTTTATTACGCGCTTATGGTTTGATTCTAGTGAATATCAAAATAAGTACGTAGAACTTGGCTTATTTGGACATTTTCAGACGCGTAATTTTTTGGCTGCCTATGAAGTTTTGCAGGATATTGGTATTAGTGATGCAACGATTTTTGCTGCTGCTAAGCAGGTTAAGTGGTCAGGACGCTTGCAGTTATTACAAAAAAATCCGCACATCATTACTGATGCCTCACATAATGCTGCGGGGTGCCAAGTTTTAGTCCAATCGCTTGAGCCATTCATTAATCCAGAAGATTGCGTGCTAATTGCCTCTGTTCTGCGTGATAAAGACCGTGAAGAGATGTTAAGACTTTATGCTAAACTTGCAACTACTTTAGTGGTTTGCAATCTCTTTGAGCAGCCTCGTGCAACTCCTGCTTTAGAGTTAGCCAAGTTGGCGCATGGTAAATTTGCACAAATTCATATTTATAATGCACCTAATATGGCGTTGATAGCTGCCAAGCGAATGAAGAAGAAATTTATTATCATCAGTGGCTCAACGTATTTGCTAAAGTACTTTGTTAAATAAGCTCTAAAAGGAATAAAGATGAAGCAATACGATCAGCATTTAGGAATAAAGATTCATCAGCTCTTAATCCAGCAAAATTTGGAAAATCAGGCTGATTTCGCTAAAGTTGCCGAATGTCAAGAGAACGAGTATCAAGAGGCAATTAAGACTAAATTTGCTGAAGTGCTAAATTTGCTTGGATTTGCGACAAATGAAGCTGAAAATCATAATACTGCCAAGCGGGTAATTGATCTTTACCTCCAAGAACGTTTTTGGGGGTTAGATTATCATAAATTTCCAACTTTTACGACAATGCCGAATGAGTTTAACTATCGAGAGCCGCTAATTGCCAGTAATATCACATTCCAAACCAGTTGTGAACACCATTTGGTGGCGGTCAAGGGGCATGCGGTAATTGCCTATATTCCCAAAGATCATCTAGTTGGACTGGGTAAGCTTAATCAAATCTTACATTTTTTTGCTGCACGCCCACAATTGCAGGAGCGTTTGACTAGACAAGTATTTGTTGTGCTCCAAGAGTTATTGGATACTGAAGACGTTGCTGTAGTAATTAAAGCGCAGCATGACTGCATGAATAATCATGGAGTTATTAATGATGACACTTGGCATAGCAGCACTCAGTTTGGCGGTGTGTTTAAGGATGATGCAGAGCTGCAAATTCGACTTCTCAATAATTTTATGCAGTAAATCGATTATTTTGTTCTGATCGATAAGAAGTTTTTTAGCAACTCTTTGCCATATTGACTTGTTACTGATTCGGGGTGAAACTGTATGCCATAAATTGATAGTTTTGGATGGTGGATTGCCATGATTTCGCCATCGTTGGTTTCTGCGCTAACCTGTACTTCACTGTCTATGATTGATGCATTATCAATCAATAATGAGTGGTAACGGGTTACCTCAAAGCTTGATGGTAGCTTATTGAAGATTGTGCTATTTTGATCGTGGATGATCTTACTGATAATACCATGGCAAATTTGCTTAGCGGTAACTATTCGTGCACCATATATTTCAGCAATTAATTGATGCCCAAGGCAAATTCCTAAAAGGGGAATATTGCGTTTAATTGCTTGCCTGATTAATTCTTTGGTGGCTATTAGCTCAATATCACTTGGGTGTCCAGGACCTGGCCCGATAATTATATGACTGGGATTAATTTCAGCTAATGTTGTGCTATTGATTTGATCAGTTTTAAGCATACAATATTTAGGCATAATTGCACGGCAATAGTCAGCAATCATTGCGCTAAATGAATCATAATGGTCAATTATCAAGAGCATTTTTAGCTCCATTACGAATTAAATTACAGCGTATCATTCCGCGTACATCATTGCACAGATAAATTGCAGTGGCTTCATCTAACATTTGTTTCGTAATTGGCAGCTCTTTGATTTTCCCCTCATGTACTAAGTTAGCACGATAAATCCCACCAAGCAGCCCTTGATTGATCGGTGAAGTTAATAATTCATGATGGTATTCAATAATTACATTATGATAGCGAGCTTCGGTAATGATACTATCTTGGTTTACAAAAATTAATTCATCCACACCTTGTGGTTTATGCTCCTGATCTATTTGTGTATAAACTCCGCGAGTAACCGCACTATCGGTTTTATGACAGAATAAGCCATGGCTGCTATCAATTTTAACTGGAGAGAGCATCACGGTTAATGCTTCTGGATTCTTGGCAATCAAGCTATGCTCAATCTTTATCTCTCCGCAGTAGTCTAATTCCAGACGTAATTTATAAGAAGCCTCAGTTAATATATTTGATGCAGTATAAGATAAAAGCTCATTCTTTATAACCTCAATATTGCATTTGAAAATTAGTTTATCCGCTGAGCTTTGCAAACGTTTAAGATGTTCAGTTAGGTTTATGACTAAATAATCTTTGACTAAAAATGATTCAATTAATTTAAAATCTGGCTGATAAAATTTACGCACAAAACGTAATTTGGTCGTAATCTCCTGCCATTCTTCCTTAGCTTGTGATTGAATTGTAATTCCACCGCCAACGCCCATAGTTATTTGTTGGGTATTATTTGCCATTTTTAGCGTGCGAATAGCTACGTTAAATTGCATGTCATTGTTTGGTAAAATATAACCGATTGCACCGGTATAAATATCGCGCGGATAGTTCTCAATTTGTTCAATCAGCTGCATAGTACGAAGCTTAGGTGCTCCAGTGATTGAACCACATGGAAAAAGCCCTTTAAGAATAGTTGCGAAATCAGTTGTGTTTTCAATAGTTCCCTGAATTGAGCTTGTCATTTGAAATACACTTTGGTACTTTTCAATCGCAAACAAAGCAGGAACTTCAATGCTACCCGTTTGGCAAAATTTAGCTAAATCGTTACGCAATAAATCGACAATAATTAAGTTTTCCGCACGGTTTTTATTGTCATTTTGTAAAAATTCCCGATTTTGATTATCTTCTTGGATGGTGTTACCACGTGGAGCGGTTCCTTTCATTGGGCGGACACTAATCGTTGAAGCAGTTTTTTTGAAAAATAATTCAGGCGAAATCGACATGATCGTTGTATTATCAAAAGGTAAGTATGCCGCATAAGTGACAGGATGGCTACGACTTAGCTGATAATACAAGTTAAGTGGATTAACCCTTTCTTTTATAGAGATATTTATAGGTGTGGTTAGATTTAATTGATAAGTATTGCCTGATTTTAGCTGTTGCTGTACTTGCTCAAACTTTTGTTGATATCCGTCGTAGTCAGAGTTTAGTTCGAGATAATTAAATTTAAGCAGAGGGGTATCTTGGCTAAGCTCTGGTCTTAACTGTATTAAGTCTTGTGCAGCAAATTGCTGTGCTTGAGTAAATACCATAAAATGCAAGAGTGGGGTAGCGCTAGGTTTTAGCGTTAGCTTGGGATATATTGAGTTTGCCGCGTGGTAGCTGACGTAGCCAGCCAAATAAAAGCCATCAGCCTGATAATGTTCAATTTGCTTCAGTGTAGCATCAAATTCATGTGAGGTGTGCGCAATAATTTCCGCATGATAACCGCTAAAATAGTAACTAGTGGCTTGCGTGTGGTTTATACAGTCTTCAAAAATAGCAAATTTCATGTATTCGGTATGCTCAAAATTCATCGGAGAGAGTTATTATTGCGGCGATTATATCAAAATCTTTAACGCCAAGTAGAGTTTTTAACTCTCATTTGACCTAATTGTCTTTTAAGATACTCACTAAGTAGAAACTAGTTACTATTTTTGTTTAGAGTATTAAAATTAGGCTACTTAGTTTGCAACTCATAAAGTATTTCCATTAGTGTTTCTATCTTAGGTAGCAAGATTGCTAAATCTTCTAAGATATTGTAAATTGGTGGGAGTAAATAGACTATATTACCAATTGGGCGTAAGAGTATTTCTAAATCTCTGGCAAGCGATACAATTAATTTTATCTGTTTTGGCGATAGCTTCAATTCCCAAGCTGCAATTGCGCCAATCGCTCGTGTGCTAGCTATAAATGGGAAGCGTTGCTTAAGTTTAGCATTAAATTCAATTAAAATTGTTTCTGCTTCGCGAACATTAGCAAGAGTGTTTGAGTTGTGCAATAAACTTAGATAATCAACCGCAACAGCTGCAGCTAGCGTATTGCAGCTATGAGTATGTGAATGGGGAAAAATTTGTTTATGCTTACGATAAATATCACTGATTGAACGATTGACTACGACACTACTCATTGGGATACTACCCGCGGTTAAATGTTTGGCAAAGCAAACTAAATCTGGTTCAATTTGTAATAAATCTTTACTTACTGAAAAATATCCTAAACGCCCCAGACCGACCATAATCTCATCCGCGATAATATATATGCCATGAGCACGCGCCAAATTAATTAACTTGCGCAAGTAATCACGGCTGATAATTTTTAACCCTGCCGCTCCCTGAACTACTGGTTCAATTAGTAGTGCAGTAATTTGTGAACCGTGCTGATTAAAAAACTGTTCTAATTTCTGGCTATCAAATGGTGCATTGTCCCACGCCGGATCTTGCTGAGAGTCAACATAAACAATATCTTTAATAAACAAATTTTGGCTAATCAATGCCTGATAATTCTGGGTGTAATTAGCTATTCCGCACACGCCAAGGGTAAAAATAGTTTCACCATGATATGCTCCAGATAATGCGAGATATTTACAACGCTGTGGTTCTCCTTGCAAAACCCGTGTTTCATAACTTAGTTTCATTGCAATTTCAATCGCACTACTACCATCACTGGCATAAATTACCTTGTCCATTTGAGTGAAAATGCCAACTAGCAAAGTTGATAGCTGTTCAATTGTTGCATTATATGCATTGGCTGGCAGATGATGCTCAAATATTTTTAGTTGTATTTCCAAACTTTCTTTGACTAGCGGATGACGATGTCCCAATGGTTTGCACCACCAGCTGGAGATGGCATCATAGAGTTTTTGACCATCGCGGGTATAAAGATAAGAACCTTCAGCAGCAATTATTTGTAATGGATTGTCGCTATCAGGTGTAGCTGCGGGCAACCAGGTGTGGATTAGTTGCATGAAAAAACCTCCGTGAAAGATTCGGTAGTTTGTATAGTTTGCTGATAAGGAATTTCGGCGAGTAGTGGTACTTTAAGTTTTTGTTTTAAATACTCAAGATTTTGTGGGTAATATTCCATCTGTGGATCAACTTGATTAGCAATCCAGCCAATGAGCTTTAGTTTTCGTTGTTTAAGAATCGCAGCAGTTAATAGCGCATGATTAAGGCAACCTAATTTCATTCCGACAACTAAGATAATCGGGTAGGGTGAAACTTGCAATAAATCTAAATAAGTCTCATTTTGATTGAGTGGAACCATGACTCCGCCAACCCCTTCAATAAAGAGGTAATCTACATCGAGGCTACTTTCTTCGATAAATACATTAATGCTTTGCGCGTTCAATGAGTAATTTTCCATTTCTGCAGCAATGTGTGGTGCAATTGGTGGAGTAAAGGTAATTAGGTTAATTTGTTGTTGCGTAAGTAAATAGCTTGCAGCTGCTGATAGTTGCGCAACATCTTCGTTGACTAGTCCGTTTATGCCACTGGCTATTGGTTTAAGTGCTGCAACTTTGTGTTGAGATTGAATCAGATATTGCATGAGTTGTACGGTAGTATGCGTTTTACCGCTAGAGGTATCGGTTCCGATGATATGAAATTTATGCATTAATTACTCCAATATAATATTATTGCCGATGTTGTTATGATATAGTGTGAGCGGTTAACATGAAATAATGATAACTGAGAGCTAATAAATCATCATTATTACGTGGGTAAATTTGCTCTAATTTATTTATGATCGATTTACCACCTAAACCATTACGCTGCGCCGCGGGCAAGGAAGTGCCGCTTTTGCCAAAATGACGAAATAAACTTAAAATATCACTGAAGTAAAAAGTCTCATACCATTGCTGCTGATCATTGATCGTAAAACCAGAATTAACCAGTAGATCTTGATATTCTGTGCTACTCAAAAAATCTAAAGTATGTTGTTGATTATCAATATTAGCAAAACTATCGATTAACTGATGTAAACTAGGCTTAATTAATGTTGTGAAAACTAAAACGCCATTGGGTTTGAGAATACGGTTAATTTCACCAAATACTTGTCGCTTATTTTCTGTCCATTGCAACATTAAGTTGGAAATAACTATGTCAACCGAGTTATCTTTTAGAGGAAGATAAGCTGCATCGGCATTTATTGCATTACTTGAAGAATTTTGCCGTAGCATGGCACAGCTTAGATCTAATGAAATAATCTGATTTTGCGGTGTGCTTACTTGATGATTAAATGTTCCAGCACCAGATCCCAGATCAAGAATGATTTGCTCTGGAGAATTAAGCTGATTATTCATCTGCGCGACTAATTTTTGTGCAGTAGTATTTTGTAGTTTGGCAAGCTTAAGATAATTGGCTGCGGCACGATCAAAATTTTGCTGGATTAACTTAAGCTTATTCATGCGAAATTGCTTCGAGCGTATATTGCAAATAATCAGGATTCATTCGTAAGTGAGTCGAATTAATGATTATTTTGCAATTGGTATTTTGAGTTGGATTAGGGATCAAGGAATCAGTTGCGCTATTAATCCATATAATGCGTGCAGCAAATTTTTCAGCGATAGAGCGCAAATCACTTTGTTCGATTAGTTCTAGCCAAATCATAAGCATATCACGGTTAGCGGCTAAATTTTGCCATTGCGTTGCATCCTTTTTGTTGATACTTTCAGGGTGTGCCGCTAGAGTAGTAAAATAGTTAGCAAATTCTGCCAGTGATTGTCTATTTAGCCGCTGGCGCAAACGTTGTAGATTTACATTACTAATTCCCTGCCAATTCTCTTGTGCTATAAAACATGGTGTTGAATTTAGCATAATTAATTTGTAGATATTATCCGGTGCTAATTGCAATAGCGCTAATGCCAGTAGCCCACCACAAGAATAAGCAATAATTTGGATTGTTTGTTTATCGCAGGCATATTGACTGATAATGTCTTGTGCTTGCGAGAGGAGCGTAAACTTTGGCTGAAACTGATTAACGTCTATATAATGATAGTTTTTAAGCTGACTAGTAATAAATTCTAATGGTTTAGCATTGAGTGCAAAACCACCGATGACCAAGGTAGTTATTGAGTTCATTGAGGATATTTTTCCGCCAGAGCAGTCACCAAATTCGCTATGTCGTCGTAAGTGTGTGCGCTAGTTAGCGAGATTCGGAGTCGTGGTGCATTTCTGGCAACCGTTGGATACGCTATTTTGCCAACTAAAATTTGTTTGTCCAATAAGTGTTGGTGGAGCAGGTTTAATTGATTAAGATCCTTTAGCATAACTAATTGGATAGCTGAAATATTTCCTTCTGCTTGATAAATATTTATCTCAGAATTAAGCGCTAATTGTTTAAAAGTTGCGATATTCTGAGCCAATTTATTGCGTAGTTGTGTCCCTTCGTCACTTTGAATAATTGCTAATGCAGCATTACTAACCGCAGCTTGTGCTGGGGGCAGCATGGTGCTAAAAATCTGACTACGCACACTATGGCGTAGATAATGAATGAGTGCTGCATTACCAGCAACAAAACCGCCGTGGCTGGCAAAAGCTTTACCGAGTGTTCCAATGTACAAATCTACCTGACGATGATCAAGTCCTTGTTGTTCAAATGTTCCAAAGCCGGATTGTCCCAGCGCGCCAACTCCGTGTGCATCATCAATTATTAATAAAATTTGTTGCGGGAATTTCTGCTTTAATTCTAGCAACTGTGCCAGATAATTGCAGTTGCCATCCATGCTAAAGCTGCCTTCACATAAGATTATGTGTAGCTTAGCCGGATCTGTTTCAATCGCACAAATCATTGAAGAGATTTGTTGCTGTGTAAAAGTAGTGAATTTAGCTTTGGCGAGCAAAATTCCATCAATATGTGAAGCATGACTATTTTTGGCAAACCAAACATGAGTGTTGCTATCAATTAGTGCACTAAATAAACCAACATTGAGTTGATAACCGCTATTAAACAGTAAACAATCCGCAAAACCTAACCAAGTCGCCAGATTACGACTTAATTGAGCATGTTCTTGACTATAGCCACTCATCGAAGGTGCACCAGTGCTGCCACTACCGTAACGTGCTGCACCATCTTGTAATGCTTGAATCAAACGAGGGTCACCATTCAAACCCAGATAATCATTGCTGACAAAATTTAATAGCCTTTGCTCGACTAATTGTAAATAACGTTGGCTATATCCAGACTTAGTGCGCCAAGTACGCAGATTAGGAAGCTGCTGCGTTTTCTCTTGAATGAAGCTATCCCAGCTGAGCATTGTTGCTACCTAATTTTGCTAATAATTCCAAATCCGCATGACGTGCATTATTTGGTGCAGTTAATAATTTATCCCCATAAAAAATCGAATTAGCTCCGGCTAAAAAACACAATGCTTGTTCCAGTTCGCTTAATTGATCACGACCAGCCGAAAGCCTAATTCGCGTAGTTGGGAATAAAATCCGAGTTGTTGCAATCGTGCGTAATAATTCAAATTTATCTAAATCTGCTACTTCGGCTAATTTAGTACCTGGGATTTTTACTAACATATTGATTGGAATCGAACTTGGTGTATAGGGGAGAACTGTCAGGGCATGAATAAAACTAATTCGATCATCTTGTGATTCACCCATCCCAAGGATTCCACCGCAGCAGACCTTAATTCCGGCGGTACCAACATGGTTAATCGTATCCAGTCTATCATTAAAGGTGCGACTGGTAATAACTTGAGAATAATATTCGGGAGAAGTATCAATATTATGATTGTAATAATCCAGACCAGCTTGTTTCAATGTAGTAGCTTGCTCTTGAGTTAGGCTGCCCAATGTAGCGCAGGTTTCTAAACCATGTTTTTTAATTGCGGTGATGTATTCACAGCTGCGTTGAATCGCGGCAGAGGTTGGACTTTTATACGCAGCTCCCATGCAAATACGCTTAACCCCGCGCTCTTTGGCAGATTTGGCAATTGCTTCTACTTCGCTAACTGGTAGCAGTGGATTGAGCTTAATTTCACTTTCGCTTTGATTGCTTTGTGAGCAATATGCACAGTCTTCAGGGCAGCCACCAGTTTTGACACTAACTAATTGACACATTTCAATATCACTGCTTTTAAAATTATCTTCTTGTATTTGTGCTGCTTGGTAGATTAATTCTAAAAATGGTTGCTGGTACAGTGCTTTAATGGTCAGTGGATCTTGTGTTGTCAATATATATTCCTCCTGTGTTGATTTATAATCGTTAATATATTTAATAATCGAATATATTGTTTCTGTGTTGATATAGGACTGTATAATACGTGAGAAAAAATGTAATATGTATAATATTATTCGTAAATAATAATAATATTCGTATATAAATATTTTCTTCGTATTTATGCTATGGCGTATAACGTGTATTGCAATTAATCGTGAAAGTCTATAATGAAGCCTTAATTGGCAAGAGGGTTTGAATCCTATCTCTAAATTAGCAATTTATGCTTGTTACTGCGTACTACAGTAAATTTCGTAAGCAAATATGAAATCATGGTACAATAATCAGGCTAAGAGAAGACTAATTACTTCTAATTTACATTAATTTTTAATGATTGAAAGTGAGTTGTTTTATGAAATTATTTATTATCCATGTTGGTTATTATGATAATGAAGTTGGTATGTATGAGCTTCACTCTCAGTTTTTAATAGCCGCAAAAACTGCAGCAGATGCAAAAAATATAGCTATTAGCAAACCAGTATATAAGGCTAAAAATATGCATATTGATGGTATTCAAGAAATAAATCAGATTGATGGTTATTCTATTGATTTGAAGCCGACTCTGGATAGTTTAGAAAACAAGATTTATAGCTATCAAGAAATAAAGAGTATGTAATTCATCATTAAATTAGATGGATATTAATTTTTATTAATAGCTTGCATGTGATGGTTTTATGTGTTAGAATGGCGTGCGTTTGAAGCTTTGAGGTATGTTATTTCTATGTCTTATGCTTTGAATTAATTTAACTTTTTAATATAAGGAACTGCTATGACAACATTAAATCATGCAAGTAAAACTACTCCTGTAACTAATTTAGAAAATACAATTGCATTAACTTTTGATATGACTGAAGAAGACAAACGTAAATCGTCTATTCAAAATATGGTAAAAGATGTTGAAAAAAATGCAGAAGCATTGATTGACTAATCACACCAAAGCAATATGAATTTATAAATCTGAGTAATTCAGGTGTATACTAAAAATGCGGTTGTATTCTATAATACAGCCGCATTTTTTTGGTCGATGTTATATTGTTAAATAATTTTCAATACTATTGACTAATTTTTGTACTATAGACATTACCGCCTTGAGTAGCTGCATAAATCACTCCTGAAGCAGTAGTAATGGCGTTAGCATACCAGCCATCAGGCATTCCACCTCCACCGACTAATTGCCATGGCTGATTTATAGCTGCAGCATAAATGTTTCCGTTGTTGCTAGCTGCGTAAATTAATCCATTAGAAGACAAATTAATTGAAGTAATTGAACTATTATTAGGTAAACTTCCTCCACCAAACAAGCTCCATGAACTATTTCCTGTGCTTAAATAAACATTGCCATTTGAGGTTGCGGCATAAATTTGATTTGTAGGTGAAATTGCCAATGACGTTACAACACCGCTGTCTGGGATAGCTCCACCGCCAACTTGTTGCCAACTGCCATTATTTATACTAACATAAACACTGCCAAAGCTACTATTAGTTGTTAGATCATAGCCCCCAGTACCTGCGTAGACTGAACTCGTATTGGATAGTGCTACAGAGTATACTTGTCCTCCGTTTGGTACGCTTTCTCCGCCAACTGCCTGCCACGGGCTTTGTGCACCAGCACAACTATAAACATGTCCATAATATACGTTATTGTTTAAATCATAGCCGCCAGTTCCTGCATAAGTTGTTCCGTTGCTAACGCTAATTGAATTTATCCCACCATTATCAGGCACTCCACTCTCATTCGCTAAAATGACCCATGACCCTCCATTTCCAGAATTGTTTGCCAAATAACCAACAGTTGGACGATAGCCAAAAGATCCGGACATAGTAACATTGACAGCTGCATATAATGTTTTATTATTGTCAATTGCAATTGAGTTTACTTGCTCTGTGGCACCGTTGGGGTTTGGTAGATAATTACCACCAGTAATCTGCCATGACTTTACATAGTTAAACACAGCAGGATTATTTACATCCACACTTCCACCTGTATATACCTGTCCATTGCCATAAACAATTGAGTTTAGAACAGTATTACTACCAGGTATGTTACTTCCCCCGACTAAGTTCCAATTGTTTGTATTGCCGCTGTTACCAGAAGAAGATCCACCACATCCGCTGATTACTCCTACCATAGCGCCAAAGAGTAATGCTTGCATTAACTTATTCATTTTATTTTCCATTTATACTAACGGTTATTTACTAAATATTGAATGAAAAGCGGTCCATATGGTGATCCAAGACCTGTAATGTCATTCCATCCCGGATTTGCACCAAGTACACTTGACTGAGTATATTTAGGTGCAACAATATTAGTGATAGGCGCCGAACCTTGGTGTTGTGAGTAGCTCATTTTATATAGATACGGCGTTGTTAGACCCACTGTCGGCATTTGATTGGCGACCCGAGCCTGATTAGCAATTACAATAAGCGAAGAGTAAAGAGGGCAGGCTAAACTAGTACCTCCAATTTGTCGCCAGTTCGTTCCATCTGCAGTATCATAGACAGGGAATCCAGAAAACGGATCTCCGTCCAAACTAATATCTGGCACGGCTCGTCTGCTTCCAACCAGACCATATCCTGTGGCATTTACTGTCGAAATTGCCTGTCGCTGCCAGCTTTGTGCCGTGTAGTATTGACTTAGTCCGCCAGTTGATCCGACATCTTCCCATGGCCATGCCCAGCCAGCTTCAGATTTGTAACTACCATTTGGATTTAATTGAACTTTGCTACCACCAACCGCAGTTGCCCATGGTGAAGAAGAAGGGTAATCAACTGATGGTGTAGTTGTTTGAGATCCAACGTTATCCCCGTCATCTCCTGAGGAGAAATTTACACTTATTCCTTGTGCAGCTGCCTGCATGAGAATGTATTCTAATGGTGAATCAGCTGCTTCTGGACCACCATATGAATTGGATATTACACTTGCCAATTGATTGCTTACAGCTGTATTAATCGCAGCATATAAGTCATCATTATTATTACTATTAGCTTCAATTAAAATAATTTGGGCACCGGGGACAATAGTGTGTGCTGATTGAACATCTAAGCTAATTTCTCCGCTCCAGTCATCACTTGCTGGAAATGATTCTGGTAATGGTGATAATTGACCGTATTGGTTTAGTTTGGTAAAACAACCGCTTGCGGAAGTACATGAGGGCAAGTTATATCGATTGCTAAAAACATTTAAATCATTTTCAATTGTTGCATCATCATATGCATCAATAATAACTATTGTTTGCCCACTACCATTTAAACCAGAAGCATGTAGTTTATCGACGCCATATGCTTTTTGCATTAATTGTGGAACCATTGTCCCGGGCATTCCTACTGCATTGGGTAATGCACCAGTAGCCACGTACTGAGGGCGCATTTTTGATATACTGTCTAAGCCAGTTATGAACGATACTTTGTCATTAATTTCTTGATCAAGAGTTATCGCACGGTCATTGCTATAAACTACTTTTCCATTCTTGGTTAAATAATTATTGATTTGTGTATTAAAAGTTTGTTGAATTTTAGCGACACTACCAATTGTTTCAATATAAGCTCCATTCGCCGGAATATTTGTTACGGTGAAGCCTTTGTTCATTAAATAATTTTTGACACTGGAGACATCTTGAGTAGATATTCCAAACTTTTGAGCATACTCAGAACTCGAAATAAATTTGTGATATTTGGAAGAGTTTGGATTATAAAGATCACTCAGGAATGTTTTTAATTCTTGTTGATTTGATGGCTTGAGCCAAATTTTAAAGGTTAATAACTCGGTTGGCATTTCTTGTCCAAGCAATGAAGCATTGTTCAAACTCGTCGATACCTGAGCAATACCACTGGCGTTGGCAGTGCTGATACTTGCAACCAAAGTGGTTGAGGTTATAAGAAGTATTTTAACTAAATGAGGAAATAAATGTTTCTTGTTATGTGTTGAAATATATGGTGAACTCATATCTATGGCCCTTCATTATTGCGAGATGTTTAAAATCAAAGAGGCAGAACAATCAATTTAACATGCACACCAGACATTATATATTTAAATCTATATTAATCGTCGAATAATTGCTTTTATGATGAACTTATATGCTGCAAATGGTAAAGATATTACTGTTTAACGATTGCTGAATTTAGAAACTAAATTATTTGACTTATCGTGTAACTTTACGACAGATTGAGTTTAAAAGAAGTTTAAGCGGTGTTTTTCATAAAGCAGAATGAGGGCAAGAAGGAGAGCCCTCATATATAATTCTATTTATAGTGTAAGAATAGTCTTAGGTTATCAATTAGCACTAATACTGGTTTGAGCGCCTATCGCTATTGCTGAAATAACTCCTCCCCAGTCTGATCCACTGGCATAAGGATTAGAGTCAGTGATAAAGCCCATACCATTGCTGCAGGTGCTGGTAGTGCAGCTGGCATGGAGGAGCAGAAGATGGATAGCCTGCAATCTGCGTAAATAATTCAGCGACATTCATGCTACTATTATAATTGGAATAAATGCAACAAACACATTCTTCGAAGCATAATTTGTTGGTTTTGTAACGGGTTGTATTATATTATGATTTCAAAATACCGTGTTATGGATTCTAAATTTCATGTCATATTAATCACATGCATAGCTATAATAGAAGCATAATTTTTAAAACAGATTAAACTCTGTTGCAAGTGCTTGTCAAAGGTAATGGCTATAAGCTGGTACATGCTTTAAACCATTTTGCTTTAAAGAACAAATTATTCCTAAATGCAGCCAAAGCTGCTTTTAGAGAATAGGAATTAATCAAACAGCAGCATACCGAGTTTGAAAAATCTAGTATGACTGCGTAACATCAGTAACTAACTTAAAATATAGGATAATATAAGATAATCATGAATAAATACAGAAATAGAATGTATACTATACTGGCAATATTTATAGCGATAATAATTTCTTCTTGTAGTGGTGGTATTTGTGCCCCTGAAAGCGATAGTGGTGTCGGCAACGTATTAAATATAGAAATGAATGCACCCTCGCAATATCCAGCTAGTAAAGAGCTTTATGTACCAGTTCTGGTTACTAATATAAGTAACGATACATTGAGCAATGTGGTATATTCGATTCCGGCAGTAACAAATACCACAGGTTCAACAATTACTGTAACCAATGACTCACAAGCAAATTGTGCAACTTTAAAATCTGGTCAAACTTGTCAGTTAACAATTCATATACTTCCAAATGGAGTTGTTGGTAAACAAAATACTGCCCATAATTTACAAGATGCCACGAGTAATGTAAATAACGTTGGTTCATTCCAAGTTTTGGCACAAAATAATCAATTGCATGCAGAAAAGGCCGTTTATATTGGCTTAGTAGACGTTCCACCAAGTACCGGTACTGGTGTAGATGGGATAGCTTTATTGTATAATCCGACTCTTGTAAGTAGTAATACGACTAATGTCAACTCATCTACAAATGTATTAATCACTATGGTGGTTACATCAGCAAATGTTGGTCAATTTAATACTCTACAAATAGTTGATACTAATGGTAATATATTGACATATGAAGTGCTGACTGGTAATAGTGGTGAGGGTATGACAGATTTAACTATAGGCAGTATAGTAACTCTTGCAGTTCAAGTTCCGTACGGTTCAACACAATTAGTCTTTAAACCATTATTAAAATCTGATAATAACCAGATCACAAATGGTGAAGGTCAAAATCAGGTAATTCAAGTAATACCACCGACAGTTAAGAAAGCTAGTTTAAATATCTTGCATTCTCTAGTTAACTTAAATGAAAGCACACCGACTCAAGTTATAACAGTTGTAAATAATGGCAATGCACCAGCCAGTTCATTGGATATTACCATAGGTGACCATGTAACAGTAATAAATAATACCTGTATGGCTAATCTTGCTGCTGGTGCTTCGTGTAATTATACTGTGTCATTTGATGTTAGTCAACCTATAGTTGGTACAACAACGAGTAATGTAAGCTATAATGATACTCAAACTAATCAGAATTTGAATGTGGCAATAAACTATAGAGGTAAAACTCCATTTGTAGGACTTACATTATCTAGCAATAATTTAACGTATACTTTTAATGCGACTACTGAAAGCCCAAGCTATGCTTCAATAGTGACGATAACTAATGCTGGTGAAGTTTCACCGCTTACATTGGCAAATTTACCAACTTTGCAGTATTTTCATATTTCAACAACTGCAGGTACTGCAAATGATTGTAAAGTAAATCAGGTTTTACAACCCGGTGCTTCATGTAATATCTTAGTGACTTATGATAATTCAACTGTTCTGGCTAACATTACGGAGATGGCTATTGGTTATAGTTATATCGATATTGATAGCACTACGAAAACTGGTAAAACGAGTGTTAATCTAAATTATAATACTGTACAGTCGTTGGCGGTGTTGAGTTATGGTTTATTTGCAAAAAATAACATTAGCGTAGATTCACTGCAATCTATTTCATTACTTGATAGCAATTCAAATTTTACATATAGTTTTGGTGGTATAGTAAATAATAATGTTGAGGCAACTAACCAATACATTACAATCACTAATATTGGTCAGATTCCTGCAACTGGAGTAAATATATTGTCACCAGATCAACCATATAATATCTTATCAAATGGCTGTAGGGCTACAATAGCCCAAGGCGATAGTTGTCAAGTGTTAGTAGCATTTGGTCCAGCAGCACCTAGTATGAGTGCTGGTAACAAAGTAGCTAATTTATTTACCAATTACTTGTCTTATCCTTCAGCAAGTACTACTGCATCAATATTTGCTAAATTGACTGGGAATGTATATCTAGCTAATACAGCAGTTTTAAATGCAGCAGTAACTGCGAATAGTGGTTTTGAAAGTGGTAATGGCAGTCTTGCACAACCGTACCAGCTTCAAATAAATAATAATGGTACGGTAACTTATACGTTGACTAATTCGGGAGAAACTCCTGCTGAAGGGTTCTATGTATCTTACAATCCAAATGTGTTATTACCTTGGGCTATAACAAATAGTAGCTGTGGCACACCACAGAATCCAATTTCATTATCTGAAAATGGTGGCAGTTGTACGATTACATTTGGACTAAATCCTAGCAGTGTGGGTACAAGCAGTTTAAACTTTGCTAATATTCAAATGAGCTGGGTTGATCAAGACTCTCCGAATGGTCAAACGCAAGTTGGCACGGGAATAGTTTATGTCAATGTATTTGCAGCACCAACAATCACGACAACTACGGTTCCATTGCCAATTGGAACATTATTACAAAATACAAATTTTAAAGTAGTTGTAACTTTAGCTGGTGGTTATAAAGTTCCTTTGCAAACGATAACTGGAACAATTTCAGGTGATACAAACAGTAATATGACAGCATCATCAAGTACTTGCTCTGTCAGTTTGACTAATCCATCATGTAGTATGACATTTATAGTGAAAGCTAACCCTGTATCGGAAAGTGGTGTAGTGGTAAATCTAGTAAACTCTACAACGCCACAGATAGCACCAACACCAAATGGGTATCCATTCAATGTTCAGTATAATACTCAACCATTTTATGTGAGTTCTGCTTCTCCGAAAGTTGGTGAAAGTTTTAACTTTACGCCGAATTTTACTGCTGATATGCCAAGTGCTACTAATCCATACACGGTTACATTACCCGCTGGATTTACTACTGATAGTGGAGATAGTTCATATACGATGACATCACCGCCATTGACTAAGCATTTGAAGATTGCCCCAACAGTTGCACCGGGATTATATCTAATTACAATGACTGATAGTTTTGGTAATACGTTTACTACTAATATTCCTGTATCTAAGTTGCAGAAAATGATGTACTTTGCTGATGGTACAGGGATTCTTAGTTGCAAGCTAAATCAAGATGGTTCAATTAATGGCACCTGTGGATTAAATAATTCTGTTACGAATAATACATCAGTAATTTACATTAACTCCACAGGTCAATATGCTTACATTGGTGGTAGAATGTCACAAAATCCTTCTACTCAGGTGAAAATTTGTTCAATAATTACTGATGTAGGTAGCACATACGGTAACCTTACAAACTGCTCATATTATAATGGATTACCAAATGGTTTTATTGATCCTGCTGCATATGGTACGATAGCTAGTTTATTAACAAATACCCAGCAAACTAAACTCTATATTGGTTCAACGAGTAGCTCAGATCTTTATATTTGTAATATTACGCCAACAAATCCTATCCCAACAAGTTGTGCACCTTTTACGGTTCCAGGTCTTTCAGATATTGGTCGTATAACATCCAATTATAATGGAACGCAACTAATATTATCTAGCTCTAATCGTTCTTTATCCTACTGCTCTCTTAATACAGATGGGAGTATATCTGGATGTACTAGTTCACCGAGTGTAATATCTGGCGCAAACTTTCCAATTGCAGTATCATTTAGCTATGATAATACTAAATTATTTTCCGTTGGATTTACAAGTGGTGGAGGGAGCAATCCATGGGCTAGCTACACAACTTATTCAGAAATGACTAGCACATTTAGTTCATCGTTTAATAATGGATTACTAAATAATATTGCTGGTCGCTATCCTTATTTAACTAGTGTTGCATTTGGTCCTGATTATGCTTATATAGCAGCAATCGGATCGCCAACTGGTGTTGGAGCCTTGAAGTGTACATTAAGTGAATCTGGACTACTTAATCAATGTAACGCAGTTTCTACTGCAACATATATTGGTTCAGCGACTGACGGTGTTACTATTTTTAACTAGACCGTATAAACAATATTTATTTTTTACATAGAGCTCCCTATTTAGGGAGCTTTTTAATTACGGGGCATGTTTAGATTAGAGTACGCTACGGGAATTAGTTTTAACATCGCAAGATATATAACATTTTTATTATAGTGGTTAAATTTGAGCTATGTTTGATGAACTCCAAAATAACTTTCATCAAGTTCATCTCACTTGTAGGAAGCCATAGATTACCACTGTAGCCTGCTAATCGTTGTCTAATGAGCTTTAAATACCGATTGATTGTATTTTTAAAGGTACATTATGTTACATTTAACAAAATGTGCCTTTAAGTTCAATTACCAAATAATAAACTTTATGCTACAATATTAATTGTTTTAGCTCCTACTTTTTATTGAAGTAGTTAAATTAAAATTAGTCTTTAGAATTTAACAGGACATAGTTGATCGCTAGCGAAACAACATTGGAACTTCAATTGCCAAAAGTCGTGTCTTACTTTTAACACTAAATTTTATCTGGTTTATATCACTAACCATAATAGAATCACGAGTTTCCAATATCTCGTTCTCTATTTCAATATTTCCTTCAATTACCATTAGAAATAGTCCACTTATGTTTGAATTCAATTGATAGATATGATTAGTAGAAATTTCGTCAAACTCACCTAATGATAAATAAGCATCCTGATTTATCATTAATTGCTCTGAATTTTGTACCGGGGAAACTAGCAACTGCCATTGATTTTTAAGTTTCTCTAATTGTGAAATAAAATTACGTGTGGCATAACGGGGAGCAAGATTTTGTTCCCGCGGATAAATCCAAATCTGGAAAAGACTTAATGCTTCTTCAGTAGATGGATTTGCTTCGCTATGAATAATCCCACTTCCTGCGCTCATAACCTGAATTTCTCCAGCACGAATATATTCTTTATTCCCAAGACTATCTTGGTGTTCGACACGTCCGGACAACACAACCGTTATGATTTCCATATTGTTATGCGGGTGCGGAGGAAATTCTCCTCCCGCTGCAATGAAATCATCATTAACTACTCGCAGCGCACCAAAATTCATGCGCTCACGGTTATAGTATTCGCCAAAACTAAAGGTATGCCACGTATCAAGCCAGCCAAAATTCAGGTGTCCACGGCTTGCTGCGCGAATAATTGCTTTTTTCATCTTATCCTACTTCTGACGTAAAGTTAATTCGGCTACTCTTTGTCCTAAATGGCGTGCAGTAGCTAAATCGCCGATTGGAGGTACTACATCTGCGCCAAGATCAGAATCAGATTGAGCAAATGCACCAAGCGAAGCACCCATGCGGTTAAGGTCATTACGCTCTGATTTTGAGCTATTGGATGGTAATAAGCCTAAAGATACCCACAACATTCCATGTTGCGCGGCAAAAGTTGCTAACTGGATAATTGCAGTTTGCTTATCACCGTTAAAGCTTGCCGAGTTAACAAAGCCTGCAGCTAATTTATCTTTCCAAGCTTGGGCAAACCAAAGCTTAGAGCTTTCTTCCATAAATTTCTTAAATTCCGCAGAAATGCTCCCCATATAGACAGGTGAACCAAAGATAATGGCATCGGCAGAATTTAAAACTTCCCAATGTTGTGCCACGTCAGCGACACTAATTAAGTGTGTGGTCACTCCATCAACGCTTTTAGCTCCATCTAGCACAGCCTGAGCTTGTTTTGCGGTGTGTCCATAGCCACTATGATAAATTATTGCTACTGATTTCATGATTGCTCCCAAATAAATAAAATTAAAAATTTGAACCTTGCAATTCTAACATAATGAAATTAAGCTTGTAATTTATAGCTGAGTAATTAGCTCAATTAATGTTAAAATGTATGCATGTTGAATATGTTTTATTGGGTGGGTTATGTCAAATGATAGCTACAAGCCGCATGAGTTTGCTGCTTTAATCGGTAAATCGGTTCTAACTCTACAACGCTGGGATCGAGAGGGTAAGTTGAGAGCTATGCGTACAGAAACTAACCGTCGTTATTATACTAAGCAGCAATATCTCGAATATAAAGGTGTACATGCACTTGTGAACTCCTCCATTGTTGCTTATTGTCGTGCTTCATGTGCTTTACAATCAGATGATATTCAGCTGCAGCGAGAATTGATTGATAATTATGCACAGAGCTGTGGGGTAGAAATTTCACATTGGTATATTGATCATAATAGTAGTTTAAATTATCAGCGTGAACAATTTAATCAGCTGCTGGAGCAAATTGAGATGGGTAAAGTTAAAACTTTATTTCTCGCCCATAAGGATCGTCTAGTTAGATTTGGTTATGAGTGGTTTGCTAGTTTTTGTAATCGACATGGTACCGAAATTAAATTAGTTAGTCATAGTGAATGGACGCCAGATAAGCATGAGCTTATCAATGAGCTAAAACTTATTATCAATATTTTTAGTGGTAAAGTTGTTGAGCTTAATATGAACAAAGATCTAATCCTGCAAGTTATCAATAAAGTAGAAAATATGCTGGATAATGCTGCAGAGCAACGTTAGAAACAAAGTGATTTATGCTATAATCTTCAAAATTTTTTAATAATGGAGTAGGTAATTTGAGCCGTTTATATGATGCCAAATATTTTTCGTCTCGCTTGCTTGGACGAAGTAGGTTTTTTAATGAAGCAGGAGCTGTGATTGATGTTGAATTGAAAGAAAATATTTCAACAGTTGCCGAGCTTTATGTGAATGAGTTAAAACGCTTATTATCTGCGCTCCCAGTTAAGGATTATGAGGTCAAAGCGATTACTTTTTCCAATGGCTTTAATGTAGCAATTCGCTATCCGTATGACTTACTGATGGTTGCCTGCGAAATTTTGGATTGGGTGTGGTATGACATTGTCGATTTAATTGATGATGATATTTCGATTAAATTTGACCGTTCAAAGCGCCGTTTTAAAGCCATGATTACTGAGAATCAGCAGCTATTGTTGCGTAAATTATACATTAAAGCTCGCCAAAAGCAAATTAATTTCTTCGTCCATAAAGACTTACTAATTTTAGGCAGTGGCATTCATCAATTTAGAACCAAGCTTAATAATATCACTAAATTATCCGATATACCTTGGAAAAAGATTTCAGATATTCCAAGTGTGTTGATTACTGGGACTAACGGTAAAACCACAACAACACGATTGACCGAGTTTATTTGTCGCAAAGCTAAGCTGGTATCAGGTTATTGTTCAACTGACTGGGTGATGGTTAATAATAAGCTAGTTGCCGAGGGTGACTTATCCGGACCAACTGGACATCAATATGTTTTAATGCACCCAAAAGTAGAAGTAGCAATTTTGGAAGTAGCACGCGGTGGTATGATCAAGCGTGGGTTATTACCTAATTATGCTACGGCTGCAACAGTTACCAATATTTCTTACGACCATATCGGACAAAGCGGAATTGAAAACTTAACCGATCTGGCAGTAGCAAAAGGTATTGTTTATTCTGGAATAAAGCCAGATGGGATTGCAATTGTTAATCTGGATGATGAACACATCCGTGAACTTCCATTAACTAATCAGCGTAAAGCGTATCTTTCTACCAAATTGACCAAGGAAGAAATGCAGAAATTTGTGAGGGCTGATAATTTTGTGGTTTATTTAGATGATCAGCAAATTATAATCCAAACTTCAAATGAGCTCCATCGCTTAAATAACATCACTCAAATTCCAATAACTGTTTACGGTTTAGCACACTATAATTATGAAAATGTTCTTCATGCCACGGCGCTCACTTTTGCACTGGGTTTAACTCCGGCACAAATAATGTTTGGTTTGGCTAAATTTGGCGCAGATGCCCGCTCAAATTTTGGGCGGTGGAATTATTATCATTCTAAACAAGCAGGGCACTTGGTGGTAGATATTGCGCATAATCCTGCTGGACTAACAAATATCCTTGATCTGGCACAAGGTTTTCGTAAAGTGCATGGTTTAAGTGGACGTTTAGGATTAATGTATGGTAATACGGCAGATAGAAAAGAAACTATTCCTGAAGTTGTCAAAATTATACTTGAGCATAAAGTTGATTTAGTTGTAATTAAAGAATTCCAAGAGTCTCTCCGTGGTAGCGTATTAGGTGAAATGCCGGAATTATTTAGGCTTGAATTACTTAAACAAGGTTATCCAGAAGCGCAACTAAAAGTAATCCCTAATGAACTAGAAGCCACTGAGTATATCTTGGCTCAAGCACAACCAGACGATATGTATTTGCTATGCAGCCATGAGTTATTGACGGATGTCAGCAAATTATTACGTGATAAAATTGCTTTAGAAAAAAAAACAGTTAAAATATAAGTGTAGTAAGATTTTGTATCTTGATTATCTAGTGGTTTATTGTTTTTTTAACAAAAGGATATAACTATGAGTTGTATTGTTAGAATATTTACCTCTTTGGTGCAGCGTTATTTACCTGATCCTTTTGTTTTTGCCATAATTTTAACCATAATTGTTTTTGCCTTAAGCCGTGTTCTAACACCCCATTCTTCTTTAGATCTTTTACAGATGTGGGGAAGTGGATTTTGGAACTTGCTAGGCTTTACTATGCAAATGGTTTTAGTTGTAGTAACCGGACATGCTTTGGCTAGCACTGATTTAGTCAGGGGCTTTATGTCTAAGCTTTCTGCAATACCTAAAACTCCAGCGCAAGGTGTAGCTCTGGTTACTTTTGTTGGATCAATTGCTTGCATTATTAACTGGGGTTTTGGATTAATAATAGGTGCGATGCTGGCACGTGAAGTAGCCAGATCCGTTGTCAAATCAGACTATCCTTTATTGATAGCCAGTGCCTATATTGCATTTTTAACTTGGCATGGTGGTTTTTCTGGCTCAATTCCATTATTAGCGGCAACAGCAGGCAATCCTTTGGAGAAAATAATTGGTTTGGTACCGATTAAAGATACTCTATTTACCCCGATGAATTTATTTATTACGCTAAGTTTAGTAATCGTGTTGCCAATACTCACGGCTAAAATGCTGCCTAAAGAATCTGAGCGTAAAAGCATAGATCCTGAATTACTCAAAGAAGATTTGGTTACCGTACAACGTATTTTACCTAAAGACGCGCCATTGGCAGATCGTTTGGAAGAAAGTAGAGTTTTAGCAACAGTAATTTCTTTAGCTGGAATTGTCTATTTAGGGTTTTATTTTACAGCTAAGGGGTTTAAGATTGATATCAATACGGTAAATTTATTATTTATGTCTTTAGGGTTGTTACTTCATAAAACACCTATGGCATACGCGCGGGCGATAACGATGGCAACTAAAAGTACTGCAGGGATATTAATTCAGTTTCCCTTTTATGCCGGCATTCAGGTTTTACTAGAGCGTTCTGGCTTAGGTGGAATTATTACCGACTGGTTTATTGCTGTTGCCAATAAAGATACCTTTCCATTATTTGCATTTTTGTCTTCAGCACTAATTAACTTTGCAGTACCATCGGGTGGTGGGCATTGGGTTGTACAAGGTCCGTTTATCATGACTGCTGCACAAAAAATTGGTACGGATATGGGGCATTCGGTGATGGCTATTGCGTATGGTGAAGCATGGATGAATATGGCACAGCCATTCTGGGCACTTCCGGCGTTGGCGATTGCTGGTTTAGGTGCGCGTGATATCATGGGTTATTGTATTGTCGCGTTATTTTTTTCAAGCATAATTTTTATTAGCGGCCTGATGTTATTTTAACTTGTCAAATAATGGGTTGAGTTTGTCAACCCATTATTAACTAAAAGTAGTCGTTCTATAATGTTTTAATAAAGTCCAATACTTCCTGTGCATGATTGTCAACAGTAACTTTACGCCACTCTTTAACAATCTCGTGATTTTTATTTATAATAAAAGTGCTACGCTCTATCCCACGCACTGGTTTACCATACATAGTTTTGTCTTTCATTACTCCAAATAAATTACAAGCAGTTTCTTCTGGGTCGGCCAATAGTTGATGCTGTAGTGCATGTTTTTTTTGAAAGTTGCAGTGGGTAGTGTGTTTGTCACGCGAAATACCTAATACCTCATAACCAGCAGCTAAAAATTCTGGATATAATCTACTAAAGTCTTGATTTTCAATCGTACAACCGGGGGTATTATCACGTGGATAAAAAAATAGCACTAAGGGACGATCCAAACTACTAAGTTTGAATTCCCCACCTGTAGTAATGGGCAAAGTAAAATCCATAATTAAAATCCTTTACTAAAAAACTAAACTATTGCGTTATTATATACCAAATTAATTTGTTATTGCTCAGCGTTTAAAATGCTCATGTTGTAAACAATACAGCAATTAGTGTAAAATCTTGCCACAAAAATTAATAAACTTTTAATAAGAACCTCTTATGTTGCAAGATTATTTACGTTTGATTCGCTTTGATAAACCAATTGGCACATTATTACTGCTGTGGCCAACGTGGTGGGGGTTGTGGTTTGCCTACGCTGGAATACCTCCGCTTAAAATCCTCATTGTATTTAGTCTAGGCGTGTTTTTAACCAGAGCAGCTGGTTGTGCTATTAATGACTACGCGGATAGTAATTTTGACGGTGCGGTCGAACGAACTGCCAATCGTCCATTGGTAACAGGTGCTATTTCAAAAAAGAATGCATTATTGGTAAGTGCAGGATTAAGTTTAGCTGCGTTTATTCTAGCGGCACTTACCTTGCATCCTCTAACATTGCTATGGTCAGTACCTGCATTGCTAATTTTTGTCAGCTATCCTTTTTTTAAGCGTTTTTTCGCTGTTCCTCAATTATATCTGGGTGTTGCGTTTAGTTTTGGGATATTGATGGCATTTATTCAAGCTTCCGGGCATATTCCTGCTATTGGCTGGTTGATCTTTGTTGCCAACATCTTTTGGGTGCTTGCTTATGATACGATTTATGCATTAGTTGATTTACCTGATGACTTAAAAATCGGGATTAAAACTTCCGCGATTACCTTTGGAAAGTCAGTAATTGCAGTAATTATGTTATGCTATAACCTGTTTTTATTTATTATGTGCATGGTTGGTGTTGAGCAAAATCTGGGGCTTACTTATTTTGTTGCGTTATTGTGTGAGCTATATTTGGTTTACCATGTTTATAAACAAATTAAAGAGCAGAATCGTCAGCAATGTTTCAAAGCTTTTTTATTTAATAATCAGATTGGAATTTTACTAACCGCCGGAGTTATTGTTGATTTTTGGTTTAAATAGATGAAAATTAACGTTACTGCAGATAATCTGTTTTTTTTACAGCTTCCTGATTCACCGGGAGTATATCGCTATTATGCCAGCGATGGTGAATTACTTTATGTTGGTAAAGCGCTGAGCCTAGTCAAACGAGTAAAATCTTACTTTCAAAAGCGCACTGATTTGTCACCACGGATTAGTCTTATGGTAAGTAAGATTGCAACGATAGAATTGACCGTAACTGCTAATGAATCTTCTGCTTTATTGCTTGAGAGCAATTTAATTAAAAACCTTAAACCTAAATATAATATAATCTTTCGCGATGATAAAAGTTATCCGTATATTCGGATTTCAGCACATGAGTTTCCTTTAATAGAATATTTTCGTGGCAAAACAGGTGCTCATGAGTCAGTGTTTGGACCTTATCCTAATCCGGCAGCGGTTAAAGAAACTTTGGATACCTTACAACGCTTATTTAAGTTAAGAACTTGTCGTGATAGTGTTTTTGCTAATCGTTCCCGTCCTTGTATGCTTTATCAGGTTAATTTATGCTGCGCGCCGTGTGTGAATAAAGTCAGTGCTGATGAGTACGCTCAATTCGTAAATTATGCCCGCGATTTTCTATCTGGTAATTATGGTGATCTAATCAGCGGATTAAGCAATCAAATGTACAAATATGCGGACGCTTTAGATTTTGAACAAGCTAGTGTGCTCAGAGATAAAATTGGACTGATACAGCAATTACAGAGTAAACAGGTAATCAGTGATAGTCAACTGCCAATAAATGCTGATATTTTAGTAATAAAAACAGAACGACAGCGCTTTTTTCTCTACCTTATTATGTTACGTGGTGGTCTTTATGTTGGTGATAAGCATTTTACGCAGCCTTTAGTTGACTCAGTAGATGTTTTACTTGAAGCCTTCTTGGAGCGCTATTATGCTGAGCATCAAGCAATTCAGAATATTTACCTTGATTTTAAACTTGATCCTGAGTTTATGGGTAATTTTCATCGTATCTACAAAATTAAAATTCAGGTAGCCTTAAAAGGAAGAATTGCCGAATTAGCACAAATGGGCATGAATAATCTAAGCAAGGTTATTGAAAATCAGCAATTAAATAATATATATCATGATGCAGTAGCCAAGTTATGTGAGTTACTAAAAGTTAGTACATTAAACCGAATTGAGTGTTACGACACCAGCCATAATCAAGGTAGTAGTGCATTGGCTTCAATGGTGGTTTATGCTGGGCAAAAAATTGATCATCGCTTGTATCGTAAATTTAATTTACCAGACAGTGTTGGTGGTGATGATTTACGGGCATTAGAAATTGTGTTACGCCGTCGCTTAAAGAATACAGAACTTGTGATTCCGGATGTTATTTTGGTTGATGGCGGTAAAACCCAGCTAAAGATTGCGAAAAACTTGATTAGAGAGTTAGGTTTTTGTGATAAAATCAAGGTTATTGCCATTTTCAAGGGTGAGCATCGTAAGCCAGAGCTGGATAAAATAATTATTGATGCAGATACTGAGCTAAATTTTCGACAAGAACCACAAATATTTAGATTATTGCAGGCCTTACGTGATGAGGCACACCGTTTCGCAATAACAGGTCATCGAAAAAAACAAGTAGAGCGTATGAGTACTTCACGCCTTGAAGATGTTCCAGGGATTGGTGCAACAAAGCGTAGAGCCTTGATTGCTTCGTTTGGCAGCCTTCAGGGAGTGGCTTCTGCTGAAATTTCTCAATTGCAACAAGTTGAAGGAATTGGATTTGAATTAGCCTGTCAAATTTATAAATTTTTTCATTGATAAGTCACATTTATTGAAAAGCTAAAACTCACATGATAAGAAATATACCGCTACCAACAGTTCTAACTTGGCTTAGAATTGTTTTAGTTCCTTTTTTTGTGGGAGTGTATTACCTGCCTGATTATCTATTAACTATGCCATCTAAAAATATTCTAGCTACTGCAATCTTCACACTTGCGGCGATTACTGATTATTTTGATGGTTATCTGGCGCGTAAAATGAAGCTCGAATCCAATTTTGGAGCTTTTCTCGATCCCGTAGCTGATAAAGCATTAGTCGCGGCAAGCCTAGTGGTGTTAGTTAATCTACACCGGACTTTTGTTTTTGCGGCGATAATTATTATTGTTCGTGAAATAGCCATTTCTGCTTTGCGGGAGTGGATGGCGCAAATTGGTGAAGTAAAAAGTGTGGCAGTTGCTTATATTGGTAAATTGAAAACCACATGTCAAATGGTGGCAATCGGACTTTTACTTTTAGATTTTTATACTAATTTAATTGGTAACTTATTGATGTTAGCAGCAGTTATCTTAACCTTAGTCTCAATGTTTTATTATCTGGAACAGGCTAAAAATATTTTCATTAAAAAATCAAGCTGAAAGAAATCATAAATGACAAAAGACACTAAACAAGTATTGAGCGAAACAGTAGTTAATCCTTCACGCGTTATTTTAGCGCGTAAGAAAAATGGCTTAGATGAGTTTGATGGTAGTAGCATTATTAGTCGTGATGCTTTAGAGCGAGGCAAAAGTCGCAAAAGTCGTGGACCTCGTAAACCAGGGAAAGAAGAAGTCGCTGATGTAAAGAATTTAATGCGTTTGGTCGATTTCGGAATTGAAAATCTTAGTGCCGAGGAATTACGTAAGCTTGAAGAACAAAAAACTAAATTACATTACCTGTTAGGTAAGGGTAAAGAGCGTGGCTATGTCACTAATTCTGAAATAAATGATCATCTACCAGATCATATTATTGATCCTGAAATCATCGAACAAATTGTTATGATGATTGAAACGATTGGTATTAAGGTATTTGAATATGAGCCAAGTCAAGAAGAGCTTCTCATTTCAGGTACTTCTTCAGCAACTGTAAATGATGATGAATTTGCGGTTGAAGAAGCTGAGAAAATTTTGACCAGTACTACAGCATCTAACGAGTTTGGGCGTACCACTGATCCGGTGCGGATGTATATGCGGGAGATTGGTACCTATGATTTATTAGATAAAACTGATGAGGCAGAGATTGCCCGTAAGTTAGAAACTAGTATTCAATCAATGATTTCGGCAATTGCAGATTGTCCAAAAATTGTAAATTTAATTTCTAGTGCTTATCAGGATGTTCTAAATGGTAAGATAAAATTAGAAAACTTTGTTGATGAACTAATTGGCAATGATGATGATTCTCTGCTTAGTATGGAAAGTGTTGCTCCGGCAAGTTTTTCTGACGATGATGATGAAGAATTGTCTGGAATTGCCTTAGAAAAACTTCGCGAAGGAACAGCTGAATTTTTTGCCGAATTTGACAAACTTGTTGAAAAGCAAAATAAAGTAATTAATAAATATACTTCAAATTCTCCACAATATCAGGAAGTGTTGCAAGAGCTTACTGAACAATTAAGTAAAATTAGATTTACAAATAAACAAATTGAGGTATTCTGTGATGTGTTGCGTGAAGCACATAAAGTTATTAAGCAACATGAGAACGAAATTTTTCATATTGCTTGTGAACTAATCAAAGTTCCTGAAGATCGTTTCCGTAAAGAGTTCATTGGAAATGAAACTGCTTGGGTTGAAACGCACGTTGCTGCCAAAAAATATTCTGATTTATTTG
This sequence comes from Neisseriaceae bacterium, assembly GCA_003963245.1. GTDB lineage: Bacteria > Pseudomonadota > Gammaproteobacteria > Burkholderiales > UBA11063 > Aquella. The sequence continues at coordinate 97,938 of RXJX01000011.1, forward strand.
AAAGCATGAAGTTTGATATTGTTGAGCATCAGGAAAAAATTAAAGTTGTTGCGGATGATTTGCAAATTTCGGTTTCGGTAATTAAAAATCTGTATAAACAGTTAATGATTGCTGAAAAAGAGCAGAAAAAAGCTCGTACTGATATGGTTGAATCCAACTTACGTTTGGTTATTTCAATTGCTAAAAAATATACTAACCGCGGTCTGCATTTTCTTGATTTGATTCAAGAAGGTAATATTGGCTTGATTAAAGCAATTGATAAGTTTCAATATCGTAAAGGGTTTAAATTTTCAACATATGCTACTTGGTGGATTCGTCAGGCGATTACGCGTGCAATTGCCGATCAAGGACGTACTATTCGGATTCCAGTGCATATGATTGAGACAATCAATAAGATGAGCAAGGAGCATCGTAAGCTTTTACAAGAGAAATCTGGTGAACCATTAACTAAAGAGTTAGCCGAACGTATGGACATTAGCGAGGAAAAAGTTCGTAAAATTTATCAGGTGGCATATGATTCTATTTCGATGGATGCTCCAATCGGTGATGAAGATGATGCTAGCTATGGTGATTTTATTGAAGATAAATCAACCGTGATTCCAGCTGAGCATGGTATTGATTATAGTTTAAAGAAAACAGTGCGTGAAGTGTTGGATACTCTGTCTCCTCGTGAAGCAAAGGTATTATGTATGCGTTTTGGTATTGATACTTTAACGGATCATACTTTGGAAGAGGTTGGTCGTCAATTTGATGTTACTCGTGAACGAATTCGTCAGATTGAAGCTAAAGCAATCCGTAAATTACGCCAGCCAAATCGCTCAGATAAGCTTAAAAGCTTCCTAGATAGCTTCAATGAAGTTGAAGGCTTGGAACTTGAGCTTGGCGATGAGGAGTTTGATGATATGATGGATGACGAATAAATTTTTATGTAAACGCCTTTAATCGGCGTTTCTACGTATAATAATTGTGAACAAGATTTAATAAGGAGGAGTGTAATAATGAAAATTAGTAAAATAGTTATTAATTTAGGTCTAATAGTTGTTTGTGGTCAGCTTTTGTTTAGTTTGACAGGTTGTGCTAATGCGGCTTTAGCAGTTACCGATCCTCGGAGCCTTAGTACAGTAACGAGTGATCAATATATCACTCGTGATCTGAGTATTAAATATATGGGGAGTGAATTTGAAAGTGATCATGTTTCAGCTACGGTTTATAATCATGAAGTTCTTTTAACCGGACAAGCAAGTAGCTTGGCTCAACGTATTAAAATAGTGCGGACTGCAAAAGAATTTGACAGCGTGCAAAAAGTTTATGATTATGTCGAAATTTCTTCTAAATACGTTTCAACTTCAAGCGAGGATACTTATATTACTGGTAAGGTAAAAAGTAGTTTATTTGGCAGCGGTGATATCAATAGCAATGATGTGAAAATTGTTACCGATAAGGGTGTTGTTTATATTTTGGGTCTCATAGCTAAATCTCAGTTGGAAAATATGATCAATGTGACTAAAAGTATTGATGGTGTAAAAAAAGTTGTACCATTGGTTCATTATAAAGACTCTGATAGCAAGCTTAATCTATTTTAATTAGTATTTAAACTAGTAAATTAATAATTTACAGTGAGAAAACTAACTCCACTTGATATTTTAAATCAAGTTTATGGTTATCCATGTTTTGTTGGACAGCAAGAAGCGGTAATTAACCATGTTCTTGCTGGTAGCAGTGCGCTAGCTTTGATGCCAACAGGTGGTGGCAAGTCACTATGTTATCAAATACCTGCACTATTGCTTGACGGGGTGACTATTGTTGTCTCTCCGTTGATTGCTTTGATGCAGGATCAGGTTGCAACATTACTTGAGTACGGTATAGGTGCGGTGTATTTGTCGTCTGCTCTTTCTCCAGAGGAAAATCAGCTCTCTTTATCTAAAATTCGAAACGGACAGGTTAAGTTAATCTATCTTACACCAGAACGCCTAACTAATGACTGGTTTATCAGTTTTCTTTATAATCTTAACATTTCTCTATTTGCTATTGATGAAGCGCACTGTGTTTCACATTGGGGTCATGATTTTCGCCCTGAATATCAACGGCTTAGTACATTGGCTAAACTCTTTCCTAAAGTTCCTCGCTTGGCATTAACTGCAACTGCTGATTATTATACCAAGACAGATATTTTACATTTTTTGCAGCTGAAAGACGCGGCAGTTTTTAGTACTTCTTTTAATCGAGTTAATCTTTATTATGCTGCCCAAGAAAAAAATAATGGCAAAAAGCAGCTGCTTGATTATGTACTTAGAAATAAATCTGATTCAGGAATAATTTATTGTAATTCACGTAAAAAAGTTGACGAAGTTGCTCAGTTTTTACAAAGCAGCGGAATCAATGCAATCAATTATCATGCTGGATTAGATAATGCAATTCGGATTGAACATCAAAATCAGTTTTTACAGAGCTCTAACGCATTAATGGTAGCAACAGTTGCTTTTGGTCTAGGTATTGATAAGCCAGATGTTCGCTATGTCTATCATTTTGACATGCCGCGCTCTATAGATGGCTTTTATCAGGAATCAGGACGGGCTGGACGTGATGGAATGGCTGCCAATAGTATCGTTAATTATGGATTTAAAGAAATCTATGAATTATCACAAATGATTCTAGCCAGCGAGGTTAGCGATTTGAAGAAGCGCTACGAGTTGGATAAGTTAAAGAAAATGATTGCTTATTGTGATAGCTTGCAGTGTCGGCGTCAAAGTTTGCTTAGTGCACTTGGTGAGCAAAGTGAAAGTTGTGGACATTGTGATGTTTGTTTAAATCAGCACAATCTAATTGATGGCTCGGTCTTAGCTCAAAAAATATTGTCCGCAGTCTATCGAATGCAGCAAAAGTTTGCGATTACTCAGGTAATTGATGTTTTACGTGGCAAAGCAAGTATTGCTGTTCAGGTCTGGGAGCATCATCGACTTTCAACCTTTGGTATAGCTAGCGAGTACAGTGAGAAGGATTTAAGACGAAGTATACGTCAATTATATAGCCAAAACCTTTTAGATATAGATTTTAGCAATGGAGCCCTAAAGCTTAATGCCAATTCCTTACCAGTGTTACGTGGTATTCAATCAGTCTGGTTTAAAAAGAACCCAAGCAAAGTTACAGAAATTAGTGGTTCGAATCACTGGTTAAAAACTGAGCTAGAGGAACGAATTTATCAGAATTTGCTTAATTGGCGACATAGTATGGCAATTCGGCACAAAGTTTCTCACCATGCAATTTTATCAGATCGTAGTTTACGTGAAATCTTGAATAGCAGACCACAGACATTGGCTGATTTAAATCAAGTATATGGAATAGGGCAGGTTAAATTAGAACGAATGGGAAATGATATTCTAAACTTATTACAATATCAATAAAAAATCCTGAATATAATTCAGGACTTTTTATGCATGATGCTTGATTAAGCCATTGCTTTAATTTTAGCAGACAATTTACTTTTATGACGAGCTGCTTTATTTTTATGGAAAATGCCTTTACGAGCAATTTTATCAATAGTTGATTGAGCGCTAACAAATTCAGTTTTAGCAACTTCTTTGTCTCCAGCTTGAACTGCTTTTAATACTTTTTTAATTGCAGTACGGAATTGAGTACGTAATGCAAAGTTATGTTCACGACGAGTAACCGATTGACGAGCGCGTTTGCGAGCTTGAGCTGTATTAGCCATGTAATTTTTTTCCTTTAATTAATGTAAAATTTTTTACGGTGAGGAGCCGCAACTAAAAATTTACGAGACACTTCCCATTATTATAACATAAGCAAATTTAATAGATTTATCTAATTTTAGCTAATTGTTTCAATTTATATGATTTTTTCATCTGATAGGCAATACTAAGTATTCCAATCCATAATGGCATTAAATAAACTGCCATTTGCATATCCGGCATTTGTGTCATGACAACAATAACCAAGAAAAGTATTCCTATTGCTAAGTAGTTACTTGCCGGATATAATGGTAAGCGATATTTTAAATCAGGATTTTGTTTACGAAAATACAAGTGGCAAATTAAGATTGTAGTCCAGGTAACAATGATTGAGGTAGTTGCAATTGCAATTAGATAAAGTATTGCTTTATCTGGAAACCAATAGTTAATTAACACAGTAAGCGCAATTATAATGCAAGTAAAAATTACCGCATTATGGGGAATTTGTTTGCTATTTATCTTCGCTAACCCTTGTGGTGCACTGCTTTGGCGTGCCAAATTAGCTAGCATCCGAGCCGCGGCATACAAGCAACTATTAAACGCTGAAAGCGCGGCAGTAATGGCGATTAGATTCATAACTCCAGCGGCGGCGGGTATGCCTATTTTACGAAATACATCGACAAATGGGCTAACGTCTGCTGATAGTTTATTCCACGGATAGAGACAAATTATTACCGATAATGTTCCAATATAAAAAATAACAATCCGGAAAATCACCCCATTAATTGCTCGTGGTACACTTTTTTGCGGATTTTCAGCATCTGCTGCCGCAATGCCAACGAACTGAGTTCCACCAAATGAAAAAATAACCAGTACCATTGAAAATAAGAAACCACTGCTACCTTTTGCAAAGAAATTATGCGCAATATTAGTCTGGAAATTTGTAGCTACGCCAGAATGAATACTAGTATCAAAACACATTAGATAGATTGCAAAAAGAATCATAGCAATAATAGTTACTACTTTAATTCCGGCAAACCAAAATTCAAATTCGCCAAATAAATTTACGTTGATCATATTGATTGTAAAGAATATAAGCAAAATTGCAGCTATCGTAATCCAGTGTGGAATACCGGGAAACCATAAATCTAAGAAATAAGTTACAGCGGTAATTTCGAGCATACAGACAATAGTATATTCAAGCCAGGCATACCAACCAGATAAAAAGCCAAGATATCCACCGACATATCTATGAGCATAGTGGCTAAATGCACCAGAGTTTGGCTCATGTACTACCATTTCACCAAGCGCGCGCATAATGATGTACATTACTAAGCCACCAATGATGTAGGATAGAATAATTGATGGACCCGTGAGTTGAATTGATTTTGCAGCACCAAAGAATAACCCAGTCCCAATTGCACCGCCCAGTGCAATCATTTGAATATGGCGGTTTTTAAGTTTAGCCATTGGCTTTGCTTTTTATTTTTTTATTGAAAGCATAGAAGATTGATAGTGCAAAAATCCAGATTGGTGTAACAATTACACTGGCGCGCATATCATCCATCCATAACATAATAAACATTACCATAATTAAAAAGCACATTGCAAAAATATTGCTAAATGGGTAGAGAATTAAGCGGTAACTAATTTTTTCTAATGCGACTTTTTTACGGAAATAAACTTGAGTTAGAAGAATTAAAAACCAGCAAGTTAAAATTGCGCAAGTGGCAATAGTTAAGAGGTACATAATTGCTTTTTCAGGAAATGCATAATTAACAATAACACTGATTAAAATGCAAAAGCTAGTAAATAATAATGCTCTGCTTGGAATATTAATCTTATTAAGTTTAGCTAAACGTTTAGGCGCAGAGCCTTGTTCCGATAGGCTAAATAGTATTCGTGAGGCTGCGTACATGCAGCTATTAAATGCTGATAGTGCTGCAGTAATTGCTACTGCATTCATTACATTTGCTGCTTGATTGATTCCAATTTCTTTAAACACATCAACAAAGGGGCTAACATTAGCATTTAATTTATTAAATGGATATAAACAGATAATCGCAAAGATTGTCAAAATATAAAAAAGAATGATCCGGACTATCACACCGCTAATTGCTTGAGGAATCGATTTACGTGGGTTTTCTGCTTCTCCTGCAGCAATGCTTACAAACTCAGTACCACCGAAAGAAAAGATAACGATTGCAAGAGAGAAAAGAAAGCCTTTAGTGCCACTGGCAAAAAATACGTCCAAGCTTGCGTAGCTATGTAAGCTAGTAATTGTTCCAGCATGAATATGAGGATTGAAGGTGACTAAATATGCACTAAAGAATAGCATTAGAATAATCGCAGCTATTTTTATACCAGCAAACCAAAATTCAAACTCACCAAATAAGCGAACACTAATTAATTGTACCATTGTAAAGATTAGTAGCAAGCCAAGGCATACCAGCCAGTGAGGTAATCCTGGAATCCAGTAATCTAAAAAGAACGTTACAGCAGTTAGTTCGACCATACATACAACCGTATATTCAAACCATGCTGTCCAGCCAGCAATAAATCCCGCATAGCTATTAATATAACGGTTGGCATAATCACTAAATGAACCAGATGAGGGATGATGCACTGTCATTTCACCAAGCGCGCGCATAATTATGTAAATAACAAGTCCGCCTAAAATATATGACAGAATTATGGATGGACCAGTGGATTGGATTGATTTAGCTGCGCCAAAAAATAAGCCTGTGCCAATAACGCCACCTAAGGCAATCATTTGAATGTGACGATTTTTGAGTGGGTGTTGTAATTTCTTTTGTTCTGTCATATTATCTACCTGCGAATTTAGTTTTGATAAAATAGCCGATGCTTAATAAACATAGCCAAATTGGTGCAATTATAATTGCGAGTTTAAAATCGGGCATAAAATACATAATTCCTGCTACCATTACCAGAAATATTATAGCTATCAATGAACTTAAAGGATAGAGGAAAATTGGATAATCGCTAACACCAGTAAATTTGCGTTTAAAATTAATGTGAGTGACTAAAATGGTAATCCAATTAATTATTGCTGCAATAGTGGCGATTGATAATAAAACATTAAAAATTTGTTTGGGATAGAGGTAATTTAGAAAAACAGTTAACCCAATACAGATTATTGAAAATACAATCGCGTTAGTTGGGCTACCTTTTACCGAAACTTTAGTCATTGCTTGTGGTGCATTGCCTTGCAGACCAAGGTTATAAACCATTCGTGCTGTACCATAGATTCCACTATTTAAGGAAGAGAGGGCAGCAGTTATTGCAACTAAGTTCATTAGGCTGGCAGCTTTGGCAATTCCGATTTGTTGAAATACATCGACAAATGGACTAATGTGTGAATCAATTTTATTCCACGGATAAAGACACATAATAATTGCGAGTGTAGCAATGTAGAATAATAATATTCGAATAATAATTCCATTTATTGCCATTGGAATAGTTTTTTTTGGGTTCTCTGCTTCAGCCGCAGTAATTCCAACTAATTCCGTGCCGCCAAATGAAAATACTACTACTACGAATGATAATAAAAATCCTTGGAGTCCATTGGCAAAGAAACCACCATTTTGCCACAAGTTATTTACGTTAGAAACGCTTTGCTGGTGATTATTACTAAAGCCAAGAATATACAAACCGAACAATACCAAGCAAATTACAGTTGTAACTTTGATTCCGGCAAACCAGAATTCAAATTCGCCAAACATGCGGACATTAAGGAGATTGATTCCGGTGAAAAGGACTATAACAACCAATGTGATAATCCAATGAACAGACTGTGGAAACCAATAATCCATGAAGATTCCAGTTGCAGTGAGTTCCAGCATGCAGACAATGATGTAATTAAACCAGTAATTCCAGCCCGAGACAAATCCGGCATAATTACCAATATATTTATAAGCGTAATAACTAAATGATCCAGAGCTTGGTTCAGCGACAGCCATTTCGCCAAGGGCACGGACAATGATATACATCATTATTCCGCCGATGCTGTAAGAGAGCAGTATCGCTGGTCCGGCGAGTTTTATTGAGCCACCACTGCCAAAGAAGAAGCCTGTGCCGATTGCGCTACCAAGAGCAATCATTAAGATATGTCGCGAAGTAAGACCGTGTTTAAGTTTATTTTTTAACATTGTTCACCGTGAGTATAAATTTCAGGAGCTATTCCAATATGTGAAAATACCGTATCTAGACCATTGGGGAGTGCTTTATTTTTGCCCGGACGGATAGTTCGGTAGCTTTCTTCTTGATGGAAATCGCTGCCAACGCTAGCTAGAAGTCCACTAACTCGGCAGATAGAAGCAATATTTTCTTCATCTTGTAATGAATGTGAGCTACTGATAACTTCAATACCAATGCCACCATAATTTTTAAATTCGTCAATTAGCTTTAATAGTTTTGTTCGAGTAAATTTATAACGGCTAGGGTGAGCAATAATAGCAATACCACCACTATCGGTAATCCATTTAACCGCATTTTCTAAACTTGCCCAAGACTGCTGAGTATAGCCGACTTTACCTGGGGCTAAGAACTTTTCAAATGCTTTGCCAGGTTTAGCATGTCCAGCATCAACCAGCCACTTTCCGAAGTGGGTGCGGCTAATGGCTTCAGGATGCTCACACAGCGCCATCGCACCTTCAAAAGCACCATGGATACCAACTTTAGTTAGATTATGTGCAATGCGTTTAGCTCGTTCAATCCGAGATGTGCGTAATTTTGCTAATTCTTCAACCAGCTGTTGATTGTTTTCATCTATACCTAAGCCAACGATATGAATTAATGTATTGTGATGCCATGTGACAGAAATTTCAACACCTGAGATAAAATTTAGCGCTAATTGTTGACAAATTTTACGAGCTTCAGAGATTCCCTCAACTGTATCATGATCAGTTAACGCTTGATAGAGTGCACCATTGCTTTTTGCTAGATTCATAACTTCAGATACACTTAATGAGCCATCTGAGTGAGTACTATGGCAATGCAAATCAATCGGAATAAATTTTTTTTCCATGGTATTAGTCTTTTAAATAAAAAAATAACTACCCAACAGATGGGAGGGTAGTTATTATTAGCTAGTAATAATACAGCATTATGTGAGATATTTCAAGTTAAATCACCTTTTAAAACGCTATAATGTTGCTCATTAATTAAACTCCTTTGCCATTTCAAGTGCACGTAAGTAGCAATTTTGCATTGCTTGCGCCGTGATTTCATGAAGTTTTTCCTGTTCGAAAGTTAATAATCCTTGCTCAGTAGTTCCTTTTTTGGAGGTAACGCGTGAGCGTTGCTCGGCAATGCTGGTTTGCGAATTAGCATTGAGTAGTGCGCTGCTCCCGCTAAGAACCTGTTTTACAATATTGTTTGCTTGTTCTTGTTCGAAGCCAAATTGATTGATGGCTGCATTGATAAAGCCCTCCATAAAATAATATACAAAGGCAATTGCACTACTACTAAGAGGAATAATTTTATCGATTTCATCTTCATTGCGCGCGTCATAAGTGATACCAATTGTACTAAAGATTTGCTGAACTAGTTCTCTCTCACTGTGTGTAATAGACTCTGGTGCATAGATTGCAGTTACTCCTTTTGCAACACTGGCTGGAGTATTTGGGATAGTACGAATAATTTTAGAGTTATTTGTCCATTGATAAATACTGTTAATGGTTATACCTGCCATAACTGAGATAAGCACGCAGTTATTAAGCTTATTTTTGATTGCTTGAACTGCTTCCTTAGCTTGTTGAGGCTTTATTGCAAGGAAAAGCAAATCTTCTGGTTCAAGCGCATAATTAAGCGTTGAACAGACTTTTATTCTTGGATAAATTTTTTGTAGCCGTGCAGCTTTTTCTGGATTACGTTGAATTACTTCAATAGTAAATTGCTGATTCGAGACAAGTCCGGCAAAAATAGCTTCAGTCATATTCCCACCACCCAAAAATACCAATTTAGTTGTCATAATTGCGTTCTCCAAAAATTAAACTACCGATACGAATCATTGTTGCGCCACATTCCAGAGCCTGTCGATAATCACCAGACATTCCTATTGATAGTTGATCTAAATTAAACCCTTGTTCGTTGAGTTGTTGTTGGCAACTTTTTAGCTGATTAAATTGTGATTTGATTAATTCAACATTGTCTGTAGCGCTTGCCATCCCCATTAACCCGCGTAATTTTAAATTGGGTAACAAGTTTATTTGGTGTGCAAGCAAAATGATTTCTTCTAGGCTGTTCAATCCATGTTTTGATGGTTCATTACTGATATTTACTTCAATTAGAACCTGAAGCGGATCTAAATTGGTTGGACGCTGATCGTTTAGCCGCTTGGCGTGATTGATGCTTGTCAATGTGTGAACCCACGCTGCATTTTCAGCGATCAATTTAGTTTTATTGCTTTGGATGTTACCAATAAAATGCCATTCCAATGATAATTTTTTAAGTTGATTTGCTTTGATGGCAAGTTCCTGAGGATAGTTTTCACCAAATACCAGCTGCTTGGCTTGATTGTAAGCTTCTTGAATGGTTTCAATAGGATAAGTCTTACTTACCGCGATTAATTTTACCGCGCAACTATCGTTTGCATATTGAGTTAATTCTTCCCTGATTTTAGTAATTTGCTGATTAATATTAGTCATTCGGGGTTTGTATAAGAAAAATTATAAAGGGTCTTCATTATATCATAGCTTGTCAAAGATTAGACGTTTTGTCTACAATAAATAAAATTTCGTTAATTTCTATATAGCCTTATGATTTTTAATGTTCTATCTGTGTTTTTATATTGCCACAAAATGTTGTCATTTAAATTAAACTAAGAAAAGCAGAGTGTTGCGATGCAGCACGTATAGTTATGTAGATAAGTATTGTTTTATGCTAACATCAAAACTGGTCCTTCGGGATAATATAATAATTGTAAATAATTTTAGGAGAGAGATAATGACGCTTGCTAATTTATCAAGTCTTGGTTTGCAAAATCCATATAAAACTAAGTACGCTAATTTTATTGGCGGAAAATGGGTTGAGCCAGTAGATGGACAATATTTTGATAATGTAACGCCGTTAACTGGACAAACATTCTGTCAAATTCCCCGCTCAAATGCGAAAGACATTGATGCGGCATTAGATGCGGCACATGCAGCAAAAGTAGCTTGGGGTAAAACTTCAACTACTGAGCGCGCAAATATTTTAAATAAAATTGCTGATCGGATGGAAAGCAATCTTAAGTTGATTGCAGTTGCCGAAACCATTGATAATGGTAAACCTCTGCGCGAAACTATGGCTGCAGATATTCCTTTGGCGATTGATCATTTTCGTTATTTTGCAGGTTGTATCCGTGCTCAAGAGGGTAGCATTGCTGAGATTGATCATGAAACAATGGCTTATCATTTTCACGAGCCTTTGGGTGTGGTGGGGCAAATTATTCCATGGAATTTCCCAATATTAATGGCAGTCTGGAAACTTGCGCCAGCATTAGCAGCAGGAAATTGTGTAGTATTAAAACCTGCAGAGCAGACTCCTGCATCTATTTTAGTTCTACTTGAAATAATCGGTGATTTGTTACCTGCTGGAGTTTTAAATGTAGTTAATGGTTTTGGTTTAGAAGCTGGTAAACCATTAGCATCAAGTAGTAGAATTGCTAAAATTGCCTTTACTGGTGAAACTACTACCGGGCGTTTGATTATGCAATATGCTTCACAAAATATAATTCCAGTAACTCTTGAGCTTGGCGGTAAATCACCGAATATCTTCTTTGAAGATGTGATGAGTGCGGATGATGCCTATTTTGATAAAGCTCTTGAAGGTTTTGCAATGTTTGCCCTAAATCAGGGTGAAGTTTGTACCTGTCCGTCACGTGCTTTGATTCAGGAATCAATCTACGAACGTTTTATTGAACGAGCACTGAAAAGAGTTGCGGCAATTAAACAAGGTAATCCATTGGATAGCTCAACTATGATTGGTGCGCAGGCATCTCAGGAACAACTTGAGAAAATTTTATCCTATATTGATCTTGGTAAACAAGAAGGTGCTCAATGTTTGATTGGTGGTGAACGCAACTTGCTGGAGGGAGATTTGGCTGGTGGTTATTACGTTCGTCCGACAGTATTCAAAGGACATAATAAAATGCGGATTTTCCAAGAGGAAATTTTTGGACCTGTATTGTCGGTAACTACATTTAAGGATGAAGAAGAAGCTCTGGCAATTGCTAATGATACGCTTTATGGTTTGGGCGCTGGAGTTTGGACTCGTGACGGTAGCCGTGCATTTAGAGCTGGAAAAGCTATTCAGGCAGGTCGTGTTTGGACTAATTGTTATCATGCTTATCCGGCACACGCTGCTTTTGGTGGTTATAAGCAGTCTGGAATTGGGCGTGAAACACATAAAATGATGCTAGATCACTACCAACAAACTAAAAACCTATTAGTAAGTTATAGTCCAAATGCACTAGGGTTTTTCTAACTAAGTCAATCTATTAAACTAATACAAAGCTGGCGGATATTGTCAGCTTTGTACGTTAAGAGCTAAATAATTATGGCAATACAACGAGTAGTTGCGAGTGATGCCGCACTAAATTTAATCAATGACCTAAAACTGAGGCACGGTGAACTAATTTTTCATCAATCTGGGGGGTGCTGTGATGGTAGTGCACCGATGTGTTTTGCTGCTGGTGAATTCATGTTGGGTGATGCAGATATTTTACTTGGTGAAATTGGTAATGTACCTTTTTATATGAGTAAATCACAATATGAATACTGGAAGCATACACAACTAATTATTGATGCAATACCGGGTAATGGCGGAATGTTTTCTTTAGAGCGTCCAAGCGGACTGCGGTTTATAACTCGCTCGCGTTTATTTACTGATGAGGAATTATCTGATTTGTAAAATTATTTTTAGATAAGAAGGGGAAAAAATGTATCAAATCACACTCAAAAATAAAAAATATAAATTTAATGATTTGAAAGATCTTATGGCGAAAGCTACACCGCTACGTTCTGGTGATGTTTTAGCAGGTGTAGCGGCTGAGTCATTATCTCAGATGGTTGGGGCACAAATGATTCTGGCTGATTTGCCATTAAATGTCTTCACTCGACAATTTGTGATTGATCCTGAAATTGATGAAATTTCACGATTGATTGTTAAACAACATGACCTAGCTAAATTTGCACCAATTAGTAGCATGTGTATTAGTGAGTTACGCGATTATTTACTTTCTTACGAATGTTCTCCTCAGAATTTAATAGATTTACGCTACGCACTAACTCCGGAAATGGTCGCTGCAGTGAGTAAGATTATGCGCAATCAGGATTTGATTGCGGTTGCTGCTAAGTGTGAGGTGGTTACTAAATTTAGAACTACAATCGGTTTAAAAGGTCGCCTGTCAACTCGGTTACAGCCAAATCATACTACCGACGATAAAGCCGGAATAGCGGCAAGCATTATTGAGGGCTTATTGTACGCCAGTGGTGATGCGGTAATTGGTATAAATCCGGCAACTGATGACATTAATCAACTTGGTTCACTTGTAAGCATGCTTGATGGTATTCGCCAATCAATTAATGCGCCAATTCAAAGCTGTGTACTAACTCACATAAGTAATAGTATTATTCTTGCTAAGCGCAATATTCCTGTTGATTTATTCTTTCAGTCAATTGGCGGTACAGAGGGCGTGAATAGTAGCTTTGGTGTTTCGCTCGAAGTTTTGCAGGAAGCATTTGAGCTGGGTAAAGAACTCAATCGTGGGCAAAACTATATGTATTTTGAAACTGGGCAAGGTAGTGCACTATCGGCTAATGCTAATCATGGCGTTGATCAGCAGACGATTGAAGCTCGTGCTTATGCAGTTGCGCGCGAGTATAACCCTTTGCTGGTAAATACAGTAGTAGGATTTATTGGACCTGAATATCTTTATAATGGCAAGCAGATTATTCGTGCCGGGCTGGAGGATCAGTTTTGCGGTAAATTACTTGGCTTACCGATGGGCTGTGATGTTTGTTACACCAACCATGCTGATGCAGATCAAAATGATATGGATAATTTATTAACATTATTAGGTGTTGCCGGATGCAGCTTTATTATGGGAATTCCAGGTTCCGATGATATTATGCTTAATTATCAAAGCACTTCGTTTCACGATGCGATCTATTTGCGTAATTTATTGGGACTTCGTCCAGCACCCGAATTTGAAAGCTGGCTTAAACAGCAGCAAATCTGGGATGGTAAATTGATTAATAAAACTCAATTTGCGCAGTTAAATTACTTACTCCAAGCATAACGAGGTATAAGATGAAAAACCTATCAATTAAAGAACAGCATATTACTCAGCAAAATGACCGTGTTGTACCAAATTTAAATAAGTTTACCAATGCACGCATTGCCATTGGACATAGCGGTGGGCATACCCGCACCAAAAATTGGTTGGATTTTCAACTGGATTTTGCGGCAGCTAAAGATGCTGTTTATAATGAGCTCAACATAGCTAAACTAATGGAGGATATCCGGCAAACCACTGATCGCAATGTTTATCAGGCTCATTCATTGGTTGCTACGCTCGATCAGTTTCTAACGCGTCCAGATTTGGGGCGGCAGATAAGCAATGATTCTCGTGAGAAACTAATACAACTCTGTACTAAAAATCCAGAATTTATTGCACAAGATATCTTGATTGTGATTTCTTCGGGTTTATCATCATTGGCAATCGAAAATCACGCCGTGGCACTGGTGAATGAGCTATTGCCTCTATTTACCAAGATGAACTGGTCAGTTGCGCCTATTATTATTTCTAAGCAAACACGTGTAGCTTTTGCGGACAAAGTTAATGATATCTTTAAAGCAAAGTTGGTGATTAACTTAATTGGCGAACGCCCTGGGCTTAGCTCCAATGATAGTATGAGTATTTATTTTACCTATAAGTCTAAAATAAATAGCACCGATGAGCAGCGTAATTGTATTTCAAACATTCATCGTAACGGACTTAGTTACACTCAGGCGGCTCAGAAGCTAACTTATTTAGCTTATCGCGCATTTGAATTGGGGTATTCTGGTGTTCAATTAAAAGATGATTTCTCCTCAACTGCATTACAGCAGATTTTGCTTGGAGTTGATCATGTCTCATAAAACACATCTGAAAAAAACTTTGACTGCATTGCATATCTGGGCAATGGGCGTTGGGCTGGTAATTAGCGGCGATTATTTTGGCTGGAACTATGGTTTGATAACGGCATCTCCAGTAATTATGCTATTGGTTGTTGCGGCTGTGGGACTATTCTATTTGAGCTTTATCTTTTGTTATACAGAATTGGTTGCAATGGTACCAAATAGCGGCGGACCATTTTCTTTTGTTTCTGCGGCATTTGGGCATAAATTAGGTGTTATTGCTGGTGCGGTAACATTGATTGAGTTTTTATTTGCTCCTCCGGCAATTGGTTTAGCAATTGGTTCTTTTGTTCATTATGTATTTCCTGTTTGCAATGCAGTGTATGTTACTGTTGCATCTTTTATTATCTTTGGAGTTTTGAATTGTACCGGAGTCGCCTTTGCTGCGACACTGGAATTAATTGTGACTTTGATTGCGAGTTTGGTGCTAGTGATTTTTTTTGGTGCAACGTTACCTCATATTAATATTGCTAACATATTATCTAGTCCCGCGCTGAAATCTAGCATATTTAGTCAAGTTTATTCCGCTTTGCCATTTGCTATTTGGTTCTTTTTAGGGATTGAAGGAGTCGCAATGTGTGTCGAAGAGGTCAAGAACCCAGAGAAAGCCATTCCCCGTGGTCTAATAACCGCAATTGTCACTTTATTAGCTTTTGCTTTAACTGTGATTGTTTGCTCTACTGGTATTTTACCCACTTCTGTTTTAATCAGTGGGAATGATGCATTGCCTAAGGTGCTTGCAGCAGTGAGCTCAAGCAGTAGCTGGCTTACCTTAATGATGATTTATTTAGGAATATTTGGGCTGATTGCATCTTTTCATGGCATTATTTTTGGTGCATCACGTCAAGTTTTCGCACTTTCACGAGCGAGGCTATTACCTCACAGTTTAAGTTATATTGCTCCTAAATTGCTAACTCCAGTAAATTCAATTATTCTGTGTTGTGCCGTTGGAATTATTTGTGCATTGAGTAATCAAACCGCAGTTTTGGTAAGTATCTCAGGGTTGGGAGCAGTATTTGTTTATGCCTTGTCTCTGGCTGCGTTTATTAAACTTAAGTTAGCAAAGAAAGGTGGACATGAACATTCGTTTAAGGCTCCATTTTTCCCAGTATTACCTATTATTACAGTGTTATTGGCAATACTTATTTGTGGTTTAATGCTGCTAGCGGATATAATGACTAGTTTAATTTTCTTGGCTGCAGTTATTATAATCTGTGTTTTTGCGACAATAATGTATTTTGTACATAAGGATAAAACTATACATGAAAATTTACACTAAAACTGGTGATCAAGGTGAAACTTGTCTTTTTGATGGCAGCCGTACTAGTAAAGACGATTTACGGATTGAGCTAATTGGTGATATTGATGAACTTAGTGCTCATTTAGGTTTAGTACATAGCTTACTGAGTGATGCTAAAACTAATGATTTTATTGTAAAGATTATTCATAACTTATTTCATCTCAACGCTCATTTAGCCGGTGCAGTAAAATATGCGAATCTTGACTTAAGTGAAGAAGTGATTAATCTTGAATCATCTATTGATGAGATGGATTTGGTTTTGCCACCACTGGTTAATTTCATCTATCCCTTGGGCAGTCAATCTATTGCAAACATTCATATTGCACGGACGATCTGCCGACGTGCAGAACGCAAATTAGTTGCTGCAGGTCTTGATTTCAAGTTTGCTCCAAGCTCATTACAATATTTAAATCGGTTA
Source organism: Neisseriaceae bacterium (assembly GCA_003963245.1). GTDB lineage: Bacteria > Pseudomonadota > Gammaproteobacteria > Burkholderiales > UBA11063 > Aquella. The sequence goes on from RXJX01000011.1 coordinate 114,526, forward strand.
TCTGATTGGCTATTTACAGTAGCACGTTATACAGCTAATAGTGAACAAATTGAACAATATATTTTATCAAGTTGATACTTTTATTTTTTATAAAATACCACTGCATACAGTAACGTAAAGTTACGTACACAGTGGTTAGCAATTATTACTTGAGTTGTTCCAGAATAGCTGGGTTTTCTAAAGTTGAAATATCTTGTGTGATGGTTTCACCTTTTGCTAAACTTCGTAAAATACGGCGCATGATCTTTCCTGAACGAGTTTTTGGTAAATTTTCTCCAAAACGAATCTCATCTGGTTTTGCAAGATTACCTATCTCTTTACCAACCCATTCACGCAATTCAGCAATAAAGCGTGCCTTATCTTCACCTGTTGGTAGTTCGCCTTTAGGTACAACAAAAGCAACAATTGATTCACCTTTAATATCATGAGGCCGACCAACAACCGCAGCTTCCGCTACTTTAGGGTTAGATCCTAAAGCAGATTCAATTTCCATTGTTCCCAAACGGTGTCCAGATACATTTAAGACGTCATCAACCCGACCAAGAATATGGTAGTAGCCATGTTCGTCACGGTGAGCAGAGTCACCAGCAATATAATATTTACCATCACCTATATCTTCTGGATAGTATGATTTAACGAAACGTTCTGGATTATTCCAAATTGTTCTGATTTGTGATGGGAATGGTTTCTTAATTACTAAATAACCACCACCATTATCGTTGACACTATGTCCATTTTCGTCAATAATATCCACAAAAATTCCCGGGATAGAACGGGTACAAGAACCAGGAATCAGTGGAGTAATACCAGGCATAGGCGCTAAAATATTAGAGCCAGTTTCGGTTTGCCACCAAGTATCAACAATTGGACAACGACCACCACCAATTTCATTAAAATACCATAACCATGCTTCAGAATTAATAGGTTCACCAACTGAACCTAGCAAGCGTAAGGAGGTAAGATTATAATTTTTAGGTAAGTCACCACCAGCTTTAATCAGAGCACGGATTGCGGTTGGTGCAGTATAGAAAATACTAACTTTATGTTCTTGGATCATTCGCCAGAAGCGATCTGCATACGGGAATGTAGGAACACCTTCAAAAATAATTTGTGTAGTGCCAACTGCCAACGGTCCGTAGCAAAGGTAAGTGTGTCCTGTAATCCAACCAACGTCTGCGGTTGACCAGAAAATGTCACTTGGCTTAATGTCAAATACCCAACGCATAGTTGTAATTGCGCCAAGCAAATATCCGCCACTGGCATGCTGAACACCTTTAGGAGTACCAGTAGAACCAGAAGTATATAGAATAAATAGGGGATGCTCTGAGTCAACCCATTCAGGCTCACATGAATCAGATTGATTGCGAATTACATCATGCCACCATATATCACGTCCTTCAACCCAGTTATGTTCCTCACCAGTTCGTTTATGTACAATGACTTTTTCAATTGAAGTATTATCGGATAGTTTTAGCGCTTGGTTAACATCATCTTTCAGTGGGAATATTTTTCCACCACGTTTTTGTGCATCAGCTGTAATTAAAATTTTGGCTTGTGCATCATGAATCCGTTCGTGGATTGCTTTTGCCGAGAATCCACCAAACACCACAGAATGAATTGCTCCAATACGAGCACATGATTGCATTGCTACAACAGCCTCGATACTGTTTGGCATATAGATTACTACACGATCACCTTTTTTTACGCCAAGAGATTTTAAACCGTTGGCAAAACGACAAACTTTATTATGAAGTTCCTTATAGGTTACAGTTTCAACGTGTCCTGAGTCGGATTCAAAAATAATCGCTGTTTTATGTGGATGAGTTAAGAGATGACGGTCAAGGCAATTGTAGGAAACATTAAGAGTTCCTTCTTCAAACCATTTATAGAAGGGTGCATTGGTTTGGTTTAATACAGTGCTAAATGGTGTGTTCCAATCAATATACTGGCGAGCCAAGTCTCCCCAATAGCCCTCATAGTCAGATTCTGCTTGTTCAATCATGTTGCGATACTGCTGCTCGCTACGGATATTTGCCTGTGCTGCAAAATCAGGATTTACCGGAAACATTCGTTGTTCTGTTAAAACGGATTGAATATTGGACATATCTCTCACTCTTTACATAAATTTGGGTTTAACCTAAAAAGTATTATCGGTTTTATGCATGTATTTGTCCAGTGATTACAATTAACTGAAACATAGTTTAAACAACACAAAACCGCCTCCTGCTCATAGGTTGGTAGTATAGCAAAAACCTAACACTTTAGTGTGTTTTTGGATGCTGCAGCGCACACTAATTCAGGTAGTTGTAATCACGATTGACTAATAAGCATTCAGCATTTGAGCCTAAACTGTTAGCTATTGCGAGGTTAAGTTTTATGAAAGTGATTGAGTCCTTTATTTAATACTTACTTGAATAACTCCTGAGTTAATCAGCATAGCTCCGCAACTTACTGAGCTAAATTCTGTATCTTGAGTGATTAAGATGATTTGCTGTAGGATTTCGCGCATATTACCTGCAATAGTTAGGTTGTCAGTAAAATGGCTAATTTCACCATTAATCACCACCAATCCTGAGGCACCTACTGAATAATCACCTGTGACCATATTTAAGCCATGCCCAATTGTTTCAATAATGATTAAACCATTGTGCATTTCACGTGCCAGAGATTCCAGATTACCTTCATAATTTGGTGTTATGTAAATATTATGGCTTCCTCCTGCATTTCCTGTTGAACGCATATTCATTTTGCGTGCTGTGTAGCTTGACAAAAAATAACCTTGAACTTTACCAGATTCAATTACTGTTCTTCGTGCGACAGTGCTACCTTCGTTATCGAAATAACAACTGGCTAGTCCGTTGATTACAAACGGATCTTCATACATGTTAAACCAATCTGGTAAAATTTGCTGTCCGATACTGTCATTTAAGAAGCTTAAACGTCGGTAAAGGCTTCCACCGCTCAATGCGCCGATTAGGCTACCAATAATTGATTTAGCTATTGTATCTTCAAAAATTACTGCAGGTTTTCCTGAGGTATAGCCTCCATAGTTTAGACGCCTTTTTACTCGATTAACGGTTTTATGAGCTAATTCTCTATTATTGCTCAGATTGGTGAAAATACGGCTTGAGCTATACCAGTAATCAGTTTGCATGCCTTGTGTATTTTTACCAATTAAACTAAGTGACTTGGAATAGCGTGAAGTTTGGTAGCCGTGATTTAATCCGTTAGTATTTGCCGTAACAAAATTATAGCGAGTGAGTGTAGTTGACGCTCCGTCAGAAGTACTAATTGATGGTTCTAAGTCTAATGCAATTTGTTCTAATTCTTTAGTTTGTGTAATCAGTTCATTGTTATTTACTGGGTATGGCGCATAGAGTTGTAGGTCATCATGCAACGAAGTTACGATATATTCCCTCTCCAGTAAGCCATTGGCGCTATCTTCTTCAGTATACTTAGCGATATCCAAAGCTTGTCTAATAATGTCACGACTATTTTCTAACTTTATGCTGCTAATCCCGATGTGACCTTTTTTATGTCCCATATAAACGGTTAGAAGGAGTTGATTTTCATGGCTGGTTTCAAAGTTTTCGATTTCTTGATTTAAAACCTCAATGTCAGTTGAGATACTTTCACTTAGTTCTACCTGAGCAGCAGAGGCTCCTTCTTGTAGTGACAAATTAATTATTTCTTTGGCAATTTCATTTAGTTGGGTTTGTGTATAGAGAAAATCTAGCTTAGTCATAACATTCTTTCGCTTGAAATTTGGCTGAGGCAATATTTTAACTCATAATCGCAGACTAAAATATAGTAAGATTATGCCTAATACCATATATTTAAGTGATAAAAAATTAAACAATGAATAATAATCTGCACAGTGATACTGACGAAGAGGTAGTCCTCAGCCGAACGAAGCGCAAAGAACAAATGGAAGCGCTTCAGGATTTGGGAGTTGAATTAGTTAAAACTTCAAAAGAAAAACTAGCTAAGCTTGATTTACCGGCAAATTTATTTGAAGCAATCAAAATGGCGCAAAAGATTACTGCTAATGGCGCAATTCGTCGTCAATATCAGTATATTGGTAAGTTAATGCGTCAGGTTGATGCTGAAGCGATTAAGAGCCGTCTTGAGTATCTTAATGGTGACGATGTAAAGTCAACCCAGATTTTTCATCTTTCTGAAAAGTGGCGTGATGAATTACTTAATTCTGGAGATGAAGTGCTTGATCGTTTCAGTGCTACATACTCTAATTTTGATATCGGTGAGTTAAGGAGTTTGCTGCGAGCTGTACGTAAGGAGCGTGAACTTCATCAGAATCGTAATTTTACTAAACTATTTCGATTAATTAGAACTATTATTGAGGGTAACAGTTGATGAACCAAATTCAAATTGCAATTATTGGAGTTGTGGCGTGTATTGTCTTGATAATTATTGGATATTATATTTATCAGGAAAATAAATTTAAAAAAATGATTGAAAATAATTTTAATCAAGCAACTGGTGATGCCTTAAATGATATTCAAGGTGTAGTTTTTGAGAACCAAGATGATGGCAGACGTAGTAGTTTTGAGACTTCGCATAAAGACCAAGAGTTAGTGCAAATAGAAACCAAGCTTGAACAAAAAGAAATTAATTTTGATCCTTTGCTGGATACGCCGCATGCTGACAATGTTCCGCAAAATGTTATTTTCAATAAATTTGATCAAGTAGAATTTCCTTTTGTTGATCAGGTTAGTTTAAGTTTGGATCATGTAGTTGATATCTGCTTTGAAGGTGTAGCAAAAATTAAAGTACTACCAGATATTGGTCAATTTACTGCTAAAAGTGCAACTTATTACGTGTTGGAAAAAAACTTGCAATGGAGTTTATTTGAGCGTGGTAAAAAATATGCTGCAATCGGAATTCGCTTGGTAGTTGATCTTGTTGATTCTGAAGGGGTAATGTCGGAGTTACAGTTAATCAATATCTTCAATGAACTTGCCAATTTTGCTTTGCATCATGAGGGGCATATTCGCCAAACAGATTCTGAATTGGAGCTACGTAAGATTCAACAACAGCTAAAACAAGTATCGAACAGTGCGCTTGAATTAGCTTTGTATATTGTAAATAAAGAACCATTAGAATTTCGCCATCTAAATAAATATTTGATGAGTAATGGTTTTAGAAATAATGGTGGGGTATTTGAATATTGTTTAAATGATAAAGTTTATTTTGACATTCGCGATGAAAATGCTAAGCCATTAAATGAATTAGGTAATTACCGAACATTTTCAATTAATTCTAAATTACATCATCATGCTGATCCGATGAGCGCAATTGATAAAATTTTTGATTTTGCAGAAAAATATATGCAATATTTTGAATCAAGATTACTCACTACTAATAAATTAGTCATGACTGATAAAGATTTTGCTGCACTTGAAAAACAAGTTGTCAATTATATAAACAGTTGTAAACGCCAGAATATTGAACTAGGGTCTGAACTTATTTTACGGGTTTTGCCCTAATGTAGCTTGATAATAATTCCTCATCCTTGGGTGAGGTTTTTTATTTGGAGAGATAAGAGATGAATAACAGTATTAGAGATAATGATTTTTTTGCTTATTGCACGGATGTTTATCAACGAAGTATTTTATTTATGGATGTTATGCGCCGTCGTGGAAACGATATGGTGACGATGACGAGTGAAAATTCAAGTACAGTTTTAACATTTGAGATTGAGAAAATTCTTGATGGTGCGAATTTTAATCCCCCAATTAATTATTGGTTAGCACGGGTATTACCATTAGCGGATCATCCCACGGATATAAATAAGCGACCATATGTTATTCAAGATCCGCGAGCTGGACGTGGACCAGGTATTGCCGGATTTAAAAAAGATAGCGAAATCGGTGCTGCTCTAAAACATGGGCATCCAGTTTATTTTATTGGCTTTGATGCTGAACCAATCGGTGAACAAAGTTATGAAGATATAATTCGCGGGCAAGTTAAGTTTTATCAGGAGGTTGCTAGGTTGCATCCTCACGCTCCGAAGTTATGCGCAATTGGTAATTGTGCTGCTGGTTATTTGACTATGTTTAGTGCAATGCAAGAGCCAGAATTGTTTGGTCCGCTATTGATTGCCGGATCACCGCTGTCTTATTGGAATGGTGAGCGGGGGCGCAATCCGATGCGCTACATTGGAGGGATGCTTGGTGGATCGTGGATGGTATCTTTACTTGGCGATATTGGTGGTGGGCGATTTGATGGTACCAATCTGGTGATGAATTTTAACGTCCTCAATTTTGATAATTTCTTATGGGGCAAGCAATATGATTTGTTTGCAAATGTAGATCGGGATAGTGAAAGATTTTTACAGTTTGAGCGGTGGTTAGGGTCATTTGGTGAGTTAAATCGTAGTGAAATTAAGTGGATCGTAGATAAGTTTTTTATTGGCAATCAGTTGACGACTGGCATGTTGACAACGAGTGATGGAATTAAGCTAGATCCACGTGAAATTAATTCTCCAATTGTGACCTTTATTTCTGATGGGGATAATATCAGTCCTCCTGCGCAGTCTGCTGGATGGATTGCAGATTTATATCAGGATGTGGATGAAATTATTGCGCGAAGTAAGACAATTGTTTATTGCCTAAATAATAAGGTTGGGCATCTGGCTCTTTTTACTGGTAGCAAAGTTGCTAAGCGAGAAAATAAATTATTTGTTGAGAATATGGATACAATTGATTTGTTGCCGCCTGGTCTTTATGAATTAATTTTAGAAACGCCAGAAGGCGCCGAGGATGGTACGCCATTGCATGCCAGATATGTTGCTAGGACAATTGAGGATATAAAAAATCTTGGTTATAATAGTGAAGAAGATGATAGGGCATTCGCAACTGTCAATAAATTTTCTCAGGCATTAGATGGGTTTTATGAAAGTTTTATTCATCCGCTGTTTAGAATGTACCATAACCCCCAAATAGCACGCGTAGCTAAAGATCTACAACCGTTACGTTGGAATTATTGGTTATTTTCTGAAAAATATAATCCTGCAATGAAAATTTTTAGTACGTTAACAGAGCAGGTTAGAGCAAGTCGCAAATCAGTTTCTGAAGATAACCCATGGTTGATTTGGCAGGACACTCAAGCTAAACTCATTGCAAGCTATTTGCATAATCTGCAAAATTTACGTGATAATTTAATGGAGCAAGCTTTTTTTGATTTGTGGGGAAATCAGGCGGTACAGAAATATTGGAATACACATACCGGAGTTCCTCGTTATACTCCAAGCCTTACTCAGTTGGAACGTGATAAGTTGATGAGCAATTACAATCAACAAGTTCTAAAAAAAGTATCGGTAAATTCACGCTTAGCGGCCATCTTCAGAGTTGTTGCTTTGCTTTTAGTTGGTCGTCATGAAATTAAAGCTTCAAGTGCGGCAGTTTTGATTAACTGGGCAAAGAAACATAATCCTCAGATTAGTAATGATGAATTACGGCAAGTTATCAGCTCTCAGGTAATGGTAGTTTGGTATGATAAAGATATTGCTTTGGATGAATTACGTAAATTTGTTATGTCTAAAGTTGAAGCCGAACAACTCGTTCTTGCTGTAGAAGATATTTTATCGCAAATTGGCGACGTTCCGGCGCGAATGGTTGTTGCACTGCACGAATTAGCACAAAAATTGAATATTATTGATTGAGTATATATGTCAGATTTATTTTCACCTGCCAATGAACAAGAGCAGGAAATTATTCTTCTTACTCGGGAGTTAAATCATCATAATTATTTGTATCACAGTTGTGACGCACCAGTAATTAGTGATGAAGAATATGATCAGTTGTTTCGACGGTTACTTGAGTTGGAAACGAAGTACCCTGAATATAAACAGGATAATACCCCAACTCAGCGCATTGGTGGCTTGGTATTGAGTGAATTTAGTCAGTATCAGCATCAGATTCCAATGCTATCTTTAAATAATGTATTTTTGAATACTGAGCAGGATGATGCAGTTTTACGGCATCATGAGCTATTTCAGTTTACTGCCCGAATAGCAAAAGAGCTGGCTATCGATGAATCGCAGCTAGAGTTCGTTGCTTCACCCAAGTATGATGGTGTTGCAATCAGTCTGATTTATGAAAATGGACTTTTAATCCGAGCTCTTACCCGTGGAGATGGCTTTACAGGGGAGGATGTTACGGCTAACGTAAAAACTATTCGCAATATCCCACTAAATATTACGACTGATTTACTGCCTCCCGAATTAGTTGAAGTTCGTGGTGAAATATTAATTTTAAATGCAGATTTTCTTAAATTAAACCAAAAGCAGGCGGAAAGCGGTGGCAAACTTTATGCTAATCCGCGTAATTTAGCGGCAGGGAGTATCCGTCAGCTAGATAGTAGTATTACGGCATCACGACCTTTACGTTTTTATGCCTATGCTTTAGCCCAGCATAGCGGTACTGAATTTACGAGCTTTCAGCAAGAATTAGAGTTTTTACAGTCGGTTGGCTTTAGTGTTGCCAAAGAATGCACATTACTTAAAGGGAATCAGGCATTAAGTAGCTATTATGAGCAAATGATGGATAGGCGGAATGAACTTTCTTTTGGGATTGATGGTGTTGTATATAAATTAGATTCCAAAACAGGACAGCAAAAATTGGGTTTCGTCGCTCGAGCACCACGTTTTGCCATTGCATATAAATTCCCAGCTCTCGAGGTTGAATCTGAAATACTAGCAATTGATGTTCAAGTTGGACGAACTGGTGCGTTAACTCCGGTGGCGCGAATTAAGCCAGTAAATGTAGCTGGCGTAGTCGTAACTAATGCTACTTTGCATAATCAGGATGAAATTCGGCGCAAAGATGTGCGCGTTGGCGATATTGTGTTGGTGCGTCGTGCAGGTGATGTTATTCCGGAAATTTCTCGCTCACTGATTGAACGTAGAACTGTTCTGCTGGAAGAATTTACCATGCCACAAGGATGTCCGATATGTGGTTCTCATGTAATACAAGAGCAAGATGAAACTATCATGCGCTGTTCCGGTGGACTATATTGTATTGCACAAAAAAAACAAGCAATTACGCATTTTTGTAGTAAATTAGCATTGAATATAGACGGATTGGGTGAAAAAAGCGTTGAGCAATTGGTTGATGCTGGATTGATTAATAGCGTTGCAGATATTTTTCGTCTGCAGGTAGAGCAACTTTTAGAGCTAGAACGCTTTGCAGAAAAAAGTGCTACTAATCTAATTGCGGCAATTGAGAAAAGTAAGGCTACGACTTTGCCACGATTTATCTATGCTCTAGGAATCCGCCATGTCGGGGAAAGTTCAGCTAAGGACTTGGCTCGTGCTTTTGGTAGCCTAGATGCTTTGATGTCTGCAAATAAGGAACAATTGTTACAGGTTCGAGATATTGGTGAAGTTGTCGCTTGTTCAATTCTAAATTTCTTTAACGAGGAACATAATCGTACAATAATTCAGGAGTTATTGACATTAGGGATTAATTATCCACATCTGGTTGCAGATAATTTATATCATCCTGAAATTAGTGGTAAGACTTTCGTTATTACCGGTAGTTTTGTTAATTTTAAACGAGATGAAATTAAAGCTATACTTGAGGACTTTGGAGCAAAGGTTGCTGGTAGCGTTTCTAAAAAAACTGATTATGTCATTGTCGGTAGTGACGCAGGCAGCAAGTTGGATAAGGCTAATGAGCTGGGAATTAAGTTGATAGATGAAGAGAAATTGGCTGTGTTATTAGCAGAATTGAACAAGAATGAAGCAAGTAATAATTCGTGAAGTGATATCAAGTGATACTGTTGTGTTGGTCGAGCTTAGTCATCAACTTGGTTATTCAATCAGTTTAGCAGATATGCAGGCTAATATTGAGTTATGTCTGAATGATAAGCATTATAAAATTTTTGTTGCAGAGTTTGAGCATGAAATCTGTGGATTTATTGGGCTTACTGTTGCACGCTACTTACATTGCAGTGGTAGTTGGGCTAAAGTTTTAGCTTTGATTATTGATGAACAGCGGCGAGGTGCAAAGATTGGCAGTCAGTTACTTAATTTTGCAGAAAATTATGCTAAAACTCGAGGGTGTGATAAAATAGAACTTACTAGTGGGTTACATCGTCGCGAAACTGGTGCTCATGAATTTTATTTTAATCATGGCTATCAGGGCGATTTAACTCAATATTTTGTAAAGAAATTATCCTAGGAAGCAGTCCTATGTATTTATGTATTGATATTGGTAATTCACAGATACACAGCGGTGTATTTGATGCAAACGGTGAGATTTTAGTTCAATTTCGCCATAACACTAGCCATGTTGGTTCATCAGATCAGTTTGCGCTATTTATTTTACAGGTATTACGTGAAAATAGTATTGATCCTAAACAAATTAAGCGAGTAGCGATTGCCTCAGTTGTTCCTTCTGTTGACTATAGTGTCACTTCTGCGTTTATTAAGTATTTCAAGATAACGCCGTTGTTTCTTAAGCCGGGAGTTAAAACTGGAATTAAGATATCTTCAAATAACCCAGGGGAAATTGGTGCAGATTTGATTGCTGGAGCAGTTGGGGGAATTAGTAAGTATCCCAATAAGCATTTATTAATTTTTGATTTTGGTACTGCAACTACCGTGATTTATATTACCCCACAGGCAGAATTTGTTGGTGGTGCGGTACTGCCGGGTATTCGTTTAATGATGGAAAGCTTGCAGCATAATACCGCTAAATTATTTACGGTAAACATTTCAGCACCCAAACAAGCGATTTCTAAAGACACACGCATGGCAATTCAGTCTGGATTGTATTATAGTCAAACTGGTGCGGTAAAAGAATTAATTGCCCAAGTAATTCATGAGTATGCGATAGAACGTCGGGATTTGATAGTCATTGGTACTGGTGGTTTTGCAGCATTGTTAAATACGTCTAGTGTGTTTGATGATATTGTGCCAGATTTATTATTGCTTGGACTTAAAGAAATTTTAAATATTAATGAGTAGGAATTGAATGTCATCTGATATGATAGTAGTTATTGGTTTAATTTTAGCCAATGCTTTATTTACTATTTCCGATATGTCGGTAATAGCATCAAAAAAAACACGCTTGCAAACTTTAATTGATAACGGTAGTAAAAATGCTGTTCGAGCATTAAAATTGGCTGAAAATCCAACACACATAATTGCAACCACTCAGATCGGGCTCACGGTAGTTACGCTTTTGGAGGGGGCATTTGTTGAGGCTTCATTATCAGGGAAAGTAGCAGCATATTTTACTCAGATGGGCTATTTTCATGGGCAGGAAGCTCATATTGCTTCTGTGTCTGTTTTTGTAGTGGTAACTTTTTTATTAATTCTTTTTGGTGATATTTTACCTAAACGCATTGCGATATTATATCCTGAAGCAGTAGCAGTTACGCTTGCTCCCATCACGACCTTTGTTATCAAACTATTATTGCCAATTGTAACTAGTTTTGCATTTTTAAGCGACTCTATTTTGCGTTTATTTGGCTTATCAACTAAACGTAACGACGAAGTTTCCGAAGAAGATATTGAAACTATGTTTGAAGCTGGTGCACAGTCTGGGGTCTTAATTCAAGCGGAGAAAGATTTATTTGATAATGTTTGGCGCTTGGATGAAAGCAAGGTTGGATCTTTGATGACACCACGTTCAGATATCGTTTTTATTGATGTTATGGCACCTTCGATAGATAATGTTGAGAAAATTCTGAATAACCCTTCACAAAATCTATTGATCTGTAAAGGGAGCTTAGATCATGTTCTGGGTTATATTCCAGCGGTAAAAGTGATTAAAGAAATTGTTCATCAATTTCATGAACACGTTGCTAAAGCACAGATGAATTGGACTGAAGGTTTAAAACCAATTCATAATATTCCTAATAGTTTAACTTTGATTGAGATTTTGGAGTCATTTCGTTCTTTTAAAACTCATATCGCATTAGTCTATAACGAATTTGGGCATGTTGAGGGTTTAATTACCTTAGGTGATTTGGTAACGGCTGTCATTGGTGATATTCCTAGTGTTAATAGTGAAAGTATTCAACTGATCGAAAAAGATCCGTCTGGTAAATGGTTAGTCGATGGATTAGCTTCAATTAACGACTTGCTGGATGAATTGGAAATTGATGATTTACCTGAGGGAGATGCAGGTAGTTATCAAACCGCGGCTGGATTCGTGATTTCATTTATTGGTCGCGAGCATGGCAGGTTACCTAAGGTTTTTGACAAATTTGAGTTTGCTGATTACATCTTTGAGATAGTTGATATTGATCGTGATGGCGGCTATCGAGTTGATAAAATTATGGTGCGTAGATGTGAAACTTCAGATAATGAATTTACTGAATAGAGTTAATGAGATTGTAGGGCTATTGTTAAATGACAACTAATCAATATAAGGCTGTGGTTTTTGATTTAGATGGTACTTTGCTTGATACGGTGCAAGACATTGCCAATGCAATGAATAACGTACTTGAGTGGCATGGTTTTCCTCTTCACGATATTGCAAGTTATAGGCGTTTTATTGGGAATGGTATTCCTAAATTAGTTTACCGCGCTCTACCTTCGGAAGTTAGTGAAAGTGTTCATTATAATAAATTGCTTGCAGAAGTTATTGATGAATATTCTAAGCATCTTGATATTCATACTAAACTTTATCCGGGGATAGATGAACTATTAACCGGGTTAGTAAAAAGGGGCACTCGCTTGGCTATTCTTTCCAATAAAGATGATAGTTTTATGGATGAAGTGGTCGCAACTTATCTATCTCAGTGGGAATTTGAGGTAGTTTTTGGCGCGCGAGCAAATACGCCTGTAAAGCCAGACCCTTATTCGGCATTGGAGATTGCTGAATTAATGAAGCTGCAGCCGGCAGAATTTATCTTTTTAGGTGATACCAGCGTTGATATGCTTACGGCCAATAATGCGGGAATGCATGCAGTAGGCGCAGCGTGGGGATTTCGTGGACGCGAGGAGCTCTACGCAAATGGTGCGGAGTTAGTCATAGATTTTCCAACAGATTTACTTCAGCTTTTCTAGTAAGTATAAATTCTTTTTTAAATGATTTCAATTATATCTAATTGGCTTTCGTTGTATAAGGTAAAATACAGTGTTAAGTATATTTTAGGCTCCTATAATGCGTAAGCTAATTTCATGGTATCGTTTCGTAATGTGCATTCTTTTGATGTGCTATATTGTTGGTTCATCATATCTATTTTATCCTTTTATTCCAATGAGCTGGTGGCGCCGCTTTTTTCACAAGCCATGGGCGCGAGCAATGGTTTGGGCGATTGGTGCTAGGTTTGAGGTAACGGGTTCAATTGGTGATGATTATATTCAGCCAAATACAATGTTTGTACAGAATCACGTTTCTTGGCTAGATACTCTGGTTATGTCTAGCGTATATTGTACCAACTATGTTGGTAAGGTGGAGATGTTGCGTTGGGCGCTGTTAAGAAATATTATTAAATCAGGCGGTACGGTATTTATTGATCGTAAAAATAAACGAGATTTGGTTATGGCGAATAAAAAAATTGCCAAAGTTATGCAAGATGGTTGGGCAATGGGATTATTTCCAGAAGGTACAACCAGTGATGGCATGACGATTTTACCTTTTCATGCTTCAATTTTTGAATCAGCTATGATTGCTAAAAGCAGGGTTGTTCCTGTCGTTTTGCGCTATCGGAATGCCGATGGTTCGCCATCAACGGAAGTTACCTTTTCAAAGAAAAAATGGATGGAGTCAGTGTGGAGTACCTTACGACTTAAAGGTCTTGTGGTTAAAATTGATATTCTTGAGCCAGTAAACGCCACAGATTTTCCTAATCGAGAAGCTTTATCCCAATATATGTATGAAAAAATTAGTACACTTTATCATAGTGATTTGGATAGTGAACCTGCCGTTTATTAGTATAGCTGAAAAATAATATAAAATATAAGTGAGAGTTTAAATATGTCAATTAGTAAGTCTTTAATTTTGGATGCATATCGTTGGCGTCACGCATGTAAAGAATTTGATGCGAATAAGAAAATTTCGGATGAGGATTTTGATTTTCTATTACAGATTATTAGCTTGTCACCATCTTCATTTGGTTTGCAGCCATACGAAGTATTTGTTTTAAAAAATCCTGAGCTATTGCAGGAGTTGCATCCTCATCTGTGGGGTGCTCAGAAGCAATTGCCAACAGCAAGTCATATACTATTGTTTGCGATCAAAAAAGATATTACCGTAAATGATGCTTATTTTGATCATATTCTTCAGGATGTTCAGCAAACTCCTGCAGATATGCAAGAAATGCGCCGTAATTTGATTAACAATCATCAGCTAAATGAGATTCAAATGAAAAATGACTCTCGCTATCTTGATGACTGGGCGACAAAACAAGCTTATATTGCATTGGGTAATGTTATGAGTGCTGCTGCACAAATTGGCATTGATTCTTGTCCTGTGGAAGGATTTATTAGTCAAGAGGTAACGAAGATTTTAACTAGTCGCAAGGTAGTTGATCCCAAATATCACCAAGCTGCGGTCTTTTGCTTTTTGGGTTATCGTTTGAATCAACCTGCACGAGAGAAAACACGCAAATCATTATCTGAGTTAGTGCATATTATTTAATTCTTATCATAAAATTATTAAAGGATTGCCATTGAAAAAAATTCTGATTTCTTTTATGTTACTTATGTCTGGTGCCGTATATAGCGATGATAGTGTTAATACACCGTACTCAAGCAATCCTTTAGAGTCTTCAGTAAGCACGTCGAAACAATTGTTTAAATCTGGATGGTATGGACATTCCAAAGATGTGACTTATATCAAGTTAATTCAAGTTGGTAAGAATATGGGGCTCAGTATTTTATTTAGTTCTACAGGTTATTTTTGTCCGATTGACCAATATCTACCATTTAATGCAGATAGTAAGCTTCCTAATACCTATAATTATAATGTCGGTAATGGATGTATAGCAACAATCACCATGAACACCAAGAATAATACATTTAAACTAACTGTGAATAGTCGCTCAAAATGTTTTGAAGAGCCGACTTATCAAGAGTTTTGTAATGGTAATCCTGACGTTCATATGACAGATGAACGTGCTTCTACTCTATTTGTTAATAAGGTATTTACTTATCAGAAAAAGCAAAGTGATGATGATTATGATTGGAATGATGATTAATTTCACTTCGGTGCATTTGTAAAAAAATGAGGACAGTTTATCTCTTTAGCTTTTGTATTTGAGTTACAAATTAGCGATAATTAAAAATGAGGAAAATTAAAGTATGAAAATATTGATTATTGGTAAGGGTGGACGAGAGCACGCTCTAGCTTGGAAATTTAGCCAGAATTCACAAATTGAGAGAATCTTTGTTGCCGAAGGTAATCCTGGCTGTGAATTGTTGCCACGTGTAAGCAATGTCAAATTAAATAAAATCGACGAATTACTTGAGTTTGCTAAATTGCAGCAAATTGATTTAACAATCGTTGGTAGCGAGGAGCTTTTAGTTGAGGGCATTGTTGATCAGTTTGAGGCTGTGGGTCTTACTATTTTTGGTCCAAACAAACAAGCAGCGCAGCTTGAAGGTAGCAAGGCTTTTGCCAAAGAGTTTATGAATAAATATGGCATTAAAACGGCTCATCATGAAAGCTTTACGGATTATGCTGCTGCGTTAAAATATTTGGATAAGATTAGCTATCCAATTGTAATTAAAGCCAGTGGTTTGGCTGCTGGTAAAGGTGTTGTTATTGCAGAAGATAATGATCAAGCGGAAGCGGCTTTAGCTTCAATGCTTTTGGATCAAGTATTTGGTGAGTCTGGCTCAGAAGTAGTGATTGAGGAATATTTAGTTGGGGTAGAAGCATCGATTTTATCCTTTACAGATAGCGAAACCATAATTCCATTAATTAGCGCCAAGGATCATAAAAAAATTGGTGATGGTGAAACTGGCTTAAACACCGGAGGGATGGGCGTTATTGCACCAAATCCATACGTAACTGCTGAAGTTAATCAGGCATTTATCAGCGATATCTTAGAACCTACTTTGCGTGGAATTAAAGCTGAGAAAATGAATTTTGCCGGAGTAATATTTTTTGGTTTAATGATTACGCAACATGGTGTTTATTTGCTTGAATACAATATGCGCTTAGGTGATCCAGAAACTCAGGCGGTACTTCCGCTCCTTAAAACTGATTTACTGACTGTGATTGATGCCGCATTGAACAAAAAATTAGATACAGTACAACTAGAGTGGCAAAGTGGTGCGACTTGCTGTGTGGTGTTGGCTTCGGGTGGTTATCCGGAAACATTTCATAAGGGTCATCCTATTCGTGGAATTAAAGAATTTAACCACGACCATGCTCAGTTATTTTTGGCAGGAGTATCCTCTCAGGGTAATGAGCTTGTAACCTCAGGTGGGCGAGTGTTGAATGTGGTTGCGCATGGTAAAGATTTAGCTACAGCGCGACAAAATACATATAAATTGCTTGATTCGGTTTATTTTAAAGATTGCTATTGTCGTAAAGATATCGGCGAGATTAATTTATGAGTAATCAGCAGGTAGTTCATAATTTTACTAACCGCCAAATAAATTTTATGGCGGTTTGTGCATTTTTAATCATTCCGATGTCTGGTTTGGCAGTTGACATTTATGTTCCATCTCTTCCTGCTGTGGCAAAGTATTTTCATATTAGCGAAGCGCTTACTCAAGTTACCGTAACCATTTTTCTAATTGCATATGCACTTAGCCAATTTGTTGCCGGAAATATTATTGATGCATATGGTCGCCGTAAAATTACGATTGCTTCATTGTTAGCATTTAGTTTATTTAGCTTCTGTATTCCACAAATTGACAGTATCGGGATGTTGTTATTGCTGCGCTTTTTTCAAGGCTTGTGTGTCGGTTTTTTTATGGTTTCTAAGCGTGCAATTATTGTTGATATTTATAGTGGTGTTAAATTACAGTCTATGCTAATCTATACGACAGTTGCTTGGTCATTAGGTCCAATTATTGCACCCGGTATTGGTGGATATTTGCAAACTTTCTTTGGTTGGAAATCATGTTTTTATTTTTTAGCTGGATATTCTTTTGTTTTAGCTATACTTGAATTTATTTTTGTACCAGAAACGATAAAAAGTAAAACCGTTTTGAGTTTTACTAATATTAAATCTGCATACGGTGAGATATTGAGCAGTAGTAAATTTAACTTTGCTGTTTTAAGCTTAGGATTTTCTTATGCGATGATTATGCTATTTAATTTGCTGGGTGCGTTCTTAATTCAGGTAACACTAGGTTATACTCCGATTGAATATGGGCATTATGCTCTAATAATGGGGTTTGCTTGGATGTGTGGTGGATTAGCCAATCGTCGTTTACTGAGTCTGGCTTTAATGACCAAAATGCGTAGCGCAGTTATCTGTGCAATGACTCTTGCATTAATCATGTTCTTAGTTGGGTTAAAAAGCGAAAATATTTATACTATTTTGATTCCTGCATTTTTTATGCATTGTTTAGCTGGCTTTATTTTTAATAATTATTTTGCTTACTGTTTATCAATGTTTCCCCGCTATGCTGGAACCGCAGGGGGAATTGCGGGTAGTGGGGCATATGTTGTAACTTTTATAGGTAGTTCTGTTTTGGCAGGCGTGCTACCCAGTAGCGCGGTAACCTCATTAGCTACTGGATATTTTATTTTGGCAGTTGCTTGTTGGCTGCTTTATAAAAAGATAAATTCTCAAATAGCACGCTAACTCTTTTCGAGTAAGTGGAATTGCCATTTCATTCATAACGCTATTTTTTACTTTTTAGTATCGCAGCTATCTCATGGTGGTTATATTTTTCTGCAAGATCAAGCGCACTCATTTCATCACAATCGCGGTGCTGCAAATTTGCTCCAGCAGCAATCAAGACTTCAATCACTTGAGATTTACCTTGGCGTGCAGCCATTAGCAATGGCGTGCGTCGATCAAGATCACTATGCTCTAAATTTGCGCCAACACTAAGTAATAATTTAGCTAAATTTGTTTTACCAAGTAATGCCGCCATACTTAGAGCAGTTCGACCTGCAATATTAACATGTTCAAGATTAGCGCCAGCTGCAAGTAAAATGCGCATAATGTTTGATTTACCATGTTCTGCTGCGAGCATAAGTGGCGTTTCGCCATTCTCATCCTGATGTTCAATATTTGCACCGGCAGCAAGTAATGAACGAACTACGTTTGACTTACCATGAATCGCAGCAAGGGATAATGCACTTTGTCCAAGGCGATTAGTTTTTTCTAAATCCTGCAGATGGCGATGAATCATCGTTTTTACCTGTTTTGCAGTACCACTTACTACGGCGCTTAATAAACTGTGTTCATGTATGAGAGTGGGTTGCTGTTTCTTTGATTGAGTTATAAATTTAACCGGATTACGCAATAACTCGACTAAATCTTTATGGTTATTTGCTTCTGCTAGGAGTAATGCGCTATTGTTTTCATCATCACGTAGATTGGGATTAGCATTGTAGGTCAGTAGAATTCTGGCTGGTTCTAAATTACCTCGTTCAGCCGCAATTAACAAAGCACTACGACGATGTTGTTCGGTATGTTCAAGATTAGCACCATGGCTTATCAGTAACTCAAGTATTTGTGCTTGGTTATACCACGCTGCAAATATTAGTGGACTCCAACCATATTCATCAAAATCTTCAAGGTTGGCACCGTGTTCAAGCAGAATTTTTACTATTTCGATATTGCCAGCTCTAATTGCATACATTAATGGCGTCCAATATGACTTATTGCAATAATCAACGTTAGCTCCAGCATTGAGTAGTAGCTCAACTGCTTCTAGTTTACCTGCGCTAATTGCCCAAATCAACGTTTTACCACAATCAGCATTACGCTTACTCATACTAGCTCCGGCTTGCACCAAACATAGCACCGTATCATGAAAAAATTTATCTTCGGCAATATCTAAAGCACTCATTCCATGATCGTCTAAGTGCTCAATATTAGCTCCAGCGGCAATTAGAATTTCCAGTGCGGCTTGTCGATTATAGAGTGCCGCAATTGATAAAGGAGAGCGTCCATATTCATCAAGATGTTCAAGATTAGCACCCAGTTCAATTAGCAGCTTAGTGATTTCTAGATTATCATTACGTACAGCGTAATGCAGAGGACTCCAACCATAGATATCATAGCATTCAAGGTTGGCGCCACAATTAATTAAAGTTTTCACTGATTCAGCTTGCGTTTTAAGCACCGCAAAAAATAGCGCGCTCCACCCAATTTTATCACAACGATTTAAGTTAATACCTGCTTCAGAAAGGGCTATAATTGATTTGCAATTACCATCTCGTGCCGCATAGATTAGTGGTGTATTGCCATTTTTATCAGTTTGTTCAACAGGTAGATTATTTCTAACCAGCAATTTAATGATTTCGGCTTGATTTTTCCAACTTGCAAAAAATAAGGCGTTCCAGCCCAGCGCATCACTGTAACGATAATCACATTTGTATTCTAATAAAATCTCACAAATTTCAAGCTTGCCATCGCGTGCTGCGTAGATCAAGGGGGTTAATCCGCTACTATCTATTTTATTTAAATCAGCGCCGTTGTCAGCAAGAAATTTAACGGTATCGGGATGGTTTTCTTTAATTGCAAAAAATATAGCGCTCCAACCATAACGATCACTATGCTCAATATTAACTTTAGCGGTAAGTAGTTCCTCAATTACACTATTAAAACCATCTCGTGCAGCATAAAGTAATGGTGTTCTGCCATAAGAGTCACATGCTTCAGGGTTAGCTCCGCGCATCAGTAATTGCTTTACGATTTGCGGCTGATTCTGCCATGTAGCAAAAAAAAGTGGAGTCCAGCCATGACTATCTGTTAATTCTAGATTTGCACCTGCATTTAGAAGTAGGTTGATGATTTCAGTGTCGGCACCAAGCGCTGCAGCATTTAATGCGCTCCAACCATTTGAAGCTAATTGATTAACATTTACACCGCGGTTGAGTGTATTAATTACGAGTTCACGATTATTGGTTTCTATCGCATAAAATAAATCATCGCTGTTGTTATTTTCAGTTTCAGAAGATTTTAGATTTGTAGCACTTAAATCACGTAACTTGCTAGCGATTTCATTGTGACCAAAGAGTTCAGCTGCACTTTGTGCTGTAGTTCCAAATTTATTGGCTAATTCGAGGTTTGCACCAGCTTGGAGCAATACTTCAACTGCACCCCAATTTCCCGAACTGGCAGCTTGAATTAGTGGGCTAATTCCATGAGAATTGACCTGATTAAGCTCCACGCCATCATTAATCAGACTGACTAATTTAAATAAGTTATTATTGCGTGCTGCTTCAATTAATTGGTCAATGATTTGCATTTAATTTCCTTAAAAATACCTGCGGATTTTACCATATTTTTAGAGTGGTATTTACTGGTATATGAGAAAATAGTTTATTACTTAACTGTTTTGAGTTTTTGCCTGCTAAAAGTCATCTTTGCGTAGTGATTTTTCCAGAATTTGCTTACCATAATAGACGGCTGCCAAAATCACTCCAATACCAGTTATTTGCATGATGTGTAATGTCTCATGAAAAATTACATAAGCATAAACTGCAGCAAAAATTGGTGAAAGCAAAAGGAAAATTGAGGTTAATTGAAGTGGAATATATTTGACTGAATAAGCCAACAAAGTTTGTCCAAGAACCTGACCATTGAATGCAACAAAAAATAAAACTATCCAGCCTATATGAGTTGCCGGGATTACTGTTTCGTGCTTATAAAGAGCCAATAGCATTAGTAAAATACCCCCAACTATACAGACCATAATCATTACCATACTAGCTGGATAAGCTTTACGTGCTGTTTTTATGCTAGTAAGAAAAAGTGCATAAAATACTGCGGATAGTAAGGCTAACCAATCTCCAGTAAGATGTTGTGCCGAAATTCCCTTGTCTGACATGAGACAATAAAGCCCAATGATCGCTAATACTACAGTGATTAGAAATTTAAGTGGAATTTTTTCTTTAAAGCAGAAGATAGAAATGGGTGCAATTACAAATGGCACCATATTGGTTAACAGAGTTGATTCTGCTAGCGAAGTATAGATAATGGAAACATTAAATACGGCCAGATCCAAAGCAAAAAACAATCCGGCACAACACGAAGAAATGATAATTGATGCAGTCAGTTTTTGCTCGGGATTACGTTTATTACGAACGTTCATTGCAAGTAACATTGGAACTGTTAATAGTAGGCGATATGCGCCAGAAGCAACAGGACCAGTTTCACAAAAGCGAATTAAAACACTGGAAAAGACGATATTGGCAATTGCAAATAGGACAAAGAAAATATGTTTGTTCATAGATAATTTAATTTTCAGGATATAATAAATATTTTTTACGGATTAGTTTAAATTTGCTTAATTCTGGTTGCCAACTGGCACGAATAGCACTTTCACTAAAACCAGACTCAATTTGCTCACGCAATAAAGCAGTTCCTGCTAGTTTATAAAAAAATGGTGTGAAGAAATGTGCTTTATCTGGAAACTCTTGATAAGCCTGTAGCAGATATTTTAGTTGAATTTGACCATTAATCTGCGCAAGAGTGGTACTTTCAGGTAATTGTAAATTCCAGCCAAAACATTGTTTACCTTTAAATGGAGGATTTAGTGCACCAGTCATTGCTTGTGGTGTGAAACTAAAGTCACTTTGATAGTCAGGGTGTCCTAACACCTGAAAGGGCATTGCTGTGCCACGTCCAACGCTCAATTTAGTGCCTTCAAACCAGCCTAATGATGGATACCAATAAATTGCGCTCATGTTGGGTAAATTAGGTGATGGTCGTACGGTTAGCTGAATTTTACTTTGATGAGTGTAATTGGCTAATGGTATTATCGTCAATTTGAGTTGCTGCGCTTTTTGGCGTGGCTGTAAATCAAGCCATTGTTCGCCCTGCAGCATTTTGGCATATTCCCCAATAGTCATACCATAAACTACTGGTATATTTTGCATACCAACAAACGATTTATATTTACTCTGTAAAACCGGACCGTCAATATAAAAACCATTAGGATTGGCACGATCCAATATGATTAAAGGCTTATTATTTTCTGCCGCAGCTTCCATTAATTTTTGTAATGATGAAATATAAGTATAATAGCGTACACCAACATCTTGAATATCAAATAAAATAACATCTACATCAACTAAATCCTGTGTTTCCGGACGATCTTTTTTGCCATATAATGAAACGATTTTAATTCCGCTTTCGGTAGTGCTGGCAACTGATGCACCTGCGTCGCTTAGACCGCTAAAACCATGCTCGGGAGTAAATATTTTGACAATATTTATTTTTCTCGTGCGTAAAAAACTTATAATATTTTGGCTCTCAACGACTGATGCGTTATTAGCAAAAACGGCGACACGTTTTTGGCTGATCATTGACTCGTAAAGTTCAAACCGTGCATCAGCGTTAACTACTTCCTGAGCACTACTATTTGCTATGGTCAATAATGATAAAATACTGGCTATGGTGAAAGTGAATAGGTGTTTCATTGTTAATTTTGCTTAAACCTCAAAAAGCTTAATTTTAACATTATTTGCCAACTATTTTTTTACTGAATTCTATTGAATATGAATAAGATTTTTTTATATATGAATTGAAACTAAGTGATCGTTTGTCGCTTATGCTAAAATAAAGTAATTGATAACTAGAGTATGGGGTTTTAACTTGCAAAAATTTACAAAAACTGCACTAGATGCAGTTATTATTTATTTTAAACAAAATAACTTAAGTGAAGATGAATCTAAGATACTGGTTGATGAAGCTGAACAGCTGTGGAATCAAATTATGCAGATTTATGGTGGCGATGAGAAATTGAATGAGTCGTATCGTAATTTTTTATGGACTAGTGTAATAGCAACAAATCCAGATTTGGATGATGCTGAGGTATTGGAGCAATTAGTTCCACTGTGGAGTTCATCCCGAGGAGTTCAATTTGCAGTAGATAAGCCGATTGATGAATTTTATATGGATTTTGAGTTAAGTTGGCTATGGTTTTTACTAGCATCATGTGTTTCTGAAAATAATTTTGACCAGATCCGAGTAGCAAAGATGCGGGCAATAATCAAGCGCTATAGCAATTTACCTCAACTTTGGCTGTATTTATGTCAACTTGATGGCGATGAGATTGAAACTGCTTATACTTTTTAATGAGGTAATCTGTGCGCTATACACAAGATAATATTGTGGCAATTGCCAGTGGCTCAGGGCAGGCAGGAGTCGGAGTAATCCGTATTTCAGGAAATAATTTAGTCGAATTAGCGCTGGCTCTAACTAGGAAACAAAATCTGAAACCTCGTTTTGCTCATTACGGTGAATTTGTTGATGCTAATGGAGAGATAATTGATTCTGGTTTAATTATCTGGTTTGATGCGCCACGTTCGTTTACTGGAGAAGATGTTTTAGAGTTGCAAGGGCATGGTAGTCCGGTAGTTTTAAACATGTTACTTAAGCGCTGTTTGGCGTTAGGTTGCCGTTTAGCTGAGGCAGGCGAATTTACCAAGCGGGCATATCTGAATGGTAAACTAGATTTAGTTCAAGCAGAGAGTATTGCTGACTTGATTCATGCTGAGAGCGAAGCTACAGCCAAAGGTGCGCTAAAGTCGCTAAAAGGAGAGTTTTCACGGCATATTGACGTGATCAATGAACAATTGATTAATCTACGGATGTTTGTTGAAGCAACCTTGGATTTTCCCGAAGAAGATATTGAATTTATTGCCAATGCCAAAATTCAGCAAAAATTAGAACTTTTACGTGAACAGATCTATCAATTACTCTCAAGTACACAGCAGGGTGTGATCTTAAACAATGGTGCTAATATTGTAATTATTGGTCGTCCAAATGTTGGAAAGTCAAGCCTTCTAAATGCTTTAGCCAACGAAGAAGTTGCAATAGTTACCTCAATTGCCGGAACGACACGCGATATAGTGCGCCAAAAAATTATTATTGATGGTGTGCCATTTAATATTATTGATACAGCGGGTATCCGTGAAACACAAGATGTAGTTGAACAGATTGGAATTGAGCGAGCTATCTCTGCTGTGAAAGAAGCTGATTTAGCTTTGGTTTTGATTGATGATAGTATTGGTATGAGTGATGAAGATTGCCAGATTTTAGATAAACTTCCAGCTGAGCTACCACGCATTTTTGTTCATAATAAAATTGATTTATCAGCTGGGATCGCTTCTATCACAGAAAATGAAAGCGGAACTCAAGTTTATATCTCTGCTAAACTTAATCTAGGAATCAACTTGCTTCGTCAAAAGTTATTGTCTTTGATTGGTTGGGAAAACTCTGCCAGTGATGTATTTTTAGCGCGCACTCGCCATTTGGATGCAATGCGTTTAACTGTAGCTCATATTGATAATGCATTTAGTAATTGGCAATCACTAGAGATATTGGCTGAGGAGTTACGTTATTCACATACTGCACTTAGTAGTATAACCGGAGAATTCAGCGCAGATGATTTATTGGGTGAGATATTTAGTAAATTCTGTATCGGAAAATAAAGTAAATTATTATTTGTGAGTAAAATTGTTTATAATGATTATATAACAGTGTATTATATGATTTAACTTGTCTATATGTGTCTATAGTTATCTATACTTGATTATAATAAATATACTTGAAATTATACTTATCTCATAGTATAATTCAGTAATCAAGTATAGGTATATGAAATGAATAAGTCTACAAAAAACTCTACAATAAATATAACTCAATCGGTAATCCATCAGTTTTTTGGAAAACCTAGGGATAAGCAATTAGAAATATCACTAGGGAGTAATCTATATTTATTTGTAACCAAAATTGGCAGTTGTATTTTTAAGTATCGCTCAAATTTTAATGGTAAATTATCTTGGGTAACATTGGGCAAATACTTGGGAAAAGACAACAACAATAAAATTTTGGGCTTAAGCTTAGATGAAGCTAGAATTAAAGCTATTAGATATAACTTGCAAACAAAAGAAGGTATTAATCCTAAAGTTGAACTAGAAAAAGATAGAGTTAAAAATATTACAATTGCAGAATTGGTTAATAAATATTTTGAAGAACAACTACCTATAAAACGACCTAATTTAAATAGTCAAAAACAATTCATTAGAGCAGTCACAACCGATATTGTATCAACTGTTGGGCACTTACCAGTGGTGGATGTTGATGATGATATAATTCGAGAAAGGGTAATACAGCCTAAAGTTAAAAATGGTAGTCCTGCTTCAGCTAGAAGAGCAAGAATTAATATTAAATTGCTCTTAGCTTATGCGGTCTATCTGAAAATCATCAAATATAATCCTGCCACCTTGATAGAATCAGATAGAATTTATCAAGACCGCCCACGAGAACGTCACTTAACATTGGAGGAACTTGGGTTACTCCTGAATATGGTATATAGTGCACCAATCAAAACTCAGCATAAAATAGCAATTCATTTAATAACAATATTGCTTCAGAGAAAAACTGAAATTACATCTGCACAATGGTCGCAGGTTGACTTCAAAAATAAAACTTTTACTATTATAAGTACAAAAACTGGTAATGAGTTACTTATCAGATTACCAGAGCAGGCAATTAAGCTATTAGAAATTCAAAAAGAATTAAGTTTTAATAGTAAATATATTTTTCCATCACGTAATTCTTTATTAAAACCAATAAGCCATAACACGCTTAATTATATATTAACTCCAATAATATCAAATAAAATCAAGAATTTAGTTATTCATGATTTACGCAGAACTGGTGCCACATTATTAGGTGAATTTGGTTATCCTGTTGAAGTGATTGAAGCTAGCCTAAACCATGCGAAACCAGGAATTCAAAAAGTTTATCATAGAAGTCAGTATATAACACAACGTGAACAAATGATTCAAGATTATGCAGATCGTATCGATAAATTAATTATGCCTGAATTATTGCCTTATGGTAAACATTTTTGTATTTAAGAGTAAGTGATATGAACTTGAAAAACATTAAATCGGAGAAATTAGACTTATATGAATATGATTTTGAGGCAATTCTTCTTGATTTGCCAATAGTATCATACCCAACAATAGATATAAGTAGTGAACTAATACTTTATATCTTTTTAGCATATCATGAGAAATTATCATTTGTATATATTCAACATCCTAGTAAGAAAACGCATCTGCACATTTATCTTAGTAAGATAAATGAAATAATTAAATTTACAGGCTTAATTAAAATTGAAAATAAAACAGCTAGAGCCTCTAAAAGAGTATTTAAAGAATATGATATTATTTACAAAAATCAAATACTTCAGAGAGTCCAAATAAATGAAGAGATACGGAGGCATGATTATTGTGTTCTTAGAAATTTATCTAAGGTAATCAATGAATCTGCGTATATAAATAAATTAATACTGCTTTCAAAGCAAGATTATTATGGTAACTATTTAGACTTAATTATAAATTCATATTACTATTCTTACAAAATTTATACTAATTTTGTTGATGGGGAGGTTTTTTTATCTGATTGGGAGAAGTTAGAAATATTACTTGCCAAAATTTTCTTTGAATTACCCAAATATCTAACACATTCAAAAGATCTAATAACAATTAATAGGAGAGTATTTGCAGCATCCACAACACAAAAAGCAAATCAACTCCTTGGTATTTTTAATGCAAATCTAAAAAGTATTGCCTTAGAGGTAATTAGAGATTACCTTAGAAATGGGAATAAATTAGAGGTTTTTGAAGTTATTTTGCATATTATGGAGCTAGATTATAATTTCATTAATACATATAAAAAAAATAACAACGTAAGCCATAAGTTTTATAAAAATTATTTAAATTTAGAATTTAGTATTTATAAGAAAAGAAATTCAAAGATAGAAGAAACTGATCGTTTCAAGAATGTGTATGATTGTATCTGTTTTATTATTCTTCTTTACGATTCTGATCTTAGTGTATATAGTGGGTTTAATCAATTTAAGGAAAATGTTAAATTATTTGAACTTGATTATTTTAAATAATATATTGAATTAATTTAATGTTTTCGCTAGCGAAAACATTAAATATGATGTATGCAAACTGTTAATTTATAGATTAATATACTGGTTAGTGAGCTTTAATAGCTGGACATGTTATATAACACTTACAAGGATAAAATAATGGAAAATAAAACAAAACCAAAATTAATTCGAACTCGCGAAGTTATGGAGTTAACAACTCTTAAACGTTCCACAATAAGTAAACTAATCAAAGATGGGAATATTGTGCCACCAATTAAATTGTTAGGTAGGATTAACGCATGGTATGAGGAAGATATTCTTAATTGGATTAAATCACAACAGGTATAAGAAATGTATAGTAAATTAAATTCATTAAGAAGTTGCTAAGTAACGCCAATTACTTAGCAACCATTTGGTGCTAATTTGGGGCGCCAACCCCTTATTAGCGTGCATTATTGAACCCAATGCAGCTGTATTTTATCATAAAGATAGCTGCTACAGCTAGTATTAACTAGCTATCAGGAGTTAACTACATGATAACATCGTCAGATATTACTTCTAATTATACACCCATTCCGAATCTTTTACTTCGCAGCCCTTATATTAGCCCATATTCAAAGATACTATGGCAATTGTTACGAGATAAGGGCAGAAACTGGATAGTCTACATGGAAAACTTAGCCAAAGAGCTTGGAGTATCTGTAAAGACATTAAGGAAATATTTAAAGCAATTAATTGCTCACGGTTGGTTGTCTCAAATAGCCAGGAGAAATCCAAAAACTGGACAACTTCTAGGAGGGTTCGACTACATTCTACATTCGACACCTATCATAGCGGATGTTGAGTTATCCACCGTATCTGTTGACAAAACTGTCGGTAACTCTGTGGATAACTCAACTTCAAATCATACGAATAGATTTTTTAATAACCACCAATCACCGAATCGGCAAAATTTCCCAACTAAACAAACTTTAATCATAAATAATAATTTAAACAACAAACATGAAGTCGGTGTTTCTTCTCATGTTGAGCCTGTGGTTAGTTTGGATAGTATTGATGAAGTTGAGTTAGAAGCTGCCAATCAATACGTAGATAACCAAAAAGGTGTACGAGATAGAACTCGATATCTTATTTGCACCATTAAAAATGGCTGGCATAAGCAACTATATGAAGCATTAATAGCTAAACAGCGTCAAAATAATCTTAAAAGATTAATCTCGGATGCAGAAAAAGACTATAAAAGGATTGATACTTCAGGTTATCAGCATCTTAATGAACTAATTTCTTATGTTGTTAATTCAAATCACAATATGAATCAAGATGATCAACATCAATTGAAATTGGCATTAAATAGACAAAGTAATTCAACACACTATATGGGCGTTCTTCAATATTTGAGAAAGTTCACATGGTTTTATCTCAATCACAAGGACATCTTACGTTACTTACCTGAATTTCATGATCCAGATCAAAATAAAGCTTACCAATTGATTAAATTATTAGCTCCCTCAATAAATGGAGGTAGTTATGACACCATTTCTTAAAATTGATAATAATTACAATGTGATTGAATTGTCAGATTCATTCAATAAGTTTGTAATGGAAATAAAAATTGGAGACAATGTTGTGTCAATAGCTACTCAAGATTTTAAACATGTTCAATGGGAAATAGCCGTTAAAAAATTTCTAAATGATACCAATTCTTTTGATTTAAGCAATATTGTATTTATTCCAAAAAATAAATTAATTAATAATGAAGTAGTACCAGTTGTGCAGTATTGGTATTTGCAGCTATTTACACTGAATGAATATCGATATATCGTTTTTCATAGCAATAAGGCAGATCAGGCTTTAGATAGTGTATTTAGCGACTTTGTTAATTACGTGAGATCAAATCATAACGATGTAGAGTTTTATTTTCACCGCAAGACAAGGTTAGATAAAAAACATATTGTGTTAAATCCATGGCTATATGCGTTCTTTATGCCACATTTAGCTAAATCAAACTTTCATTTAGCACAAGATCAACTATTTCGTGATTTCTTTGATATTAACCCAGAGCTCAGAGTTAAAGGAGCTATTCAAATTGAGCTTGATAATTTAATAATTTCAGATAGGCATGTTGATGTCAGAAAATTTAAACAAAAATACCTAAATCAAAATTACATACCATACACAAAATTAGCATATCCACTTATAGTTACATTGGAGAATAAAAATGATTAAGAAATTACTAATTATAATCGTCACAGTTATCGCTATTGTTGGCTGCAATGGTGGAGGTGGCAATGGTGATAATCCATCACCAGCACCAAGCCCAACATCCGTTCTAACACCATTGAATATTACAATTCAATCAGAGTCTAAAAATTTAGTTACCAACAATCACACCATAGATGTGAGGCAGTTTGGTATTGATCCCGTTATTAATATCACTTATACCAATAATCAGATATTTCCAATTAACTTACAAGTTGCAAATAGTTGGTTCATAGAATCAAATGGGATGAATGGTTGTGGAGAATTGGGTGTCCAACGCAATTGTCCAAAAATAAATGTAATTTATGGATATGGCAAATATATAAATGAGTGTGATAGTTATGTGAGCCATAATAATTTGTTACAACCAGGAGAATCTTGCATTCAATCACTACGTATTATTAATGGTTGGAATTTTACTTCTTCAGAGTTATTAAACTTTGGTGGTTATGCAGCTGGTTACTACTATCTACCAGAAGGATGGTCAAAAGGTGGGTTTTATGAGTCATTGCCACTTACTTTGCAAATTGGTATCACTAGAAACATTGGTAGTATTGGCACTTATGATGTTAATAATCGAATGCTAACTAATGATGGAACATATTTTTATCGCACAATTACTAATACAAATGGTGTGCTTGGTAAATATAAAGTTACCTATGACGATAATAATCGTACAGCTACATTAAATACTGTTCCTGAATCTACAATTGCCAAACCATATGCAGGAAATAACACTTCATTGGTTGGTATTGCAAATAATGGTAATCCAATTGGCAATTCTAACGATACAACTAATTACCTACAAAACTATATTAATGGGATTAACTTTGCATATGGCACTCCAGCGGTGGCAGCTGGTTATGATGATATGTTAGTTGGTCTTGATGGCAACAACTATGCAGTAAATGGTCAATCTACATTAGCTGGTACTTTTAACGGAAATAATATTGCCCAGTTTAATAGCAACAATTCTACGTATAGCGCTGTACTCCCACTAATCATGAGCTCTTTAGTTCAAGTAACACAGGAAGGTAACATAGTAACAGCGAATGGCAATCAGTTATCTTGTTATATGAAAAATCAAAGTTACGCAAAAGTTCCTATGAATTTAAATACCCCAAATTGGGCTGGTCCTATTATTGGTACGTTATATCAACTTGGCAATCGAATTTATGTTTCAACTGATGGAATGTGGGTTGCCATCAATGGTTCAAATTGTAGTTTAGATTGGTCAGATATAAGATCATTCTCTGTAAATGGTGATTACTATGGAGCGAGTAATTATCAAATATTTACTAAGAATAGTCGCGTCTTATATGGTATTTGGGATGACGGTAGCGTTTTATATTATCCATATTCTTATTAATCATTAAAAGTAGATGAAATCATGATAAAAAATAATAAATTATCTGGCTACACTTTGATAGAAATATTAATTGGAGTTGCTGCAGTTGCTATTGTTGGTGCTGGTATTTACCAACTTACTAACGCTAATATGCAAGCAACTAAATCTCAGTCTATAGCCAATGAAACAATCTTCTATAGTAAGCTGTTTGCT
Organism: Neisseriaceae bacterium; assembly: GCA_003963245.1. Lineage (GTDB taxonomy): Bacteria > Pseudomonadota > Gammaproteobacteria > Burkholderiales > UBA11063 > Aquella. Next base: position 145,371 of record RXJX01000011.1, read on the forward strand.
AGATATGTATTAAACAATGATACAAATATTAGAAATACTTTAGCGACAAATGGAATCGCATTTATAACATGGGCAGATTTAAAATCAAGTGGCTATGTTCCAACAGGAACAGTTAACGACAAAACCATGTTAGGTCAAACCCCATGCACTATAGTTATGAGGAATAACCAAACTAACGAATTGATACCTCTGATGTTCTTAATTGGGGGTGATGGGCGTGAAAAATCATTTACTTCACTGAATGCCAATAACGTGTCCAGTCAAATTGGTGGTATGTCTGGCATATATATCAGTGATATAAAAGATAAAGATGCCAAGCGCTCTGGCACTGGTGTATTTGGTAATGGTGGAGTGTGGTTTTTACCTAGTTCAACACCTTATATTCAACAGATTCAATCTGGTTGTGGTGGAACTCCTAGCAATAATAGTATTGTGATTAATATCGGAATGATGTCGGAGTACAGTGGCGCATTAGCACCAGATAATAGCCTACATCGCTTTAAAGACCCAGCAAATCCAACTCTAGGAGACCAAAATAATACAAATACAGCACAAACTGATATTAGTATCGCCCCCAAAGATAATAGCAATCCCAATAACCCATCATCTAAATTATTTTTTAATGGTAATAGCTCTATCTCTGGAATGTATATGTATTCCAAAGATGGTAAAAATGTAACCCTTAAAAATGGTAGTCTTGCCGCTAATACGCTTCAACCATTAAAAGAAGTTATAGCGACAACAGCATGTAGTGAAAGTGAATTAGGTAGCATGGCGAAAGAAGCAACGTCCACAAATGTAATCATAAAAGGGATGTTAATTTGCTCAAATAACCCAATCCTTTGCCAAGGAACTGATCCTTACGGCACTCAATTATCAGGCTACTGTTACAGTCCAACTCAGGAATTATCTATTACCTACAAACCAAACAATCAACAAGCATATTGTCCAAGTGGATATTTTCTCGATAATAGTGTTCCCCCAGTGGTTACACAAGGCAATCCGCCCCCAATATTCAATGGTAGTAAGTGGGAGTGTTGGGCTAGTGTTATGGGTGTATGTACGAATTGGCAATATGTCACACGTCCAGCATGCTCTTGGCAATCGCCAAATACAACATCTAGTCAAATAGGTTTAAAAACATACCGTAATTTTTCTATTGGAACTGGTGTACAAGCAATAACAACATGGCAACCAAATTCACAAGGTTATGACTGTAATTATAGCGATAAACAAAACACCGCACCAGGGGTAATACAAGCATTTACTTGTTCATCTACACCAGGTATTATTGATTCTAATTAAGGGAATAAAAAATGAATGCAATTATTAAAAAATTACTCCTAGTTCTATTGTTTATGTTGCCTATCTGTGCATTTGCTTCTAGCTATCCTTATAAAATAGGCTCAATTTTTGATGATATCGTTAGTCTTGTTGGTAGTACATCTTTAAAATGGCAAAGTCCGATGAAATTGATGGCAATTCAGATATTTTCTATATTCTTTATTCCTGAGACAATATGGATAATTATTAAAAAATTACTTGAAGGTGATATTGGTAGGGCTTGGACATTATTTTTTCTAAGAATGATTACAGGAGGATTTTACTTTTATTGGATTACTCACCCAGAAATATATTTTGGCATAGTTCAATTTTTCGCTAATGCAGGTTCTCACGCTAGTGGCTTCACTATCTCAGGAACAGGGGATTTTTCTGTGAAACCGTCCGATATTATGAATTCATTTGGACCAGTTTCAAAAGCATTATCCGCCCAAACAAATGCAATAAATGGTTTTAGAGATGGTTTAACGATATTATTTGCAGGTTTTGAGATAATTATTGTTCTTTTATGCCTGATAGTAATGTCGTTAATGCTTGCATTGACCGAACTTGAAACCTACGTTGTTTGTTCTGGTGGTATTGGTATATCTGGATTTGCAGGAAGTTCATGGACCATGCCATTTTTTCAATCTTTTCTGAGATTTATTGTTGCTATTGGTATAAAGATGATGTTTATGTGCCTAATTCTGGGTATGTTTGGAGATCATCTTAAGGCATTTAGTGACGGTATGGTTCAATGTAGTACACAGCTAAATATTTGCAATATGGAGGAGTTTTCCACTAGATTAATGGTAGGAGTAGTTGATTGTATCGTACTCACCTATCTTACGTATCATATACCTAATTTAGCATCGTCATTACTAAGTGGTAATGTTTCTGTTAACTATGGTGGATTAATTGGCGCAGCAAGTGCAATAGGAGCAACTGCTGCAGCTCCAGTATCAACTGCAACTTCAGCCATTAAAGCTGCGTCAAGTGTTGGTAATGCCGCTGCAACTATTGCTAAAGGGATTTCAGGGCTTAGTGGTAGGGATAAAACCTCTGGTAACTCTCAAAATTCTAGTACTAATCAGAATCAGCCAGATACAAATAATAAAAATAGTATCTCAGGTGGAAATAATAACTATGACTCCAGCAATAGTAAATTTGCAAGTGCAGCATCAGGAATGAAATCTGCTGGTAGCCATGCGAAAAATGCCTTTGGTCAAATGGCAAATATGGCGCAGAAAACTGCACCCAAAGGAGGGAGCGTAAATAGTGGTCATGGTCCAAATATTGGTCATTAATAAAAGTGAGCTATTTAGCTCACTTTTTCTATGTAGTATATGTATTGCTTCTATTTTTGGTTATAAGATGAGCTATACAGTGAAATTTGATTATTTTCCATCTTATATACATAACTTTTGCCCCAAGGATCTAGAGGTATTTTTTCCACATAACTGCCTTGATATTTTGGCGGTATTGGTGCAATTGTTGGTTTAGTAACAAGTGCAGCTAATCCTTGCTCTGTAGTTGGGTATTGACCATTATTTAGTTTATATAGTTGTAATGCAATTCTTAAGCTATGTATATCAGCGTCTAGTTGTGTTATTTTTGAGTTGAGACCAATACTCGCAATATTTACATTGAAACATTCTTGTTTCTTGCAACTATTGGCATTAGTCAAGTTTTTACATTCTCCTATGCCGCTTTGAATTAGTTTAGGTGCCATTTCTAAATCTGCAATTGATGGTATGGTTTTATCTGTGCATGGTTCTATTTTTTTGTAAACTAAAGTTGTATTACCCGCACTATAACTAATTGTCATATTGATTTTATCCAAAGTGAATAACTCAGTTGGGTTTGATGCGAGTTCTAGTCTATTCTCATTGATTGTAAGAGCACCAGATATTACTCTGTATGATGGATTAGAACTTCCAGCAATTCCACCAAAGAAATTACTAGTCATGTTAGGCTCAATGTGCTGCATAGTATAACTATTATCTAACCTAGTAATTATTAGTGAATCTAATTTATTGTCAATTGATGTACAGTTTGTGCACTCCCAATTTCCTGAAATATCCTTATCAGCAGATGAGCATGATATTAATGCTAGGCTAGTGACTATTAGTGCTGCGGCTTTTTTCATGTTTTTCCTTCCTTTATTGACTTTCTATTGATAAATTTTGTTTTAGATCGATTAGGTGATTTATTGATTTCTCATGGTCAACATAGTAATTAAATGAATCAACAATATTAAAACTTTTTAAACCGTTTTCAGTATTTAATTTTATTGAGTAACGGTCTAGTGGGAATTCATTAATCATATTCGATGTAATAAATAAAACTTTGTTTTGTTGGAAGAACGGGATATGTACTCCATATATCCAATAAAAATATAATCCATTTATTTTTTGAACAGAAAATACTTTCTGAGCCCACTTATTCAAGTTCAGAGTTTCTATTGAATAATAATCATTTATATATTTCCGACAGTATTCCTCTGTCATAAAATAATTTGGTTGAGTTTTGGTCTCAAGATTTTTTTCAATTCTAACAGTTTCTTGTAGTAATATCCGGTTGTGAATTTTAGTGCAAATATTAGCTTTAGATTCTGCGTAATTTTTTTCATTAAATAGTGTACGATTTAGAGTAAAACTAATTATTTTTTCACTGGAGAGAAATATATTTTCTGATTCATTAACATTTAATTTAATGAAGCCATTATGCTCTAACTCTTGTTCCAACATATTGTTATCAGTTGATATTTGTATGATAGAAATAAGATTTGGATTTTTTGCAAAATTAGTTAATTCAAGAATGTTTTTTTGTTTAAGTATGTTGATCGCTGGCACAGCAGATATGCCTAGAAAAAAGATATATAATAAGGAGGTAGGCCATTTGTCATCAGAAATAATTTCAAATTCTGTAATCATTAATAATATCATTATGAAAAGTGCAAAATAAAACAACTTATCAACTAAATTTCCTTCAATAATCTTCACTGTAGCAAAGAAAAAAATGGTAATAAAGAAAATAGCTATTAATTGATAAGCAAGGCTATCCTTAGTTATAGTATTTGTTTTCATTTCAATTATTAGCATTATAATGACTGCAATAATTGTAAATATTAAGATCATTGGCTGAAGTTGATAACTATCTGAAACTTCCGTGACGAAAGTAATTATTATATAAGGTAATATGATACAAGAGACTTTAATTGATATGTTCATAAGGAAAAAGAATTTATTGTTAATAATATATTCTTCTTTATACGCGGCTTTAATATTTACCGCGCAGTATATAACAATAGGAACTGATAGTAACAATACCAAAATCACATTCATTTTAGCTTTTAGTGCTAAAGTAGCAACATCAATGTAGTTGAGATAGTCAGATAGACCAATTCTCTCCAAAGTATCAGTTGTTATATGCCATGAGAAAAAATAAATAATAGCGGTAATTATTGCAACAAAAGTTAATGATAATGTGCTTATTTTACTTAGGTCAATATTTTTTTGTTGATTAGAAGATCGTTCTAAAAGCTCCATGAAATGATTTTTGTATTTTTCTTTATCTGTTTCATCAATATTTGTTTCATTGTTTTTAATATATGGATCACTGATTATTAAATACGACGTTTTAATTTTTTCTAAAATTTTCAATTTTAATTTTGTTATTTTGTCTCTTTCTGATTCAGGATATGTCCTGAATTCATCACTTCCATTTTTTATATCTGATAATTTTAACTTTGCAATATTAATATCTGTAAATAAATCAGTTATTTCTTTATATTCGTTGTTGCTGTTTTTATTCATTAAAAATGACATGTCATTGTTGTTTATTGCTGTTATTAAAGTAATAGTTTTGTTAAGCTCTTTTACTATATTTTCATTACATAGTACTTTTAATTTGTTGAGCTGGTAAACTTTATTTAATGCCACAAATTTTGTAAATATCGTACTTAAATCAAAATTTTGAAATAGTTCAAAATCTAATTGTTGTTTAATTGTTATTGTCACTATTAACTTCTAAAAAAATTATTATACTCATAGCACATTATTGAAGTTGCAGCATTGATATAATAAGTATGAATATATTTGTAATTACCGCTATCCTCATGCACATGCCCGAATACTACTAGTTCTGGTTTTATTTCTTGAATCCTAGTCATCAGTAAGGGACAGCCAATATTTTGACCTATTTTTATTTTATCTAGTATTTCAAATGGTGGATTATGGCTAATTATTATATCGCAGTCATTTGGTATTGATTCATATAATTTTTTGCGCTTTTCAAGAGACCACATAAATGCCCAACTATTGCGTTGTGAGCAAACTGGTGAACCCCATATTTTTAGTTTGTCGATGACTATTGAGTTATTTTCAAGGTAATACACATTTTTTGGGATTTTTATTTTTTTGCGATTGCGTTCAAATGCTAGATCATGATTTCCAGCTACAAATATTTTGTATTTGTATGGAAGTGAAGAGTACCATATCAAAAAATCATGTATTTCTTCTAGGGTACCATTAACTGAAATATCGCCAGCATGAATAATCATATCACCATCTGGTAATTTGTCGGTTAAGCTATGATGCTGATTGTGTGTGTCAGATATACAAATTATTTTCATTATATTACAGTTATAATGCAGTTATATTACAATTAAAATACAGTTAAAATTCAAGAATGTGCTTATTTAACTGATAGTGCGAACTCTAATAGCCGTGAATAGTTTCGGCTATCTGCTAATCTCAATGCTTCGATATAAGCTTTTCTACTTTCAGTTGGATTAATAAGGTTGCCATTTGTATTTCCCCATGTGAAATAGGTTCCACCTAATGAACGTCTTAATTCATCACAGATTATCCGAGAAAAACGACCATTACCATTTGGGAATGGATGAATCCAAACTAATTCATGATGAAGTCTGATACATATTTCGTCAATTGGATATGTTTTGTTTTCAACCCAGTATTTGACGTTATCAAGGACGTTTTTTATCCTGATTTGAATTAGTTCAGTTGGAGTATTACCGATATTGACCATTCGTTTTCTTAATTGTCCTGCCCATGTCCAAGTTTTGTTAAACATGTATTTATGTAATTCAAAAACAAATCCAATAGTCAGTATTTCATCATAAATGAAGTTCTTTTTTCTAAGCCAAGTAATAGCTTTGGTAATATTAGTTTTCTCAAATTCATCAAGATCACCACGTTTGGTAATATAGTCAGGGATTAAGCCTTCCAAATCGTCATTGCTTAGTTTCGTTGCACCTAGAGGTAAATTATCATTAATCGGTAGGTTTATTTGTTCATTCATAGCTTATCCCAAAAATCTACTGGCCATGTTCTTAAATATTCATCTTTAGTTTTCTCAATTTCTTGCTCTTGGTATTTTGTTGACGTAGCTTGATTTTCTAAGTTCATTTGAAGTTCTGCATAATCATTAAGCGCTTTTGCGTTCTTGTATGCTTGATTTTCACGCATTTTTGCTAATGATTGTTCTCTAGGTATTAGATAATATACAACATCGCATTCAAGCCCATCGGCAACCTTCTCCAGTGTATTTAATGTAATGGTCCCATCAACTTCACCTCGTTCAATCAAAGCTATACGCGACTGAGCAAGTCCCACTCTCTCACCAAGTGCTCGTGCGCTCATAGCCAAAGTTGTTCGAATTAGTTTAATCCATCCCGTTCTAGGGCGTTTATGGTTTACCAATGGTTTTAATTCATTAATTAATTCATCAACTTGTTTAAGTTTTAAATCTTTATTCCAACTCATGGTAGTCACCTATTTATAATAAATATACAATAAAATATTAAAGCAATTATATCATATATAATATAAATATTAAATAAAAATATATTATATTTATTATAAACGAATGATTATCTCAATTATAATTCCTATATTAAATTCATTCAGCGTTATAGATTTAACTCTTCAACAAGGCTAATATTTTTATTGGCACTATCCGATGACTTATCATATTTGCGTAGTTTGTATCCAAATTCAGTTTTATCAAATACTATCATATCGCCAATGTTAATTTGTTGTTGATCTAAGATAATATTTGGAATTGGTATTTGTATCTCACCATTTATCTCAGTTGCTTTTACTTTAATTACTGTCATGTTTAACTGTGCTCCCATGATGAGGTTTCAGTTTCTTGCTGATTTATATATTGTGGTGGTTGAGTAATATTTTCATCAACTGCACTTTGAATTATATTTGTATCAATTTTATTGTAAGAAATCTCATGAATAGACATACGCGCTTCAATTAATCTCTTATTCAATGTTGGATCAGCTAACACAATATTTTTATATTTTTCATTTGCAGCAATTGTTTTAATTACGTCATTTAAAAAATTTTCATCTCCATTTATTTTTAAATAATTTCCAAATTGATGAATAGCAATGTCCAACGTGAATTTAATATCTCGTTCATTTGAATTTTCAACGTTGATATGGCTGTCATAAACTTTTACATTGCCATTTTTAGACTGATAGTACTTTTCTTCACCATTATTTGTGCGCTTCAAGAAGTCTCCATATTCAAGTGCGATACTAAAAAGTGCATTAGAATAAGCTTTTGGTGTTTTTCCATAAATTGAATTTTGTTTTTTACGTCTACGAATTTGTTCAAGTTCTTTTTGTATTTTAGCTAGTTCAGCGCCATCATCAAAAACTTGTGATTCTAATAAAGTGATTTCCTGATTAGCTGAATTTATTTTTTTATTAATACTGGTAACTTTAGTTTTAGCTTGCTTACGCTCTAATTCAGTGATTGCTTTACCTTTGTGCACAGTTGGTATTCTATCGATGCCTTGATCTTTCAACGATAAATGGCTAACTACTTCATTGATATTTGCTTGTTGGAGGTGTTTATTTATTAAATCTGAAATAGTCGCTCTCATTTCAGTAATTTGAATTTCGCTACGAGGTAGTTTTAATTTATCTAATTTAGTATTGCTTAATTCAATTGATGATTTTTCACCGAGATTGCCATTTTTATCAATTATTCTTGTTGTGGTAAGAATATGTACATGATGATTTCTTTGATCTCCAGATTTACTAGGTGTATGAATTGAGTATTCACATGCCACATGATATTTATTAGCAATTGTACTGGATATTTCTTTTGCGAGTACTTGCCGTTGTGTATCTGATAACTCATGTGGCAATGAAATTTCCCACTCTCTTCCAACTCTAGCATCTTTGCGATTTTCTGCTTGTTCAGCCTTATTCCAGAGAACCTCACTGGTTAAATCTGGAAGTTTGATATTATTTGGCAATACTATTTCGCCACCAATAATGCCTTTTTTCTTTGTATAGTCAAAAGACAGTCCTGTTCGTTCATCATATATTTTATTTCCATTAATGTATGCAGATTTAGCGGTTGCACTATGTCCGCTATTTCTGCTAATTGGTTTTGATGTTGCATGATAAATTGCCATGGCGATTTCTTCATTTAAAAATTTTTAAGCGCTGACTTGTTTACAAGTCGTAAGTGCGTTCTTCCCAGAAAATCTGGTCAGAAGACTAGTTGGTATCTTAGCATATGATTATTAATATTATCCCTCCGTTTGCGGAGGGATTTGAGTATTTGAAATATGTATAATTTTTACTTCTTACATTATGGAGTAAATTATGGATAACAAACAAATAATCAGCACAGAAGATAAATTAGCAGAACGAGCTAGAGCTCTGGAGCTTAAACTAAGTCAAACTAAAAACCGATTGCAGCAGATAAAAGCAAAACATTCTGCCGAAGCCAAAAAGCGACGAGATAGGGCGCTATATAATTTGGCAGGTATATTTGCAATGGTTAATCAAGACCGATTTTTAACTACTGCAGAAAATCCAACTATATATCGTTTGATTCTTGGTGCTGCATTGTTACTTGATGAACTACTCTCGTCAACTGATGAGAATTCAAAAATTGAATTAGCCAAACTAGAACATAAGGCAAAGATTTTTTTAAACAACAAAAGTAATAACTTAATACAGGAGTGATAAATTATGAGTAAAAATAATCTACATGAATTGATCCAAAATATAGCTAATGAATCTACGCAAGAGATAATTAATACTCTTCAAGTTGATATTTCAGATAATGTGATGCAACTCAATGAAAGGCAAACTTTAACAATTGATAAATTGCTTAATGATTCTCTTACTCAGTTATCAGAAAAAATTACAGAGCAAACCAGAGAAATAGTGATTAGAGCAATTCCAGATATAAAACCGCAATTGTCAAATAATAATAACGATATGGCTAAGATATTTGTAGAAGTTTCTAAGGTGCTACAAAAATCAGCCAAAGAAATGCAAGAACAAAGTAGCTATATGAACAATATGTCTCATGAAATAAGCTACTCCATTTCAAGATTAAAAAAAGTCTTTAGCTTTAAAAGTATTTTTATTAATTCAATTGTTACTTGTTTCATTGCTGGAGTAGCAACTTATTTCGTTAGTTCTTATGTTATGAATAACATAACTAAGATTCAACAGTATCAACAGGAACATGATGCAATTCAAAATTTGAAAATAATAAAAAACAGCCTTGATGCTAATGGTAAACAATGTTGGAAACAAATTTTTGGAACCTATCCATGATTCAAATTCACAGCATTAACCGTAACTTACTATCAAAATTTCCTAAGTTTAAAAAAGATTTTATTACTTTAATCAATGATGAAATAAATAAATTTCGTTTTAGAGTAGGTTTAACTGAGCTATCTGATAAGCGATTAATCAACTGTGTTCCAATGTGGGGGAAATATGGTTGTTATCTTAAACGTAAAAGTGTTACGACGAAATGGATTAATTAAATGAAAATAATATTGTATCAAAGTGATTACAATGGTGAACAACGAGCTATTTTAACGAAATGCCGAAATATGAAATTTGATGCTTCAAGGTTAACACCTTATATTGATTGTTTTAAAATGCGTTTAGCTTATTTGGCATATAAAAATGGTGATGATATTACTCGATACTTAAAAGATTTTAACCATGATCAACTACATGAAATTCGTTTAGGCATGATGATGAAAGTTGATGTTAGCCAATATGCAGATACTAAGTTATTGGCTGAGGACATGTATTTAAAGCGAATTTCTTTGGAAGATAAAGAAATATTAAACAAGGCTTGAAAATATAAATTACAGTTATTTTAATTGCATTATGCAATTATTATAGCTGTAATTTAACTGTAAAGGGTAAACAATGACACCAAAAATAATCGCTATTGCCCATCAAAAAGGTGGGGTAGGGAAAACAACTATTGCTGCAAACTTAGCTGTTGAGTTAGATAAGATTTGCAACCTCCAAATAATAGATCTTGACATGCAGAAAAGCTTAAGCTACTTTAATCAATTACGAATAAGTAACGGATTTAACGCTTTGAATATGTTGTCTGTAAATAATCCAAACGATTTGAAATCCGTCATTAATAATAATCAAAATACATTGCTTATTGATGTAGGTGGATTTGATTCTGATATCAATAGAATTGCTATTCTCGGAGCAGATGTAATATATACTCCAGTTAGTGATTCTGGAGTGGAAATAGTTGGGTTACTTGCTTTTAGAAACATTCTGCGCGAGATGCGTCAACATAGACCAGGATTACATGCTAATGTACTATTGAATAGAATACATCCGAATGCCAATAACTATATGGGTGCTTTTAGTGCATTTGTAGATAAAACACCAGAGTTTTTATTATGTAATTCAGTTCTACGAGAGAGAGCAGACTACAAACGATCTTTTGACAGAGGTTTATCAGTTGTGGAAACAAATTGCAAAGCCTCTAAAGAAATAAATGATTTAGTACAGGAGATAATAAATGCCTAAAATAAATGAGGAGATTTTTGATGCAGTAGCCAATAATGCTACACTAAAAGATAGTCGAAACCAATTATCTGAAGATAATGAAATTCAACGTTATGTCATGGTTTATGATATACCAAAGGCTTGGCTAAGAGCGTTGAGAGCCAATAGAATTACCGCTAGTTCATATTTAAAACAAGCATTCAGAGAAAAATTACAAAGAGATAAAATACTTTAGTATGACAAGATATTCAAAAAAATTAATAAGGTTAAAACAAACTTACGGTAATTTGTGTGTGTACTGTAAAGTTAACGACTCAAATACAGTGGATCACATTATTCCTGCTACTCGAAGTGGTAGTAATAATCTTGAAAATTTGCTCCCCGCATGCAAGAAATGTAATGTAAAAAAGGGCATAATATCCATTTATGATTATTGTACTAAGTCAACCTTAGCTGAAATAGACAATAATAGAAACAGAAAAGGATATTGTCAAATACTTGATTTTCTGTGCGAGGGTATGTTGCCAATTAAACGCAAATTAAATAATCCTGTCAAAAAGACTAGAGCTAAAGTTAGACTTAATACTTTAGTTAAATTAGATAGGCTACAGTATAATGAAAATACTAGTAAATTGCTTGCAAGTTATATGGAATCAGAAATTTATTTAGAACATAACTCGAAAAGAATAATATCACTAATATATTATGGCAACTATCAATGTGCATTAGATCGTATTGCAAAACACAAAAAATTTAATTGTGAGTTAACAATTATGAAGTACTGCTATAGTGAGTCTAACTTCAAAATAATTATTGAATTTCTTAAATTATTTTTTAAAAATAAATCAATGATTTTAAATAATGTTAGTTTAATTCCAAGCTTATTTAATTGTGACGTGTAAGATAAAAATATTTTAAGTAGGAGCCATAATATGTCTAAAAATAAGAAATCAGTTAAAATTTGTAAACATTGTGATAATCAAATGGAAGCAATTTACAAATTAGGTAGAAAACGCTGTTGTTATTTTTGCAAATTTGCTGCAGTTCTATCAATTATTAATGAGATGGACGTGATTCAAAAAAAATCAGGAAATAACTCAAATAGTCATTAAAATTTTGTGGAGTGAACCATTATGATTTTGAATAACAACGCTAATATAGAGTTATCTGACTATAATATTTTATTTATATGGTGTGGTTAAATACTTTTATATATTCTTTTTAATGAAAAATCTCTTTAAGATATTTAATTATAATCTAATACAGGAAATAATAAATGCCTAAAGTAAATGAGTAAAATTTTGATTGCTTAAATAATACTACATTAAATAGATAGTCAAAATCATGCATCTGGAGATAACATAATTTAACTTTTTATCTTTGTTTATGAAGTACGAATGATTTGTTTCTAAAGTTATTAATAGAGTCCCTGTTGTTTTATTTTTAGAGTAAGTAAGTTGAGATGTTCTTATGTGGTGAGCTAATATAAAAGCTATATAAATCATATGATTATAAGTGTGGCGGTTGAGATAAATTTATGGTATAATCAGACATTAAATATGTTTGGATACAAGGCTAATGAAACTTGATATTATTTATGGACATAGTCGCAATCCTGAAATTAATCAGGATATTGTAGATTTAGTAAATTCAGCATTCTCTGATGGGGACTTATATGGAACTTTGTTTTTTGGTTATCCAATATTAATCAAAACACATACTGGTGATAAAATTGTTCTGGATGCATTGTTAATTACGTCAAAACATGGTGTAATTGCATTTACAGAGTCAAATTTATCTATTGAAGTAATTCAAGATGCTCAAGATGAGATATACAATAAATTACAATCAAAATTAATAGAGTTTAAATTTCTTACTAAAAATAGAACACTTATTCCTAGCATTGAGGTAGTAACATTTTGTAGTGGACAAATAGACAATATTCCAATTACGTCTGAAAAATTAGTTCATGAACCCTGTGATTTCAGTTCTATTATTGAGAACTCATTAACGAACATTGAAAATAATCTAAATGTTTATAATCAAGTTAACTCAGTAATTGAATCTTTGGTAAGCTTCAAGGATAGAAAGTCAAGAGATGTAACTGATACCAAAACTCTCGGATGGGCAATGAATCAAATTGAAAAAGAAATTGCAAATCTAGACAGAGAGCAAAAAAGAGCAGCAATTGAAGATGCTAATGGTCCTCAACGTATCAGAGGACTAGCTGGCTCTGGTAAAACAATTGTTTTAGCTTTAAAAGCCGCTTATTTGCACGTTCAGAATCCTGACAAGAAAATATGTATTACTTTCAATACTAGATCACTTAAGGAACAATTTATAGATTTAGTAACAAGGTTTACATTTGAACACATTAAAGATAAGCCTAATTGGGAGATGATTGACATTATTCATGCTTGGGGATCAAATGCTTCTAAAGGTGTTTATTCGCATATTGCTAAAGTTTACAAAAAAGAAATCCTTGATTTTAGCCAAGCAGCTCACCGATTCGGTTATGAAGATGCTTTTTCTGGTTGTTGTAATAAATTATTAAGTGAAGTGATTCTTGAGCCTCAAGTAAAAATTTATGATATCGTATTAATAGATGAAGCTCAGGATTTGCCTAGGAGTTTTTTTGAGTTAATCATTAAAGTAGTAAGTGATAATAAGCATATTATTTGGGCATATGATGAACTTCAAACTATCGGCAAGTATACAATTGACTCACCAGAGATTTTATTTGGAAATAATTCGTCTGGAATTGCCAATATATCATCCAATGATTTAGTTAATGAGTCTAAAAAACCCACCAAAGATTTTATTCTCAAGAAATGTTATAGAAATCCACCATGGGTATTGTCTCTTGCGCATGCACTTGGCTTCGGTTTATACAAATCTACGGGACCAATACAAGCATTTGATTATCCACAATTTTGGAATGATATAGGATATTCAGTTGTTTCTGGGACTTTAGATTTTGGTGGGGATGTTGTGCTTGAACGGGATCGTGAAAATATTCCTGATTTCTTTAATAAATTTATTAATAAAAATCATAGTGTTGTTTATAAAACCTTTGGTGATGTAGACCAACAATATAGTTTTGTAGTGGATTCAATTATCAGAAATATTAATGAAGACAAGATGTCACCTCATGATATTTTAGTTATTAATGCTAACCCAATATATACAAAGAGAGATACCGCTAAATTAAGAATGATGTTGAATGAAAATGGTATAGACAACCATCTTGCTGGGGTAACTAGTTCTGTTGATCAATTTTTTATTGATGGAAAGGTAACCATTTCTGGTATTTTTAGAGCTAAAGGTAACGAAGCTCCAATCGTTTATATAGTAAATAGTGATTATTGTTTTGATGCAAATAATAATGATATTGTAATGCGTAGAAATATATTATTTACTGCAATTACAAGAACAAGAGCTCATATAAATATTTTCGGTTGCGGAGGAGGAATGAGTGCTTTAGTAGAGGAAATTGATAGAGTAGTTCAAAATGATTATAAATTAACGTTTAAATACCCAACGGTTAAAGAATTAGAAGATATGAGAGTTTTGTATAGAAATTATGATAAAAATACAATAGCTACTAAAGATGCTGTTTCTAAATTATTAGATATTGGTAAAGCTGATGTATTAAAAACTCTTTCTAAAGAAGATAAACAGGCACTTATTGAACTACTATCTCAATAGCTAGTAATAAAAAATGATAAAAAAAATTATAAAAGCAATTAATGCAATAACTGATGAATTAATAGGAAATAATGTAATAATTGCATTTAATCCTCCTTCTGTAAAGTTAAATTCTGTTACTTGGAATTCTGGTTGTAAATTGTCTGACTATTTTGGCATAAATAATTTATACGAACTATATAAGCAATTTGTCAAAAATAATGAATATAATTTTATTCTAAATGATGGTTCTCTTATTCAACTATTTTACGAGTTTGATGCTGCTGGAGAATTAAAGAGTCATCGGCTTTATTTTTTGCATTTTCCTTTTCTCAGCGATGGTATTCTGATTGAAGGGTATGGAGTTCTAGATTATCTTGAGTCTTGGGAAGATATCAAGTATCTAAATAATACATACGAATCAGAAGAGTATGATGTGTTTTTTATTATTAATAAATTTAAATCCATCGGATTTATCCGTTTTGATTACGATCCAGTGGCTAATCTTAAAAGCCCCGATGATCATCCTAAGTGTCATCTGACTATCAATCAAGAAGCTGTTCGTATTCCTGTCACAAACCCAATGAACCCAGAGGACTTTCTTGCATTCATTTTAACTCATTATTATTCATATGATTTGAAAATAAAGTATAATTTTAATATGCCTTTCAATGATTCAATTAGCGATAAAGAGAAATCTTTGATGTATTTTTCGTCTAAGGTATAGAATATCTAATGAGTTATATAATTATTAAACAATTTAGTTGTTGTATTGATATGATATATTGTTATCTTATGTTGGTGTTATGATTGGAAATCATTTGATGAATTTAAAGCTTCCCCAATTGTTAAAACTAGTAGATAAACTAAGTGGTAATTCAATATGGGAGTCTTTTGGGTATTGGAAGGGTGAGGTTAATATAGAAGTTGTTAGTAAAAAACCATTTGTGATAAAAGCTGATAGCGATTTTTATTTATTAACATCAAAAATCAATGATCCATATATACAGGAATATGATTATGTACTATTAACTTCTAAAAGACCAACCGCTAAAGATGTCAGATTAGATAAGATTTCTATAATTCGCTGGATAAAACACCCCAAATTATTAAACTATACCCCAGATTATATTGTTTCAACGTGGGATTCTTGTTTTAAATTTGTTAAAGAAAATCTATCAAAAGGTATAAAAGGACTGAGATCTCCACAGATCGGTGCATTGCACTCAATATTGGCGCATATTCAGAACCCTGATGGAAGAGCTATTGTTGTAATGCCTACAGGAACTGGTAAAACTGAAACAATGTTGTCAACTCTTATAGCAAATGGATGTGAAAAGCTATTAGTATCTGTTCCATCTGATTCATTAAGAACCCAAATTTCAAATAAATTTATTTCTCTTGGTTTACTTAAGATGATTGGGGTAGTTGATGAAAGTTGTTTAAATCCAATAGTTGGTGTTGTTGAGAAGAGGTTTAATAGTACTACCGAGCTTCAGGTTTTCATTTCTAAGTGCAATGTTGTTGTTTCTACTATTAATATATTAACTAACTTAGATGATGAGCAAAAGAACATCTTAAATCATTCGTTCTCACATATTTTCGTTGATGAAGCACACCATTCTGAGGCAAAAACATGGAGAGATTTAATTGAAAAATTTAATGAAAATAAGGTTTTTCTGTTTACTGCAACACCATTTAGAAATGATGGTAAAAATTTACAAGGGAAAATAATTTTTAATTTTTCTCTTAAACTTGCTCAAGAACATAATTACTACACGCCAATTAATTATTTACCAATTAGAGAATACAATAAAAAATTTGCTGATAAGAAAATTGCTGAAAAGGCTATAGAACAATTAAATGCAGATATAGCAAGTGGCTATAAACATATATTGATGGTCAAATGCATCAGTAAAAAAAGGGCTGAAGAAGTATATCAGTATTATTCGATCTATAAAGATTACAAATCTATAGTAATTTATAACGGTATTGAAGATTTAGCTAATAAACTTGAAGCCATCAAACGTCTTGAGTATGACATAATAGTTTGTGTAAATATGCTTGGTGAGGGATTTGATTTGCCAAATCTTAAAATAGCTGCTATTCATGATGAAAGGCAGAGCATAGCAATTACTCTTCAATTTATTGGCAGGTTTACTAGGTCTTCAGGTCAGAATTTAGGCAATGCCAGCTTCATTATTAATGTAGCATATCCACCAATAAATGAAGAGTTGGAGCAGTTATACTCAAAAAATGCTGATTGGAACTTATTGTTACCAAGAATAGCAGATAAGGCAACTGAAAAAGAAATTCAGATAAAAGAATTTCTTGATGGTTTTGAAAAGTTAAATAACTCTCAAATATCTTTTGGACAAATAAATCCTGCTATGAGTACAGTTATATACAAAAACTATAGTCAGACTTGGAATCCGTCTAATTGGAAATCTGGATTTTACGAAGAAAATAATTTTGACTATGTCTTTAGTGATACCAATGAACGTGAACGTACTATAGTAATAATATTAGGCACTTTAGAGTCAGTTGAATGGGGTCGGTTTGAGAATATAAAAAACTTACAATGGAATATTATAATTATTCATTGGGATTTTAGAGATAATGTAAATAGAGTATTTGTTAATACTTCACTAAAAGATTTTTCAAGCGACAGTTTATTAGAGGCTATATTTGGTCCGACTAAAACAAAGAAATTAATAGGGGATAATATATTTAGAGTCTTTGCAGATGTAAATAGATTAGCTATATACAATATAGGTGCACGAAAAGGAATTGGTAGAGATGTTACTTTTCAATCATTTTATGGCAGAAAGGTGCAAGATGCTATAGGTGAAATAGAGCAAGGAAATCTATCGAGTAATAATTATTTTGGGGTTGGTTATAAGAATGGTGAGAAAGTATCATTAGGTTGCTCTGTTAAAGGTAAAATTTGGTCATATTTACGTGGGAATTTGAAAGAGCTAACTATGTGGTGTAGGGACATTGGTGATTATGTTGAGAATGATTCTATTGACCATATGACTATATTAAAACATACGTTGTTTAGAGAACACATTTCACAAAGACCAGATGTTATGCCTATTTATATTGATTGGGATGAAGAAATATATAATAGAAGCAATGTGTCATTTGAATTTAATAATGATGGCTATATTTTAGATTTTGCAGACGTTGAATTGAATCTATTGAATCCAAGTCTTACGGGTAATCTACAATTCTCGCTTGATTCTAAAAATAACTCTATGAAATTTGAGATTTTATTTGAAGCAGATTCTAAAAATGTAGTGTTTCATAGAATTAAACAAATTAATAAGGTAAAATGTTCAATTACATATGGTAAGATAACTAAAGACATTGTAGAATATTTCAAAATATTCTACCCTATAATTTGGTTTGCTGATGAGTCATATTTAATCGAAACACTATACACAAAACCAAGAATACAACCACCTAAATTTTCATCAGAAAAAATTATTGGATTATCGTGGAGCGGAGTAAGCTTAAATAAAGAATCTCAAGGTATATTTCCATATCAACAAGATTCTATTCAATATTATTTTATAGATAGGTTAAAAAACCAATATGAGGTTATTTACGATGATGATGGGAGAGGTGAAATTGCAGATATAATAGCAATCAATGATTTAGAAACAGAGATTGTAATTGATCTTTTTCATTTGAAATATGCCATGGGCGGTATTATTAGTAATAGTATCAGTAATTTTTACGAAGTTTGTGGTCAAGCAATTAAATCTGTAAAGTGGAAACATATTGATAGCAAAGCATTCTTCACTCATCTATTAAAAAGGATCGTTAAAATTGATAAAGGCAAAGAGTGTAGTCGAATAATAAAAGGGACAGAAAATGATATAGATGATTTGTTAAATCAAGCAAAGTACAAAAAACCAGTAAGATTCAATATTAGTATAGTACAGCCATCATTAAGTAAAAAAAATGCTTCTGATGATATTCTTATATTGTTAGGAAATACAGCACACTATTTGTTAGATACAGCAAACATTAATTTGACTGTTTATTCAAGTAATTGATTTAAAGTTTAATTTGGTATTAGTTATATTTTAAATACTAAATATTTTATAGATTAAGATACAAGTTTAATTGTTGTACTTGATATTATACTAATAAAATGAAATCATTTAAGTAACATTCTGATATATGAAGATATAATTTAAATAACTATTTTCTGTATCGGAAAGTAGAGTAATTGTTTTTCAGTGACTTTAGATTAACGTCCAATGCGTAACTTTTATAAGTAATAAAATTGATATTACAACTAAAGATTATGTTAGACTTTAATTGCAGTTGTCCGTTTCAAAAATTACCTGTACTTTTAACAGTGTTATTTAGATATAATATTGACTGAATTTATTAGGGATTACTTTAGCTCATGAAAATATTTCATACTTCTGATTGGCATCTGGGACGTACTTTATACGGCAAAAAACGTTATATCGAATTTGAAGCATTTCTAAATTGGCTAATCGAGCAAATAGAACTTAAATCACCAGAATTATTGATAATTGCTGGTGATATTTTTGATAACACCACCCCAAGTAATAAAGCCCAAGAACTATACTATCAATTTTTATGTAAGGTAGCTGCTAATACTAGCTGTCAACATATTGTAATTATTGGTGGTAACCATGATTCACCAACATTATTAAACGCTCCCAAAGAACTCCTCAAACAACTTAAAATTCATGTCGTAGGAAATATTAGCCCAGATTATCGTGATGATGTGTTGGAGTTAAAAGACACAAACGGTATAACTCAAGCATTAGTTTGCGCTATCCCATATCTACGCGATCGTGATATTCGGATTCTTGATGAGTATGAGTTAGCCGAAGATAAAGATAAAAACTTTATGCATGCCATCAAAGATTATTATAGTAAAGTTTGTGAACATGCGGAGCTCTTGCGCCAACAGCTAGAGCATCCTGTACCAATTATTGCAACCGGACATTTATTTGTTACAGGTGGCAAAACCCTCAAAGATGATGGGGTGCGTGAATTATATGTTGGCTCATTGGCTCAATTTGGAGCAACTGATTTTCCAGCTGGCATTGATTATCTAGCCCTTGGGCATTTGCATGTTCCGCAGATAATTGCTAGTAAAGATAACTACCGTTATAGTGGCTCACCACTGGCAATGGGATTTGGTGAAGCTCGCCAGCAAAAGGTAATTATTGAAGCTGATATTAGTGTGGGAAATGTAACGGTTAATGAAATAGCAATTCCAAAATTTCAACCTCTGGAACGTATCGCTGGTAACTTAGATACAATTAAGTTAGCGTTGACGAATTTGGTTAATCGGAATGAATCCATTTGGGTTGAGGTTGATTATACCGGACAAGAAATCGTTGCTAATTTACAGCAAGAATTACAAGCCATTGTGATGAATACGCAGGTTGAACTAATTAAAGTTTACAATAGTCAATTACTGGCTCAAGTTTTGTCATCTGCCGAGTATGAAGGTGGCATTGAATTATCTAGTTTGAATCCGGAACAGGTATTTGATAAATGTTTAAGCATGAATAATATTCCCGCTAATCAACAAGAAGAGCTAAAAAAGTGCTTTGCCCAAATCATGCAAGATTTGACGAGTAATGATGTGAGGGCAGAATAATGAAAATTTTAAAGCTACACTTTAAAAATCTCAATTCACTAGTCGGGGAATGGATAATTGATTTTACCGCTGCAGAATATGGCGAGCAAGGAATATTCGCGATAACCGGACCAACTGGCGCGGGTAAATCTACGATACTTGATGCAATTTGTCTGGCTCTCTATGGGCGTACTCCACGTTTAGAACGAATTAATGCCAGTCAGAATGAAATCATGTCGCGTCAATGTGGCGAATGTTTTGCTAGCCTTGAATTTCAGACTTCATCTGGTACTTATCGCACACTCTGGTCACAAGCACGAGCACGTAAGAAAGCTGATGGTAATTTACAAAACGCACAACACATCATCGAAGATGGTGTAAATAATAAAACTCTTGAAGATAAACTAAGCAAGACACCACAAATAGTTACTGAAGTTACAGGAATGGATTTTGAGCATTTTACACGTGCCATGCTGCTTGCGCAAGGTGGTTTTGCTAAATTTCTACAATCTTCTGCTGATGAGCGCTCACCAATCCTAGAAAAAATTACTGGTACAGAAATCTATAGCCAAATCTCGAAATTGGTACATGAACGTAAAACCGGTGAAGAAAATCTTCTAAATAATATCAATGCCAGATTAGCTGGTATTAACTTGTTAACTGCCCAACAAGTAGAAGAGTTGCAAGCCGAATTAAATCAATTAACTAAGCAAACCACGGCACTAATAACTGATAAAAGCACTCTGGAACAGCAACAAAACTGGCTCACTAATTTGCAAAAGCTAAGTGATCAATTAATTGTAATTCAGCAAGCACAGCAGCAATTGCAGATACAGCAGGAACAATTTGCTAGCGATGAATTACGCCTCAAAGATGCGAAACTGGTCGAAGAAATAAATAGCGATATTTACATCCAGTTACTCGAGCTACGCAAACAAATAGCAACAATAAAAGCTAATCTGAATGCGAATCAAGAACAATTGCCTAAGCTGAAAGAATTGCTGACCACACAGCAAACTCAGGCAGCTCAAACTAATAATGAATTAGCCAACTATAAAACTAGCTATGCAGAGAAGCTTAAAATTTTGCAACAAGTTCGCTTGCTTGATGCTGAGATAATAACTAAACAGGATGGATTAGCCAAAGCCACCAGCAAACTTGAAACCAATCACAGCCAACTGGATAAATTACTGACTGAGCGACAGAGTTTTGCTAAACAACAAGCAGATAGACAGCAACAGCAAATTCAGATTAATACTTTCTTAACCGAACATCATGTAGATGCGGAGTTAGTCACAACATATAGTGGTATTTGTGCCGAATTAGATAATTTATTGGTAATTAATAAACAGATACAGGATAATCAAGCAGAACAAGATGCTACGCAAATAAACCTAGATAAATTGTTAAAACTTATCATAGCGCAGGAAACTAGTCAAACTAAATATAGCACAGAACAAAGTGAGCTAAATAGTAGAATTACTCAGCTAGAGCAAAACATCCAGCAACTGGCTAATGGTAAAAATGTGGCAATGCTTAAAGATGAAATTCTACAGCTAAATAACAAACAGCTTGATTATACGGAATTAGCAAGACAACTACAAGAGCAAGCTAATTTGGCGCTGAAACTACAACAGATTGAGACTGAATTAACTACCGAAGAGAAATCTATCGCTAGCGCACAACCACAACTTGAGCGTGAAACGGAGCTTTTAAATTATACCAATCAGCTACTAGACAATTTAACTAACCAAAAACTACTACAAAGTAAGATTATTAGCCTCAGTGATGAACGGGCGAATTTGCAAATCAACCAACCATGTCCGCTATGTGGAGCCTTAGACCATCCTTATGCTCATGATGGCGTACCGGTTAATAATGAGATTGATACTCAGATTAACCAAGCTAAAACCACGATTAGTCAATTGCAAGCTACGCTAAGTAGATTAAGTAGTCAGATTGCTACTAGTAACGCTAATATTATCAAACTACACGAACGTCAAAATGAAATAGTCAATAATCAGAAACTATTACAACAAAGTATTGATACTCTGATTAACAAGTATTGCCTAAATATCAATCAAATAAGTACCCCAGAGCTTCAGGAACAATTAGGTAAAATCAGCCAAAAAATTAATCAACTCAATCAGCAAATTACCACTTTGCAAGATTATGAACGGCAGTTAGCTAATTATCAAATTAAACAACAAGAATTAGAAAAGTTATTGGCTGAGATTAAGCTTGATTCTACCAAGTTGGCAGAACAAAAACTGGCAAATCAACAACGCTTAGCCGCTCTAATTCAGGAATATAAACAAATCTATGCTAACTATGAAAAGCTATTAAACG
The DNA here is from genome assembly GCA_003963245.1 of Neisseriaceae bacterium. Taxonomy (GTDB): domain Bacteria; phylum Pseudomonadota; class Gammaproteobacteria; order Burkholderiales; family UBA11063; genus Aquella. Next base: position 168,221 of record RXJX01000011.1, read on the forward strand.
GATTAACTACTCAATTAACTAACTATCAAATCCTAGCAATTGAACCTGCGGAAATCTCTGCTATTAAAGGCAACTTGGCTAAACGACGTGATGGATGGCAAAGTAAAGAACTAGAAGCCAATATCCTCAAAGATGAACTACAAAGACTAGATCATCAAATCGAACAGAATAATAGCCTACAAACAGCACTTAATGCGCAAATAACTGAGCAGCAAAATGAAGTTAACACACTACAACAAGCTATCAATACCATAAGTACTAATCGCAGCGCTTTATTCGGTGATAAAAATACCGATGCCGCCGAAAAAGAATGGCAGCAAGAGCTTCAAATACTTGAAGAAACCGCTCAAGCTAGCGTGACTAAATTAAACCAACTCCAGCAACAGCAAACAGCATTAATCGCACTGATTGAGAAAGATAGCACACAGCTCGAAACACTGCAAATCAATCAAGCACAGCAAGAAGAAGAATTTATTGCTCGGCTCAAGCTGGTTAATATAGCCAACGAGTCAGAGTTTATTGCCAAGCGCTTATCCCGTGACGAAATGATGGCAATTGGGCAGACAGCGGATAATCTAAAACAGCAAGCAATTGAGCTCACTAACCGCCTAAAACAAACTAGCGAAACATTGACAAATGAACAAGCCAAACAGTTAACTGATAAAACCAGCGAAGAACTACAATCCACGATAGCAAATATCCAAACTAATTATGAGCAATATAATCAACGTATCGGTGAAATTCGTGGACAATTAACTGCTAACAACCAAGCCCAAGAACAGCAACAAGATACCTTAACGCAACGAGATAAACAACTGCAAATAACCGAACGTTATCGCCGACTACATGTACTAATTGGCTCTAGCGATGGTAAAAAATTCCGTAATTTTGCCCAAGGTTTAACTTTTGATCTAGTGGTAAAACATGCGAACCAGCAACTGCGTCAGATGTCAGATCGTTATTTGCTCATTCGCGATAATAATGCACCGCTGGAACTAAACGTAATCGATAACTATCAGGGTGGCGAAATCCGTACTACCAAAAACCTATCCGGTGGTGAAAGCTTTGTTATCAGTCTGGCGCTGGCGCTGGGTTTATCCAAACTCTCAAGTAATAAAGTTCAGGTTGATTCGCTCTTCCTCGATGAAGGCTTTGGTACACTGGATGAAGATTCGCTGCAAACCGCACTTGATGCACTCGATAGCTTACAGCGCGATGGTAAACTGATCGGGGTAATCTCGCATGTCGGCGCACTCAAAGACCGGATTAGCTTGCAGATTCAGGTTGAACCGTTGAACGGTGGTGTGAGTCGGATTAGCGGTGTTGGCTGTAGTGGGAAATAAAATTTAATTTTTAGGGGATAAATATGTCAAAATATTTAAGTAGAGGTTCTGAATGGAGAAAATGGGACTTACATGTTCATAGTCCATTTTCTAAAGGTTACACTGGAACATGGAGTAATTTTTGTGAACAAGTAAATAATGCAGATTGTGATGTAATTGGTATAAATGACTATTTTTCCGTTGCGGGCTATAGGAAATTAATAGAAGAAATAGAAAATGGAAGTTTTGAAACTACAAAAATATTTTTTCCAATAGTTGAGTTTCGAATGACAGATGTATTAACGCATAAGGCAAGTAGAACTAATGGGGGCACTAATTTTAATTTTCATATTATCTTTAATAATACACTTAATATTGAAGATATCGAGAGTTTTATACGGAGTTTAAAATCTGAAGGGCAAATTATTGGCTCTGATTACAGTGATAAAGAAAAATTAGCCACTAAGAAAGTTTCCTTTGATGAGGTATTAAAAGAGTTAGAAACCGATAGAAAGTTTATGAATAATTTTTTAGTTTGGATTCCATATGATGAGTATGGAGGAATAGATAATATTGACCCCAATTCTGATTCTTTTATTAAACAAGATTTTATTAAAAGAGCTCATGTCTTAGGTTCTGCTAATGAAAAACAAATTAAATACTTTCTCTGGGCATCTTGTACAGAAGATGGTAAGCCTAAATTTAGTAATGATGATTATAGAAAAGCCATTGGAGTAAAAAAAGCATGCATAAAAGGAAGTGATTCGCATCATTCTTCATATCCATTGGGTAAACTAAAGGATCAAGATTCAAAACCAACAGAAAAATTTTGCTGGATAAAAGCTGAGATGACATTTAATGGATTAAAGCAGGTAGTTTATGAGCCAGAGGAAAGAGTAAAAATACAGGAATTAGAACCTGAACAGAAATCACCTTATTTAGTTATTGATAAATGTAAATATGTTGACTCAAGTTTTATGGTAGATGAATTAGTGTTTAGTAGTAATCTTACGGTTGTAATTGGTGGTAAGTCAACTGGTAAATCACTGCTGTTGAGAAATATTGCAGAAGCTATTGATTCAGCCCAAGTTAGCAAAAAGTTAAAAGAGGTGGAGATTCCACCATACAAAAAACAGGTAAGTGGTTTTTCTGTCTCATGGTTTGATGGTAAGGTTAATCAAAAAGAGATATCATCACGAAATAATTTCGAGGGAGAGATGTTTGATAACCCTGAAATTGGTAAGAAAATAATCTATATACCACAATCATATCTAAATAGATTATCTGACAACAATAGTAATTCAGCAATAGCTGATATCATTATAACGCTAATAAAACAAAATCAAGAGATACAAGATATTTTTGATTTATTTGAAAGTAACAAGCAATTAATTAACTCAAAAATATATGAAGATATTAATAAACTATTTTCTTGTTTAGGTGAATTTTATGAGTTAAATAACCAAATTAAAGAAATAGGTGATGAAAGTGGTATCACTAAAGAATTAGACAATTTAAGAAACGAAATAGAGCAATTACAACAACAAGCTGGAATTTCTACTGAAGATAGGCAATTATACCTTGATAAACAAAAGGAAAAAAATCAGCTTGAAAAAGAAATTAACGACATAAATGACAGTATTACCTATTTAAATCAAATAAAAGATATTACGCTAGTTAATGACCCTAACTTATCACCTCTGAAAATTGAGTTTGCTAATAAAATAAACCAAGGATATCAAAATTTGAAGTTAACGTTTCATGAAAAATGGCAAGAAATAGTTTCTGAATCAATTGCTGAATGTACTAATTTATCTTCAGAAAATAATAAGTTATTAGAAGCGTGTATTACCATATACAATCCACTATTAGAAAAAATGAAAAAAAATAATTTATTAAGTGAGAAAATTAGAAAGGTTAATGAATTATCTGGATACGTGCAAGAGATTTCTGCAAAAAAAGTACTGTTAAATAAATGTATTGACAACTATTGGGCAATTTTTGGTGAATTATTAAATAAATATGCCTCGTATTTTAGACTTTATGAACAATTTTCAGCCGATCAATCTTCTAAAAGCAATTTAACTGGTAGTAATCTCAAATTTAAATTTGAGGTCAGATTTTTAGCAAACGAATTTTATAATAAATTTGTTGATCTAGTTTGTGATGGAAGACGGATATCTACATTTATAAATATCCCAGAGTATAGAACTAGTGCACCGATTAATGACTATACGTATAAAGATATAGAAACACTTATCTCTGATTTTGAGAAAGTTTTTAAGGGGATTATGAATGAAAAATTATCGTTAAAAAATAACATAACTAAACAGGAAGCTATTACAAAATTATTTGAGAATAGATTTGATATTCATTATGATATTATTCAAGATAATGATTGTTTAAGCACTATGTCGCAAGGTAAAAAGTCTTTGGTATTATTGCAGTTATTAATTGAAATGGACAATAGTAAATGCCCAATATTATTAGACCAACCCGAAGATGATTTAGATAATAGATCAATTTATAATGAATTAGTTAAGTTTATTAAACATAAGAAAAAGGAACGTCAAATTATTATTGCTACCCACAATCCGAATTTGGTGGTTGGTGCAGATGCAGAGTGTGTGATTGTAGCGCATCAAACAGTTAATCCAACAAACAATAGTTATAAATTTGAATATGTAAGTGGTGCTCTGGAAAATACTTTTGTAAATTCTAAAAGTAATGATATACTCTATAAACAAGGAATACAAGAACATGTTTGCGAGATTTTAGAGGGTGGAAAAGAAGCATTTCAAAATAGGAAAAACAAATACCATATAAGTTAGTATGTTAAGGAAATTACATGATTAAAGATCAACTTATTTATGCAATTAATAATAAGCATTGTATCAAATTTATTTATGATGGGCATGCCCGTATTGTAGAACCATACTGTGTAGGATTACATGTCTCTACAAAAAATCCTTGTTTTCGTGGATTACAAATTGATGGTTCTAGCAGTTCAAAAAGCAAGTCTGATTTACCCTTTTGGGATTTATATTTATTAGATAAGATTTCTGATTTTGAACTTCTGGATTTGCAGTTTGATGGCAGCAATGGATTAAATAAAGGTTATAAGAGAAATGATAAACATATTTATCCAATTTTCGCACAAATTTAGAAGCAAATTAAGAAATGAAAGAAAACAACTAATCAAGAAATTAAAACACAAATAAACTACGCGTGGGAAGCATTTTAGACTAATGGATTGAGTAATCCGCTAATGGTGATTAAACAAATGACTTATTTGCTTTTATCAAATGCTTAGATGAGATCTAAATCTAAAAAGAAAGTAAGGCAAGTACTGATTGAAGCGCTAATCTAACAGCTGAAAGAATATATCTTAAATTAAAGACTAAAGAAAACTTATAATACCAACAATATTGCTAATAAGATATAAAAATAATTAATATTAATTTGAATTAATAGGATAAAAGAAATGAATGTACTCTACATTAATCATTACGCAGGCTCTATCTATCATGGAATGGAGTATCGTCCATACTATCTTGCTCGCGAATGGGTCAAGCAAGGGCACAAAGTTACGATTGTTGCCAGCAATATTTCTCATGTTCGCCATAAGAATGTTACGCTTGCTGAAGGGCAAGACTATCTGCATGAAACAATTGATGGAATTGAATATATCTGGTGTCGAACTACGCCATATGGTGAAAATGGTCTTAAGCGAGTAATCAATATCTTCTCTTTTTTGAACAAAGTTAAGCAACTTAAAAACAAATTGGTTCACCAGTTTAAACCTGATTTGGTGATTGCATCCTCAACCTATCCTTTTGATACTAAAGTTGCTAACTCTATTGCTAAAGCTGCTCATGCCAAGTTTGTTTATGAAGTACATGATTTATGGCCGTTAACGCCGATTGAAGTCGGTGGAATGTCGCGTTGGCATCCCTTTATTATGGCGATGCAACGTGCTGAAGATTACGGCTATCGTCATGCGGATAAAGTAGTCAGCTTGTTACCTAAAGCCAAAGAATATATGCAAAGTCGTGGTATGAGCGAGGATAAATTTGCTTATATTCCCAATGGGATAGTTGCTGCAGATTGGTTAAATTCAACGCAAAAAATGCCTAATGAGCATCAAAATTTACTTAGTCGGCTAAAACATGTTGAAAATAAATTTATTATTGGTTATGCAGGTGGAATGGGTGAAGCTAATGCTTTGGATTATTTGCTAGCAGCTGCGAAATTAATTAAAGATCAAGCAATAGCGATAGTTTTGATCGGAGACGGACCGAATAAAGCAAGCTTGCAACAGCGTGTGGCTAATGAGAATTTGAATAATGTTTATTTTATGCCGTCCATCAATAAATTAGAGATTCCTTCATTTTTACAGGCTTGTGACGCACTTTATATTGGTTGGAATAAATTGCCGATTTATCGTTTTGGTATCTGCCCAAATAAATTATTTGATTATATGTTGGCTAAAAAGCCAGTAATTCATTCTGTGACGGCAGGGAATGATTTAGTTAATGAAGCGAATTGTGGAATATCAGTTGCAGCCGAAGATGTTGAAGCAATTGCTAGCGCTATGACGACATTAAGTAAGTTATCAGAGCCAAATTTAGCCACATTAGCGCAAAATGGCTATAATTTTGTATTACGCAATCACGATTATCGGATACTGGCAACACGGTTTATTGATTTACTTACGCGCAACTAGGCTTCTTTTTTAAGAATCACTATCCATCCGGCGGCGAAGAGTATGACCGTCGGGATGGTGGCGGATAAAATCGCGTTCCAGTCAAAAAGCACTGCCATATAGCCAATTAGTTTATTACTAAAGAAGAAAGTTATTCCAATTAATATCCCGACAAATAATTTTGCCGATAAATTAATATTCCGTCCATTATTTGGAATAAAACCAATCGCAATAAATGCCATTGAAATACAGGCAATCGGGTAGAGTAATTTACTCCATAGTGCAATTTCATGGCGGTTAGTTGCTTGGTTATTGGTTTTTAGATGCTTAATGTATTGAATAAGTCCAAGTGCAGGCATATCTTCTGGCGAAACAACCAACACATTAAAATAACTTGGATCAATGGTTGATGGCCAACTGTAATTTGTTGGTTTAGCAATTGATATCTTATAGCCAAAGTAATTATAGATAGTTACCCCCTCCAATTCCCAAGCATGTTGATTGCTATTATAATGCCCTGAACTAGCGGTTATATAGCGTTGGAGCTGTTGGTTTTCGGTGAAATTAAAAATTTGTACCCCTGAAATATTTTGACTATCATTCTGATTAATTTGCTTGATATTGATAATACTATGTTCACCGTCTTTGCTCCATACTCCTGAAGATAATTCAGTTGAAACTTGTTGATTCAATTTATTTAACTTATATAATTTAGCGAAATGACTAGCACTAGGAGCGATAACTTCACCTAATGCAAAAGTAATGAACGTGAAAAATATTCCAAATATTGCCAGCACATGTGTGATGTCTTTTAGTGATATTCCAGAAGTGCGCATTATCGCATACTCAGAATTTTTAACCAATCCCAGCATCGTTGTCATAACACCGATCAGTACTGCTAATGGAGTTAGCAAATAAATATATCCGGGTAGTAAGGCACCTAGATAAACAAACATTGATAGAGTAGTATAGTTTCCTTTACCTACATCGCCAAGCTCTGGAATAGCCGTAACAATTGTGTAAATAACCGCAAAGGCAAATAACAGCATTGTGGTATTAAGTAAACATTTTTTGAAAATATATTTGGAAAGAATTTTCATTTGTTTTTAGATCTAAAATATCCGTTAGGTTTGCTCTTGTAATAAGTAAGTCCAATAGCAAAAGCAATCAAAAGCACATGTACTGGCATAGTCCAAAACGCAGAATAAAGCTTGTCATCATTAATCTGCGCATTTACCGTCATGATTATATTTTGATAAACGCCATAGATGATTGGTGGGAAAATAAAGACTAGACTTCCCTGTACCCGTGAAGTTTGCATGCTAAGCGGAACTGCTATTAGTCCCATGACAAAAGTCATAATCATAATTGACACTCGCCAAGAAAGTTCCCCTCGGTTATGTGCCTCATCATAGCGCTTAATCAAGTCAAGTGTGGAGTAGGATTGTGAATTTAGTTGAAGTTTATCACGCTCAGGGTCATATGCTTGTTTTAAAGTTGCCGTAAAGGTTGCAAATTTCATAGTCAGAATATTTGAGCTTTCAAAATTATTGAGCTGATTACGTGTGCCATTATATAGTGTAAGTCCAAGCATCCCTTCATGGTTGGTTATGCGCCCCTCCGCTGCGTTAATATTGTAACTGGTATTGCTTTCGTCAGTATACTGTAAAAATAAGTCGTGTGCATAACCATCCTCAATCGAATATTTTTCAATGTAATATACATCTTTACTGTCGCGGGATTCTTTGAATAGTCCTTGTGATAGCGCCATTGGTGCTGCTTGTTTGGTTAGAAAATTTGCATATTGATTTGATTGTCGTACAGCCCATGGAGTGATAAGCATCGAACACATCCCACAAGTAAGCGCTAGTGGCGCAACAAACCAAGCTGTTAAATTTAACCATTTAAATGGTGAAATGCCGCTAGCTAACCAAATAGCTAATTCGTGGTCTTTGGAATAGCGGTTCATTGTAATTACTATTGCCAGGAAAGTAGCAATATTTAAAATCATGGGGAAACTGGCTAGCGTTCCATATAACATGAAGGTGAATAATGTGACCGTGGGTATATGACCACTAGCTGCCTGATCTAATAGCTTAAATAGCTCGGTAATGGGTAAGATTATAACCAATACGGTTAAAATCCGTGCCGCATTGGCAACTAATTCTTTATAAAAAACGTTTTTTAATAACATAATAAGTGCTAGAATATTGTAATTCTATGTATTTTATCATAGAGAGCAACTCTCTATGGCTTTTGTTTTATAAGGAATCTGTTATGCAGTTTAAATTTAAACATTCAACTATCAAATTTAATGCAAAACCTAAAGCCCAAAATGGTTTTAACGTTTTGTTTACTTTCGCAGAAAATGCTGAAGAAAGTTTTCATGACTTAAACGGAAGTTCAACTGAATTATTGATTGATAATCTAACGGCTGCTGGAAGTTTGGTGGTTGATGGTGCTAATTTATTGGTGAGCCTTGGAAATTCTGGCAAATATTCTCTAGCGGTATTAAGTAATGTTGCAACAGCGTTAGCTAAGTTTATTGCTAGCCATAAAATAGCTACAATTAATATTCATTTAAATCAGCTTCACATTGATAAACTTGAGATTGATCTAGAATCTGCTGCCGAAAAATTTTTAGTGGATTTTGTTAATGGATTATATTATTTTGATGATTTCAAAACTAATAAATTTGAATTGGAGTTGAAAGCTATCAACTTGGTATCTGAAGCGAAATTAAACAAATCGCTTAGTAATGCCATTGCCATTTTAGAAGGATATTTTATTGTTCGTGATCTAGCTAATAATCCATCTAACGTTGCAACTCCAACTTATTTGGGTGAAACAGCAAAAGATTTTGAAAAAATTAATAAACATGTCAGTGCTGAGGTATTGGCAGAGAAAGAAATTAAAAAATTAGGAATGCATGCGTTTCTAGGTGTTGCTAAAGGATCAAAAGAAGAACCTCGTTTTATCAAACTAGAATACAATGGTGCTAAAAAAGATCAAAAACCAGTTGTTTTGGTTGGCAAAGGTATCACTTTTGATTCTGGTGGGATATCTTTAAAACCTGGTGCAAATATGGATGATATGAAATATGATATGTGTGGTGCGGCTACTGTATTAGGCGTATTTGCGGCGGTTGCTAAGTTAGAGCTAAAGGTTAATTTAATTGTTTTAGTTCCTACTTGTGAAAATATGCCTTCTTCTAAAGCGCAAAAACCGGGTGATATTGTTACTAGTATGGCTGGGAAAACTATTGAAATTCTTAATACCGATGCCGAAGGTCGTTTGATTTTATGTGATGCATTGCATTATGCCAAACAATTTGATCCTGAATGGGTTGTGGACGTTGCTACTTTGACTGGGGCATGTGTAATCGCGCTCGGGTCAGTAGCTAGTGGTTTATATGTTAACGATGAAGGACTGCACTCAGCTATTCAAAATGCCTCCGTACTTGCCTGTGATAAAGTTTGGCGGATGCCGTTATTTGATGAGTATAATGCACTAATTAAAGGTAATCATGCGGATTTATTGAATATAGGTGGCTGGGGCGGTAAAGCTGGTAGTGTGACTGCAGCATGTTTTTTACAAGAGTTCACTGACTATAAGTGGGCGCATTTGGATGTGGCGGGTACTGCTTCAACTGCTGAAGCGAAGGGTAGTACTGGACGACCATTCAAATTGTTAGTTGAGCTGGTACGTTCTCATGCAAATAAGGAATAAGTAAAATGAAGCTATATCTATTGCTTGGTATCATTAGTTTTGGAGTGTTGGCTTGCGCAAATTCTGGAGATACGGTTTTTGGACAGGCTGTTCCTGATGAGCAAAACATACCGCTTAATCAACAGATGCCACCAAATAATCCTAATGATCAATAGTTTATTACTTGTTTGGCTCTATTTATAATCTTGCAAAAAGTTGATGTATAGCAACTTGGTGCAGCATGTGCTGCACTTATTTGCAAAATTAGTAACTTGGAGAGTGTGAATAAGATATGATATAATCAAGCTTAATTTAGGAAGCCGTGCTGCTATTAGCGCGTGGTATTTATAATTTAGTCGAGTATAAAGAGCGCACTAGTTATCTTTGAGACGAAATAATTCTGGAGAACACAATGTCTAAACTTATTAATTTACAAGATCCATACCTTAATGGCTTACGTAAAGAACAAATTCGGGTTTCAATTTATTTAATTAATGGTATTAAGTTGTCAGGGATTGTGGCTTCCTTTGATCAATACGTAGTAGTGTTGCGTGATGGAGAAAGTACAGTTAGCCAGCTTATCTATAAGCACGCAATTTCAACAATAGTTCCATCACGTCCGTTTAGTAATAATTTTGATACCGAAGTTGCTAAGTAATTGATGCAAAATCCGCAAAAAAATTTGGTATTACTTATCGCCGTTAATCTTAACCGTAATAGTGAGTTTGATGAAGATGTCGCAGAAGGAGTAGCTTTAACTGAGTCTGCTGGATTTTATGTTGCTCAGGTTTTAACGGCTAATCGTCCTAAAGTAGATCCAAGTTTTTTTGTCGGGAGTGGTAAATTAGATGAGATTAAAACTCTTTGTGATACGTTTAAACCCTCTGCAATAGTTATTAATCATAACATTAGCCCGGTTCAGGAGCGTAATCTAGATCGTGAGCTAAAAATCCGGATCATTGATAGAACTCAGCTTATCTTGGACATATTTGCCCAGCGAGTAACCACCAATGAGGGCATTTTACAAATTGAATTAGCTCAGCAGTCATATATTGCAACACGATTAGTTCGTCGCTGGACACACCTCGAACGTCAACGCGGTGGGATTGGTTTGCGTAGCGGTTCTGGTGAAAAACAAATTGAGCTTGATAAGCGTGCTATTTCAGATAAAGTAACACTATTAAAAAAACGTTTGGCAATAGTCGTAAAACAGCGAGATACGCAACGTAAGGCACGCTTGAAAAGTGGTTTACCAACTCTTTCAATTGTTGGTTATACAAATGCAGGAAAGTCAACTTTATTTAATACTTTAACTAAAGCTAAAGTTTATGCTGAAGATCGCTTATTTGCTACGCTACAGACTACTTCACGGCACCTGTTTATCGATGAAACCAATGAAGTTGTTCTTTCAGATACCGTTGGTTTTATTCGTGATTTACCGCATAAACTGGTTGCAGCATTTCGTGCAACACTTGAAGAAACAGTCTATGCTCAATTGCTTTTGCACGTAGTGGACGTTGCTCATGCTTCTCGTTTTCGACAAATGGAAGATGTTAACAGTGTTTTATCTGAGATTAATGCTGATAAGATTCCTCAATTGATAGTATATAACAAAATCGATTTGTCTGAAAATATAGAGCCCCATATCAGATATAGTGATGAGAATGAGCCGCTAGAGGTGTTTGTTTCAGCAGCACAGAATAAGGGCTTAGATTTACTTCGACAGGCAATAATTGAAAAACTAGAATGGATTAAAAAGAATAACAATCAGCAACAGGATTTAGTATATGAGCCATGGAAAGACTGAATCAGCCGTAGATCGTCTGAATCGGAAATTGGCAAGATTAATGGGGAAAAAAGATCCCAATCGTCCAATTAATACACCTTCAATTCCCAGTAACAATAAATTTACTCTGATAATTGTTACAATGCTTCTAGTACTTTGGGGCTTAACGGGCGTTTACTATGTTCCAAATCAAAATTATGGAATAATTCTTATTAATGGTAAGGTAGATCAACTTATAACCGGAATGGATATTGGTGTAACCTATCCATTTCCATTTAGTGATATCGTTAACTTAGATGCTTCTGAAAATACTTTAAATCTAGCTTCATCATCCAATGAATCTGGAGTTTTAGCTGTTACTGAAGATGGTAATATGCTGAATTTGAATGCCAGTTTGTCTTTTGTAATTGATGACCCACAAAAATATTATTTGAATTATTATCAAGAAAATAGTGATCTAAATCAAAAAATCAACTGGTTAATGGCGGCAATTGTACAAGACTATTTCATTCATCATAATAGCCAACAATTAATGCAAAGCAGTACAATTGTCACTGCTAATGAGATTCGTAGCTTAAGCATGCTGGTTTTACGTAATTATGGTTTAAAGATTAATGCTTTTAATATAAAATCCTTGCAAAACGTATCTCAAATAAAAGCTTCTCTACCGAAGAAGAGCAATGATCTAACACCATCAAAACAAATAATGGCAGAAGCAATTCAATATCAAACGCAAAAGTCATTAGAAACTGAGTCAATGGTTGCCGAATTTAATAATTTGCTTCCTCAGTATCAAGCAAACAAAAACGCTATTGTCGAGCTGATGTACTATAAAATGTTGAGCCAGATTAGTACTAAATCATTAATTGCAGAGAGTTATCCACTACTTAACTTGAGTGAGTCACAGTTTTTAAAAATAGAGAGTAGCTCTGGCGGTGTTTATCTTCCTAGCAGTAAATCAAGCATAGATGATGATGTGCGGGCTGTAAATCGCAGCGTTGATCGTCAACGTGAATTTAAGGGTCGTTAGGCTTATGCGAAATTACTTAATTATTTTATTGGCGGTTATTTTTGCTGCATCAAGTGGTTTTTTTGTTGTAGATCAACGTGAGGTTGGTATAGTGAAGGAGAATTCAAAGCAACTTCAAATTTATGCACCAGGATTACATTGGAAAATTCCATTTTGGGGAGAGCTAACTTTTATTTATACCAACTTACGTAGTTCTTATCTAGCTTCATCACAATTATTGCATACTGCGACAGGTCAGACATTTTCAACAAATGTAGTTGTTAACTGGCAAGTAGTTAAACCCGAAGTCTATTTCATGTATCTTAATGTAAATGGAGTAAAAAATCTTGATATACAAATAGCCAGCGTGGTCAGTAATAAGTTAGTTAATTTGGCAAATAAGTCTTCATCTTTAAGCGATTTTGAAGAGCGAATAAATTCACAACTTAAAAATATTCCTGAGTCGGAGCTTGGTATCAATTTTGTTAATATTGGCTTGGCAGTAGCTACTCCTGTAGCCGAAAGTGCAGTTCCGGTAGATGGTTTAAAAACTATGTCTTTGGAGAGCGCTTTTAGTTTTGCACAACAAATAAAACAGCAAGCAGATGAGAAGCAGCAACAGGAGCAAGAGAAACTACGTGAAAAAGATAGCAAGTTTTATGATTATTTTATGAAAATTTATAATTTAAGTAATAGTGCGGAATCAAAATCAGAGGTTCCGCCACTAAATCAATTGTACGCTAATTAAATTAATTTCATGGGAGATTTATTATGCCTTCTTCTGTAATAGATGCGTTAAAAGCTCATTATCAACAACTATCTCAATTAACGTTATTGGATTTGTTCAAACAAAATCCACAACGTGCAAAAGACTTTACTTTAGAATCAGAAGGTATTTATTTTGATTTCTCCAAAAACAATATAAATGAACAAACTTTAGAATTGTTATTAAATTTTGCTAAACAACAAAATTTAGCAGCTAAGATTCAGGCTATGTTTAATGGCGAGAAAATTAATAATACCGAAAACCGTGCAGTTTTACATACCGCTTTACGTAGCAATAAAGAGTCAATTTTAGTTGACGGACATAATGTTATGCCTGAAATAAAAGCAGTACGTGCACAAATGGCTGAGTTTTGTCGCAAAATTCATTCAGGTGAGCACTTGGGATATACAGGCAAGAAAATAGCTACTATTGTTAATATTGGGATTGGTGGTTCCGATCTAGGTCCCGTATTAATTTGTCAGGCATTAAAACCGTATCGAGTAGCTGGAATGAATATTCACTTTATTTCTAGTGTTGATGGCTATATGCTAAATGATATCTTGGCAGATGTAGACCCTGAAACAACTCTATTTGTGGTTGCCTCAAAGACTTTTACAACTCAAGAAACGATGATTAATGCACATAGTACGCGTAGCTGGTTTTTGGATAAAACAGCAAACAATACTGCAGCAATTGCGAAGCATTTCATTGCATTATCTACTAATACTCAGGCAGTAGAAGCCTTCGGAATTGCGCGTGAAAATATGTTTGCTTTTTGGGATTTTGTTGGCGGACGCTATAGTTCTTGGTCGGCAATTGGTTTAAGTATTGCATTATATATTGGTTATGATAATTTTGATCAATTTCTCAGTGGCGCTCGTGTAATGGATGAGCATTTTAGTCAAACAGCTGATTTACGTAAAAATTTACCAGTAATACTTGGTTTAATCGGTGTCTGGTACAATAATTTCTACGATTACCACAGTCTAATTATTTCTCCATACAATACTCGTTTAACGCGCTTTCCTGCTTATATTCAACAGCTTGAAATGGAAAGCAATGGAAAATCAGTAAATAAAGCCGGAGAACCTTTAGATTACGCTACTTGTCCGGTAGTGTGGGGCGATAGTGGAATTAATGGGCAACATGCTTATTATCAATTGCTTCATCAGGGTACTCAGGTTGTTCCAATGGATATTATTGTTGCTGCCTCAGATAAATTCAGCAATAAAGAGCACAATGATATATTGTGGTCAAACGCAATAGCTCAAGCAGAAGCTTTTATGACTGGTAAATCTTATGAAACCGCAAAAGCTGAGTTATTGGCGCAAGGTGTAGTGCAAGAGTCTGCCAGCGAAATAGCGAAACATAAAGTATTTTCGGGAAATCGTCCAAGTAACATGATAATTTTGCCGGAAATCAATCCACATTATTTAGGAATGTTGATCGCATTATATGAGCACAAGGTGTTTGTACAAGGCGTGATTTGGGATATTAATACTTTTGATCAAATGGGTGTCGAGCTTGGTAAGGCATTAGCCAAAAAAGTTTTACAGGACATTGAAAGTCGTCAGATTTCAGAGCATGATGGATCAACTGTGGCAATAATTCAACATTATTTAAACCAAACTACTCAAAATAAGCTAAAAAGCTAACTAATATTTGGCTTTGTTAAAGGTTTTAGCGTATAATCACAAAAATATTTGGGAACCCACCATGCGTAAAATTTTAGTTATCCTTGGATTTAGTATCAGTTTTACATCTTCATTTGCTGCGAATACTGACACAGAAAGCGCTGTCTTGCCTGAAAATCACGCATTTCAAGAGTTTGACAACCAAATGTATATTGGTTACGGTACAACTTATGGCAATTTAACTAATGCTTATAATCAAAATAGCAATTACGGAACAACTTTAATTGGTATTGGTGTAGAGCGTTTGTTTGATATGGGGCTTTGGTTACGCTTTGATGGTACTTTAATGACTGGTTATAGTAATTTTAATTCTTCAAATCCCAATGCAGTAACTGGTCCCTTGGGGCAAAACCCTAGTGTTGCTGATTTGGATATTAAAGTTGGTTATGCTTTTCCTGTAGTTAAAGATACTTTGTTGGTTACTCCATATGCCTTAGTAGGGAGAAACACTAATTTAACGTCTAATTCATTAAACAATAATCAAAGTTCAGGTGGCGGTGGTACAAATGCTCTAACAGCAAACGTAACTCAAGATTATTTTTTAACTGGTGGTATCGGTGGACGCATTGAGTATCGGATTAATAGTGTTTTTGATATTTATTTTGATCAAAATGCACTGTATAATTCAGATCGTTCAGGTCCTACTTCTAATTATACTTCAGCGACTAATTATCAGTTAACTTCGACTATTGGAGCGAAATTTAACGTTTGGGACGAGTTACAGCTTGGCTTAAACGGCTTTTATACGTATAATCAATTGTCGGGTGCTGCAGCCCCTGAGCAGTTCTATCAACTTTACCAGCAAAATCAGATTGGTGGTATGGCGACGATTGGTCTAACTTATTAAATCATGTAATTAACAAAGATTTAAATGCGCTCTAGTAGCGCATTTTTTATTTGTAAATTAACTAACTTCAGGCTAAACAAATCAAGCTCTCAGGTAAATAATAGTTTATGCTTAGCAAATAGTGATAAAATCACACAAGTAATTTAATTTTTAAAAAGATATAAGGAATATTATGCCATTTACCAGTTTAGGTTTGTCTAAAGAAATTTCCCGAGCAGTTGCTGAAAAAGGCTATACGGAACCAACTCCAATCCAACAACAAGCCATTCCGGCGGCACTTGCAGGAAATGATGTTTTAGCCGGAGCTCAAACTGGCAGCGGTAAAACTGCTGGCTTCACTTTACCTATTTTACATCTTTTATCAGATAAAAGTATCAAAGGTCCTTCAGAAGGACGACCGCCTATTCGTGCATTAATCTTAGTTCCAACTCGTGAACTAGCTCAGCAGGTCGAGGAAAGCATCATTGATTATGGGCAGTATCTCAAATTAAATTCAATGGTAATGATTGGCGGTGTCAGTATTAATCCTCAGATTCAACGTTTGCGTAGCAGGGTAGATATATTGGTCGCTACTCCAGGGCGTTTATTAGATCATGTTGGACAAAATACCGTTGATCTCTCACAAATTCGGTTGTTAGTGTTAGATGAAGCAGACCGAATGTTAGACATGGGATTTATTCGGGATATTAAGAAAATCATGGCGTTGCTTCCTCAAAAACGGCAAACGATGCTATTTTCAGCTACATTTTCTCCTGAAATTAAAGCAATGGCAAGTGAGTTTCTAAATAATCCAGCTATTATTGAAACATCAGCACCTAACTCAGCAGCTGCACGGATTACTCATAAAGTTCATCCTGTAGAAACCAGCCAAAAGCGTATGCTATTGGCTCATTTAATAAAAGAGCATAGTTGGTATCAAGTATTAGTTTTTACCCGTACCAAGCACGGAGCAAATCGACTGGCTGATTATTTAGAAGATCAGGGAATACCTGCTTTAGCCATTCATGGCAATAAAAGTCAGGCAACTCGTACTCGTACGTTAGCACAGTTTAAAGATGGCTCATTACAAGTCTTGGTTGCAACAGATATTGCTGCACGAGGATTAGATATTATTGATTTGCCTCACGTAGTTAATTATGAATTACCAAATGTTCCAGAGGATTATGTTCATCGAATAGGTCGTACCGGGCGTGCTGGAAAAACAGGTGATGCAGTTTCGCTTGTTGCTGCAGATGAATTTAAGCTTCAACAAGCAATTGAAAGAGTATTGAAAATGAAACTTGAGGTGGAGATTGTCCCTGGGTTTGAAGCAAAAAATATTCCGCGTGCCAGCCAGACTCCTCCTCGCAAGCAAAATAATAATGCTCGCAAAGTAGTTTCTCAAGATATAAAGTCTGAGCAATCAAAATTTAGTCCTAAACCAAATTCACTTCGTTCAATGCTCAAGGCAAATGGAGAGAAAAAATTGGGAACCGTAGAAAAAAACAAAGAACATAATGAGCAAATGCGTAAAAGTATTAATCGTAAGCCCCATACCGCGGCATTATTTAGTTCTCCAACTAGAAATAAGAATAAATAATACTAAACATAACTTAATCGGGAGGGATTAATTATGTCAGCTACATTGCATAGGGTTGTAATTATTGGCGGTGGATTTGCAGGTCTTTCGGCGGCATTAGCATTGAAAGACAGTAATGTTAGTGTAACCCTGCTCGATAAGCGTAATTTTCACTTATTTCAGCCATTGCTATACCAAATTGCTACAGGCAGTCTTTCAGAATCAGAGATTGCTTCTCCTCTCCGCTCTATTCTTGCTGGACGTAAAAATGTGACTGTGTATAAAACTGAAGTCAGACACATTGACTTACAGCAAAAAACCATTCATTCCGATACTATGCAGCTAGAATATGACAGTTTAATTGTTGCAACAGGAGTTACACATAATTATTATGGTAACTATCAATGGGCACAATATGCACCAGGGTTAAAATCAGTTGAAGATGCTCTGGAAATTCGCCAGCGGATATTTATGGCATTTGAGCGCGCAGAGAAAGAGCTTGATCTTGAGAAGCGTAATGCACAAATGCGTTTCGTTATTATTGGTAGTGGTCCAACTGGGGTAGAGTTAGCAGGTTCTTTAGGTGAACTTGCACATCACACGCTTAAGAATGATTTTCGTAATATAGATCCCAAGAATGTTGAAATATTGCTAATCGAAGGGTTTGAGCGAGTATTGCCACCGTACTCAAGCAAGTTGTCTGCTATTGCAGCAGATGATTTGACGAAATTAGGTGTTCAGATCATGACCAATACTAAAGTCGTCGATATTCAAAATGATCATGTCAAAATTATTTACAACGATATAGAGTCGATTATTGCGACACGGACGGTAATTTGGGCAGCTGGAATGCAAGCGACGCCTATTACTAAAGATATTGCCAAACAATCTGGTGCAGAGCTTGATCGTATGGGGCGGATAAGTGTTAGTGAAGATCTGTCGTTACCTGGATTTAATAATGTTTATATACTTGGCGATATTGCCGCATGTAAAAATGAAGAAGGCAATCTCTTACCGGGAATTGCACCTGTTGCAAAACAAGAAGGAGATTATGTCGCTCAGGTTATTATTGCTAAATTAAATTCTAAGTCAATTGCAAAATTTAAGTATTTTGATAAAGGCAATATGGCAGTAATCGGACGTAATAAAGCTGTTGCGCAGTTAGGGAAATTTCAATTATCCGGATATTTTGCTTGGGTAATCTGGGTATTCGTCCACATCTGGTTTTTAATCGGCTTTGATAGCAAACTTGGGATTATGTTACGTTGGGCGTGGAATTACTGGACAGATAAGCGTCAAGCGCGCCTCATCACGCTGGAAAATGCAAATCGTGATAATAGTAGTAAATCATACCGAGTTAAATGAAAGGGCTTACCTAAAGTTTTAAATAACTAATAATTCTTATTTTTAATAGCACTTAAGTTTTCAAATAGCATATAATAGTTTCTAAACTATATTCACCAATAACAAAGGGGGACACCTATGCTGAAGTTTTCTGATGCAGTTGCCAATAATAAAATGCAAATCTTTGAACGCGATGTTTTACTTAAATATCAGATTTTTAATGGACTTTTTTTAGGTTTACCATTTGCTGACCCAGATCAAGCTGGCGCACGCTTACCAATTTTTTCCAAAATGGCAAGTGATTGGCTGGAAAGTGGTAAAACAGCCCCACAAATCGTTGCAGATTTTTTAGCGATTTTGCCAATTGCACCAGAAAGACATTTGGGCTTATTATTAAAATTTCTTCAGTTTATTGAGCGTCAGGTAGTCTTGTTTGATTCGCTAGAAGATGCTGCGTTTGCAGATGTTCAAGACATGTCTGGTTATGGAACATTGGATTACTTTCTTCATCAAATTAATAGCGATAAAAATAAATATGCTAAACAACTAACCACCTTGCTACATGACTATAAAACAAGATTAGTATTAACAGCGCATCCCACACAGTTTTATCCATCAGCGATTTTAGTCATTATTGAGAATCTAATTCAAGCGATTCGGAATAATGATGTCAATGAAATTCGCAATCTTTTTTTACAAATGGGACTGACACGCTTTGGCAACCAAATAAAGCCAACTCCTGTTGAAGAGGCCAATAGTATTATCTGGTTTTTAGAAAATGTGTTCTATGTAGTTTTACCACATATTCAAACTAAGCTTTCCACCTTTAATACTAATTTGGACATTGGCTTCTGGCCTGGTGGTGACCGTGATGGCAATCCTTATGTAACAGCAGAAGTAACACTTAAGGTTGCTCAACGCCTGCGTGACTCTGTCTTACGTAGATATTATGCTGATATTCAGACTCTACGCAGACGCTTGACTTTTGATTTAGCTCATTCGGAACTAACTAGGATTGCTCAAGTAATTAAGCAGGACAAATACGTCAATGCAGATGAATTAATTAATGACCTAGAGAATGTTGCGCAAATATTGCACAATAATTATCAAAGCTTATTTGTTGAAGATGTTAATGCCTTAATCTTAAAAGTTAAATTATTTAGGCTTTATTTTGCAAAAATGGATATTCGCCAAAATAGTGCGATTCATGCTCAGGTAGTTTCTTATATCTTAAATGAAGCAAAAATTGAGTTAGATTATCTGAAACTAAGTGATAGTGAGCGTAGTCAATTGTTGCTAAATAATTTTAATCAAGACATATTAAGTAATATTAAATTGGATGAACCGTTGGCTCATGAAGTTATTGCAACACTCAGAGCAGTTGGAGAAATTCAGCAACGTAATGGAAGTAATTCGGTAGAGCGCTATATCATTAGCAATACTGATTCAGTTGCCAGTGTTTTGGAGGTTTTATGGTTGGTAAATTTGCTTAATCAACATAACCCAAGCTCTCCAATTATTTTAGAAGTTGTACCTCTTTTTGAAACAATTGATGATTTGGCTAATTCAGAGCAAATTATGGCAACATTGTTTGAAACTTCGCGTTATGTTCAAAATGTCAAACATTGGAATATGTGCCAAACAATTATGTTAGGCTTTTCTGATGGAACCAAGGATGGTGGCTATTTAATGGCAAACTGGTCAATTTTTCAAGCCAAGAAGCGCTTAAGTAAGTTAGCTACAAATTATGGTGTAAGTTTAGTCTTTTTTGATGGTCGTGGTGGTCCACCATCCCGTGGTGGCGGTGAAACTTATTCTTTTTACCGTAGTTTAGCACGGGAGATTGACGATCATGAGATTCAGTTAACCATTCAGGGGCAAACTATTTCTGCAAATTTTGGAACACCTGCTGCAGCCACATTTAATCTTGAACATTTGCTAAGCGCAGGTCTTGCTGGACGCCTATTTAGTACGGATGGGGATACTTTAGATAAGCAGCAAGAACAGTTAATTGAGCAATTAGCCGAATACGCTTATGGTAGTTATACTGAGCTTAGAAATGATCCTTTATTTGTCAGCTATCTTGAAGAAATAACTCCGTTAAAATATTTATCTGAAGCTAATATTGGTTCAAGACCAGCAAAACGTAATAGCGGTAGCAAATTGAAGCTTGAGGATCTGCGTGCCATTCCATTTGGTGGTGCATGGATGCAGATGAAACAAAATATATTAGGCTATTATGGAGTAGGAAGTGCACTGAGTCAGATGATTCGTGAAAATCATGAAAATGTGGCTAAATTTAGTCAGCTTTATCAGTCCTCGCTTTTATTTAAAGGTCTAATGGATAATGCAATGCAAAGTTTGGCGCATACGAATTTCGCATTAACTCGCCATCTGCAAAGTGACGAAAAATTTGGTAAGTTCTGGCAAAAAATTTATGCTGAAGCTCAGTTGAGTCAGCAGCTTTTACTGTTAATATCTGGACATGACAGGCTAGTTGCGGAGAATGAGATTAAAGGTATGTCAATTAAGTTTCGCGAGCAGATTATTCAGCCACTGGTAATTATTCAGCAATATGCAATGGATCAGTTACGTCATTTATCAACAGATGATCCGCAATATGCGATTTTTGAGAAAATTGTCAAAAAATCACTTGCAGCCAGCATTAATGCCAGCCGCAATTCAATTTAGTTAAAAAGATCACTTAGCGGCTGATGAATTAGTATTTACGCTCGCCGATGTAGTAGTTTTTACTACTTTAGGTGGGCGTACTTTACATTTGACGAAAATATAGTCTTTGTAATAGCAAATCATATAGCTATAGTCATCTGTATAAAATTTAACTTTGTCCAGATTGATTTCATCATAAGGATCGCTGTTTTGAGTCATTGCAGCACCGCCTCCAGGACCACGGAAAGTGCGTCCAGCATTATTCTCTTCATGCTCGACAATTGTTGCATGACGGCAATTATTAAGTAGATCAGACTCACTGCTGTTGGGAGTGATTGCAATCTTATTACAGCTATAGCTAGATTTGCTAAAATCAACTTTAGTCATTGCAAATGCTGAGCTACAGCCTATTGCTAAGATACTAAGTAGTAGTTTTTTCATGATTTTTATACCTTGTTAATTATTTAAGTTCTTCTTGTTTGTCTTGATTTGATTTCTTTAGTTCAACCTTACATTTATGTATTTTACCATCTTCAAAATTACAAATAAGCTCTTGATCTTCATCGTCATAAAATCTCATCTTATGTAATGAAATTTCCTGATCAGGAGCTGTCATCTGAGTAATATCAGCGCCACCGCCGGAAACTCTCGATGGGTTGCGCCCCTCAATCCCATTTTTTTTGTAAAATGATTTTACTTTGTTACAATTAAGTGTTATTTCAGATTCACTGGAGTTATTAGTTAATTTAACTTGATTACAAGTAAAATTATGTTCATCTAAATTAACGGATGTCATGGCAAAACTGGTAGTAAAGATTGCCGATAAGCATACAATTGTTACTATTTTCTTCATGATATAAGCTTCCTGTAATACAAACTTAGATTTAGTACGCATAAAATACACCAACTTCAGAAGTCCAGGCATTAGTTCCATTCGGGTTTTGTGCGGGTAACCATTGGTTAGCATAAACTCCAAATAAATATAATCCACGTACTTGTGGAATTGAATAATTTAGTAATAGATCAGCCTCCTGAATTCCATTATATTGAACATTACCACTAGTTGCTAAAATATACGCAGGTGAAATGGTCAAGTTATTATTTAAGAATCCAAATTGGGTTGATAGTTTATATTCAGAACCTGTAAAGCCATTACTGATCATATTAGTTGACCAACCATTTGAGTAAGTAGGATCAACTGATTGTCCAACGGTGTAGGGAGATACAAACGCTCCACCATTATATCCATTGC
>RXJX01000025.1 GCA_003963245.1 Neisseriaceae bacterium
ATTTATCTGACATATCATGACGGTGTTGCAACTCTGACATTTTTGATTCCGGTTAACATTAATTCACCGTATTTTATCAAATATTTAAATAATTGACGACACTATCTAAAAGAGCATAAGCCAATATTATTTGCTTGAATTATAACACACACAAATAACAATATCGTTCTTACGTGCAATAAAAGTATAGTAAAGAATTTGATTAAAAAAGTCTTAAAGAGCAACTATAAAATTTATCCGGTATAATAGTGTATTAATTGTACCCATAGCAGCTAAAACGAGTGAACGCACCAAGGAGAAAAAATTGAAGCTTAGCAAATTTTTATCAAAACTATTTATATTACTTTGTTTAGTTGCGTGTACTCATAATGCTTTTGTTGTAGATAAAAACCCAAATTCAGCAACAACAATTCCTAAGCTCATTCACGTCGGCGTAATCATGGACATGCCTTTTGCGCAAAATATTGATGGTCACTATTCTGGTATAGCAGTCGATATTTGGGAAAGGATTGCCAAAATAAATCATTGGCAGTTTGTTTATACACCGTTAAGTAGCAACCATATGGAAAGCATAATTGATACATTGGCTAGCTCAAATAACCTCGACGTGGTTATTGGTCCGATTTCAGTTTCTGCTGCTCGGTTAGAAAAAGTTGATTTCTCACGCCCATTTTATCTAAGTTCAATCGGTGTCATTACTAAGCGTAATGAACTAGGAATTATAGATATAGCAAGTATGCTACTTAGTAAAAATTTACTTCATATTATCATGATCTTGATTTTATCCTTTGCTATTTACCTAACTCTACTATGGTTTTTTGAACGAAATAAGGCTCGCGAAGGCGTAACAATTAATCATCAATACCCTAATTTAACGCAGCGTATCTGGTTACATCTCTTTCAAAAAAAAGTTGATTATATGCCAATAACGACACAAGGAAGGATTATTGGAATCTTCTGGATAATTATTGCCGCTGCAATTTTTACGGCAATCAACGCTAACTTTACTTCAGCATTAACTATTGCGCGTTATAAAAGTAGCCAAACTACATCGACATTAGCAGGTTTACAAGCGTCGAAAGTGGCAGGTATCAATGGACAATTTAACGTTGAAGTTGCTGAAAAAAATGGGATAATGGTAACAAAAGTTAAAGACATTGAAGAGGCAGTTGAGCTGTTAAACTCCGGAAAGGTAAATGGAATAGTTCGAGATACTCCAGTTGCCGTAGAATATCTGCGACAACATAATTTACCACAACTGATGCTCAGTCCAGTAATATTAGAAAATGATGAATTGGCTTTTGCTGTAAAAGCAAACAGCCCGCTCCGTCACGCAATTGATTTAGGAATTACTTCATTTCAAGACGATGATAGTGTAGAACCGCTATGCAAACGTTATATTGGTGAAGAAGCCAGCCATTGTGATATTTAAACCATTTAAACAGGATTATATAGTTCAATAAACTCAGCGTTATAACCGATGGTGTTTAAATAATTGGCAAGCGCCATAATCCCGTAACGCTCAGTTACATAGTGACCACCAGCCAGATATAGAACATCATTTTCTTCGGCTAATGACTTCATTGGCTCGCTAACTTCACCGCTAATAAAACAATCCACACCTAAATTAATTGCTTCACTAAATAAACTATTCGCACCACCAGTACACCATGCAATTTTTTTGATTTGTTTTTGCGGATTGCCAAGTAACAATGCTTGATGCCCTGTTGCATGTGCATAATGCTCGATAAATTCACTACCGCTTAATGTTTTAATCAACTCACCATGCCAAATTAAGTCTAATTGATACTGTGCATCAAATGCTTGTCCATGTACGTTTAAGCCTAATACACGGGCTAATTGTGCATTATTACCTAATTCAGCGTGACAGTCAAGCGGCAAATGATAGGCGATCAGATTAATATTATTTCTAATTAGCTTAGCGATACGCTGATATCTAATACCAGTTATCTGATACGGATCTTTATTCCAAAATATGCCATGGTGAACAATTATGGCATCAGCATTTTGTGCTATCGCATAATCAATCAGTTCTTGACTAATCGAAACACCACAGACAATTCTGTTTACTTCAGATGCGCCTTCTATTTGTAAGCCATTTGGACAATAATCTTTAAACTTATCGGCTTGAAATAAACTATTTAATTGCTTAACCAATTCATCACGTTGCATAAATGATCTCCAATAAAAAAATCCCACCAAAGTGGGATTATAGTCTACTTAATGTACTTGCAGTAAGTACAAATTATAGCTGTTCAGCGTGGCTAGCTAAATACTCAGCAACGCCTGAAGTTGATGCTTTCATCCCAGCCTTACCTTTGTTCCAACCAGCAGGACAAACTTCGCCATGCTCTTCAGTAAATTGCAATGCATCAACCATACGTAACATTTCATCAATATTACGTCCAAGAGGTAAATCATTTACTACCATGTGACGAACCACACCATTTTTATCAATTAAGAATGAACCGCGGTATGCAACACCACCAGCAGCTTCAACACCAAAGCTTTGGCAAATTTCATGTTTAATATCTGCAACTAACGGATAACCAACTTGACCAATACCGCCTTGGTTAACTGGAGTATTACGCCATGCTGCATGCGTAAAGTGTGAATCAATAGAAACACCAATTACTTCAACATTTTTTGCTTTAAAATCAGCTAAACGGTGATCAAAAGCGATTAATTCAGAAGGACAAACAAAAGTAAAATCTAACGGATAGAAAAATACCACAGCATATTTGCCTTTAGTAGTTTCTTTAAAATTGAAATTATCAACGATTTCACCAGAACCTAATACTGCAGCAGCAGTAAAATCGGGTGCTTCTTGACCAACTAGTACTTGAGGGTAAAAATAATTTGTGTCACAACAACTCATAACATGCTCCTAAATAATTTAGTAAAAAACTCAGACATTATTTTAGCACCAAATTAAACTAACAATTTGGAATAATTTCACCAGAATATTTAATTCAAATTCTAGCCTATAAACCCTATATAAGGCTAGTGTACTCTAATTTCAAGAGACAATCCTTGCTGCAGCGCACAAAATAATTGCAAAAAAATATTGCATAATTTTTGAGTATAGTGTAGAATATCGCCAAATGTATTGTCATTTAGATTATACAAATAACGATACTTTATATATAAATTGTTGTACTTTTAAGGAAATTTACATGAAAAAATTATTAGCTGTTCTTATCGCTGGTGCTTTCGCTACTTCTGCTTTTGCTGCTGAGGCTTCTGCTCCTGAAGCTGCTGCTGCAAAACCTGCTGCTTCTAAAGCTCACAAAAAATCTCATAAAAAATCTCATAAAAAAGCTGCATCACACACTGCTGCTGCACCTAAAGCTGAAGCTTCTAAATAATTACCCACACCTTTATAGGTGTATGATTATTAAAAACCGAGCGTTAAACCTCGGTTTTTTTATTTTAAATAAAATAATAACTATTTAACTTAAATCGGATTTTATTGATATGCAAAAATTCCCTATGACTCAAACTGGTGCCAAACAACTTGAAGAAGAGTTGCGCCATCTTAAAAGCGTTGAGCGTCCAAATGTTATTCAAGCTATTTCTGAGGCAAGAAGCCATGGCGACCTCTCAGAAAATGCTGAATATGATGCGGCTAAAGAGCGTCAGGCATTTGTTGAAGGACGTATTGCAGAAATTGAATCCAAATTATCTCATGCTCAAATCATAGATCTTAGCAAAGTCGATAGCGAAGGCAAAATTGTGTTTGGCGCGACTATTGAGCTACTAGACTTAGAAAGCGATGAAACAATCCGTTATCAAATTGTAGGTGATGACGAAGCTGATGTTAAATTACGCAAAATTTCAGTTAATACTCCTGTCGCCAGAAGCTTAATTGGCAAGCGTAATGGTGATATTGTTGAAGTAAAAGTACCTAGTGGAATCAAAGAATACGAGATCCTAGACGTTTCATTTGAATAAATACATAGTCAAATATAAGCACGCGCTTGAACGCTAAGAAAATTTATCTTCCAGGCGCCAAGTAACGTGCTCATAAATAGTTAATAGTTGCTACTAATCAATCTCCATGAAATTTATAGGTTTTATTAATTTCGTCAGATTTATCAGTGATGATTTGATTGGCTAACTCATCAGACACCAAAAATGCTTCATTTACCGTTGCCAGAGTAAATTGATCTAACAGTTGCTTAGCTTTTAATGGGTCTTTCTTATACTCTTTGCGATATAGCTCTTCAAATTCTTTTTGTTTCAAACTAATTTGCTGATTTAACTCTGCATAACGCGCCTGAACCAACGGAGCATATTTTGGAAAATTAAGTAGCGTCAAAGCCTGAACTTTACGGAATTTCCAGTAAGCTGAATCATTATCGGCTTTCCCTGTAGCTAACTTATAGCTTTCAGGAATCGTCGCTCCTTGATAAAATGGCAAATAGATTCCCAACGCAGTCATTCCCAACTCTAAATATTCAACGTTTGCAATTGGTGCTGGTAAATCTGGACGCACCTGCAGAACATGAGATTGCTGAGTACGATAAACAGCAATCGGGCGAGCAGTGGCTTTGGGATTTTGTGAAGTATATGGATCAGCTTTTGTTCCCTGAAAATAATTTTGCAATCCACTTTCAACATCCGCCACGCTTAACTTATGATCAGGTTTCAAAAACACCGGAAAATCACCATCACTTACAGGATGTTTTAGAGTTTTAGCCGTATATTTACCCTGTAAATAGCTTACTCTTGGATAATTATACACTACATCAGTAGCATCATTCTGTCCATAAACTTTATGAAAATTAAATTCTCCATCCTGTTTTGGCTTATATAAACCACTCTTCTCTGCAAAAGAAATCAGATTAGGTGAAGCAAGATAATTTTTACTATCTTTAAGATCAACCTTACCTAAGCGCGATTGATTGGCACTAACAAAATAGGCATTATCCGGTACACGAACTGCTAACCATTGGTGACCCCCAGCATTTTCCAGATACCAAACCTCATTTTTATCAACAAATGCCACACCAAATCCCTCGCCAGAACCCTGAGTTTCAATAATTTTACCCAGCAACAGAACTCCTTCACGGGCTGATTTCATTTGTGGCAGCAAAACTGTAGGGATTGCCTCTTCAATGATTCCGTTGCCCGTTACATAAGGATCAACTTTAAGCGTTTGCGGGTTACTTTGTATAGTTTCGGTTGCTGATATACCCACCCCTGCATCATTAAATCCAACTTCTTCAAAGCTGCTATAATTAGTCTGCCAATCAGGAACTCCACTATACCCCATTAGATTATTTGGTAATTGATAGGTAAAGGTATTATCAGATTCTTCAATATTTTTATAGACATAACCATCTTTACGTGGAGGATGGTATAAGAAATTTACGGCAGAATTTCCACTTCCTGCATCAACATTACGCCCAACTAAAATAGAACCATCAACAGTGGCATTTTTACCGACAATAATAGTCGTACATGCAAAACTACTCGCGAATCCACTCAAAGCCAACATCAAAAAATAATTTAGTTTTTTCATAGTTTATTCCTTTTATGCGATTAAACCAATATAATTAAAGAAGCATCAACTCAGATTATTATAGCATAAAATCTCTACTAGGCAGCAATACTGATTTATTCCAGCCAACCATGTTACCCTTGATACAGTTATCAGCACTATATACAAGGTACCCCTCAAACAAGGTTGGCAATGAAATTGATATTACAGTTGGTGCTTTATTGTTGTTTTGCCCAAGCGAAGCTCGCCCACTGACCAATAACTGGATCATAATATGCATTTGAGTAAGCATAATTACATGCAGCTTCGACTAGACAAGAATATTGCTTATTATCACGACCAAGTACTATTGTACCAACAGTATAGCTGCCTATACCAATAGGGTATTTCTGCGGTTGGCTTGGTGCGGAAGTCGGTGTTGGTGTAGGTAGTGGCTTACCTTCACTTACTTTAGCTGAAGTTACCGGAAATACATTTAACATATTACTTTGAATACCAAAAGTAAATTCACCATCGCTATTCATATACCAGACACGACCAGGAAAACCAGGTGAAACAGTTTCTGCCACAATGCTGCCAGTCCAGAAACTATTCCAGTAATCACCCGCTTTATGCATATTAAACCCCTGTGTATTTAACCATGCGGCAAAATCAGGCTGGTTATAATTTACTAATGTACTGAGTTCTTTTACTGATGGCAAATGCCAATCCTTAACACCGCAAAAACCAGTTGCATTCATGCGATCGACAGTAGCTTTAGCATCTTTATATAACGCCAGCACATTTGAACCACCGATAGTTTGCAAATTAGCTTGATCTTTGACCCAGGTTAGTCCAGTCAGTTTATCCACCATACATTGCTCGCTAACATCTGGGATAAATCTGCTAGTAGGCCATGCCTTACCATTATCTGCTTTATCAGTGGTGGCTAAAATTGGTGTAATTGCATTTACCGTTGCAGAAGAACTACGTACTGGCCAGACATATAATGCAGAAGGCTGTTTTACTTCTGAACTATATGTTCCCACAGAAAAAGAAGTTCTTCCCTTACCTGTTTCTGACATCATTGATATCCAATTATAGCCTGCCCATGGAGCTTCCTGATTTGGTGCAAAACTAGTACTAGTCCAATAATCACCATCACCAGGTGCAAGATTAGCAAAACCTTTACTTGTCAGGTAAGTTTGCGGATTTTTGGCAGTATAGTTAATTAAACTAGATATTTCGTTAATTGAAGGCAAGCGCCAATCAATATGCCCACAATAGCCAGTCTTATTCATTTCTGCTATTGTAGTTATCGCATTTTGATAAGAGGTGGCAGATGGATAACCAACTGCTGAACTAGTTGGAGACCCGATTACTGGTACAGTTTTCAAATCTTTAACCCACATTAAACCAGTATTGTTATCAAGCATACAGCCAGCTTCCGAAGCAGTGCCAGAGCTAAAAAATAGCGTATCTTGTTCAGATACCTGTTGATTCATAAGGTTTTTACCCTGACTTAGATTTCCAGATAGAGTAATAGTAATAGCTGGAGATTTATTTAGATCACAGGTAAATGAGCTGTAGTTATCATTAGTCAATACGTTACTCACTACCTTACCTGAACTATCTGAGCAACTTACCGTTGTTTTACTACTATCAAGACCATAGCCAATAAATGTTAGTGTATTACTTTCAGTATTGTGGGTAATATAATATGCGCCCTCCTCACTATTGGGACCCTGTGGACCCCAGCCGGTATTATAAGAACAAACTGAAGTTCTGGTACTTGAGAGAAAAGATTTACCATTTTGGTAATCTTTGATTGTGTCAATATAATTCCAAGTAACACTACTACCAGGAGTAATATTTCTTGCCTGTTGATTTATAGTCTGACCATAGGGTTCTCCATTTGGTCTAGTTATATAATACGCACAATTTGCGTTAGTTTGACTATTATTAGCAATAGTAATAACTGGAGTAATTATTGAGGCAACAGTCGCAGCTTGAGTTGATGCGGCTTGCGGAGTTGTGTCAGTCGTCGCATTAGTCTGACCAGAACTACAGCTTGCCAGAAAAAATGGAGTTATTACACTAAAACTAAACATTTGTACAAGTGGATTAAATTTAAACTTTTTCATAGAATAACCTTCCTTATTTTAACAACATCAATTAATCATTCAAACTATCTTAAAAGAGTAAATTAAGAAGCAAATCATAATTGAACAGCGGAATTTTACTCCAGCAAAGAACTCCACTTACTTGTATAGCTGCAATCTACACTTGCATTAATGCAGCAATCTGCAACTTTTTTAATTCTCGTTATCATTTATCGGCTATAATCTTAATATCAACTTAATAAGCGATTAGTTAATGATGAAACGGACTAGAGGAAATACCTTTCGGGACCTACAGATTTTTGCGGCAATTGCCGAATTTGGAAATTATACCGATGCCGCAACCAAACTAGGAATTGATGCCATCAGTGTCAGGCGGCGCATTAGTGCTCTGGAAGCAAAACTCAATCATTTGCTGGTTATAAAAGAAGGTCGAAATATCAGGATAACGCCGGAAGGAATAGAGCTTTATCAGGAGTTTATTCAGCAAGAGCGCTCATTCAAAGAAATGCTTACAGAATTTCAATCTACAAAACAAGTGAAAAAGGATAGCCTAATTGACATTGTTATTCCTAACGGGATAATTGAATATATCTTAGCTGCAAAATTACCACAGTACCTACAAAATAACTTGGATGTAAGATTAAACCTAACTTGTGATAACTTGAATACCAATATTCTTGCTGAAAAATACGACTTTGTAATATTACGGACTATTCCATCACAAAATCAGCTAGTCATTAAAAAGCTATATAATCCTAAATTCTATCTCTACTGCACCCCCGAATATAAAAAATGCTACGGAATCCCTCAGACAATTGATGAGTTATCCTCTCATATGTTTATTCACCGTACTTATGCCAATATCAAAGAACAAAAATATTTTTATGCCAGTAATGGATTTGAAACTATAACCTTTGTCAACAACTCTCGTTTTGGTACTAGTAGCTCGACAACTGACAAAAATATTGTCATGGGTAATCATGCTATAGTAAGCGGAACTGATGCCTTGTATGAGACTGAATTGAAACAGGGGAAGATTATTAAAATTTTTCCGGAATATTATTTTTCTGATGACTCCAATGGCTTCTATTTAATCTATGATAAAAATCGCCCCCCAAATAGAATCGTACAAAACTTAATTGACTTTATTATAGAAGTCTTTAATGTAGATCATAGTTAATGTAGTTTTAATTAATCCATATAAACAGTAAATCAGATAAAAGTAGAATATTTAATCTTAAACCGTGCAGGAATTATATTTATGAGCGCTTTCAATGACATAATGTTCCATGATTTGCAAATTTTCTCTGCAGTTGTGGGAGTTAGGAGCTACAAGAATGCAGCCCAGAAATTAGGAATTGATTTATCAAATATCGGACGAAGAATCAAGGCACTGGAAGAACAGCTTGGTTGCCAACTAGTTGTCAGAAATAAACAAAATATCGCAATTACTCCGAATGGAATGCGTTTGTATCAAGCATTTATAAAACACGATGCTGCGTTTAATGAAATGCTGGATAAATTTCAGAATAATATGGGAAGTGAAGGCGGAGATATTGATATTGCCATCCCTAGCGGAATTATTGAATACATTCTCGCAAGAAAAATACCTCAATATCTTAAACAAAATCCTAAAATCAACATCAATTTAATAAGTCAGACTAGAGAAATGAACTTAGTTGCAGAAAAATATGACTTTGCAATTTTACGTCATATTCCACAACAAAACGCCTTAAAAATAAGAAAAATCTATGAGATAAAAATTCAATTATATTGTACCAGAGAATACAAGGAGCGCTATGGAGTACCCGAGAAATTAAATGATCTGGATAAGCATATGCTTTTAGGGCGGATACAGGATGATTTAACTAAAATCAGATATTATCAGGTTTATGGTGAAAACGAACATAGTGCTGCTCTTCATATAAATAGTCGATTTATGACGAATAATGTAGGATTAGACAAGCAGGCAGTGATGAGCAACGAAGTAATTGTTGGTGGAAATGATTATTTATATAAAGAAGAACTGGCAACGGGTAAAATTATCAAGGTTTTACCGGAGTATTATTTTCAGAGTGATTTTCAATCGTTCTATCTGGTGAGTGATGGGAATAAACATCGACGTAAAATTGTTCAAGATTTTATAAATTATATTATTAAAATTTTTGAGGAGGTTAACTAGGCTTCTAGTTAAATAAAACAACATAACTAGCCAAGAATCAATTAGCCTCCCAATAGGTTATTAACCCTCTTTTCACCATTAGATCAGATCACTATCTATCTAACACTTTCAGAACCATAATTGCTATAATACGCAATTAATTTATCATGGGAATGACTTCTATGCGAAAAATTATAATACCAATTTTACTAGCTTGGTGTGCAATTAGCCACGCCAGCACAGAACAGGCAGTTTTTGCTGGTGGATGCTTTTGGTGTATGCAAGCTGATTTTGATAAATTAAAAGGTGTTGAAAGCACTATCGCAGGCTACGATGGTGGTACAACACCCAATCCTACCTATGAAACTGTTTCCGCTGGCGGTAGCGGCTATTCGGAAGTAGTCAAAGTAATTTTTGACAATAAGAAAGTTACTTATTCCCAAGTGGTTAATTATTTCTTGCACCATGTTGATCCAACTAATAATGTTGGACAGTTTTGTGATACAGGCTCACAATACAAGAGTAAGGTTCTTTATCTAAATGCAACACAGCAACAACAAGCTCTTGAGGAATTTAAAAAAGCGCAGAAAAAAGTTAATCCTTTTTATACTGAATTAGTCCCAGCGACTACTTTCTATCCTGCAGAGGATTACCATCAAGAATATTATCGCAAAAATGATTACCGTTACCACTTTTACCGCTGGAATTGCGGACGTGATGCTAAAGTTAAGGAGGTCTGGGGTGAAAAATAAATATTTGATTATTGGCTTAGCTATTTTATCAGCAAGTGTTTTTGCTGATAATAACTACCAAAACTTTAATAAAGCTGCTCGCTTAAAAGAATTAACTCCCGAACAATATCAAGTGACTCAAAAGAGCGCGACTGAGCGAGCATTTCACAATCAATATTGGGATAATCATGCTGCAGGAATTTATGTTGATGTAGTCTCTGGAGAACCATTATTTAACTCTAAAGATAAATATGACTCAGGAACTGGTTGGCCAAGCTTTAGCAAACCGATTGATAGCAAATACATCACAACCAAAGTAGACCACGGATTTTTTACTACCCGAACTGAAGTTATGTCTCGCTACGCAAATTCGCATCTTGGACATGTTTTTGATGATGGACCTGCTCCAACAGGAATGCGCTACTGTATGAATTCTGCTGCAATGCGTTTTATACCAGAGAGTCAAATGAAACAACAAGGATACGGACAATATTTACCCTTAGTGGCGGCTAAATAGCACAGAGCAAAGAGAAAGTAGCAAAATGAAATCATTAGACATTATTATCATCACCTTGATAGGGGTAGGTGCTCTATTTTGGATTGGCAGATTGTTGTTGCGAATCAAAAGAAAAACTGGAGCGTCAATTTGTAATGGTTGTAGTATAGACACGCCAAAAGTAAAAAAATTTGCTAAACAAGATTGTAATAGCTAATTTTAGTAAATGAATGTGAGTAATTACCTAGTGCTTCATGAAAGCTTATTTCGGCTAATGATTTTCATTATCGTTTTGGCTAGCGTAGCAATCTGGGAGATAATCTCACCACGACGTGAGTTAAAGATTAGTAAACCCTATCGCTGGATAAATAATCTAGGTTTGGTATTTTTAAACACTGTCTTACTCCGGCTTATTTTTCCAGTGGCTGCAACTGGGGTCGCATGGTGGGCAATCCAACATGATTTCGGTATTATAAACTATTGGCATTTATCTGGCTGGTGGATGATTGGGTTGTCTATTGTTATTCTTGATTTTGCGATTTATCTACAACACGTCCTATTTCACAAACTACCTTGGCTCTGGAAGCTGCATCAAGTTCATCATGCGGATTTAGATTACGATGTCACCACCGGAGCACGTTTTCATCCTCTCGAAATTATTCTATCGATGCTAATTAAATTTGCAGTAGTTATAACTTTAGGTATCCCAGTAATAGCAATAATTATTTTTGAAATTTTATTAAACGCTACCGCAATGTTTAATCACGGCAATATTGAGCTACCATACTCGATAGACAAGCTATTACGCTATATTT
Source organism: Neisseriaceae bacterium (assembly GCA_003963245.1). GTDB lineage: Bacteria > Pseudomonadota > Gammaproteobacteria > Burkholderiales > UBA11063 > Aquella. Next base: position 11,833 of record RXJX01000025.1, read on the forward strand.
TAGTAACCCCAGACATGCATCGCGTGCATCATTCGGTAGTAACAAAAGAACTAAACTCCAATTTTGGATTTAACATTCCGTGGTGGGATCGACTCTGTGGAACCTATCATGCTCAACCACAAGCTGGACACAAAAATATGGTGATTGGGTTGGATTATTTGCGTGATGAGCGAGAAGCACAAAATTTAGCTAAAATGCTGTGTTTACCATTTAAACAAGCTAAATAACACAAGTACTTAAATAGAAAGAAAATCATGAGTAAATTCAAATTATTGGTTATGATGTGGAGCGTGTTCTTATCAACACTAGCTCTGGCAGCTCCGCAAAAAGATTTATGGCCAATTTGGCAAGTAAATAACTCAAAGTCAGTGGCTACTATAGACAATAGTAACTATCAAAAATTTCTCACCAAGTATATCACTACTGATTCTAGTGGCGTCAACTTAGTTGCTTACTCTAAGGTGAATACTTCAGACCGACAAATGTTGGAAGGATATCTCAGCTATCTCTCTAGTATTAAAATTTCTGAGTACAATCGTAATGAACAATTGGCCTACTGGGCAAATTTATATAATGCGCTAACTATTGATACTGTTTTAAAGCATATGCCAGTAGAAAGTATTTTGAAAATAAAACTCGGTGGCGTATTTAGCTCAGGTCCATGGGATGCTAAATTAATTAAAGTCGAAAATCAAAAACTTTCTTTAAATGATATTGAACATCGCATAATTCGCCCAATTTGGAATGATTCACGCACACACTATATCTTAAACTGTGCGTCATTTAGCTGCCCAAACCTGCAAAAAATTCCGTTTAGCGGTGCAACGATAGACAGCTCACTAAATAGTGCCGCGATTGCTTACGTAAATAGCCCACGCGGAGTTAGTATTAACAATGGAATATTAACTGTTTCACAGATTTATGAATGGTATGGCGATGATTTTGGCATTAATCAACAACAAATTATTAGCCAAATAAGTAAATATGCCAATCCCACACTCAAATTGCAATTGACAAAATTCACTCACATCAATAAATATGCTTATAACTGGTCATTAAATGGAAAATAACAATTAAATGAAAAACTTAAAACGCTTTATACCATTAAGCATAATTGCTATAATTATCATTACAGCGATTAAATTTAATATTATGCAATATCTTAACTTTGCAAGCCTACAGCAACACCATACTCAATTAGCGCTATATGTGCAAAATCACTATTTCTTGTCAATTAGCGTTTTTTGTATTTGTTACATAGTGCTTGTAACTGCGTCAATTCCTGGAGCTAGTATTTTCTCCTTGTTAGCCGGATTTCTATTTGGTAGTATTATTGGTACTTCTCTAGTAGTAACTTCTGCAACCATTGGTGCGACTCTACTACTAATTGCAGTTAAGCTGGCGTTTGGTGAAAGTGTGGCTGCTAAGATCGGTAGTAAAGTAAAATTTATGGAAACTAATTTTAAACAAAATGCTTTTTATTATCTACTAAGTTTAAGGTTTCTCCCGATCATGCCTTTCTGGTTGATAAATCTAGCTGCTGGAATCTTTAATGTCAAATTACGTGATTTTATTTTAGCTACTTTTTTGGGGATAATCCCAGGCACTTTTGTTTATGTAAATATTGGCTCTAGCTTAACTAGTATTTTTGCACAAAATTCAAATGAGTTTAAATTAAGCTCGTTAATTAGCCCTCAAATTTTACTGGCGCTAACTTTACTTGGCGTCATTTCATTTATTCCGGTAATTGCTAAGTCATTAAAAAAAGGGAAAACCAGTGACTAATCATCATTATGATATTTGTATTATCGGTGCTGGCGCTGGTGGTCTAAGTGTGGCTGCTGGTGCCTGTCAATTTGGTATCAAAGTTGCATTAATTGAGGGACATCAAATGGGTGGTGATTGCCTTAATTATGGCTGCGTCCCCTCTAAAGCCTTACTTGCCAGCGCTAAGCACTATTTTGCAATAACTGAGTCGAGCAAATTTGGCTTCCATGCTAGCGCTAAACCTGTAATAATTAGCGAAGTAATGGAATCCGTGCGCCAAGTGATTGCTAATATAGCACCGCATGATTCGGTGGAGCGTTTTACTGGACTAGGTGCTAGCGTTTATCAAGGTTATGCTAGCTTTATAGACAGTAAGAGCGTCAAAGTTAATGATGATATTATTACCGCCAAATATTTTGTCATTGCGACTGGCTCTTCACCAGCAATACCAACAATCCCCGGCTTGGACAAGGTAAGCTATCTAACGAATGAAACCATTTTTAACTTGACTGAAACCCCAGAGCATTTATTGGTAATTGGTGGTGGTCCAATTGGCTGTGAATTAGCTCAAGCCTTTTTAATGCTCGGTATCAAGGTAACACTGCTTAATTTAGGTAAAATCTTACCGCACGACGAAGCTGATTTAGTCGCTGAGTTACGCCAAAACATGCTTAACCAAGGGCTAAACCTTCTGGAAGATATTAAAATACTCCGAGTTGGCTATGATAAGGCTCAACAAATTGAAATAGTGATAGAAGTAAATGGCAGAGAACAAATTATTAATGGTTCGCATCTCTTGCTTGCTACTGGGCGTAAAGCTAATTTAGATAAACTAAATCTAGCTGCCGCAAATATCGAACATACACCACGCAAAATTACCGTCGATCAAAGATTAAGAACCTCAAATAAGAAAATTTTTGCCATTGGCGATGTAGCTGGAGATTATCAATTTACCCATATAGCGGGCTACCATGCAGGAATTGTGATTCGCAATATCATTTTTCGACAACGAGCAAAAGTAAATTATCAGGCAGTACCATGGGTAACATATACTTATCCCGAGTTAGCTCATGTCGGATTACTTGAGCGCGAAGCCCAAACTCAACATCCTAATGACACACTAGTTAGTCAATTTGAATATAAAAGAAATGACCGCGCTCAGGCTGAACGTGAGCTCTTAGGGAAAATTAAACTAATTACCACTAAAAAAGGTAAAGTATTGGGTGTGTCAATTTTGGGATTGAATTCTGGCGAATTGCTTGCTCCATGGATAGATTTAATTAATCGCGGTGAGAGCATCAAAGCATTAATCAAAAACATCATCCCCTACCCAACTCTGAACGACCTAAATAAACAAGTTATTGGCGAATATTATAAACCGCTACTTTTCTCGACAAAAGTAAAATTTATTGTTAAAATTCTCAAGTTTTTCTGGTAAGTAAATCTATGCTCGAACAAAAATTTCGTCACCATTACCAAAAGATATTTATTACCCCGATACTAAAAATGGGTTGTAAATTTTCTCCAACTGCAATTACGGTGCTATCTGGTATAGTTGGTCTATTGGTTATTCCAGCGGTATATTTTCATTATCCGTGGCTGGCAATATTTATACTGGCTTTATCAGGTTATCTGGATACCTTGGATGGGTCTGTCGCACGAGCTTGTGATAACTCAAGCCAATTAGGTGGCGCTTTAGATATCGTAATGGATCGAATCGTCGAAAGTGCGGTAATTTTTGCACTTTATCTGGTTGATCCAAGCCGTGGAATTGCTTGTTTTTTGATGCTATTTGCTAATCTAATCTGCATCACCAGTTTTCTCGTCGTTGGGATCTTCGTCGAACAAAATAGTAACAAGAGCTTTTTTTATCATAATGGTCTGATTGAACGAGCCGAAGCGTTTATTTTTTATGCTTTGATGATTATACTTCCTGGTTTATTTATTCCATTAGCCTATGCTTATATTATTTTAGTTTTATTAAGTGCCTTTTTACACCTGCGCTTTTTTCATTTTTGGCAGAAGGATAATGCTAAATGGGAGTAATTTCAGCCTCACTCTGCTTTTTATTGATTGCTTACTATAGCTTTAGAAACTCAAATCGAGTAAAGTCACAAGATGAATATTTGTTAGCTGGGCGACATACTAGGCTCTTGCCTTTGGTTGCAACACTGGTAATGACTGAATTTAATACCGGAACTTTGATTTCTTTCTCATCTTTGGGATACTTAGCTGGCTACTGGGCATTAGCAATGCCATTTATCTTTCTAATTGGACTACTTTTTTATACTTTAACCGTAGCTAAGAAATGGAAACAATTCAATGGAGTATCCGTAGCACATTTTTTTGCCACTCGTTATGGACGAAAATTAGAATTATTAGTCGCAGGAGTACTATTTCTAGCTATGCTTGGCTTTAGTGCTGCTTATATCAAATCACTAACTTTGCTCATGCTACCGCTAATCCCAGTTAAGTCTTTAATCCTAAGTGCCGTGCTAGTAATAATCATTTTATTATTAACCCTACGTGGAGGATTAAGTTCTATCATTGCATTAGATGTCTTGTCTTTTATTTTTGTTCTAATTTTCTTTCCGCTTTTAGTCTATTTTAGCTATCATCTTCCACAGAGCAATCAAATTCCAGCATTTAATTTAGCGCAAATGCAAACATTACTGCCACCCAAATTTATTATTTCATTAACAATTCTTACCATGTTTAGCTATATTATTGCCCCATGGTACGGACAAAAAATCGTTGCTGCCAAGACTCAACAAACCGCCTATTTAGCAGCAGCAATTGCCGCGGTAATAATATTCTTACTTTATGGCTTGGGTATTTTGGCAACAGCTATTTTGCGTAGTAAGGGCGTACAATTAACAGATATTCAATTGGGCTTACCGTATTTGATTCATAATGCACTACCAAATGCCCTACAGGGGGTAGCATATGTTGTGCTATTTTTTGTTGCGGCAAGTACTTTAGCTGGAGTGTGGAATGCGATGGTGACATTGGTAGTGGGTAGTATTTTTAAGTCAAACTCAAGTAAGGTTAATACCAATATTTTTTGGGTGCTAATCTGTGCAATCGCTGCATACATTATTGCAAATACCTTGATTGATAATATTTTAAGTAAGATGATTTTGTTTAATATTCCTATCGTCGCTTTTTGTTTTGCACTACTTGCTGGGTTTTACTGGTCAAAAGCAAACATTCAAGGCGCTTATGTTAGTATTCTAGCCGGAATAGCTTGGGGAGTATTTTGTTATTTTTATTTTGGTGAAGCAGGTAATTACACTTGGTATTGGGCTATTTACGGTATCCCACTAATCTTTATCAGTGGAATAAGCGCATCACTTTTTTATGCTAAAAAATCTTAGTTGTTTAATCATTCTCTTTAAGAAAGAATATTTATGAATAAAAAAATTATCTTTATTGGCTTTATCGCAGGATTTATCTCCACAATAGTTTTTCATCAGGGTATTTTGGAGATTTTATTTCAGTTCGGAATTATTCCTAAAGCACCATATGCAATGACTCCAACCAAACCTTTTGCAATTCCAGCCTTTATTTCACTAGCATTCTGGGGTGGAATATGGGGGATTATCCCCGCGGTGATTTTTAAACATAATTCGGTTAAGTTTGCTTATTGGCTAAAACTATTCATTTTTGGCGGAATTTTTCCTCCGCTATGCGCCGCATTGATTGTTTTTCCACTAAAAGGAATTGCAATGAATTATACCCCGCCAACTATATTTCTCATGTTTATGATTAATGCAATCTGGGGTGTTGGCACAGGAGTTGTAATTCAAATTTGTCGAAAATTTTCCCGAATTTAATAGCGATTAGCTAATCCGGATGCTAAACTGCTCGCTCATAATTCGCGGCAGAATGGTGTCGTAGCCACAAAAAATTGCCTTATCAATCAACTCTTCGACACTGACTACCGCAAATTTACGTAAGAGTTGTTGATGAATCGTATTGCGCACAGTGCTCACCGCAATGTTTTTATGTAAAATTGCATTGAGATGTAAGGTTACTACTTTAGGCTTAACATACATAATCAGCAAGAACAGAATCAGCTCTTCAATCATGGTTAGCTCAATTTTTTGCCGTGTAGATACTTCTGATGCATCAGAGGCATACTGAACAATGTGGCTATTAATATACGGTTTAAAATGCCCGAGCGAATAAATCGGGAAAAAATCAACGCGTACGCCCACGCCAACTTTACTCACCGGATCAATAACTGGAGTTTTTTGCTTCAGAAATAATTGAATCTCACCTTGATGGTTTTGCGAGCTGATGTATTGCTGCACTTTAAGAGTTATAAGACACTCACTATCTTCAGCAACACAACTAGGCGCAATCTGACGGATTGGCGGCAGGTCAACATAACTTGCATTACGATAATCCGCGCCATCCAAACCATAGTCCTCTCTGATAGCTGGCGATAAATAAACAAAGAGCGACTCAGGATTAACAACTATCGTTTTTTGCTCCGGCAAAATAACCATGTCCAGAGCCGCTACATAATGTTCTAAATAATTTTGCACGAGTAATCTTTCAGATTTAATGCGATCAAATCCGCGCGATATCCTGCCATGATCTTACCAATTTGTTGATCTACCCCCATCAAACGCGCGGGTGTTAGAGTTGCCATCGTAAGCGTTTGCTCTAAACTTAACTCACATTCATTGACACATTTCTCTACTGCTTCATTCATCGTTAAATACGCACCACCAAGGGTGCCAGCATCATCGACACAACGCCCTTCACGCACATAAAGATGTTTACCTGCAAAGTCAAACTCTGTCATATCTGTTCCTGTCGGCGTAACTGCATCTGTTACGAGATAAGTAGTAGTTGGTTTTAGCTGTGCTAACAAGCGCACATTTGCTTTATCAACATGTAATAAATCAACAATCAAACCTAAATATGGAGCATTTGCCAATACCGCCCCAATCACTCCAGGGTTACGTCCAGTCATCCCACTCATTGCATTAAACATATGTGTTACAGTTGTTGCGCCGTGATTAAATGCATCCTCAGCTTGTGCATATGTCGCATTAGTATGTCCAACTGCTACAATCACACCATGTTTGACCAGATACTCAATCTGTGCAGCAGTAAAGTTTTCTGGTGCCAGCGTCATTTTAATTGGAAAAAATTTAGTATAAGGAACAATTGCCGCCAATAAATCGTCAGTTGGCTTAATGATAAACTCCAAAGGATGAATCCCGCGCTTTTCAACTGACAAAAATGGACCCTCCAGATGTAGGCCTATCACGCCACGAGTATTACCATATAGTTTAAACCATTGTTTAGTTACTTCCAAAGCCTGTATTACATCTGCGACGGCGGAGGTAATCAAAGTTGGCAAATAGCTGGTAGTACCATAACGCAAATTAGTTTGGTGCATCGTTTCTAGCGTTTCTAAGCTAATTGAATCATTAAACAATACCCCACCACAACCGTTTAATTGTAGATCGATTAAACCAGCACTAATTACGCTATCACCAAAATCTTCAATCTGGCTTGCATCATAGACTTTATCTTTATCAATAACATCAATAATGGTACTACCATCAATTAAAACAGCCTTATCTGAAAGTAAACTTACTCCATCAAAAACATATTTAGCACTAACAACCCGCATATTTTGTCCCATAACCTAACCCCTTAATTGGAAATTTATTTTAATCCTATATTGTACCTTATTGTAGGATAAATAAGATTTGAAATGCATCATTGCGCTGCACTTGTTTTTATAGATTCTATATAATCAATCATGTTATACTACTCACTACAAAAAATGCAAAAGAGTTATTATGTTAACCAAAATTAAAGATCATCAGCGTAATTTTTTTCAACAGCTTCGTAATATTGATTTATTAGATTTCAATCGGTTCATTTTTAGTAATTTGATTTTAAACTTATTCAAAACTGAAAATATTTTACCATTTGTTCTTGCTACTTGCTCAGTCGCCTTTAGCATTATTATCCAAGAGTCTCGTTACTTATTCATTCCGCAAACTAGTGTGGCAGCGTATGCTTCATTTTTCATCTTCACAATTATTGTTTCCATCATAACATTAGTAATTTATCCAGTTATAATTATCTTTTTAGTAAATTTTCTTACCAGTTACTTTAAAAATGATACGAATCTAAAGTTTTGGCTAAAATTCAGTTTACTGATTACTAGCTTTATATATGGCGCTTTTACTTTTATTACACAGGATGTTAATCTTGGTTTTAAGATTCAATTAGTTTTAATCTGGCTAGGAATTTATTATTCTTTAGTGAGCTTATACCTTACACATCTTAAACACCAAACACTCAGCAAATTGTCCAAAACTAAAATTATTTTCATTTTAGTCGTTGCAATTGCAATGAGTCGCCCACTACTTCTTATTTTTTTGCACACTAATGAAGCGTTGAACTTTACCAATGTGGATGCTCAAGTTTATCTGGATGCTCATAATTGTAGTCTATTACGCAACTTAGATGGTAAAAGTGCTGTTGAATCTGATAACAGTACTTTTAACAATGCAAATTATTTTCGGATGCTACCTGATAATCAGGGATGTTATGTTTACGGAAATAGTATTCGTTATAGCTTTGCTTATGATTTTGTATTATTGGTTAAAGCAAATATTCACCCAATAATTGGAAAAAGCGGTGTTCTTTATAACCAATATGTGCGTTTAAATTGTTATGCAGGTAATTGTTATAGTGAAACAAATATCTTTCTTAGGGATAATGGAGATATTTATGCAAACTTTATAAAAAATGGTGGGAAGTTTGATCGTCCGCTATAGACTCTACTGACGCAGAATAACTATAGATTCAGATCAAACAATGAATGAAATAAAATTGATATCTCAACTAGAAATTAACATCTCTGGTGAGTTGTTTATACCACTACGAAACTAAAGAATCACTCTGAACTATATTTGCTATATACGACAACATTTCTAAAGAAACTCCATGAAATTGGGGTCTAGAGCTAGCACAACAATCTGCAATCACATTTACTTTATAACCACGATCATGGGCATCTCTTGTGCATGATTGAATCGCTACTTCGGTGGAAACTCCGCTAATATATAACTCCTTAACACCATTCACACGCAAGACATGATCCAAATTCGTTGCATGAAAAGGATTTATCGCATTTTTGCAAATAATCAGTTCACCAGTTTGATAATCCAAATCTGCCAAAATTTCAGTACCCCAAGATCCACGCTGGAATTTCTGAAATTCTTTTGCTCGAGTAAACAGAGGGGAATACGGACTGGCTTCCGAATAACTTTCATCAAAACCAACAATGATCCACACTACCAACCAAGAGTTTTCACGAGCATATTTAAGTAAACGATTTAGCTTAGCTATTGCCTGATTTGCCTCTAACATAGGGAAACAACCAAATGCACCATCTTTGTGGCAAATCTCGTTAATGTAATCTACCAAAATTAATGCCTTCTTCATAATTCACACCTCCATATAAGTTATTAATCGCAATTTATTTGGTCTTAATTCAACTTTCTAATAAAAAAACAAGGCTAACATAATGTAGACCTTGCTTATTTTTTATTAATCAATCCGCGATAACCCTAGATTGATTAATTCTTGATGTTAGCGTTAATATCTTGCATAAAGCGCCCATCAATTAGCCCAGCAAGATATTGAAGCTGAATCTCAGCCATTAAGTAATTATAACGCGCTTGTTGATATGTCTGAAAAGTCTGATAATAATTCTTTTGAGAGCTAACTAAGTCAACACTATTTCGAATTCCAACTTGATAACCAAGTTTATCCGAAGCTAATTTAGTCTTAGCAGAAAGTAATGCAGCTTTTTGAGCTTTGACAATACTTACCCCATTTTGCACATTCCAATAAGCATTACGAATATTTTGATCTGTTTGACGCTTAACAGAAACATATTGCTGCTGAGAAGACTCAAATACATCAATTGCCTGCCTAGTTTGCGCATTGACCGTGCCGCCCGATGAAATCGGAATACTTACCTGTAAACCTACCGAACCAGTACTATAATTGGAGAGTACACTACCAGGAATGTTGAACATTTGCATCTGAGTTGGAGTAGCATTAGTTGCATCCAATCCTGCCGTATCTTGATACTGATACTGAGCGTTAAGCAAAACTATTGGAAAGTGCCCGGAACGTGATATTAAAATATCCTGCTTCGCCATGTCTATCTGTTTTCCGGCAATTCTGTTGTTAACATTACCACTCTCAGCCATCGACGACCATGACGCATCACTGCTTGGGTTAGGTAAAGTAAGTTTCAGTTCATCCTGAATTGGTTGAATCTGTTCTGGATCAACTCCAGTTAAATTACGAAAAATATTTTTTTTAAAAATTAAATTATTTGTATCTTGAATCTCTTGTGCCGCGGCTGAATCATAACCAGCCATAGCATCATTCACATCTGCAACTGTTACCGAACCAACCTTAAACGCAGCTTGAGCCTGAGTCATTTGTTGCTTCAAGGCTTCTTTAGTCATACGGGTCGCCAACAAGGTATCTTCTGCGTACAGCACATCAAAATAAGCTTGTGCTACATTAACCATTAACTGTTGTTGTGCATTAAGCAACTGTAAATCAGAAAGCTGAGTAGCAAATTTACCCTTGGTATAAGCAGAAAATTTACTAAAATCAAAAACAACCTGATTGAGGGACGCACTATAAACCGGTTGATGATAATATGCTTGCACTCCGCCTTGATTAAAATAGTTTTCAGTCAAAGATCCAGTCGCGTTGATTTGCGGCAATAGTGCCGCGCGCGCAAGATTTTGTTGCTCTTGTCCAGCTTGATTTAGTGCAATCGCACTCAAATAATCAGCGTTATAAGCCAGAGCCTTCTGATATGTTCCAAACAAGTCAATTGCTTGCACATGGAAAAACATAATAACAAGACTGAAAATTAATAAGGATTTTTTCTTCATAGTCGATTATTATACCTTGTTTTGCACTCACTTTTGGCTGATAAATCATAATGCCTAGCATAAGATCACCAACGGTAACCAATCATTAGTAAACCCCGACTCTAGAAAAGCCGGGGCATAGTGAACACATAATAGCGGTTCATTACATAAATATATAGGTTACAGCTTATGAGCGGGTCATCGCATTAAAAAAATCACCATTATTTTTAGTTTCGCGAATTTTCTCTAAGACAAAACCGCTGGCTTCGATTGATTGTTTCTCGGCCAAATATTTGCGCAACACCCACATTTTCTGTAACTGATCCTTACTAAGGAGAAGTTCTTCACGACGTGTACCAGAGCTAAGGATATCAATAGCGGGATAGATACGGCGCTGAGCAATATCACGATCCAAATGCAGCTCCATATTTCCAGTACCTTTAAACTCTTCATAAATCACATCATCCATCCGTGATCCAGTTTCAACTAAGGCTGTTGCAATAATTGTCAGCGATCCGCCTTCTTCGATATTACGCGCTGCACCAAAGAAACGTTTCGGGCGGTGCAAGGCGTTAGCATCTAAACCACCAGTTAATATTTTACCAGAAGCAGGCGCTACTGTATTATAAGCACGAGCTAAACGAGTAATTGAATCCAGAAGGATAACGACATCTTTTTTGCTCTCAACCAAGCGCTTAGCTTTTTCCATAACCATTTCAGCAACCTGAACATGACGAGCAGCTGGCTCATCGAATGTAGAGGCAACAACTTCACCCTTAACAGAACGATGCATCTCGGTTACTTCCTCAGGGCGTTCATCAATTAGCAAAACAATCAATTCAACTTCAGGATGATTAGTAGTAATTGAATGCGCAATATGTTGCAACATAACTGTTTTACCAGTTTTAGGTGGTGCAACCAATAAACCACGCTGCCCCTTACCAATCGGAGCAAATAGGTCAATAATTCGACCCGTATAGTTTTCTTCGCCTTTAATATCACGCTCTAAATGAATTTGTTGCTCAGGAAATAATGGTGTCAGATTTTCAAATAAAATTTTATGTTTATTAGCTTCAGGTGCATTACCATTAACTTTATCTACCCGCACTAATGCAAAATATTTCTCACCCTCTTTAGGCATTCTGATTTCGCCATCAATGGTATCACCAGTCTGTAAATTAAAGCGGCGGATCTGGCTTGGACTAATATAAATATCATCATGACTAGCTAGATAAGAGGTATCAGGCGAACGTAAAAAGCCGAATCCATCAGGTAAAACCTCAAGAACACCACCACCAGAAATATTCTCACCTTGTTCAGCAACTTTACGTAAAATAGCAAAGATTAAATCATGTTTACGTAAACGGCTTGCGTTTTCAATATTATACCCAGCAGCCATTTCCAATAACTGAGCGACATGGATATCTTTAATTTCAGATAAATGCATAAATACACCAAAAAATTTTAAATTATGATTATACGGCTAGATTCACTTTGCGCATTAGATCTCAGCTTTCAGGCTTTATCGATCCCTTGATATTGCGATGATGCTATTGATTTGATTTTAGATTTAAAAGTGAACTCGACAGTCTAAGAGTGTTTGAAAAGTGGACAATAAAAAATGGTCACCTGTCACAGGTAACCATTGTAATCTACTTTAGATGTTGCTGTCAATAAAAGCTGCTAACTGACCTTTTGGCAGTGCTCCAACTTTAGTTTCGGCTAATTCACCATTTTTAAACAAAAGCAGAGTTGGAATTCCGCGCACACCGTACGTAGCCGCTGAAACACTGTTTTCATCAACATTTACTTTAACGATTTTTAAGCGTCCAGCATATTCTTTCGACAAATCATCCAAGATCGGCGCAATCATACGACATGGCCCGCACCATTCAGCCCAGAAATCAACTAATACAGGGGTTTCAGCTTTAATAACATCAGCTTCAAATGAAGCGTCCGTAGTATGAACAACATTACTCATTGTTAGATTAACCTTTAAAAAATGTCATCGTTATTATAGCATAATAAAATTTTGATAGTTTTAATTTTTGCCTTAAATAATTTCTTAAAAGATTCGGATTAATTCTACTGTAACTACAATAAGACGATTGATAAATAACTCAAAATCATTAGAAAAAGAGGGCTTCTCCAAAACAATAGATTAGAAGACATTTCTTATCCTGCATAAGTGAGCAATTGCAAAATTAAATATTGAATTACCAATGCTTAAAGTTGCTATAATCTCAAGTGTTAGAGTTTATAGACTCAAAGAATATTTGTACAATCAGCCATAACCAAAGGATTACATAAATGAAATTAAATATTAAACGAGATGAAACCGGACAAAAATATATTGAAGTTGATGTCAGTGGTTATGATTTAATTAATAACCCAGTCCTAAACAAAGGAAGATCGTTTACGGCTGAAGAACGAATCGCTTTTCGGCTACGGGGGATCGTACCACCAGCATATTTACCGCCATCAGAGATTGTTGATAAAAATTATCAGATTGTCGTGAATAGCCCCAGTGATCTAGAGCGCCATATTTATCTGCGCAATTTACAAGATCGCAATGAAACATTATTTTATGCTCTTTTAGATAAGTATACTGAGCAAATCATGCCTTTGGTTTACACCCCCACAGTCGGACTCGCTTGCCAAAAATTTGGGCAGATTTATCGCCGTGCCCGTGGCGTATTTATTAGTTATCCAAACCGTGATTATATTGATGAAATTTTAGATCATATCCATTTTGATGATACTGAAGTAATTGTAGTGTCGGATGGTGAGCGTATTTTAGGTCTTGGCGATCAAGGTGCTGGTGGAATGGGAATTCCAATTGGTAAATTATCTCTATATACTGGCTGCGCTGGGATTGCACCTAACAAAACCCTACCAATTATTTTAGATGTTGGAACAGACAATCAAGAACTATTAGACGATCCACTATATTTAGGCTGGCGTCATAAACGAGTACGCGGACAAGAATACGATGATTTTGTGGATAAATTCGTTCAAGCCATCAAACGCCGCTTTCCTAATGTACTATTACAGTGGGAAGACTTTGCGCAAAACAATGCATTAAAATTACTCAATCGTTATAAAGATCAATTATGTACTTTTAATGATGATATTCAAGGTACTGCTTCGATTGTGGTTGGTGCATTGTTATCAGCAATTAATGCTTCGGGAATACCGTTAGAGCAACAAAAAATCACCGTGGTTGGTGCTGGCTCTGCAGGCGTTGGAATTAGTAATCTAATTGTAGATGCAATGGTTGATGCCGGTTTATCACGTGAAGCTGCCTATGCCAATATTTTTCTGGTAGATCGTTTTGGCTTGATCAGCGACAAAGTAAACAGCCTTGATTTCCAAAAGCCTTTTGTTAAAGAACTAAAAAACTATCCAAATTGGCAATTCGCAGATAGTAGTAACATTAGTTTATTGGAAACAGTGCAAAATGTCAAAGCAACCATGCTAATCGGGGTCTGCGCACAGGGTGGAATCTTTACTCGTGACATAATCAATGTTTTAAGTCAGAACTGTCCACGTCCAATCGTATTTCCATTATCCAACCCAACAGAGAAAGCGGAAGCAAATCCACACGACGTACTTGACTGGACGGATGGAAAAGCTATTGTTGGAACTGGAACTGCGTTCCCTTTATATGATACGGGCTCTGGATTACGACGAATTGACCAAGTTAATAACTCATATATTTTCCCAGGAATAGGCTTAGGCGTTCGTGCGGTAAATGCGCAAAGAGTCACCGATCGAATGTTTTTAATTGCAGCCAAAGCATTGGCAGAAATTTCTCCATCTAAAAATGATCCACAAGCTAACTTATTGCCGCCGCTAAAAGAAGTACGTGCGGTTTCTCGCCATATCGCACAAGCAGTAGCAAAAGAAGCAGTAGCAGCTGGATTGACGGACTATGAGTCTTTGGATGAAAAAACTATTGCCAATCTTATTGACGAATATATGTGGGCACCAGTATACCTACCATATCGTAAAAAAGCATAGCCGAAACATAATAAAGCAACAAAACATCTGAGAACCAAAACTCTGTAGAGAATGAATTACCAGCCAGCTTATTTCTAGCTGGTAATTCATTCTCTACTCTTCACCTTATATAAATGTCTTATCCATAGTAATAAATTAAGCACATGTTTCTATTTATCAATAGTGTAAAATCTTGGTAGATTGTAACACAGCCTCTACTGGATAACTAAATGACAGATATTATTAAATTCTCAAAACCACAACAAGAACTCTTGACTCAAAAATTACAGCATTATTTTGCGCGAGAACTAAATTATGATCTTGGTGGATTTGATGCGCAGTTTCTTTTGGATTTTTTTGCCGAGGAAATTGGTTGCCATTTTTATAATCAAGGACTATTAGATGCTCAGGCAGTATTAAGCAAAAAGATTGATGATATTCAGGATGCAATTGAGCAATTAGAGAAATTTCCCAAGCCAAATAGATAGAGTAAGCAATTGGAAATCAAACAAATTTCAGAAATTACCCCAGAACAGAAGAAGCAGCTGTCTCACGTTTTAGTAGAAGCAGTTAATGGTAATGCATCAGTTGGCTTTATGTTGCCATTTTCTCTTGAGGATGCGGAGCATTATTGGTCGATGCTTGGTTCTAGTCTAAATAATCATCATCTTTTATGGGTTGCTGTCGAAAATAATTTAATTGTTGCAACTGTACAACTCATCCTTACAAAAAGTCAAAATGGACAACATCGGGCTGAAGTTGTTAAATTACTAGTATCACCTCATTTTCGAGGGCAGAAAGTTGCAACAAAACTGATGAATGCGCTAGAAACAGAAGCTCATAAATTAGGAATCACCCTTTTACTACTGGATACGCAAACCAGCTCTACAGCAGAATCTATATATCAACACTTAGGTTGGCAGAAAATCGGCGAGATTCCAGATTATGCCAAAAATCCAAGAGGTGTACTCTGTAGCACCAGTTATTTTTATAAATTAATTTAAGAGCGCAGCTGCGCATTTGCAAATAGTTGGAGATTTATAATGACAGAGATTACTTTTAACAATTTTGAAGATTTAAAAAGTGAGATTCGTAGATTGTGTGTGGATGGCACTCCTAAGACGCCGTTAAAGCTATGTGGCATTAAATTAACAAGTAATTCTGAAGAAATTGAAATAATGGATACATCGCTAGAATTTTTTATAAATCGATATCATGGCGTCAACTATTATAATTTGGAATTTTTAGGTCTGGAGAAAACTACATCAAGCTTTAATGAAATCCAAAAATTATTATCTGATAATAAAATTAGAAATAAGCAAGATTGGGACACATATCCATCAATATATTTGTTGCATGATGAAAGTGATGGATTCTTTGGAAAAATCCAGATTAGTGATAAAGATTGTTTAAAAATTAATTTTTCACAATATAATGATAAATTGATGACTGTATTAGAGATTTTATTAAAAAAATACTGTGCTAATAACAAGCATAAAACGACTTTAGCCGAGCATGTTTTGAATATAATTGCTAAAGATCAGATTGATATTTATGAAGAAACTGACTGCAAATATGAAGAAGGTTTCTGGGATATCGCACTAAGTAATAATTGTGGGTTTACTTATTTTTATGATAAACCTAAAGAAAATCATTATTTAAACTTTCGTGGATTTTACCTTGGCAATAATAGTAATGATTTTATGGAAAAGATAAAAGATATATTTGGTGGTGATCTGGAAGTCAAACTTAAATCCTCAACTCGATTGGGTTCAGATGTTGCTGATGAAATTTGTATTAATTTTAAAGGTGAAGATAATATCTTCGAGAGTCAAGATGATTTCAAGATTAATTTCAAAAGTACTGATTTCTTTGCTATTGTTTCTAGGGATGAACAAAAATTAATTGATAACCCAAAAATTAAGCAATTTATTGAACATCTACTTAAACTGCAGAAAATTAAATTAGGCATTCCAGAAAGCCCACCTACAATGCAAGGCATTGGCTTTGCCATCGGATTAATTAATGAATTTGCTTTTCCAGTGGACATCCTTAAAGAACAAATCCAATCTATATTAATTAATCTTGGACATCAGACAGATAATATTCAGTTGTTAGACATGGATAATATAACCTCGATTGATTCATCAAAAGTTAACATTATTTCCAACATCTCAAGCACAGACGACATTGAGTCAGTTGGGAATAAAACTGACAATAAAGCGATGTTTATCGCCTGCGGGTTAGAGCATGATTTAGCATCAGTCTCTAAACAGAAAATTGTTAAAGAATTTAAAACTCGTATTCAAAGAGATACTAATAATCCAAAAGAATTTGATTATAGAAATATCGGTCAAAATCTAGCAACTAATGAAAAATTAAAGAAGCTAAGAGAAAATATCAACAAATGCTATCATCAAGCAGATTTTTTCTTAACCTATGAAAGCGATAAAAATAGTAAATTAAGTAAATACAAGATGAAACAGCAGTTAAAACGTTTTTTCAACTTACTGCATGGATTTCCTTTTGCTACACCAACCAAAGATGAATATGCTATGCACATGGCATTCTCTTCGGCCTTACGTTCGTCGGATTTATCACGTCAGGTTGGTGCGATTATTACTACATCAAATGGCGATATTCTTGCTACTGGAGCGAATGACATTCCAAAAAGTGGAGGTGGCTTGTATCGTTCTCATCTTAATGAAGAAAATGGTAGTATATATGATGACGCTCTTGGGCGCGATTATATGCGCGGGTTTGATTCTAACGCCATTGAGAAAAATCTATTAATTGATAATATCTATGATGCTCTGGAAGATTATGTGGATGTTAGTAAGGTTGAAGCTATTAAATTAGCAATTGCAAACAGTAAACTAAAAGACATTACCGAATATGGACGGGTAGTACATGCAGAAATGGATGCATTAATGGCATGTGCTCGTGGTCATGTTAGCTCAGATGGGGCTATTTTATATTGTACTACTTTTCCTTGCCATAACTGTGCAAAACATATCATTGCAGCAGGAATTAAACGCGTAGTTTATATTGAGCCTTATGCTAAAAGCAAAGCCTTACCATTCCATTTTGATTCAGTAGTGGATGAAGAATCAAACCCGATTGAGGAGTTGATTAAGAGCAAACTCCCAACTCAACTACAAAAGAAAGTTAGTTTTGAGAGCTTCGTCGGCGTGGGACCACATTTATTTCGGCAACTATTTAAAATGCGTGATGGCAGTCGCAAAGACAAAAATGGTCTAATTAAAAGCTGGAAACCACAATTAATTGATTTATAATTTTGAGCTCAAGGATAATTAAACCATGGCAATTATCTGTTAAGAAAGTCAAAACATTGAATTTAAGCTTTCATGAGAAGATGATTATCTGATTTGTCCGTTTAGTTTAAATTTTAAATAAAGGTCACTAATTAGTTCACAGATAAAACACTATTGATAAACAGACATTAATTACACAAAAATGAATTAGAAAGTATTTTAGATGCAACAATCACCATTAATCAATGAATTACAACAAACCTTAACTAAACGCATCATGTTCCTTGATGGAGCAATGGGTACGGTAATCCAGAACTACAAACTTAGCGAAGCTGATTTTCGTGGCGAACGTTTCCTCGATCACTCAATGGATTTAAAAGGCAATAATGATTTATTGGTTTTAACTCGTCCAGATGTAATCAAGGAAATTCATAAGAATTATTTACTTGCGGGCAGTGATATTGTTGAAACCAATACTTTTTCGGCAAATATAATTTCACAGAAGGATTATGGATTAGAGCATTTGGTTGAAGAATTGAATATTGCAGCAGTTAAATTGGCAAAAGAAGCCTGTACCGAAGTAATGCTGGAGCAGCCCGGACGCAAATGTTATGTTGCTGGCGCTATTGGTCCTACTAACGTAACATTATCAATTTCCCCTGATGTTAATAATCCAGCCTATCGCAGCCACACCTTCGCCCAATTAAAAGCAGTTTATTATCAACAAGCCAAAGCCTTAATTGAAGCCGGAGCTGATATTCTCTTGCCTGAAACATCTTTTGATACCCTCAACATGAAGGCCTGCTTGGCAGCAATTGGGCAAGTTGAAGCCGAAACCAATACCAAATATCCGCTGATTATTTCAGTAACCATTACTGATTTGTCAGGGCGGACGCTTTCAGGGCAAACAATTGAAGCCTTTTGGTACTCAATCGCTCATGCAAAACCTTTAGCCGTCGGGATTAATTGCGCCTTAGGTGCAAAAGACATGGCACCCTACATCGCAGCACTAGCTAAAGTTAGTGATTGCTTTATTAGCTGTTACCCAAATGCAGGGTTACCTAATCCTCTGGCACCAACTGGCTATGATGAAACTCCGGAAATGACCGCAGAATATATCTATGATATTGCCAAGCACCATACTTTAAATTTAATTGGTGGCTGTTGTGGTACTACCCCAGAGCATATTGCAGCAATTGTTGCTAAAACCAAAGATATCACACCACACACACCAAGTTTAGCGACTAATGCAACATTTTTATCTGGGTTAGAGCCACTACTGATAGATAATAGCCAAACACCGCAATTTTACATGGTTGGTGAACGGAGTAACGTTGCCGGATCGCCCAAATTTGCCCGCTTAATTCGTGAAGGAAATTTTAGCGAAGCACTTGAAATTGCCAAACAACAAGTCGAAAATGGCGCAAATGTAATTGATATCAACTTTGATGACGGAATGCTTGACGCTATCGAATGTATGACTAAATTTCTTAATTTAGTTGCCAGTGAACCAGAAATCAGCCGTGTACCAATCATGATAGACTCATCCAAATTTGAGGTAATTGAAGCTGGTTTGCAATGTATCCAAGGTAAAGGAATCGTTAATTCCATCTCTCTTAAAGGCGGTGAGGAGGAGTTTTTACGTCAGGCACAAATTATTCAGAATTACGGCGCTGCAGTAGTAGTAATGGCGTTTGATGAACAAGGTCAAGCAGCAAGCAAAGAAGATAAAGTCGCAATTGCCAAGCGTGCATACAAATTACTTACTGAAGAAATAAACTTCAATCCAGCAGATATCATCTTTGATGTTAATATCCTGACCGTAGCCACCGGAATTGAAGAGCATAATAGCTATGGGATCAATTTTATTGAAGCAGTACGTGAAATCAAGCAAAGTTGCCCACGTGCGCTAACCTCAGGCGGTGTATCCAATTTATCGTTTTCATTTCGTGGCAATAATATTGTCCGTGAAGCGATGCATGCAGTATTTCTCTACCACGCAATTAAAGCTGGCTTTGATATGGCAATCGTTAATGCCGGAATGCTCTCAATTTATGATGAAATTGACAAGCCATTACGCGATGCCTGTGAACGGGTTATTCTCAATCTGGATGATAAAGCAACTGAAGATTTATTGGATCTGGCAGAACAATACAAAGGACAAGCAAATACGGTTGAACAAATTGATGCTTGGCGCGGATGGGAATTGGAAGAGCGTATCAGCCACGCATTGATTAAAGGGATTGAAACCCACATCGTTGAAGATACTGTCCTTGCATTGGAAAAATACGGCACACCGCTCAATGTAATTGAACAACCCTTGATGAATGGGATGAAAATTGTCGGCGAACTCTTTGGTGAAGGTAAAATGTTCCTCCCTCAGGTCGTAAAATCGGCACGGGTAATGAAACGCGCGGTTGCCTATCTGGAACCTTTTATGGAAGCAATCGCCGCAGAACAACAAACCAGCCAAGCCAAACCAGTTGTCATTATGGCAACCGTCAAAGGTGATGTTCATGATATCGGTAAAAATATCGTTGCTCTGGTCTTACGTTGTAATGGTTATGATGTAGTTGATCTCGGCGTAATGGTTAGCTGCCAAAAGATAATTGATGCTGCTCGTGAACATAATGCAGCATTTATTGGTATGAGTGGATTAATCACACCATCGCTGGATGAAATGATTTATAACGTGCAGCAGTTTGAAGAACAAGGTTTCACTATTCCGATCTTGATTGGTGGCGCAACTACTTCCAAACTACATACCGCAGTTAAAATTATGCAACATTACAGCTCACCTGTCGTCCATGTCAATGATGCCTCGCTAGTAGCAGAAGTATGCAGCAAACTACTCAATCCGCTAAGTTATGATAGCTATGTTGCCGAAGTCCGCGCACAATACACCAAATTACGTGACGATCATTACACAATGCAACGTAAGGTCGAATTACCTAGCTACAGCGAAGCACTTGCTAAAAAATTTACCAGCGATTGGACAACTCTGGAAATCGCCCAACCTCAGCAACTTGGTGTGCATAAATTAAAGCTGGAATTAGCTGAGATTGCCGAGTACATTGATTGGTCACCATTATTCTGGGCATGGGGCTTTAAAGGAATGTTCCCCAAAATCATGGACAATAAAGATTATGGTCGCGAATGTCTTAAAATCTATAATGATGCCAAAAAAATGCTTGGCGAGATAATCCGTAAACAATTATTTACCCCACAAGCTGTAGTTGGCTGGTGGCAAGCGCAAAGCCATAATGATGACGTCTATCTGTATAACCCTGATGGATCACCACTGGAGACCCTATGTTTTCTTCGCCAGCAAAATGACAAAGCAGTCAATTACTCATTAGCTGATTACATTGCACCGCGCGACTCTGGTCGAATTGACTATCTGGGCGCTTTCGTGGTTACAATGGAACATGTTGAGAAACTAGCTCAGCACTACGAAGCACAAGACGATGACTATCACTCAATCATGGCAAAAGTCCTTGGCGATCGGTTAGTCGAAGCACAGGCGGAATGTGCCCATAAGAAAATGCGCGAATTTTGTGGTTATGGAATTGGTGAAAATCTATCCAATGAAGATTTGATTTATGAACGTTATCGCGGGATTCGCCCGGCACCTGGCTATCCAGCCTGTCCGGAACACACCGAAAAAGGTAAAATCTGGCAATTACTCGATGCGCAAAACAATACCGGAGCAATCTTAACCGAAAGCTATGCGATGTATCCAGCAAGCTCAGTTTCTGGCTTTTATTTTAATCATCCAGAATCCAAGTATTTTGCAGTCGGTAAATTAACTCAGGATCAAGTTACTGATTATGCTAGCCGCAAGGGTATGAGCTTGGAAGAAGCTGAGAAATGGTTAGCTCCGAACCTTGGTTATGGTAAATAATGCTAATTGATTTCTTCAAGCAACTAAATTAGAAATAAATTACTATCTTATACAGATACTTATGCTTGCTAAATAAAAATTACCTAATGTTGTTAGGCATTGACATATTGTATCACGGGTTGATAGAATAACGGATTCCGCGCCCTCATGTCAGTTAATTTTACATAGTTCAAACTTAGTAATACATTCGGCTAGGTAATTTGGCGGTAAGCAATAATTAGAAAATTTAATTACAACTATTATTAATATGTTTTGGGTATCAAAGTTAGGATAGGTAAAGATGATAGCAAAGAAAATCCAGATTAATAGTTTTGGAAAACCCGAAGTGATGCAACTGGTTGAGCATGAATTACCGGTGTTAAATGATCATGAAGTTTTAATCCGCCAAACCGCAGTTGGATTTAATTATCTTGATTTAAGTCAGCGAGCTGGTCATATGTATAAGCTAAATTTGCCTAGCGGGTTGGGGCATGAAGCTGCCGGAGTTATTGAAGCAGTTGGTAAAGAAGTTGCAGATTTTGTAGTTGGCGAGCGTGTTGCGTACATGAATGCCCCGATAGGAGCATATGCAAATTACCGGAATATCCCTGCAGAAAAACTAGTAAAAATTCCGGACAATATAAGTGATGCTCAGGCTGCCTCTATACTCTTTAAAGGATTAACCGCTCAGTATCTGGTAAATAAAACCTATCCTGTAAAGCGTGGAGACATTGTTTTGATTCATGCAGCAGCGGGAAATGTTGGACAAATTTTATGTAGTTGGGCAAAGTCTCTTGGTGCATATGTGATTGGGTCAGTAACTTCAGAAGCCAGATTTGATATTGCAAAAGATGCCGGGTGTGATATGGTAATAGATCAATCAAAAGAAGATTGGCATCTCCAATTATTAAATGATTTAGATGGCAAAAAGGTAAATGTTGTTTTTGATTCCGTAGGCAAGGATACATTTATGAAATCATTGGATTGTATAAAAAAATTTGGCACAATGATTATCTATGGAGCTAGTTCTGGCCCGGCACCAGCTATTGATCCAGAAATATTAAATCAGAAGGGTTGCTTGTATTTAACCAGACCATCAGTATTTGCGCATAACGCTACTACTGACGAATTAAGAAGCAATGCGAAACAATTATTTGAAGCATTTGCAGCAGGTTATATTAAGCTTAATAATATCAATCAGTTCAAGTTAGAAGACATTGTCAATGTTCATAATGAAATTGAGGCTCGCAAAATATCTGGAAGTATTGTATTTATTCCATAAACGATATAGGCGGTGATAAGCATTGTTTTCTTGTAAATACAGTGCTTATCAAATGATCAAAATATTTTGCTTATTCTTCACTGCATCATTGACTAAAATAGTAATTTTCAGGTACTACAACTACGAGATCCCGACTTCCGCTTTAAATTATGACACCTCTTTCAGACCTGCCCAAAATCAGGATATGAAAGAGGTTTTGTTTCATCTCTTTATTAGCTTACCCTATTAAGCGTTTACAGAACATAAATTACATAATAATTGTACCATTAGTAAATAAAATTCATTTACCAATGGTACAATTATTACCTGACTAATATTTACTGTAGTCAATCATGTTACTTCAAAATATATTTATTAATTGCTGAAAAGAATTAGTGCTTGGATGTAATTTAATAATGGAATCGGTGAACGACTATATCTTGATAAACAAGCCATTCGTGTTATGCACTCGCTAATTCGAAATCGTTAGCACGTACAAACCAAATTAATTTATCTACTCGCTGATTAATACCTAACAACAAGCCAATTTTTTAAAAAGAACTCCCACATGAAACACATACCACGCAAAAGATTTGGACAAAATTTTCTACAAGACAACTATGTCATCAACCAAATTATTGAATGTATCAATCCACAACCCGATCAAACCATCGTTGAAATTGGTCCCGGTCTGGCAGCCCTAACCAAACCACTAATTGAGCGGCTCGGACATATTAATGTTGTTGAGCTAGACCGCGATATTATTGATTTTCTTAAAAAAAACTTTACTTCACAACAACTTACTATCAATGAAGGTGATGCGCTAAAATTTGACTTTGCAATGAATGGACAAAAAATCCGGGTTGTGGGTAATCTCCCCTACAATATCTCAACGCCAATCATGTTTTATCTGAGTAATTTTAGCAATATTCAGGACATGACATTTATGCTCCAAAAAGAAGTTGTTGAGCGAATTTGCGCCACTCCCAATAATAAAGACTACGGCAAATTATCAATAATGTTGCAATATAAATACAAATGCCGACACTTATTAGATGTCGCACCAGAGAGCTTCTATCCAGCACCTAAAGTTGATTCAGCAATTGTTTCATTAACACCGCGCACTGATTATGACTGGCAATCTGTAGACGAACAGAAATTAAATCATGTTGTAAGTCAGGCATTTAATCAACGGCGTAAAACTATAAATAATAGTCTCAAAAATTTATTAAGTACTGAACAAATCCAATCTTGTGGTATCGAACCAACTGTTCGAGCAGAAAATATCCCTTTGGAAAATTTTATAAAACTAAGTCAGTTAATTGTTTAACAAATTTCTTTAATTTACTAAAGTTTTACCCACTATCTACCTCATAAAAAGTGGTAGAATACTATATGTCATTAACAAAACAAAGGAGATTTGAATGCCAAAATCAAAATTAACCACCCTTGATGAATTCAAGGCGTTATTAAAAGATGGAATGACTATTATGGTAGGAGGTTTCATGACTGATGGAACTCCAGAGCAACTAATTAATGCAGTTGTTGAATCAGGTGTAAAAAATTTAACATTAATTAATAACGATGGTGGCTACCCAGAACGTGGAATCGGTAAACTGATTGCTAACGGTCAAGTAAAAAAGTTAATAGCTTCGCATGTTGGTCTTAATCCTACTGTCGCTAAATTAATGAATTCTGGCGAAATGGAAGTAGATTTAGTACCTCAGGGTACTTTAGCTGAACGAATTCGCGCTAAAGGAGCAGGACTGGGCGGAATACTTACCCAAACTGGATTAGGAACGCTGGTTCAGGAAGGCAAGCAGGTTATCGAGTCAGAAGGTAAAAAATATTTATTAGAAGTTCCGCTTGCTGCTGATTTAGCAATTATTGAAGCTACTTACGCAGATAAATTTGGTAATGGCGTAAATATCGGTACTACGCGTAATTTCAATCCATTAATGGCATTAGCTGCCGATAAAGTTGTGTTAGGTACTTACAAGCTACACGAGCTTGGTGAAGTAGACCCATCAATCGTAACTATCTATGGTGTATTAGTTGATCATATTGTTCAAATCGAGGAAATGTAAATGGATGCAAAACAAATTATTTCTAAACGGGTTGCCTTAGAGTTAAAAGATGGCGAGTTGGTTAACTTAGGTATTGGCTTACCTACCATGGTTGCGGATTACTTGCCAGAGGGGGTTGAAGTTATTCTTCAATCAGAAAATGGCATGATTGGAATGGGACACATTGCTTCAGGTCCGCATAATCGCAACTTCACCAATGCTGGTGGTACTTCAGTTACTATTCTTCCGCATGGTGCATGTTTTGATTCGGTATTTTCTTTTAGTTTGATCCGTGGTGGACATGTAGATAGCACTGTTTTAGGCACTCTGGAAGTAGATCAGCATGGTAATATTGCCAACTATATGATTCCCGGTAAAATGGTACCAGGGATGGGTGGAGCGATGGATTTAGTAACTGGCTCGCGCAAAGTAATAGTAGTAACTACTCATACTGATAAAGCTGGTAACTCCAAAATTTTAAAACAATGTAGCCTGCCATTGACAGGTGTAGCATGCTGTGATCTGATTGTAACTGAACTAGCAGTAATCGAAGTTACTCCAAGTGGACTTAAACTACTTGAGATTGCAGATAACACTACGGTAGAAGAAGTGATTGCTAAAACTGAAGCACCTTTGACGTTAGCCGATACGATAAAGACTTTCACTACTAATTAAAAAAGACCTTACGGTCTTTTTTAATTAGTGTGTAAATGTTTTTCAACCTGTTCAATCACTTGATGAGGTTTGAGCAAAGTTGTATTAATGGTAACATCACTAACCATTTTATAAAACTCACGACGCTCTTCAAAAAGCGACTCAATTTTTTGCTTAAGATCTTGATTAGCTAATAATGGACGTTTATTTGGTGAACGAGATAAACGTTCGACAATAATCTCCAAATCAGCAACCAACTGAACAACTAGATTCTTTTGCCGAGTAATAATTTGCCGATTTTCCGGGCGAATAACACAACCGCCACCTAAAGAAAGCACGTAATCATTAGCTTCAGCCATGACTTGATTTAGCGCAAAGGTTTCTCTATCCCGAAAACCATTTTCACCTTCCAATTCAAAAATAGTTGGAATATCAACGCCACAAGTTTGCTCAATATATTTATCAAGATCAATAAACTGCTTATCCAGTTTTTCAGCCAAAAACTTGCCAATAGTGGTTTTACCAACCCCTGTAATACCTACAATAATAATATTTTTAATTGTCATTATCCAAACTACTCGAAATAATCCGCGGAGTTATAAAAATTAATAATTCCTTTTTCGCGGTTTTAGTTGATTGTGATTTGAACAACCAGCCTAAATATGGAATATCCCCTAATAATGGTATCTGTTCTTCAACTTTTTGCTGATCATCAACATAAATACCACCAACTAAAATTGTTGAGCCATCTTTTACCCGTACCTGCGTATTAACACTGTTGGTATCAATTGAAGGAGTTCCTTGTACCTGTAACTTAGTATTCGGACTATCTTTCTGCACTTGAACATTAAGCAAAACATACCCATCATCCGTAATCTGTGGCGTAACCTGCAACGACAATGTCGCATTAACAAATGCAACGTTAGTATTACCAGCGCTAGTCGCCTGTTGGTATGGAATCTGTACCCCTTGTTGAATATTAGCTGCCTGATAATTTGCTGTCATTACTTTTGGACTGGAAATAGTCCTGCCCTGACTTTGCAATTCTAAAGCATCAACTTCCAGGCCAATAAGAGTATTACTATTTGGTGCAAAAATGGTTGACATTGATGCGCCACCCGAAATACCAAAGTTTTGGTTAACAAAACTCGCTGGGTTAGCGCTAACTGCATTAATACCAGTTTGGTTGTTACACCATTCTCCAAGGTATTAGAATAAGTTAAGCTGCCACCAATTCCAGCTAACAATAAGCGCATACCAAGGTCTTTTTCAAAGTTGCTATTTGCCTCAACTATTCTGGCTTCAATCAAGACTTGTTTCACCGGAATATCAATTTTATCAATTAATTCTTTAATATCTTTTAAGTGTGACGGTGTATCATTAACAATAATCGTGTTAGTCCGTGTATCAACTAAAATACTACCTCGCGAAGACAATAACGAATTCGCATTACTACCCTGAGCAAGTGTAGTACTACTACCCCCAGGACCAGTTGAAGTACCTGTAGAAACACTTCCACCGCTAGTAGATGAACTACTGCCAACACTTCCAGATCCCTTTTGTTGAATCATTGATTGAATTGTTGCAGCCTGAGAATATTTCAAACGAATAGTCGCAGTATCTAAAGGCTCAGTTGCCTCTTGAGTTTTCCTACCTTCTTGCTGTAGTTTACTCATTGCATCTAATTCACCAACTGGAGCAATCCGAATAACATTGCCATCACGTTTCATCCCCAACCCTTTAGTTGTCAAGATAATTTGTAATGCTTGATCCCAAGGTACATTATTCAATTTAATTGACATTGAACCAGTAACACTATCACTAACTAAAATATTATAACCACTAAAATCAGATAATAACTGTAATAAAGCTCTAACATCAATATTTTGAAAATTAAAGGTTACTTTATCTGATTTATTATTATCATTAAGCGTTGGAATTGAACTATCTGATAAGGTAACTTTACGAATATTAATAATTAATTTATTTTGTAGTTGATACAATGCGTAATCCCATTGATTACGATTGACAATAGTTAGAAATAGTTTGTTATTTCCAGCTTTAGTATCAATATATTTAATAGGTGTATCAAAATCAGTTGTATCAATACGCTTAATTATGTTTGAATTAAAACCTACGGCATTTAAAGTTAATTTTAAGTTATCTCCAAAACGCTCTTCTTTTACATCAATTTTACTATCGCCAGTATAAGGAATTTCAACAACACCACCACCGTTATCATCACGAGTAAACTTAATATCATTAATTTGCGTAGCATAATTAGCAGCTGACTTCTTAGGTAAGCCAATTAACCCCACATTCTCATGACCAATCTGGCTTTGCCCAATGCTATAAGTAAAACTAAGATTGATTAAAGTTCCATTTTGGCTAATCTGATATTTATATTTAGCGCCACCAACAATAACTGTTCTTGTTCTAGAACCAACCGTCACTAAATCAACTTCTCTGACAAAGCCACTTTCAAAAGTATATGTGCTTTGATTAGTTGAGGTACTAATATTTTTAAAATCAACAATTAAATCATTGCCTGCCACAAATAGCTTTGGTACAGCATTACTTGCAGAATCAAAGCCAAATGAGATGATTTGGCTTTGATTTGTTAGACTATTATTAACACTTTGCAAGGTAAGTGCACCAGCATAAGTATTTATCAACATAAAAAGAAGCGTGTATTTTTTCATTTTTGGATTAACTTCAATTGTTTCTTGGCTTGATTATTCTGATCTAGCTTAAGCATAATTTTATTAATAAAGGTTTTCTTATCTTCAATTTGTGGCTCATCAATTTGTGCAGAAACAGGTGTAATTAAGCTAACTTCGCCATCTTTTATTTTATCGCCAACCTTTAGTTTCAAAGTTTCATAGGGTGTTCTAATAAAAACATAATCCTTGCCTTCATACTTTAAATATCCCACCATCTGTACTTGATTTAAATTATAACTTTGCAAAATATCTGACTCTCTTCTATCCAAACGGTCCTGACTAAAAATATTATCGTACTCAATCATTTTATAGTTTGCTGGCTTAAATGTAAACTCAGGTAGAGCTGGTGGTATATTGGTTGATGGTTTTGCGCGCAAATCCTGAACAAACTGCTCTAGATCGCTAGTATCAGCCATTGCCTGTGTTACCACTAACATAAATACAATACCTAATTTAAGCACGTTAGTCACTATAAAAAATCGTTACGTCACAACTAATATTAATCTGAGCATCATCAATCCGAGACATCTGAAAATTTGATAATTCCATTACCCGAGGAATTTTAGCAATTTGATAAAAAAATTTAATTGCATCATCAAAAGTACCACTGGCACTAAGCGAATATACTCTCGAATTGATTTTATCACTTTTCTCAGCTGAAGAATTCTCTTTTGCTACTGCAGGAGACTTGGGAGTAAAATTTTTTATTTTAAAATCAGAATCTTCAGAGACCTGATTAATCTGAATTAGAACATTTGGAAGTTCTTCTGACGTTGGAAATTGTAATCCAACCTTAGCAGAAAGGTCATTTAAAGCTGATTCTTTTTCTTTATATAAATCAATACTATTTAACAGTGAAACTTTACGAACAAGATCATCTTTTAAAGTTTGCTCATCTTGTTGCAATTGAGATAACTTATCTTTATTCTCATAAGTAAAATTTTTATAAATTAGAAAAGACAATACCAACATCAACATCAGAGTAAACAAAATTAGTGTTGTTATTTGCCACATATAAATGGGCTTGATCTTCAACTTACCTAGATTCAGACTTGCCATCGGGAACCGCTACTAAATTGGGTTTAATTTGTACTGTTATCATAAAGTCGTAACTACCATCTGCTCCTAAATTATTAGAAACTAACTCAGGATTATCAAATATACCTTTTTTATCACGCAACTTATCTAAAAGACTTGCAAGATAAAGCGGGCTTGCAGCAGTACCTGTTAATTGACACATCATTCCGTTCCAGATAATTTGTTTATAGTAAACCTGCTCCGGAGTTACTTCCCCCAACTGCTGAAAAAAAGTCACTGTATCGTCTCGCTTATCTTCAACAACTTGCAATAAACGCACTTGCTTTCTTATCAGCTCGACTTTTTTATCAAACTCTCTAATTGGTTTTAATTTTACATCTACCAGATTAATATTTGTAGTCAAGAACGTATTTCTGGTATTTTGATAAATAATATGTACTTCATAATAACTATAAATAATAAAGTTTAAAAATAGTGAAAATACAATACCAATACCAAGAAATAAATAAACCCTTAATTTACCAAAATTAACTTCCTTAATTCGATAATTATAAAGATTAATTCTATTCAATTTTCTGTCCCCAAGTTGCAAGAGAAATCGCTGTTATTATCCGCAAGAGATCCAATTCAGGAATATAAGAATTTCCACCTTGAAATAAGCTAGTTATTGATTTAACATCAGCTTTAGTGTAGTTTATAACTTTATCAATTAACCCAGGAATAACCGTATTTCCACCCATTAATATAATAGGTACATTAGCAGACAGCGTAATCTTTCTTTCAACCAGTAAATTAGAGCGAATCAATTGCAATATCTTAGTTATGTCAGATAACATTAATTCAACAAGCTGGTCATCTGTTATTTGTTTTTCATTTAGTAATTTTAAGGTTTGACTATAAATATCCGTAACATCTTGTAATCTTACCTTCTGGTCTAACTGTAAAAATATCTCTTCAAACATATGGTGATAATTAACAGCAATCTCATTGAAGATAATTGATTCACAATTATCAAAGACAAAAGCTCTGATTTTGGTTGCACCTAAATCCAACAAAATTACTTTACCATCAATCTTATTTCTACGTAACAGTAACTTTAGCAAATGTTGTATCGCAAATGGTTCAACATCAATTGCTGCAACCTGAATACCAGTCATTTGTATAATAGCCTGATATTCCTCAATTTTTTCCTTTTTTGCCACCACAACTGATAATAGCTGCTCACTTGCTTCTTTATTGACTATTGAATAATCAAAATCAATATCATCAGTATCAAGCTCTTTAATTAATTGTTCTAAAATAAATTGATCTAATTCGTATTTATTTTTAAATAGCGGCGCTTTTACTTCTTTAATGATTATCGCATTATATGGTATTGAAATAGCTACATCACGATTAGTTGGATTCAATTTAGCCCATTGATCACTAATAATATCAGATACTTTTTCAATGTCATTAATAACACCTTCATTAACCATGTTTTTTGCTAATGGGGCAATTGTATATTTAGCTATCTTAAGTGTATTTGGCACCAACTCAACCATTTTAATTGCAGTAGAAGCAATATCTAATCCAACGCAAGCTGGGGTTTTATAACCAACTATAATACTTTTTATTTTACTAATGTACTGATGTATTTTTTTCATAACTTACAACAAAAATTAGCCAAGCAAAAGCTTGGCTAATTTCAGTAAATATTAAATTACTTAGCAGCTGACGCTTCCGGAGCTGATGCTTCAGCAGCGGCAGGAGCTGACGCTTCAGTAGCAGCAGGAGCTGACGCTTCAGCAGCAGGAGCTGACGCTTCAGCAGCAGCAGGAGCTGACGCTTCAGTAGCAGACGCAGCAGGAGCAGAAGACTCTTGATTGTGAGAACAAGCAACCAAAGCAAGACCAGCAACTAATACAGCTAACAATTTTTTCATATTTATTTACCTTTCAGAATTTTATTTATTTTATTGTTTTAAAACAATCACCATGAGGCGTATTTTATCATACAAAGTAATGCAGAGACTAAATTAATCCAATAATCAAATCAATTTAGTCAATAAAATATTAGCTTCTTCGTGATTGTTTATGTAAATAATCAACAGCTTTTAACTGTGCAATTATTAATTCAAGTGCAGCATAAGCTTTAACATCATCAACGTCCATACTAACATTAGAACGTTTAAGTCGCTCTTCTGCAATACGTTTTTCTTCCAATAACTTAGCTTCATCTAAATCATCAGTACGTTCAACAACATCAGCCAATACTGTAACTTTATTACCTTGGATTTCCACGTAGCCACCAGAAATAGCATAAACCAAATGCATTTCTTTTTGTGGTAATTTGACACGCACAACTCCAGGACTCAATTTACTAATTAATGGAATATGGTGCGGATAGATACCAATTTCACCTTCAGAACCTGGAACTACAAGAAACTCAGCTTCACCAGAGAAAATTTGTTCTTCCGAACTAACCAAATCAACCTGCATGGTAGTCATAACATCCCCACTAATTTAATTTTTTAGCTTGTTCCACAGCTTCTTCAATTGAACCAACCATATAGAATGCTTGTTCCGGTAAATGATCATATTGACCATCTAAAATAGCTTTGAATCCACTAATTGTATCTTTTAATGACACATATTTACCTGACGAACCAGTAAATACTTCCGCCACAAAGAATGGTTGTGATAAAAAACGTTGAATTTTACGTGCTCGAGCCACAACTAATTTATCTTCATCAGATAACTCATCCATACCTAAAATTGCAATAATATCGCGCAATTCTTTATATTTTTGTAATGTCATCTGAACACCACGAGCAACATTATAATGCTCTTCACCAACAACCAATGGATCTAACTGACGCGAACTTGAATCAAGAGGATCTACCGCAGGATAAATACCAAGTGAAGCAATATCACGACTCAGCACCACTGTTGCATCCAAATGGGCAAAGGTTGTTGCAGGAGAAGGATCAGTCAAGTCATCCGCAGGTACATATACTGCCTGAATCGATGTAATCGAACCAGTTTTAGTAGATGCCACGCGCTCTTGGAATTTACCCATTTCTTCCGCTAATGTAGGTTGATAACCTACGGCTGAAGGCATACGTCCAAGCAATGCAGATACTTCAGTACCAGCAAGAGTATAACGATAAATATTATCAACGAATAATAATACATCACGCCCTTCATTACGGAACTCTTCTGCCATTGTTAATCCAGTTAACGCAACACGCAAACGGTTTCCGGGAGGCTCATTCATTTGACCATAAACTAACGATACTTTGTCCAATACGTTAGATTCTTTCATTTCATGATAGAAGTCATTACCCTCACGAGTACGCTCACCCACACCTGTAAATACCGAATATCCACTATGCTCAATTGCAATATTACGAATCAATTCCATCATATTTACTGTTTTACCAACCCCGGCACCACCAAACAAACCTACTTTACCACCTTTAGCAAATGGACATAGTAGATCGATAACCTTGATACCTGTTTCTAATAATTCAGTAGTTTGAGAAATTTCATCAAATTTAGGGGCAGATTGATGAATTGCACGGCGTTGTTCTGTTGGAATATCTCCCATTTCATCAATAGGATTGCCCAGAACATCCATAATACGCCCTAATGTCGCAGTACCAACAGGAACTGAAATTGGAGCACCTGTATTAACTACATCAAGACCGCGCTGAAGACCATCAGAACTTCCCATAGCAATCGTACGAACAATTCCGTCACCAAGCTGCTGTTGAACTTCTAAAACAAGGCTTCCACCTTTTGTTAACTTTAATGCGTCATAAATTTTTGGAACGTCATTACGTGGAAATTCCACATCGACCACAGCACCAATAATTTGGACTATTTTTCCTTGTACCATATTTTGTATTCCTACAATAGTTACTAAACTGCTGCAGCACCAGAAACGATTTCTGATAGCTCTTTGGTGATTGCAGCTTGACGAGATTTATTATATGCAAGACTTAATTGATGAATCGCCTCACCTGCATTATCAGTAGCAGAACGCATTGCGATCATTCTCGCGGCTTGCTCTGATGCCATATTATCAGCTAAACACTGATAAATTACAGATTCAACATAACGACGCACCAATTCATCCAAAACCTCCTCAGCAGAAGGTTCATAGATGTAATCCCAAGGCATTTTAGTATCTAATTTTAAATCACGATCACTAAGTGGCAAAATCTGCTCAAAGACAGCTTGCTGCTTCATGGTATTTATGAACTCAGAGTAGATAACATAAATTGCATCTAATTTTTGTTCATAAAAATCTTTAAAGACTCCCGTCAATGGTCCAATAATTTTTTCCATTCTAGGAATATCACCAAGATTTACAGCAGAACTAACAACCTCAGATTTTAAACGCTTAGCAGCAACCAAACCTTTTTGCCCAAGTGTACTAACTTCAACAGCAATGCCAGCATTTCTATATTCGCGCAATTTCTCACTGAAGAGTTTAACTGCGTTGGTATTTAAACCACCGCACAAGCCTTTGTCAGCAGTAATCAGAATAATTCCGACTTTTTTAATTTCTGCCGGCTCACGCAAAAAAGGTGAAGATCGTCTTGCACTAGAATTAACTTGTGCCAAATGAGCCATAACTTCACGTACCTTTTCTGCATATGGTCGTGCTTGACGCATCCGCTCCTGAGTTTTACGCATTTTGGATGTTGCCACCATTTGCATAGCCCGGGTAATTTTCTGAGTATTTTGTACACTCTTTATTTTAGTCCGGATTTCTTTTCCAGCAGCCATTTTATATCCTTATGAAATAACAGCTAATTAAACCGCAAAAATTGTTTTAAACTCATTTAACGCTTTAACCAAAATCTGTTCATCATCTTTAGACAAATCACCACTTGCTTCAATTCTAGCTAATACATCAGCACAATTAGACTCTGCATATGACATAAACCCAGATTCAAAAGCCAATGCTTTATCTACTGGAATAGAATCATAGAAGCCATTATTAATTGCATATAAAGTTAAAGCCATTTCAGAAACTTTTAGCGGAGAATATTGCTTTTGTTTCATTAATTCTGTAACTACCTGACCATGACGCAATTGTTTACGAGTTGCATCATCCAAATCAGATGCAAACTGAGCAAATGCTGCCAATTCACGATACTGAGCTAATGCCAGACGAATACCACCACCTTGTTTTTTAATAACTTTGGTTTGAGCAGCTCCACCAACCCGTGATACTGAAATACCAGGATTCATTGCTGGACGAATACCAGAGTTAAATAAATCAGTTTCCAAGAATATCTGACCATCGGTGATAGAAATCACGTTAGTTGGTACGAATGCGGATACATCACCAGCTTGGGTTTCAATAATCGGCAAAGCAGTTAATGATCCTGTTTTACCTTTTACAGCACCATTAGTAACTTCTTCGACATAATGTGCATTAACACGAGCAGCACGTTCCAATAAGCGAGAATGTAAATAAAACACATCCCCAGGATAAGCTTCACGCCCAGGCGGACGACGCAATAATAATGAAATCTGGCGATAAGCAACTGCTTGTTTAGATAAATCATCGTAAACAATCAAGGCATCTTCGCCTATATCACGGAAATACTCACCCATCGAGCAACCAGAATAAGGTGCAAGATATTGTAATGCAGCTGACTCAGAAGCCGATGCAGCAACTATAATTGTATGAGCTAAAGCTCCATTCTCTTCAAGTTTACTAACCACATTGGCAATTGATGAATTTTTCTGACCAATCGCAACATAGATACATGTAACCCCAGTACCTTTTTGGTTAATAATAGCATCCAATGCTACTGCAGTCTTACCAGTCTGACGATCACCAATGATTAATTCACGCTGACCACGCCCAACCGGAACCATTGAATCAACCGCTTTTAAACCACTTTGCAATGGTTGACTAACAGATTGACGCGCAATTACACCAGGCGCCACTTTTTCAACTGGAGCAGTTAGTTTTGCATTGATTGGACCTTTTCCATCAATAGGACGACCAAGTGCATCGACAACGCGTCCAACCAATTCAGGACCAACTGGTACCTCTAAAATGCGACCAGTACAAGATACTTCATCGCCTTCTTTAATATGCTCATAATCACCAAGAACCACAGCACCGACAGAGTCGCGCTCCAAGTTCATTGCCATACCATAAACATTCCCGGGAAACAGAATCATTTCCCCTTGCATAACTTCTGATAAACCATAAATACGAACAATACCATCAGTAACCGATACTACTGTACCTTTACTGCGATAGTCACTACTATTTTGAGTGCCGTCGATTTTTGATTTAATAATATCACTAATTTCAGAAGGATTTAATTGCATGAATCGCTCCTATTTTTATTTAGTAAGTTGAGTAGATAAATCATTTATTCTACCCTTAACGGACCCATCAATAACTTTATCATTGATAGTAATTTTGATTCCAGCTAATAATTCAGGGTTAATTACTACTGTTGCAGTAATCTTCTTGCCAAATTTTTTAGACAACAAATCTTCAAAGTCTTGTTTCTCTGCCTGACTCATTGCATAAGCTGATTCAATAATTGCATCACCACGCTTTTGATCTTCAAGAACTAAATTACGAAAGACTTCATAAATTTCAGGTAAAACTGAAACCCGATTATTCTCAATCAACACAGTCAAAAGATTCGTAACTTCTGCTGAAGCTTTATCCTTTAATAATGCATTAATCACAGAAATAACTTGCGAATCCTCAATTTTCGGACTATTCAATAACTCAGAAAATTGGGGATCAGCAACAATTTGTTGCAAATCAGATAATCTACTGAGCCAAGCATCTTCTTGTTTTCCTTGCTTTGCTAAGTTAAACAATGCTTGTGCATATGGATGCGCAATTATACTCAATTCTGCCATGATTATTATAACTCCGCTTTAAGCTGAGCTAAAATTTTCTCATGTCTAGATTGATCAATTTCAACACGCAGAATCTGCTCAGTACCACGTATTACTAAATCAGACACACGAAGTCGTAAATCTTCTTTCATACGTACAAAATCTTGTTCAATCTGAGATTTAGCATCAGCAATAATTTTATCACCTTCGATACGAGCACGCTCTTTTGATTCTTCAATAACTTGATTGGCTCTTTTTTCAGCATTTGCAATTATTTCACCTGCGCGAGCTTGAATTTTCTTCAACTCTTCGGCGATATTTGCTTCAGCATCCAGTAATTGTTGCTTACCTTTTTCAGCAGCAGCCAAACCATCATTAATTTTGCTTGCGCGTTCTTCAAGCATACCACTAATCGGTGGCCAGACAAATTTCATTGTAAAGAGTACCAACAAAATGAAGGTAATCATTTCTCCGAGCATTGTTGCATTAATATTCACGAGGAATCTCCTTTAAATATTAATTACGACTAGTGAGCGTTTTTCAATAATTCTAATGCCGTAGACAAGATTGGGTTACTAGTAATCAACCAGAATGCCACACCCACACCAATCATCGCAATCGCATCCAATAAACCGGCAACGATAAACATCTTAATCATCAAACTAGTAGCTAATTCTGGTTGACGAGCAGATGATTCTAGGAATTTACCACCTAGTATACCGAAACCAATTGCAGTACCACAGGCACCAAGCCCGATAAGTAACGCAGCTGCAACAGCAGTTAAACCAGAAATATTAGAAATAATAGCTTCCATTAAAGGCTCCTAAAAAATTAAAAACAAAAAACACCGAACAATAAAAATTAGTGATCTTCAACTGCTAGGCTTAGATATACCACAGTTAACATCATAAACAAAAATGCCTGAAGGGTAATAATCAAAATATGAAAAATTGCCCACGGCGTACCAAGGATCCACTGTAAATACCACGGTAGCAATGCTATCAAAATAAAAATCATTTCACCAGCATACATATTACCAAACAACCGTAGCGCAAGCGAGATTGGTTTCGAAAATATTTCGATCAACTGAAACAAAAGATTAAATGGTAACAACCACTTACCAAATGGCTTAGTTAATAACTCTTTAGACCAACCACCAATACCCTTAGCCCAAACACTATAGACTATAATTAGGATTAACACTGATAAAGAAAGAGCAAATGTCATGTTAATATCAGCTGAGGGAACCAGTCGCCAATGAGCGCTTGGATGACCAAGACTCGTTGTGAAAAAGTTAATAATATCGACAGGCAAATCATCCATCAAATTGAATAGAAAAACCCAACAAAAAATGGTGAGCGCCAAAGGAGCTATAAACTTACTTTTTTTATGGTAGGCATCATTAACCTGAGAGCTTACCATCTCAAAAATAAGTTCAATAAAAAGCTGAAACTTCCCCGGATTTGCTACTTTAAACCGTCTTGCTACAATTATAAAACTAAACAAGAATAATAAACCTAGCACCCATGAAGTTACTAAAGTATCAACATTAACTGTCCAAAATCCACCAGGATTTCCAGATAACGTAACCGTATTGAAGGTCAGGTGATGATCAATATATTCAGTTGCTGACGCCATACTTCCTCCAAATTTTATTTTTTCTCTATTAAACCAAGTAAATTGGTCCAATAACCACTAAGAGCAACAATATAAACAATAAACAAAGCAAGGATATTAACACTTTTAAATAAGCTAAGGACTAGGAAAAAACCTAACATATTAGCCATAAATTTTAACAGTGTTGCTTTCTTATGTTTATTGAACATTACACCATAATTTTCAACCTTAAGTGAGCGCATTGCTAGCGCATACACAATAGTTGGAAACACAGCAATAACTAAACCAAATACTGAAGAAACTAACGCATTCAGATTTTTATAACAGATTGTTAAAAAAATAATTGCGCACAACCCCTGAATCAGTTGATATTTAATCACTCTGATTATCGCTCGTTCTAAATTATTTACCTTATTGCAAGTCACGATTATAGCATAAATCTAATTTTTTTATTACGCAAAAGCTCATTGCTTACGCCAAATTGTGCCATTTTTACTATCCTCCAAAATAATATTGTTGGATAATAACTCTTCACGAATTTTATCCGATAAAATAAAATCGCGATCTATCCGTGCTTGGTCACGTCTTGCTATCATTTCTTCAATAACTTGAGATGATAATTCAACACCTGACTGTAGAAATTTTTGTGGACTATTACTTAATAAACCAATTGTATTGGCTAATCTATAGAGTAATTTCGCCAATTCAGAATTTTTAGTACGATTAATTTCATTAACTAATTCAAATAGTATACTAATCGCTAACGATGTATTAAAATCATCGTCCATAGCATTTTTAAAATTTGCTGCATAATTAATAGACCAGTCTATTTTATTAACATCACAAATATCATCATCAAAATTATATTCGCGCAAGGTTTGATAAAGTTTACTAAGGCTATTTTTTGCATCTAACAAATTATCATAACTAAAATTTAATGGGCTGCGATAATGACTTTTTAA
Source organism: Neisseriaceae bacterium (assembly GCA_003963245.1). Lineage (GTDB taxonomy): Bacteria > Pseudomonadota > Gammaproteobacteria > Burkholderiales > UBA11063 > Aquella. Next base: position 50,907 of record RXJX01000025.1, read on the forward strand.
CATAAAATATCTAATTATTTCAGGATGATATTTATTTAAAACATCACGAAGAGTGAAAAAATTCCCCAAAGATTTAGACATTTTTTCATCATTTATGTTTAAAAAACCATTATGCATCCAATAATTAGCAAACTGACACCCATTATGTGCTTCACTTTGGGCGATTTCATTTTCATGATGTGGAAATTGTAAGTCTTGACCACCACCATGAATGTCAAAATTTTTACCTAAAATGTCCTCCGACATTGCTGAACATTCTATATGCCACCCAGGTCTTCCATTTCCAAAAGGAGAATCCCAATAAATTTCGCCTTGTTTTGACGCTTTCCATAAAACAAAATCTAATGGGTCTTCTTTATTAAGGTCAACTTCTACACGTTCACCAGACTTTAAGTCATCTAAAGATTTTCCCGATAATTTGCCATAACCTACAAATTTACGAACACGATAGTAAACATCTCCGTTTTTTGCTTGGTAAGCATAATCTTTATCGATGAGATCTTGAATTATCAAAAGCATCTGAGGTATATATTCAGTAGCTTTTGGTTCATAATCTGGACGCATTACCCCTAAAGAAGAAAAGTCCTCATGCATATATTTTATATAGCGTTCGGTTAATTGATAAATAGTTTCATCATTTTCTTCTGCACGGCGTATTATTTTGTCATCTATATCAGTAATATTTTCAATAAATAGTACCTTATAGCCACTTGCTATGAACCATCGGCGTACCATATCAAACACAACTGCTTTACGGGCATGACCAAGATGACAATAGTCATACACAGTTTGCCCGCAAACATACATCTTAACTTCATTATGTTTAATTGGTACAAAATTTTCTTTTTGTTTAGATAAGCTATTATAAATTTTCATAAATTAACTATACTTATTATCCACTTAAATATTATTTAATTTTAATACCTAAATTTTTAAATTTACGATATAAATGTGCTCTATCTACACCTGAAACTTCTGCAATTTTAGTTATATTACCTTTTTGCTTATTCATGTGATATAAAAAATATCTACGTTCTAAAGTTTCTTTAATTCCTTTTAGTTGATTATTCAAATCAAGTGTAATAATTTCTGAGATATCTTCTAAAATTCCATCACTATTAGTACGCTCTTTTAAAATATGCTTATCAACTAACGGTAATAATTTGCTTAATGAAAGTGGTTTTTCAAGAAAATCTCTGGCACCAATCCTAATTGCTTCAAGCGCACTGGTTATTGAGGCATGTCCAGACATCATGATAACCGGAGCGGTGATACCATTAGATAAAAATCTTTTAAATAATGATACACCATCCATATCAGGTAACCATACATCCATCAAGATTAAATCAAATCGATGCTCCTTAACTATTTTATCAGCTTCCAACGCATTTTCAGCTAATTTTACAACGTAACCTTCATCCTCTAAACACTCGCGAAGTAACTCGCGAATGCCAAGCTCATCATCCACAATTAATATTAATTTATCCATTTATTCTAACCTATAATACAGTATTTTGACTAATAAGTGGTAATTTTACTACTACATTAGCACCGTTGTCATTAAATACTTCAATTTTACCATTATGTTCATCAATAATTTTCTTCACAATAGCCATTCCAAGGCCACTTCCTTTGACTCCTTTAGTAGTACGGTATGGTTCAAATAAGTTTTCCATTATTATACTTTCAAAACCATTTCCATTATCTTTAATTGTAATCCCTAGATGTTCATTTTCAATATTTAAAATAATTCTAATTGATTTATCTTCAATATTTTCAATGCTTTCTATTGAATTTTTTAATAAATTATGAAAAACTTGTCTTAGTAAACTTGAATCTCCCATAATCGAAATTTCATTTTCGGGTATTTTTACTTCAAATTTTATATAGTTAATATTTTCATATAACGCCAAAAATTGATTAAAAAAATGAACCATTTCTATTTTAGATAAACTAGGTTTATTTATATTAGCAAAATCCCTAAATTTATTAACTAAATCTTTTAAATCCTCCACTTGAATAATGATTTGTTTAACTAACCTTTGCAGAAAAATTTGATCTTCACTTGCTAGCTTAGGAATCAGCTTCATTTCAATTCGTTCTGCCGACAATACAATTGGTGTTAATGGATTTTTTATTTCATGAGCCAAACGCTTTGCAATATCAGCCCAAGCCTGATTTTGTTTAGCTTTAATCAAATTTGTTACATCACTTATTAAAGTCATATATTGACTATTTTCATGAGTTTTAAATTTTACTGTCTTAATGTACAAATTTTTAATATTGTGCTTATTACGCACAATCACATTTTCTTCCCACTCATTATTTTGTTTTGAATTAATTTCAATTATGTTTATTAAATCTTCAAGATGAGGATACAAATTTCCCCATTGGTTTAAAGGAGTTCCTTTTACATTTTCTAATTCTATATCGAGTATACTATGGCTTATTATGTTAATACTTTTAACAACATAATCCTGATCATAAACAAGAACACTTAAATTTAAATTATTAATCAAATTCTCAAGAAAGTTTTTCGAAGCTGTAATTTGATCTTTTTGAAATTTTTCTAATTTTCGTACGCGGTCTAGATTATGACTCATCTCATTGAAAGAAGTTATTAATTGTGATAATTCATCATTACCTTGAAATGAATTATTATTTGAGAAAGAACCTCTTTTAATTAATTCAATATTTTCAATTAAATTACTTATTCTTTTAATCAAATATTGAGAGAAAAACATTGACAATAACACAGCTATTGAAATTGATAATAATACACTTATAATTAACGTACTAGTATATACATCCTTTAAATGATCTTTATTATTAAGTAATCCTAGATATAACTCTTTATTTTGAATTAGTTTAGTATTATCTATTCGAATAAAATCTGGTGCAAACTGAGTTAATGCTATTATCTTATTATTGTCATAGAATTGATAATAATAAAATAAATAATTACCACTATTATCTTTATTTATTTCATAATAATAACCTGAGTTTTTTATTTTATCAATAATGTACTTTGGTAATAATTTAGGAAAATACTTACTATCATTTTGCTTGTCTTGTAGTTCTAATACACCATTTTCTTTATAGATAGTTAAACTAGTAACATCTAAAATATTTCGAATTTTAGCTAAATCTGCTTTATCATCATTCTTATCAACTAATTTTAAATATTCTGCTGCAATTACTGATTTTTTCCGTAATTCTTTAGAAAAGTATTTAATACTTTCTTCGGCTATATTAAAACTATTATCAAATAATTCTTCTATTTGAGGATTAAATAAACGATTAACTGTATTATCAATAAAATAATTTGCAATTTTTATATTTATTAATGATGGTATTACTATAACTGAAGATAAAAGAATAAATATTTTTTTTGTTATTCTTGAACCAAAAATATAACTACTTCTAAAAAAAATTTTATAGACAAAAAATATAATAGTTACAAATAGTAACACTTCAATAACACGATTAAGCTGAATAATTTCCTTATAATCATTCAAGTATAACATAACATCATACTTTGAATATATTGTTACATAAAAATAGCTAAAAATTATTAATATAAATAATACTATTATAAATCCAATATTAGTTCTTTTCATTTATTAATACCCAAATATTGATAACTTAAACATTTAAAATATATCTTATATAAATGTATACTCGTCAATAATAAAACTATAAAGCAATTTTTTTTACTAATGCATAATACAATGAGTCATTATATTCCGTTGGATAAATTTGTAATTCATCAATTATATTAAAACCTTTAATGTTTTCCCTAAACCATAATAAATTATCTTGATTTTCTTCACGAAAAATAGAACAAGTTATATAAAGTAAAAATCCATTATACTCTAAACATTCCCACATGTTTAGAATTATTTTACGTTGTGTTTCTACAAATTTCAAAACATCATTATAGCTTCGATTTATTTTTATATCTGGATTTCTTTTAATTGTTCCACTTGCAGAACATGGTACATCAGCAACAACTAAATCAACTTTTTCTTTATTCCACCAATTTTTATTTCCAGCATCACCAACTAGTACTGTTGCTTTTAGATTTAATCGATTTAAATTTTGATTTATTTTTTCTAATCGATTATTATTAATATCTAGGGCAATTAATTCACAATTATAATTTTCTAATATTTGACAAGCCTTACCGCCAGGTGCAGCACAAGCATCAATTACTTTTCGTGGAATAACATTATTCTTATTTAGAAAATCCACCAAATATTGTGCCGCTATATCTTGTATACTAACATCACCAATACTAAAATTAGGTATATCCTTAATATTTAAGGGTTGATTTAAGCATATTTTATTTGTTATTACTTTATAGTTAATACCACTATTATCAAGTATTAATAAATATTCTTGCACCGATTTATTTCTATTATTTACCCTCAATCCAAAAGCTGGATGAAAATTAAAACCTTCAAGAAAAATTTTATATTCTTTTTTATATTGTTTTTTTAAAATATCAATTATCCAATTAGGTATATTATATTTTAAAGAATAATTCTTCTCAACTGCTTTTTTTAACAATTCAGAATTTCTTTGATATTCACGCAATAACCAATTAATAAATTTTTTACTACTTACGTTTGAAATATCGACTAAATTATTTACTACAGCATATTCTGGTTTATTACTTTCATTTAACTCAAATATACCTATCTGGGCTAAAAGCAGATCTTTCTTTGATATATTTTTAGTTATATTTTCTATATAAAAATTTATCGAAAAATAATTACGAATAACACCATAAACTAAAAATTTTATTTTAGCTATATTATTTTCATTTTTATAATTAGATAACTCTTCACTTAGATTCTTACCATTATATACATTAGTTAATATATTTATTACAGACTTATATTCATCCATTTATATTTACAACTTTATTTTTAAATGTTTCACATGAAACATTTTATATTACCAATAATTTTCAACTGCCATATTACCAGGATTTCCTCTTTTTGATACTGTAAGACCTCGATCTGATAACATATGTCTAGTATCACTTACCATTTCTGGGTTACCACAAATCATAATCCTACTATTTTCAATAGTAATTGGAATATTCACAAATTTTTCAAGTTCACCATTTTTTAATAACTCAGTAATACGCCCATAAAGATCTCCGCCAATATTTTCTCGAGTTACAACCTTAACATAAATTAATTTATCTTTAACCAAATCGCCATAGTATTCATGGCTAAAAAAATCATTTATAGTATCTTGATATGCTAATTCTTCAGCAGTTCTTACACCATGGACAAGTATTACTTTATCATATTGTTCCCATATGGTAAAATCATACAAAATTGAAATAAAAGGTGCTAAGCCAGTACCGGTTGATAAAAACCATAAATCTTTACCATTCTCAAATCGATCCGTTGTTAATAATCCATAATTAGTTTTATCTATATATATATCATCGTTAATTTTAAGGTTTTTTAAGCGTTGAGTAAATTCACCATCCGGAACAACAATTGAATAAAATTCTAATTCTTCATCATAATCTGCAGACACAATTGAATAAGGTCTCCAAACAATAGAATCATCTTCTTTTTTTACTCCAAGTCTAGCAAATTGACCTGGAATAAATTTAAAAGCTTCATTTCTTGTTATTCTAAAACTAAATAAATGATCAGTCCATTGTTTTAAATATGTTATTTTCTCTATAGTATATTTATTTTCTTTACTCATGGTATATCCTCACTAATAACAACCCGCAATTTTATCATTTATAAATTATTTATATAATATATATACTTTATTATGATTATTAATTACTAATATTAGTGTTAATATCTAATAAATATTAAATTAAAACAAAATATTATTAATATTTTAAAATAGTTAGTAATTAAATATTAAAGTAATTGTATTTTGTTGATATTATTAAATACTACTATTTAGCTGTTAATAAGTTAATACTTGCTAACATTTAAATACAAATTAATTAACAAGTAATAAGAACAAAATATTTTAAATATTATTAATATTTATTTGAATTATAGTTATTATTAATAATATAATACTTATATATATTATTATAATTATTAATGAGTATTATCTATGTTATTAAGTTATATTTTTATAATAATATCAAATAGTTATAATATGTTTAACTGGGTTAACATTAATATTGATTAATATGTTTATATTGTTGATAAATAAATAGATAAAAATTATTTTGTTAGTAATATAAATTTATTAACAGTTGTTTATTGATTTATCCACAATTATCTGTTAGTAAATAAACTTAATGATTAAAAAAATTCTTATACTTAGATTATCTTCGATTGGAGATATTCTCCACACTATGACTGTGTTACCTGATATAAAACAAGTATTACCAGACTCTGAAATTGATTGGCTGGTAGATAGTAACTTTGAAGGTATAGCTAAATTATCACCTTTGATAGATAATGTAATTTCGATTCCTTTAAGGAAATGGAAAAGAAATAAATTTAGTTGGCTATTTAAAGTATTACAATTTAGAAAATCAACAATAGATAAAAAATATGATTATATAATTGATACTCAAGGATTAATAAAATCTGCAATTTTAGCTAAATTTCTTTTTAATGGTAAAGTATATGGTCTTGATTATGCCAGTGCTCGTGAAAAATTAGCAAGTTGTTTTTATAATTATAAATACTGTGTTAATCAAAATGCGGTTGCCGTAATTAGATTGCGGGGATTAATAGCAAAAATATTTGATTTACAAAATAACTTAAAAGAATTCAGTTTTATTATTAATACAATTAATCCTAAGTTAAATTTTGATAATTATATACTGATTTTACATGGTACTTCAAAGGAAAGTAAGAAATGGGATTTAGATAATTGGCTATATTTAGTTAATTGGTTTATTGAAAATACTAATAAAAATATTGTTGCTACATATAGTAATTCTGATGAGTTAAATTTTGTAACTAGACTAAATGAAAAATTAACTAATAGTAGATTTTTAGTAATTGACAAGCTCAATTTTTCTGAATTAAGCGGCGTAATAAAACAAAGTAGCTTAGTTATTGGAGTGGATACAGGTTTTACCCATATGGCTAATTTATTAAAAGTTCCAACAGTAGCAATTTATTTAGATAGTAAACCATCTTATGTAGGAATTTTAGAAAGTGAAATTGGTTTTAATTTAGGTGGATATAAGCAAGAGTTAAAACCAAATGAAGTAATTAATTGTATTACACAAAATAAACTGATATGATAAGGAATAGAAATGTTTAATAATGAAATGTTTACATCACCAGATAAATGTATAAGTGAATGTGAAAAACAGATTGAGTTTTCTAATAATTTAATAATTTATTTACAACAATATATTGTTCAGCTTGAAACAATGAAAAACATGGCTAATTCTGCTAAAGCTTTTCAGGATGTAAATCCAGTAAATATGATGCTTCAATTTATGGATTATATGCAGAAAAAGCCGAAAGAAGATAAATGAGATTAGTTTATTCACTAATTACGTATTTATTAGCACCTTTATTACCTTTGTATTTATTGAAGCGTGGCAAAAAAAATCCAGCATATCTACATAATTGGAATGAACGTTTTGGTATAAACTTAAAAAATTCTTATAGTAAACCAATAATATGGTTACATTCCGTTTCTGTTGGTGAAACTAGGGCAATGCAAAAATTAGTTGAATTAATTTCTCGCAAATTACCTGATTATCAGATTTTAATTACGACAATGACGCCAACAGGAAGACAAACTGCGCAGGTTTTATATCCACAGGCAATTATTCATTATATTCCTTATGATATTGGTTTTTGTGTAAGGAAATTTTATAATAATTTTAAACCAAAATTTGGAATAATAATGGAAACTGAGATTTGGCCTAATTTAATTCATTTTGCTGAGCGCTATAAGCTTCCTTTGTACTTGGTTAATGCCAGACTATCAAATCGCTCATATAATGGCTACAATCGCTTTAAAAAGCTATTGTTGCCGATATTAAATCAATTTACAGGAATACTCTGCCAGGATGATAGTAGTAAAAATAATTTTTTTAAGCTTGGCTATGGCGGAAATTTAAAAACTATAGGTAATACCAAATTTGATTTAGTATATGATAGTGCAAACGATATTAAGATAAAAGAATTAGAGCAGTTATTTGATGATCGTAAAATTATTACATTTGCATCTACCAGAGATGGTGAAGAAGAGATTTTATTAAATAATATTGATTTAGATCAAGATGTTATTTATTTGTTTATTCCACGTCATCCAGAAAGATTTATTGAACTTGAGAATTTACTAATAAAAAATAATATAACCTATTGTAAACGTTCTGAAAATAAGAGAATAGATTCTGAAACTAAAATTATGATTGGTGATAGCATGGGTGAAATGCTAGCTTATTATGCGCTTAGTTATTTTGTTATCATCGGTGGTAGTTTTAAAGAATTTGGTGGGCAAAATCCGATTGAAGCAATTTATATGAATAAACCTGTGATTTTTGGTAGTTCAATGTTTAATTTTGCAGATGTTGCGAAAAATTCCATAAATACTGGATGTGCAATACAAATTAACTCTCTATCTGAATTAAAAATATTAATTAATAATTTAATTGAAGATAATGATAAATATAATAATTTAAAAGTATATTGCTCAAAATTTATAGATGAATATTGCGGAGCTTCTGAAAAAATATTTAATATAATATTTGAGAATGTTTCATGTGAAACATTTAATGGTGTGGTGTAATAATGTATAAAGTAATTTTAATAACTGGTGCAACTAGTGGTATAGGTTTAGAGTGTGTTAATAAATTTTTAGAAATAAATAATACAATTATTTTTGCACTTGGACGTAATTTGTCTAAAATTAATATATGTAATGATAGATTAATTATTAAAGAGTGTGATGTAACTAAAGTTAATGAAATATACTCTATTGTTAATGAAGTGAAAAGCTATGGAATGATTGATTGTGTAATTAATGCTGCTGGAGTTGCAAGTCGAGGAGATAATACGATTGATGAACATGATTCAATACAGGAAATGATTGAAACTAATATATTGGGTACAACTAATGTAATTGAATGTGTTTTACCAATTATGCGCGAAAATAAATCTGGGACAATTATTAATTTAAGTTCTCTTGCTGACCGTTATCCACGTCCAAACAATGCTGTTTATGCAGCAACTAAAGCGTATATAAAAAGTTTCTCTGATTCATTGAGATTGCAAAATGCTAAGTATAATATAAGAGTTATAAATTTAGCTCCAGCATTAGTTGCAACTCCAATGGTTAATGACGTACTTGGAATAAAAGATGGTACAATAAAAATAAAAGATTTTGGTGAGATTATTAAGTTTATGTATATGCAACCACAAGATATATGTATTAGAGATATAGTAATAGCACCGACTAGCTATGAAGGTTAATCACTAATATTATTGAGATATTAATTAATATGATAAGATAATGTGAGATTTAAATTAAAAGTGTATAAAAATGAGTGCAAAAGTTATAGTTGTAACAAATCAAAAAGGTGGTTGTGGGAAAACAACCCTAACCATGAATTTAGCGGGTACTATTGGTCTAAACGCAAAAGTATTATTGATTGATGGTGATCCTCAAGGAAGCGCAACTCGTTGGGCTTATAGTAGTAGTGATGATAAACCATTTCCTGCTGCTGTTATGAGTTTGGCAAATGTTACTGATAAAGTGAATCGTGAAATTAAGAAATATCTTGAAGATTATGAATATATATTTGTTGACTGTCCACCAGCAATTGACAATAATTTCACTTCTTCTGCTTTATTAATTGCTGATTTAGCTTTAGTGCCTGTTATACCTAGCCCAACCGATTTGTGGGCGGCAGTTGGAATTCAAAAATTGATTTCTAATGTAAGCGAGATAAACGATAAACTTGTGTCGCGTTTAGTTGCTAACATGTGTCAAAGTAATATTAGCATATCTAAAGAAGCTTTGGAATTAATTACTGAATTTGACTTTCCTAAAACTGATACCGATATTTATCAACGAACTGCGTATCGTCAGGCTGCTGCGTTTGGTGGAACAGTGTTGGATTTAGATAATCAGAAGGCAAAATTGGAAATAAGTGATTTAGTCAAAGAAATTTTGGCAATATTAAATTAAAATTATCAGGAGTAATTAAAATGGCAACTAAATTAACCTCATCATTAAGAAAATCAATTAATGCAGAAAAACAAAGTGTCGAAGACAAACAACCGGAAATAAATAAGAAACGAGTTGTTCGTAAGACTGCCACAAAGCCAATAGAAGTGCCTAAAGTCGAAAGCACAGAGCTTCCAGTGGAACCTATGAAATCTGAAATAGCGAAAGATATTAAACTGGCAGCTAAAACTGATAATGCAAGTGTGCAAGTTGAAACCAAGAAATCTGTGGGACCAATACTTGAATTAGGAAATATTAGCCCATTTTTGCAAAAAAATATGGATATGATAAAAAATTCAAATGCTGAAATTACTAACTATAGTCATGAGTTTATTTCTTCTTTTTTAGAAAATTTATTGGTAATTAATGATGATTTAGCTGATTATATAAAAAAATTGCTAGATATAAAAAATGTAAGTAATATACACAACGTTAATTTGGAGTTTTTAACAACATTACGTAAAAGACAAAAAGAACTTATTGATAAGAATATGCAATTAACCAGTCAGTTGGAAATATTTAAATTACCAAAATTGTTTTAAATTTAAAAATCCTTAGTTTTTAACTAAGGATTTTTTTATATCTTTTCAACATGGTTGTATTACCAATAGTACCACCACAATGTATATAAAGAATAGGTGATGATATTTTATTTAAATGATTAAGAAGAATGTTCCACGCGATTGGATCATATACCATATCAAATTCAATTTGACTGGTATTTTGAATGTCAGTAATTGTTTTATATAGCTCAGCATATGGAGTAGCAAAACGATATGTGTCGTTAACCAAAATATTAGGTTTGTTTTGTTTTGTAGTAATTAATGCTTCAAATTGTTTTAATAAGTATTCTGGACTACCTACGCAATTGGTTGTATAAACTTCAAACTCTGGTAAATGCTTTTGTAAGTACAGGGCACTGGTTCCTGTGCCTGAAGCAATGAAAATTGCAAGTTGTTGAAAATTCTGCTGTTGAGCCCATGCTCTGATCTCATGTGCAAGTTGTTGTATTCCATATTCAGCTTCAATTTGTGCACCACCTTGCTTTATCAATAGTTGATTGCTTTTGATTGTACTAGCTAAATTGTCACAGAATGAATTATAATCATTTTTAAGCTCGATAAGTTGCATTCCATTTTGTAAGCTATATGTTAAATTTCCTGAAGTTTCACTTTTTGCTTGAGTGGAGAGTGTTTTAATATAATAAATAAAATTCCACTGCTTTAATTTTGCCAAGCAAGATAAGGAGTACATTAAATTAGATTGACTACCGCCATAACTTACTAATGTATCAATATGTGGTAGTGAATTCTCTAGGTAATAAGCTAATTTACGTGCTTTGTTGCCACTAAATTGTGGATCAAGCAGATCATCGCGTTTGACGTAAAATGTGTGTTGTTTATAATCAAATTGACTAATAGGGGAATTTATTAAACGCATTTTTAATAACTAACTTTATAGCGAGGATACACGAAATTATAACCTAAGCTGTGTAAAGTAAGAATTGTATAATGAGGATGTGTATTTACGGCAAATGAATTATTAAATTGCCCTAAACTACTTGTATCACCACCAATATATACCCCTGATTGATTAATCCAAGCTTCATCTAATAATTGTAATTGTTGTAAGTGGTGATGGTAGTATGGGGATTCATTTAAAATAGTTTGTACTCCGTTTTGATAAAGTTTTTGGATTAATTTATTTAGATCTAAAGTATTATCTAATATAATTTGTTTTTTATTTACCAAATTTAGTTGTTTAATATTGCCTAGGATAAAATGTTGTGGAAGTAATTCAGGTGCTTGTTGAGTAAAGATGATCAGAGGAATATCATTATCTTGGCAAAGTAATTCATTAGTGAAATCAATTTTATTAGAATTACGAGTGAGAATAATATGCAGTAAATTTTGGGGTTTATCTAGCTTTGTGCGTAATTGCTGTAATTCTGGGGCATTTATTTGCGCTGTAAAATCGTTTTTTTCTATATAAAGGCTATTGCTGCCAATTATAACTGCATCACTAATTGAACGCGCAAGCTGCAAAATCCACCAATCTGCATAGCGCTCACCTTCGCTTGCAGCAAAATTATGTTTGGCTATGGCAAATCCACTACTGAAATCTGGGTAATTTAATTTACCATCCACAGAAAGCGCGAAGCAACTGAAAATAAATGGACGGTTAGTAATTTGTGGTAAGTGTAGATATGAGGATAAGCATTGATTCAAATATTCTGATTTTATTGGAGTATAGCTCATTGTCTCTAATATTGGGTTATTGATTAATAGCTTAAATTGAGGATGCATTTTATTATATTCCGGAATAAATTTGCTTATTATGAAACCACAATTCAACTAATTGCTTAGCTTTAATTGGATATGTTTCTACCAATAATTTAGCAATTTCTCGCGCCGCATGTAGTATATCCAAATCTTCTTCTAAATTTGCAAAGCGTAGAGCTGGTAATCCGCTTTGTCTTTGTCCAAGTAACTCACCCGGTCCACGAATAAGTAAATCTTGTCTGGCAATTTCAAAACCATCCGTTGTAGTTGAGATTACTTTGAGGCGTTGTTTAGCAATTTCGCTGAGTTTGTTTTCATAAAGTAAGATACATTGGCTCTCGATGTCACCACGACCAACGCGACCGCGTAATTGATGAAGTTGTGCTAGACCCATACGCTCACTGTGTTCAATAACCATTATACTTGCATTGGGAACATCAACACCGACTTCAATAACCGTGGTTGCAACTAGAACCTGAGTCCATCCTGACACAAAATCTGCCATGATTTCTGCTTTGTCTTTAGGTTTCATCTTGCCATGCACTAAGCCAACTTTTATTGGTGCTAATGCTGTGCAAAGTTCGTTATAGGTATTAATTGCATTTTCAAGTTCTAATTTTTCAGATTCTTCAATTAACGGGCAAACCCAATATGACTGATGTCCCAAATTAGCGTGCTCTCGAACAAATTTTAAGACTTCATTTCGGCGATTGTTGTTGATCAACAAAGTTTTAATTGGTGTTCTACCAGGAGGTAGCTCGTCGATGCTCGAGACATCCAAATCAGCATAGTAGCTCATTGCCAGAGAACGTGGAATTGGTGTTGCTGACATCATTAGTTGGTGAGGGTATTGATTTTTGTTGCCTTTATTTACTAAGGCCAAGCGTTGCTCAACTCCAAAGCGGTGTTGTTCATCAATAACGACTAATCCGAGATTAGCAAATTCCACATTTTTTTGAAATACTGCGTGAGTACCAATTATTAGCTGTGCGCTACCATCAACACAGGCTTGCGTTGCTTGTTTTTTTTGTTTAGGAGTTAAACTACCAGCTAACCAAACTACCTTAATTGAGAATGGCTCAAGTAATTTACTTATTTTGCTATAGTGTTGCTCAGCCAAAATCTCAGTAGGTGCCATAATTACTGCTTGAAATTGATTTTCAATGGCAGTTAATGCGCTAATCGTTGCGACAATGGTTTTACCGCTGCCCACATCTCCTTGGAGTAAGCGATTCATTTGTTGTGCTTGCGACATATCCTGCAAAATTTCGCGCATTACTCTATTTTGAGCTTTGGTTAACTCAAATGGTAACTTAGACAGTAGTGGAACGAGATATTGATTAGTTGTTTTAATTGCTGGTGCTGGATTATGATGTTTGCTAGCATAAATTTTTTGCATTAATAATTGTTGTGCAATTAGCTCATCAAATTTTAATCGCCTTAGAGCTTGTTTTTGATAATTGTTAGCAAATTGTTGTGGTGTTAATTTATGCAATGTAAGTAAGGCTTGTTCTAGACCTAGTAATTCATATTTATCCAAAATGCTTTGTGGTAGGGTTTCGCTAATAAAATTTGCATCAAATAATTGGTCAACTAAACTGATTATGGCAGAATTAGCTAGACCATTGGTTGTTGGGTAAATTGGACTGAAAGTATTGCTGAGTTTTACTTCTTCGTTGACGGTTTGAATTTTGGGGTGAACAATGGTTTTGTTGCCCATATAGTCATTTTTGATTTCACCATGAGCCCGAATTTGTTTGCCAATAGCGTACTGGGTCGCATAGCTAGGAAAAAAATGAAAAAAAAGTAAGGTGATAATAGAGCTACCATCATCAATACGAACTAGAAGCTGTTTAGTTTTTCGGTGGACAATTTCATGACCAATAATCTTACCTTGTACCATAACTTGTTGCCCAAGCTTAACTTCGGCAATTGAGTACACTTTGGTTAAATCTTCATAGCGCAATGGAATGTGCAACGCCAAATCCCAGTAGCAGAGTAGATTTAATTTGGCTAATTTGGCAGAGATTTTTGCAACATTGTGCAGAGGTTCAAGAATTTGCATCATGCCAATAGTATAACTGATTAGCTGGTGCTTGATGTGCTTTCAGCATTATGCGGTACTGTTTTTAAATTTGCAGATTCTTTTGATTCGACGATGGAAGCTGGTAACCAAGATTTAGGTGCAGCACTCTCGGCATTAGTTACCGGAGCGTATTGGTTTTTCGTCATGTTTTGTGATGGTGTACCTTTTTGTGGTAAATAAAGTGGACCTGAGTAACCGCATGCAACAATAAATAAAGTTGGAATAGCCAGCAAACTAATTTGTTTGAACATGATTTTGCCTATTAAATAGATGGTGTGAAAACATCGGAGTAAAAATTACGTTTATCTAACTTCAATTGTGAAGAAGCAATATTATACAAGTTTTCAATCATTGCTGGGTTGCCACAAGCATAAACTTCATATAGGCTAAGATCATTAAATGTTTCTTGGATATAATCAGTTACCATTCCTGTATAATAACCTTCAGTTTGATTATTAGTACATAAAGTAACTTTTAGGTTTAATTGGTTTTGCCAAATTGGTAGAATTTCAGTCAGGTAAAAATCCTCTGCAGTGAAATTTCCCCAAATTAGGTGTATTTCTCTTTGACTATTTTCAGCGACCATTTGCTCTATAATCGCTTTAAGTGGCGCAAATCCTGTTCCAGTACATACCATTAAAATAGGATTATTAGTATTTTGTAGTGTGAAATTCCCCATTGGACCTTTAAAGCGTAAAATTTGATTAGTAGCCAAAGTGTGCCAAGCAGCTTCAGAAAACACACCTCCTTGACGGTAACGTATATGCAGTTCAATTATACCTTTGGTTGTTGGAGAATTAGCGATTGAATAACTGCGGTTTTTACCTTCATAGGCAATATCAATATATTGTCCGGGATAGAACTCAAAAATTTGATTGGCTGGTAATTTTAATTTGAGAATAGCAACGCTGCCAATTTTATCAATTGATTCTATCTTAGAAGGCATGGTTTTGATTGGAAAACCATTAGTAAATCCTGGTAAATCAAGTGTAACGTCGCTATTTGCATGAGCTTTACATAATAAGACATAGTTGTTAGCAACTTCGTCATCGCTTAAGGCAATTTTATTATATTCTTCAAGCTCAATTTCACCATGGGTAACTTTACATTTACACGCTCCACAAGAGCCACTTTTGCATCCGTGAGGTAAATTAATTCTTGCTTGTAGTGCCGCATTTAATAAGTTTTCTTGAGCATCCACTGAAAATTCTAATTGTCCTTGCTCAATGGTAACTTTATATCCCATGGTAAAATATCCTATTAAATTGATATACTATTTATTACGCTATTGTAGCATAATTTGACCTTAAATATTTAAGTGACCTTGTGTAATCTCATACAAAATTATAAACCAAATCTTTTGCACTTAGTTAAATACATTATCTATATAATTGTCACTAAGTTATAATTTAGCCATAAATATATTGGAAGGATAAGAACCTTGAGAAAAAAAATTTTAATAATTGCCGATCCATTGGAAAAATTTAATATTTATGGTGATTCTACCTATTTACTAATGCTGACAGCGCAAGACTTACAATATGAAGTTAGTTATTGTTTACCTAGTGATGTCTATGGTTTGAATGATCAGGCATTGGCAAATATAAGCGAGCTTGAATTGGCGCACGGTGTTGCACAAATATATAGTACTATGGATTGGTTTAAAATTGTTGAACGTTTGGAAGGTGTTAATCTAAAGCATTTTGATGCGATTTTGGTTAGAAATGATCCACCGTTTAATATGGAGTATTATTATCTTACGCAGCTTTTAGAATTGGCGGAACGTGCTGGTGTTAAGGTTATTAATCGTCCGGGTATTTTACGTAATTTTAATGAGAAGTTAACAATATTAAACTTTCCAGAATTAATTACTCCAACCTTGGTAAGTAAAAACAAACAAGTAATTTTAGAGTTTATTAAACAGCATGGAGTATGCGTTGCCAAACCAATTGATATGATGGCAGGGCGTGGAGTATTTAGAATTGCTAATGATGACCCGAACCAAGGTGCTATTTTGGAAAATCTTACCAATTATTTTAGTCAAACGATTATGGTACAAAAATTTATTCCTGAAGTTATTTATGGTGACAAACGAATCTTTATTATTAATGGTGAAGTGGTTGATCACTGTTTATATCGTATCCCTCAAGATGGGCAGATCAGGGGTAATTTAGCGGTAGGTGGTCGTGGTGAAGTACATCCTCTGAATGAAGATGATTATCGAATTGCCGATACAGTAGCTAAGTGGACTAAGAAACATGGTGTAGTTGTGGCTGGAATTGATGTTATCGGTAAATGTTTAACTGAAGTTAATCTTACTAGTCCAACGGCAATGCAACAGATCTATCAGCAGGCAGGGGTTAATGTTGCTGAGCTGATTTTAAAAAGTATTTAAAAGTTAAAGGAGTCAAATTATGCAGCTAGTTCCGTATATAAATTTTGCTGGTACTGCAAGTGAAGCATTGAAGCTATATACAAAAGCTTTTGGTGGTAAGGTAGAAGAAGTTCATTTATATAGTGAAAATGAAGAGTTATGCAAGCAGCTTCCTGTTGAATGGCACACTAAAATTATGCATGCTACCTTTAAAGCGCCTGATTTGATATTAATGGTATCTGATGTTATCGATGAAGGGGATCATTGTTGTAGTGTGCCCAAGATTGTTCCATCAGGAAGCCCAATATCTTTAAGTCTTGATTTTAAAAGTTCTGAAGAGCAGCAGCGAGTATTTGATATATTAGCAGAAAATGCACGTAAAATTATTATGCCATTGCAGGATACGTTTTGGGGTGCGCGCTTTGGAATTTTGGCGGATAGTTTTGGGATTCGTTGGATGTTTAATTACGATAAACCAAGTGCATAATCAATCAGGTTTAGACTAATGTAAACGCTTTTGTTTTACAAGGAGTGTCGGATAATAGCAGCATAAAAATAGTTAGTTTAAAATATAGTTTGCGAATCACACGGTTTAGCAATTTTGCATAATGAACTATCCTAAATTAGCACTTCCAGAATAAATTTCCAACAGTTAAAATATCGTCTAAGATATAGATTAAAAGTAGTTACTTACATGAACGTGGTTGAGCGTAAGTTTATTACAGCTAACTCAAAATAATAGCTTTTCTAGTATCCGGTTTAGGTATTTTTGTTTTTCTCATCACTTAAACCGGCTTTTTTTAAATATTGAAAAATATAAACCTCTACAAATATAACAAGTCATATCTGTCCTTATCCGGTTTAAGTATGCTCTTCCCTTGCTTAGGCCGGACTTTTTTTTGGCAAAGTTAATTGAGAAGTGCATTTGTGCTGTTTTTGCTATTGGTATAAAGTGCAAAAATCAGGACGATACGTTTGTGTATTGCCTGATTTTAATTTTAAAGCTTGAGGAGTGACTTTTAATAGACTGTAGTGTGTATCTACTTGCTTGATGTATTTTTATTTACTTTTGGTGGACGAAACTTGCATTTGATTAATGCATAATCCTTATAATAACAGACCATATAGGTGTGGTCGTCTGTAAAGAATTTTATTTTATCATAATTAACTTCATCGTCTGAAGCCGTGTTTACTTGTGTTGTTTGTGCTCCGCCACCAGGACCTCTATAAACTCTTCCAGCAGCATTTTCTTCATGTTCAATAATTACTGCGTAATGGCAGTTATTGAGTAAATCAGATTCTTGGCTCTGTGTGCTAACCGGCAAATTATTGCAGGTATAGTTTGATTTGCTAAAGTCAACTGTTGCTAGTGCAAATGCTGAGCTACTGCCCATCATAAATAAATAAAGTAATGATTTTTTCATAATTATCCTTTCATTTTAATTGCTTATTCAGGTTTTTCTGAGGTTTGTTCTTTTTTGATTTCTGCTTTACATTTTTTAATCATATTATGCTCAAAAATACAGATTAGCTCTCGATGTTTATCATCATAAAAGCGAATTTTATCCAACACTATTTCTTGAGCTGGTGTTGTTATTTGAGTTATATCGGCTCCACCACCTTGTAGTCGTGATGGATTACGACCTTCAATTCCATTTTGCCGATGATAGGTTTTTACATTATAGCAATTATCAGTAATTTCTGCCTCACTTGATTTTTGAGTCAGTCTTACCTGATTACAGGTAAAATCATGTTTATCTAAATCAATCGCAGTCATTGCATACGAAGAAGCTGTACTGCACAATAATATAGCCAGAGTAATAATGTTTTTATTCATGTAATTAATTCCTTTACCTGATTAATATGCGTAAAATATTCCAAGTTCTGAAGTCCAAGAGTTACTACCAATCGGATTTTGTGCAGGTAGCCATTGATTGGCAAAAACTCCGAATAAAAACAGACCATGAACCTGTGGGATTGAATAATTAACGGTTAAATCCGCCTCTTGGGTGCCGTTATATTGAACATTACCACTAGTTGCTAAAATATATGCAGGTGAAATGGTCAAGTTATTATTTAAGAATCCAAATTGGGTTGATAGTTTATATTCAGAACCTGTAAAGCCATTACTAATCATATTAGTTGACCAACCATTTGAGTAAGTAGGATCAACTGATTGTCCAACGGTGTAGGGAGATACAAACGCTCCACCATTATATCCATTGCT
>RXJX01000046.1 GCA_003963245.1 Neisseriaceae bacterium
AACAAGATAAACATCAATGGCAGTGATGATTTTATTAAGGCAACTATTGAAATTCTAGCCAATGATGAGCGTTATGCCAATATTACCTTGGACAATCCAGAACAGCAGGACACGCTAGATAGTAAACGATTAGACGTTGAGATCGCAAATGCTCCAGACTTAGACGACATTCTGGACTTAGACCTAACGGATGTGCCAAATATTGATTTGGAAGAACCTAAGCAGCAGGAAGAGCAGATAAAAGAGCACAAAATGGATAGAGGTTGGGGGATGAGTAGATAGGGCATGAGCAGAAAAAATTAGGATTAAGTAATTAAAATGATAAAATTCAAAATACAGACAAT
Source organism: Neisseriaceae bacterium (assembly GCA_003963245.1). Lineage (GTDB taxonomy): Bacteria > Pseudomonadota > Gammaproteobacteria > Burkholderiales > UBA11063 > Aquella. The sequence continues at coordinate 345 of RXJX01000046.1, forward strand.
TGAAAACAATTAAGAACAGGTAAATACATGGCTAAAGTATCAATATCAGAAGCTATCCGCATGGCTGGTGTTAGTCGTTCTCATTTCTATAATAAGTATATAAATAAAGGTTTGATCAGTGTACAAGTTGAAGATGATAAAAAATTAATAGATGTCTCTGAATTAATAAGAGTGTTTGGTAATATACAGGTAGAAAATAGCAGTAAAGAACATATAAGAACAATTGAATATACTGAAAATACACCAGATAAAAACAAAGTTATTGAATTATTAGAACAGCAACTACTAGAGTCCAAACAGCGAGAGATGGAAGCTAAAAGTAGGGAAGAATGGCTTCAGAAACAAATTGATGAATTAAGGCAACAACAGAATAATTTACTAGAAAACAAATTTAAAAAGCGTAAGAAATTTTTAGGAATCTTCTAATGATTAACGATATTATACTTGGCGATTGCGTCCAGAAACTCAGAGATTATTCAGATAATTATTTTGATTTAATTATTGCTGACCCTCCGTATTGGAAAGTAATTAATGAGAAATGGGATTATATGCACAAAACGGAAGAAGACTATATTCAATGGTCAGAAATTTGGTTATCTGAGGCATATCGTACTTTACGATATGGTGGAAGCATGTACTTATTCGGATATTTTAGAACATTAACTTTATTAGTTCCACATTTATTAAAATTAGGATTTGAAATAAGGCAGCAGATAATTTTGAACAAGGGTATCCAAGCTGTAGCTGGGAGGGCTACCAAAAATTATAAAATGTTTCCAAATGTAACTGAAAGTATTTTATTTTTGATAAAAGATAACAAGCCATATTCCAAAACATTACTAAAAGAACAACAAAAAAAGCTTAAGATAACTTCAAAAGCAATAAATGAGCAGTTGGGTGTTAAATCAAATGGCGGTGGCATGTGGAGTATTTATACTGGTAATAACGTCTGTAAACAATTCCCTACTGAGGAATTATGGTCTAAATTACAAGAAATTTTAAAATTTAATATTCCATATAAGAAAGTTGCTCAAACATTCAATGCTGAAGTTGGATTAACAGATGTTTGGGATGATATAAATTTTTATGGCGAAAAAAGATATCATCCGACTCAAAAACCTTTAAAGCTAATTAAGAGAATAATTAGAGCAAGTAGTAATGTCAATGATCATATATTAGATCCATTTGCAGGTAGTGGTTCTACTATGGTTGCTTCTTTGGAACTTAACAGAAATTTTACTCTTATAGAGTTAGATCAAGATTATTATACTGTCATACAAGAAAGATATAATAATCTATCTCATAGAGCGTCTTACGTGAGTTGTTCCAATAGTTATGGGGGAGTCAGTATCCCTCAACTCCAAATTTAAACGCATTTCTTCATTAATAAAATCAGTCATGGCTATGTTATAGCCATGACTGTTAAGAATATTAACTTCATTACTGTATAATATACTTTTTGGCATATCTTCAGATTGAAGTGTAGTTCGTTCTACTTCTGGAGGAATATATTTGTTTATAGTTATATTCTGCTCGTTTGAAATGATTGCTTCAAATGTTTTTATTGGATTGCACATATAGAATTGAAAGCTCTCTGGCCAAAAATTCTTTGGGGCAGGTGTTTTATTAGGATTACGTTCCCTATGTATTAGATAAATATTCCTATAGTATCCTTCTAATAACCGCATAAAATTAGAATGTCTAGGAGAACTTGGCCAAATTTCAAACGCCTGTATCCTTAATGTTAAAAAATCATTAAGATTAAAATTCGGGTAATCAGTTAAAATGAAAATCATTCGGGGAACGGCTCGATATATATTTAATTCTTCCTCACTTTTTACAGATAACAACCATTTAGAATCATTATTTCTTTGTATTCTTGTACTTTGACAATTAGTGCAGATTATTTGAGTTCTTAGCACTAACGAATTACAATTTTTACATTTATCAACTTGATCTATACGATTACATGATTTAACTTCACTTCCATCGACAATGTCGTCACCACGTGCGCCAGTTCCTATGCCCTGCATTCCTGTTATAAGTGATGCTAAATGTTGTCCTGGATAACCCATTTTTAAATTTGGGGTTTGATTAGTTATAGAAGACCATTTTTGTATATTTATTCGAGGACCGATAATGATTTCTTTTATGAAATCTCTTATTTTTTCTTCATTATCTGAAATTGAAATGTGACTACGATTTGGAATCATTAAATAGATCTTTCAGTTTAATATTTAGCACTTTTGTTATTTTTTCTAGTGTGGAGATTGTTATATTTTTTTCTGCACGCTCTATCATGCCTATATATGTACGATGTAAATCAGTTAATTCAGCTAATTTTTCTTGGGATAAATTTTGCTGTAGTCTATGTTCTTTGATTTTAGTACCGATATAAATTAGAATTTCAGTTTTTTTCATAGGTGAATTTTATATATTTTGATACCTATAGATCTACATACTAAAGTTATCATTCGTATATTGTTGTACAACTTGATATGTTATAATGCATCCATTATATTGAACTTATAATTTATCAATTAATATTTAAGATGACTATGGTAACAACTTATGGATGAAGCATATTTTGAAAAAGTTAAACAACAATTAAAAGCAAAAGAAAAACGTCAAAAAGCTGAAGAAGAAGCAAAGTTGCTTGGTACTGCTATGCAGCAGCTTTTGCCTGAAATTTTTGAAGATAGGCGCGCAATTCCAAATTGCTTTTTGCGTGGAGCCTTATTTGGTATGGTTCGCAAAGGACGTAGGGCATTGGTCAAAGATAATCCTATTTTTACTATGTCACAATATCAGGTTGCTTTTAGCGGTGAACATTTAGATCAAAACGATTTAGAGGTCTGGGACACTCTAATGTACCTAGCCAAAGAGCGTAAAGTCGAAAACGATTTACAAATAACTTTATATGATTTGTGTAAACAATTAAGAATAAAAGATAACAATATAAATCGCGAAGCGGTCATAAAGCGTATAGAACGGTTAAAATTTGGTACAGTAACAATCAGTACTAATAACCAAAAATTCTTTGGTAGTCTTATAAATAATGGTTACGTTAATATTGCAGGCGATGGTAAGTTAGTTATTGAATACAATAAGAAACTAATGCCTTTATTCACTGATGGTGATTATACTTTGATTAGTGCTGATATTAGGCATCTTTTAGGTGATAATCAATTGGCAAGATGGCTATATAATTTTTATGAAAGTCACAGAGAACCTATCCCATTTACTATTGATTTCATACAAAAGCTGTGCAGAAGTGAAAACTCATTAAAAGATTTCAAATACAAAATAAAAATTGCCCTAGAATTAGTAAAAAAAGCTCATTTATCTGTTAATCAAAAGTCAAAATGGGATTTTGAAATAACAGATAAAAATTATTTGTTTGTTTATCCAAAAGGTAAATCTAAAAAACAGCTAGAATTATTTAGTAAATTTTAATACTAATGTATCAGCGACCACTTACTAATGTATCAGCGACCACTTACTAATGTATCAGCGACCACTTACTAATGTATCAGCGACCTCAATACTAATGTATCAGCGACCAAAAAAGCTATAAAAGCAATATTTGCAGTACTTTCAGAGTTCCTTAATCCTTTATTTAATCCTTTAAATAATCAGTAAAAATCAACACTGTTTTTTTGTAAGCTTGGTTTAAGTGATTTTTACGGTTAATCAAAACTTAATCCAATATGCCGATTTTTCGGGTGCATTGAGCATCACTCAAATCGATGCGCTATGCGCACTTAAAAATAGCTCGCTACGCTCACAAAAGAAGTAGTTTGGTATCTTTCTATGTAAATGTGCTAAAAAATGCAGCTATTGGCTTTAAAATGCGATTAGGACGGTAATTAGAGCGCGAAGAACACTTGTTTTTCTAAAAGCTATCCCGCGTATAAAGATTTTTCTTAACTAAAGGTTGGTTATTAGGGGGTTGCACCCCCTCCCCATTCCGCTATCGCTCCATTGCGTCGCCTATCGGCTCCTGCCCCGCTTATGTTCCTACTCTAAAGACCACATTTGAGTATCACAGTCTATCGATTGATTACTCCATTTAGCATAGGCTTGTTTAGTTTTACAGCTAGAATTGATATATTTCAAGTAACCTGTGGCTTTGTTTGCCTGATATTGCAGTTTGTAATTGTCGGTTAATTGGGCAGGAATTTTAAAATACCAGTTTACGCCCCAGCCTGCCATAAATCCAAAAACCAAGGTTAACAGAACAACCCAAAATTTTAGTTGCCATCCTGTCCCATTTGAAAGTAGGCTATTGTTGCGTTCTATAGCTCTTGCTTGGGTTTTAACCTCATCGGTAAGACTTGATAGACTTACCGTGCTTATTGCGCTAGTTACGGCTTGTTTGATGGTTTGATCTATTGTTGAGGTGTCTAGTTTAGGTTTTATGTTTGCTGAACTATAAACCGCGGTTTTATAGTCTTCAATGAGTTTTTTAAGTTCTGCAGTGTCAACTGGAGCCTTGTACTCATTTAGCTTAGCTAAAAATTCGTTTTGGATTTCTTGCTGCTTTTTAAGAATGGATTTTGAGAAGGTTTGATCATCCATTATTGCGCTCCTCTAAGAATTTTTTACTTTGGTTTTTGTAGTATTCTAACCATGTTGGTTTATTCTCAGCTGTTAGACCAAAGCCAACAGTTTTTAGTTGAGAACGAACTGTTAATAGCAGTCCTATCATGCATTGTTTTAGCTCTGGGTTGTCGGCTATCTTATCAAATTCTTCCGGGCCAAAAGCTAAAGGTACTAAACCGCCCCAATCGTAGATTTTTTTATTACGTAGTTTACGGGCTTGGTTTTTTTGCTCTTTCTCTCGTTCGCGTTCTAGTTGTTTAGTTAGTTTCTCTTTCTCTTTTGCTTGTTGCTGCTCTAGGCGTTTTAGCTGTAATTCTAACTGCTTAATTGTTGGCTTTTTGTTCTCTAGTTTTTGATTAATATCTTTTATATCGTCTGTCATATGTTTCTCCTGATGGTATTGATATAGATAACGATTATACAACATTATTAACTATCCATTATGATATAATTATGTTTATACCAAATACTACTCTTAATCGAAGTATGAGATAAGAGCGCACTTTACGAGAACTTGCAGTTCTCAGTTGCGTTACTTTTTACAAAAAGTAACAAAATAGGAATACAAACTTCATAATATATTGTCATAAGGATAAAATTAAATGAAAAATCAAATAGATCAAATAGAAAAAATATTTAAAAATATAACTGGTCTTGATATTAAGGAAAAAAAGTATCTAACAAAAGGTAATGTCCATAAAAATGGTGTTAAGAAATTAGATGAAAACTATCAATGTATATATATGTTTTTCTCAGAAAAATGTTGCTTAAAAGTTGGATATGTTGATCAAGGAAGTCCGCAACGATGGAACTCTCATCATTATACAGCCCCAAGGACTGAGATTAAAATTGAAAAAGAAACAGGAATAAAAAAAGTAGTACATCCTGGAAGTACCTTGCCAAGGTCTATTATGTTAGATTCTTACGCCAAACATAGATTTCAAGAATCATCTCATAATGACATTGATAGTTTAAATAACAAGTTTAAGAGTATATCTTCAGATAAATTACAAGGTAAAGATACTAAAAAACTGACTAGTGATTTATCAAAAGAATTTCGCTCATTTATTGAAAACAATACAGATAGAGTTGAGTTAAGCATAGAAAAACAAAAGAATACATTTGCTATTAAACTACTAGAGTCTATTTCTATATATATTTTGAATCCTCAATATGAAGGTAAAAATTAGTAGATAAAATGGCAATTTATACAATCCAAATAAAACCAGTAAGCCGAAGTAGTGGACATAGTGCCACGGCAAAAATTGCGTATAACTGCCGGGATAAAATTACCGATTTGCGTACAGGTGAAATTCACAAATACAATAGTAAAAAAATGTCGGCAGACTTGATTCATTCAGAAATTACCAGCAAAGATTTAACACTAGATAAGAAACATAGATCTGAGATTTGGAACAATGCCGAACTAGCAGACAACCGCAAGAATAGCCGAACCGCTAGAGAGTACGTTGTAGCACTACCAAAAGAACTAAAGACTGAGCAAAATATAGAGCTAGTGCGTGAGTTTGCCAAAGAGCTAACTACGAGATACAACAACGTGGCAGATTGGGCAATCCATAATGAAAAAGACGGCAACGGTAATATCCATGCACATATATTGACTACTACCAGACAGTTTGACCCAGATACTAGACAACTAGGAGATAAAACCGATCTGGAGTTAGATAATGGACGACTTAAAAAAGAGGGCAAACTAGTAACCCAAGAACAGATTGAGCTGATCCGCAAAGATTGGGAGACTATCCAGAATAAGCACCTTGCAATGGCAGGACTGGATTTAACGGTTAGCTGTGAACGAAAAACAGACCGTGATACGGTTAAAAAACACTTGGGTAAAGAAGCGGTAGCGCTTGAACGGCAAGGTACTGAGACCGACATAGGTAATTATAATCGAACTGTTGATGATGTTGTGCAGTTGGAACAACAGATTTACAACAGTGTTAATCAATTAGAGCGAGAACGTAGAGAACAGGAGAAGTTAGAACTTCAGAAGCAGACTATCGAGCAACAAGATAAAATTAATAAACAAAGAGAACGAGAAGCACAGCAGAGACAACAGCAAGAACTAGCTAGACAGCAGGAATTAGCACGGCTAAATAAGTTAGAACAAGAGCGCCAAAGACTAGCAGAAGAAAAGAGAGAAGCCGAACAGAAAGAGATTACAGAGTTAAAAGTACCAGCAGATAACTTTATAAGCGCTCAAACCAGATACAGACTATTTGATATTGCTAGAGAACACAAGGAGTTTTTTACTAAGCAAACTTTAGGCGATTATGAATATTGGACTAGTCGCAAAAGTGATATTGAAGTACATAAAACCCATATAAACGTGAATAAACCAAGTGAAGAGAGCATAAAACTAGCCTTAGATGTTGCGATTACTCAGTTTGGGAACAAGATAAACATCAATGGCAGTGATGATTTTATTAAGGCAACTATTGAAATTCTAGCCAATGATGAGCGTTATGCCAATATTACCTTGGACAA
>RXJX01000030.1:0-69454 GCA_003963245.1 Neisseriaceae bacterium
AAGTGCTATCGTTCCATTGGAAGCCGCATAACCATTACTATTTGCAATTCCGTTATTGGTTATACTATAGTTGGTATTTCCGGTAAAACCAGGAGCCGCACCATATTGTGCCGCATTGAATGCTAGTGCAGTTAATAGCCATCCATTACCCGGATAGATATTAATCAAAGCACCTTGATAGGTTGCGGGTATTGATACCAAATTATTTTCATAGTTACCATTAATCCATGGGCTATTATTGATACCAATATAACCAATATCAGCCTGAACTATATTACTATACTGATATTCGACAAATGCTTCCGAAATTGCTGCCTGAGTATATGTTGGAGTGTATATATTGTAATCGCGAGTACCTTGCTGAGTAGCTAGTCCGTTCATTGGTTCAGCAAAGAATGGATTCATTACGGTAACTGCTCCACCAATTGAAAATCCTGCTGCTTGACCCGTCTGTGCAAATATATTTGCACCATACGAGTATGGTTGCAGATCACGATTATATGGTCCGGGATTATTAAACGTTTTGCTATCTGCTCCGGCATTAACAGTACCACCAGCATAAACATTATATGTTCCATCTTCAAACCACTTTTGCCAGAAATTCTGTTGTGCTACCTGACTTTCATTGACAACTAAGGTTCCACCACCAGTTGTAGGGTAGTTTTCCGAGTTATACGGGTTTTGGAGATATGCTGTACGAGCAATAAATGTTGCGTTACTGTTTACTGGGGACGTTACAGTACTAGATTCACTATCCGCGAATACCGTCTGATGAGCTAAAATGCTTAGAATTATTGTAGAAAATTTTCTCATAGTTATTTTCTTCATAAAGATTTTTTAATTGCTTATAAAGGATGACATGCATTCAACCTTGCCAATTGAGAGAAGTATAATAAATAATGTATGAATATTACACAGTATTTGGTTTTATCTGAAAGTGGTATTTATAGATAATTCACTATCCAGAAATAGATGTGTTGGTTTTAGTTCAGAGGCGAATTAATTTTTTGGTTTTATCTAATGGATAAGTTTAGTTCTTCTTGGTGAGAGTGATATAATACTTTTTATTTTATTAGGTTAATGCAATATGGTAAGAGTAGATCATCCAGTCGCAATAATTACAGGTGCAAGTCGTGGTATAGGTGCAGCTATTGCGCTATTATTGGCACGTCATAAATACAAAATATGTGTTAACTACAATAAAAATCAATTAGCTGCTCAAGATATTGTTCGACAAATTGAAGAAATTGGTGGTGCGGCAATAGCGGTACAGGCAGATGTTGCTGTTGAAGAGCAAATTGTTAGAATGTTTAGTATTGTTGACCAAAAACTGGGGCAGATAAATGCCTTAGTAAATAATGCAGGCATACTTTTTCCACAGACTTCTGTTGAACATTTAACTGCAGCACGAATAAATCAAATATTACAAACTAATGTAACTGGTACTTTTATTTGTTGCCGTGAAGCAATAAAACGGATGACTTACAAAAATGGTGGAGCAGGTGGTTCAATAGTAAATATTTCTTCTCGTGCCGCTGTACTTGGATCTCCGCATGAATATGTAGATTATGCAGCTTCAAAAGGCGCAATTGATACGATTACTACCGGATTAGCACTGGAATTAGCAGACCAAGGTATTCGAGTCAATGCAGTGCGTCCTGGAATCATCTATACTGAGATGCATGCTTCAGGTGGTGAAGCTGATCGGGTTGAACGCTTGAAGTCAAAAATACCAATGCAGCGTGGTGGCTATCCGAATGAAGTAGCCGAGGCAGTTTATTGGTTATTATCTGAGAAAGCATCTTTTACTACTGGTTCGTTTATCGATGTTGCTGGCGGAAGATAGCAATTTTTATTGTAAATAAGGTTTTTTATAAAGGTAAGCATATGAGAAAATTAATTTTATTGGCTCTGGTGGGTATAAATTGTTACGCATTAAGCGGTAGTGAATCTCAAGAGGTTACTCAAGGTGTAACGAGCGCGATGGATCAATCGGTAAAATGCTGGAATGCAGGTGATCTTGAGTGCTTTATGAAAGGTTATGTTAACAGCCCAAAAACATTGTTTATTTCGGGTGATAAATTTATTTATGGTTGGCAAAGTTCATACGATCATTATAAACGCAAATATGGTAGTGATAAAAAAGGTATGGGACAACTACAGATTAAAATTGATGGAATTGAAGCACTTGATGAGCAACATGCTTTTTTGTATGGACACTGGAAGCTACAAGCCGAGAGCAAGGAATATGCTGGAGTAACCTCGTTATTATTTAAGAAAAATGATAATAAATGGCAAATTATGGTTGATCATTCAAATTAAGACATTGTTAATAGTGCGGTGTATCTAATTGAAAATCAAGCGGTATTTACGCGATATTTGTTATAATGCCCGATTAATGTTTTTCTTTGTAGGGATGTGGATATGATTAATACTGAGGATAAAAAACAAGGCGTTAAATTGCGCAATGAAGATAAATTATCCAGAATTCCAATTAAAGTAGTACCTTTAGCAGAACCTCTTAAAAAGCCAGAGTGGATTAAAGTTAAATTACCTACTGGTGAAAATTTCAATCGGGTTAAAAATTTACTTCGTGAACATAAGTTACACACCGTGTGTGAAGAAGCTAGCTGCCCAAATATCGGAGAGTGTTTCGATAAAGGTACTGCAACCTTTATGATTATGGGTGATATTTGTACCCGTCGTTGTCCATTCTGTGATGTCGGGCACGGAAAACCTAATCCATTGGATGTCAATGAGCCAAAAGAAGTTGCACGCTCGGTTGATATTCTCAAGCTTAAATATGTGGTGATTACTAGCGTTGATCGTGATGATTTGCGTGATGGTGGTGCGGAGCATTTTGTTCACTGCATTCAAGAGATTCGCACGATTCGTCCTGAGACTAAGATTGAGATTTTAGTTCCTGATTTTCGTGGTCGCTTAGATAAAGCTTTGGAAATTTTGGCTGCTTGCCCACCTGATGTGTTGAATCATAATCTTGAAACTGTGCCACGTTTGTATAAAGCTCAACGCCCAGGTGCGGATTTACAAAACTCATTGGATTTATTAAAGCGTTTTAAACAAATGCGTCCAGATATTCCAACTAAATCAGGTATTATGGTTGGGATTGGTGAAACAAATGAAGAAATTAAAGAGTTGATGTTATTAATGCGTGAGCATGATATTGAAATGATTACTATTGGACAATATCTGCAACCATCGAAACATCATTCGCCAGTATTGCGTTATGTTACGCCAGCTGAATTTAAAGAGCTAGAGGATTTTGCTTATCAAATCGGATTTAAACATGCTGCAGTTGGTGCGTTAGTGCGCTCTAGTTATCATGCTGATCAGCAAGCGCATAACGCTGGTGTTGAGTACTAAGAGGTTTGGCATGAGAGGTATGTATAGTTTTCGTGTATTGACATTGATCGGTGGTGCTTTATTTGCTGCAAATAGTTTTGCGGCTAAAGCACCGCAAAGTTGTACTCTAGTTAGTGGAACTTTGGTGCAGCTACCAAGTAAACAGGTTTTTAAGTTTAATAAAGCGCGTAGCTACAATAATACTGGTTATCCGATGACTCATACTCAGTTTTATATCAAAGATGCGCAGGGTGAGATCTATAAAGTTGTGATGGATAATTTATTTTATACTAATCTGACTATTGCACAATCCAGTATGAATAGTGATGCCGGAATTATTGATGATTTTACCCGCCGTTATCCTGTAGGTAGTAGCGTTGAAGCTTGTGGCAAGATTTATCATCGTGGTGCTGATACTGGAATTCACTTTGTTCATCCAAGCGGTTGTGAGAAAACTAAATTTAACGGATTTTTGCATATTAATGGCTTGGATGTGAGTAGTAATTCGCGCTATTGTAATGCTTGTTCTTGTAAAGTTAGTTATAACTAAGAGGCTTTGATGAATCGTCGTGATTTTCTGAAATTTGGTGTTGGAGTGAGTGTTGGTTTTGTTGGTGGCAGATCAATTGCCTCTAATAATAGTTCTAGGTTATTGGATACAATAATTGCTGAATCTTATGCTGGCTATTCAAGTAATACTTATTATTCTGAAAGTCAAAACACGCATATTGAGTTACCCTCTTTAACAGAAGACCTCAGTTGCGATGTCTGTGTGGTTGGTGGTGGATTAACAGGAGTCTCGACTGCATTGAAACTAGCTGAGCGTGGTTATAAAGTCGTGTTGCTTGAGGCGCAAAATATTGCTGGACAAGCTAGTGGTATGAATGGTGGTCAGGTTTTGACTGCTTATGAGTGTGGGATGGAGTATTTTGAGGATAAATTTGGGGATAAAATAGCCAAACAGCTGTGGAGTCTTTCTTTACAAGCAATAGATATCGTCAAAAGCAATATCAAAAACTATAATATCAACTGTAGCTGGCAATCTGGAACTGGAATCGCAGCCTATAAAAAGAAGCATTTTGCAGATTTACAGGAAGAGTACGAAATTATGACCGAAAAATATGGTTATACGCAAGTAGAACTATATGACAAGCAACAAACACGTACTTTGATTGGGTCAGACAAATATTATGGACTACTTTATGATCGTTTTGCAGGTCACATTCATCCCCTAAATTATGCTTTAGGTTTAAGCCAAATCTGTAAGCAAAAAGCGCAAATGTTTACCAATAGTCGGGTTACTGAGATTAAATTTAAGCAAGCTGGTGGCTTGCATCATTTAACTGTTAATGGCAAACATCAGGTAAAAGCTAAATTTGTGGTATTAGCTTGTAATTATCAAAATAGTTTATTTGCGCCCGAATTAGCGTATAAAGTAGTTAAATTTGATACTTATGTTATGGCAACTGAATCACTATCGCCAAGTCTTGCTCATGAGATTTTGCCAAATCGAATGGCGATTTTTGATACTCGCAATGTTATGAATTACTATCGTTTGACAGAACAGAATAATTTGATTTTTGGTGGTGGAGATACTTTTGGTAAACCGGATGTGCCACAAGTACAAAAATCGCTCTATAATGATTTAATTAATACTTTTCCTCAATTGGCAGGCGTTAAAGTTAAGAATTTCTGGTATGGTGCTGATAGTATGACGTTAAACTTAGCACCGAACTTTGGGCGTTTATATAATACTGTTTATTATGCGCAAGGCTACTCCGGACAAGGTTTGGCTTTGAGTAATTTAGCTGGACAAATTATTGCTGATGCCATCATCGGTCAGTCTGAAAAATTTGATATTTTCGCCGCAATCAAACCACTTGAAATCACCAATATCGGTGTAGTTCAACAAGCCTTTGTGAAGATGGGCTCTTATTATTTTCGCATGAAAGATTATATTGAATGAGGTCTTCTTGCCAGTAAACCCAGTGTTCTATACTCAATCAGATTCATCATCCTAGGTCGTTAATTTATTCCTCACCTGCTATGTGTAGGCTCAATATAAATCGCCTACTAGTATTTCGAATCAGTTTGAGTATATGTCTCCATTAGTCTGTATATTTTCTTCATAATTGATTTTCTGAATATCTCGCGCTTTATTTGAGTTCTAATAGTTAAAATCTATTAAGTATATAAATAGTATAAATTTGATTAATGTGCAGTATAAAGGTATAATTTCCGTACTTGATAAACAATCTTTTAGAGGAAAAAACCATGATACTAAGCACCATTACTCCTTTCTTGCCATCTAGCTTGCTTTATCTAAAAGTAAGTATCTTAAATCAAGGTAATAAATCATGCAGCCTTGAGAAAAGTAATTTCTGTCTAATCTCACAAAAGTAAAAAATCAGGTTCCTGTATTGATTTTATGCATCTAATTCTTTTTTACTCGGCGTAGTATTCTTTTATTCTGTACAACACATGAGGATTTAAGCGATGAGACGGGTCTAAGTTTGGGTGAATAAAATCACCACTAACATCACGTGTCATACCAATTTTTTCCATCACGCGTTGCGATTTAAGATTGATCGCAGCAGTAAAACTAACTATTTCGGCTAATTTATGTTGATTAAATGCTAACTCTAAACATTTTAGCGCGGCTTCTGGCGCATAACCGTTACCCCAATATTTACGGGCAATCCGCCACATTATTTCTACGCATGGGCTAAAGCAAAATTTATCTGGGTTAGATTGCAAACCAACCATCCCGACAAAATTATTTTGCTTGTCAGTAATAGCAAAGACTCCATAGCCATGTTGCGTGAAATGCTTCTGCATGGTTTCGATTGCTTGTTGTGATTCTTCGATAGTGCGTAAGCGCGGGAAAAATTCCATGACTTCAGGATCTGCATTCATGGTAGCAAACGCGGCTAAATCTGAATCTAGCCATTCGCGTAAAATTAAGCGTGATGTTTCATAGTGGATCATTATTTTGACAGACATTATATACTCTTCGTCTTTGAATCTTGGACTTTGTCGGATTTCAAAAAAGATTCTTTATGTAGTTCTGACTACACTGCGTCGTTTTGTTTATGAACCAAGCGATTGCTTATCTGTATAGTCACTAATTTTGAAGCATCTTAAACATTCAGCGCTAGACTAGATCTATGCTAGCGCTGGTTTTTTTGTTCTAATCAATAATTTCAAAGCTAAAGCTAATATCAGCGGTTTTACCGAGCATTATCGAAACTGAGCAATATTTTTCTGCAGAAAGATCAATTGCTTTTTGAACTTGCTCACGCGTCAAATTACCTTCCAGCGTGAATTTAAACTCAATTTTGGTAAAAACTCTTGGTGCTTCAGGAGCTTGTTCCGCGATTAATTGAGCACTGCATTCTCTGATGTCATGGCGTGATTTACGCAAAATATTGACAATATCATAGCTCATACAACCTGCAGCCCCCAGCAAAACAACTTCCATCGGAGATGGTCCGAGATTATTGCCACCTGATGCAACTGGTGCATCCATTAGCAACGCATGACCTGAAGCACTTTTAGCTAAAAAGCCATATTCCTTAATCCATTTTATACTTGCTTCCATTTTAATTCCTTAAAACACGTTGATAAAAACTCCACGCAATCCCAAACCCTAGCCATACTAGCGCAATTAGCTGCGAAAAGCCTGAGGATAAAATAATTATAGTGGCGATACTCAGGCAACCTAAAACTGGCACGAATAGATGTAAGATGAACCGTGTAGATTTATGCTGAATAATATAAACCTTAATCACTGCCAAATGGAGCATAAAGAATGCCGATAGCGCACCAATATTGACTAATGAAACTAAGATATCCAAACCATTGGCTACTCTTGCGGCACTGACTGCAATGATTAAAGTCAGGCTGGAAGAACTTAGTACTGCTAAAACAGGTGTGCCAGAATTTTGATTGGTCTGGCTTAATTTGTCGCTGAATACCCCATCGCTGGCGATTCCATAAACCAGACGGCTGGATGCCGCAACTGCTACCATGGCAGCACAAGATGCGCCAAAAGCTTTAACTAATGCCAGCGCTGATGAAAGTAAAGGTGACATACCTTGATTGATGATGCTATAGTAAGCTTTGCCTTGTAATTCTGGATGAGTGCGAAAATATTCTGGTGAATTCAAAGCTAAAACTCCGCCAATAAAACTTTGTAAGATGAACAAGAATCCTGCGATGACTAAACACACCAATATTGCGCGCCCCAAAGTATTTTTGGCACCATTATGCTCTTCGGCAAAAGTTGCGATTCCATCAAAACCTAGAAAAGATAATACTGCGACCGAAACTGCTCCAATTAAGGATTGGAGTGAAAATGAACCGACCCCAGTAAACGGTGACAGGATAGTACGTGGTGTATCATGCGTAACAATTAAATAGACACCAAGTATTAAAATTAGCGATAGCACGACTAAACCAGCAATCAAAATAATCCTATTAAAAATAGCCACGCGCTTAATTCCGCGGATATTCAAGCCTAAAGTGACTATTACTGCGCATAGAGTAAAAATCCATGCTGGAATCTGTGGAATTAATGCATTAAACGCAATCCCACTAAATAAATAGGCGACCGCTGGGATTAAAATATAATCTAAAAGCATCATCCAGCCACTTAAAAAGCCAATTTTGGCACCAAAAGCAGTTTTGGCATAGGCATAAATTGAGCCTGATTTGGGTACGGCAAGTGCCATTTGCACGTATGACATCGCGGTTAAACTCATCACGGCAGTGGCTAAAAGATAAACCGATGCTACTGCGCCATTACTTTTAGCATCTAAGACACCAAAAATACCGATTGCTGATGCAGGTCCGATAAATATTAGTCCGTTAGTGACCAAGTCCCAAAAAGTTAATTCTTTCTTGAGTTTTCCACGAATGCTCATGGGTGATTCTTTCATTGTTAAGTGAGAATTATTTTCACATGATTATAGCAGCTTGTGATTTGTACAGCAAAGGTAAATTAGCAGTGTGCACTGTAATTTGTAAAGTTGTAATTCAGTAATTATTTATCGAATAACAATAAAAAATAATTGCAATATAATCAATATTGATGCTAACATTATGCCTTGAGATCTCAAAGCTATATATTCAAGCAGATTTATTTTTCCATTAATACATTTCAAATCTGATTGAGCATGGTACTTAAAAATAATATTTTATAAAGGACTCTCACATGGATAATAAACTAACTACTCTTTGTCGGCGAATGCTGTTGTTATTTCGCTTTTTGTTAATTGCATTACCGCTAATTACGACTATCAGCTGGCTGTTCCCTGTTAATGATTTTAGTATGACAGCGTATTTTGGACCAACCATTGGTCACTCAATTAATGGTGATTTAAAAGATGCTTTACAAAAATTCCAGTGGAATAATAAAGCATTTGGTATCGGTGGCGCTCTGATAAGTCTTTTACCTTTACTAGTAGGATTAAATAAAATAATTCAATTGTTTAAAAACTATATTCAAGGTAATATTTTTAGTGCGGCTAATGCTAAAATTTATGGAGTTTTAGGGTATTGGTGCTTGTTTAGTGCATTACTTTTTCAACCATTAAGCGATGCGTTATATTCATTGGCGATTTCAATTAATTATCCAGCAGGTCATCGTTATATTGCTTTTGGTTTTGGTAATACTAACCTTACCGCAATAATCTGTGGTGCTTTTTTGATTATAGTTGCTCATGTAATGCGGATTGGGCATAAGATTAATGAAGAGCAAGAACTTACGATTTAAGGATGTAAATCATGGCAATAATAATTGAACTCGATGTAATGTTAGCACGGCGCAAAATGAAGTTGCAAGATTTGGCGGAGCAAGTTGGAATTACGATACAAAACCTTTCAATTTTGAAAACTGGCAAAGCTAAAGCGATTCGTTTTGAAACCCTTAATGCGATATGTAAAGCTCTGGAATGTGAGGCTGGTGATATCATAAAATATATATCAGATTAGATGCATACTATAAAATCATTGGAGCATTGCTCAAATTTGAACTATAGCTATCATTCAATTATGATAGCTATTGATATTCTGTAGTGGTAATTAATATTACTTAGTTTTAGCCTCAGAGTTCTTTTATTAAACACCGCTCTAAAAAGTCACTGAATAATTTAATTTTTAAATCTCTTGCATGCGGATGAAATATTAAATAGAACTTCATTTCTAGGACGTAATAGTCTGGTAAAACCGTTACTATATCCTCAGCTTTGAGGTCTGGGTTCATCTCTTCTGAGCCAGGACAGATGAATTCATTTGATTTGATAAGTGGGAGGATATGAATTTGATTATTAATTGTAAGATGTTTAGGCATTTTATAAAGAATACTTTCACCTGTGTGAGTATTAGTCATTTGAAAATGTGCCACTGGTCGTCCGTCGAGATTCATTATTCCAACTATCTTATGATTAGCTATTAATTCTGCTGGTGTAGCTGGTAAACCATATTTATCGGCATATCCTTTGCTACAAAATAATTTCCATTTGGTGTTAAATACATTTTTGATTTTTAGATCTTGCTGTGATGGTATAAAATTACCTAAAGCCATATCGTAGCCTTCACGTATTATAGTTATCCCATCATTTATTGAGCGAAATATGTTAAAGTCTATGTCTCCTAATTTTGGTTGAGAATAAAATGCACGGATACTCTCAAGATCTTCGCGATAAAGCTATGGAATTGTATAAAACAGGTAATTACAATAAGAAGGAGTTAGCTGAGTTGCTCTCTTTAGGATATGCCACAATTCGTAGATGGTGTAACAGATATAATGAAACCGGAAGCTGTTTGATCATAAAACCTTTGAAGATAGGTAGACGGAATATTTTTACCGATAAGCAAGCAGTATTGGATTATTTACAAGAGCATCCAGATGCTGACGGTATAGAGCTACGTAATCAATTAGCACCTCATGTTTCGCAAAGTTGTTTTTATAATACGCTTCATAGAATGGGTATTACATATAAAAAAAGAGGTAAATTATAAACAGCGTTGTGAACAAAAAAGAGCTTTATTTACCGAGCAAATTATGAATATTTCGCCAGAGAATCTTGTTTATATTGACGAAACAGGTGTTGACAATAATTTATCTAAACTACGGGGTTGGGCGCTCAAAGGGTTTAAGTCTTTTACTGAGGCATTAGGCTTTCGAACCAAGCGCATAACCTTGATTGGAGGTTATTGTTACGGCAGCAAGGGATTAGTAGCTCCAATGGAGTACGATGGCTACACTAATAGTGAGGTATTTCTATCGTGGGTTGAGTTGGCGCTATGTAAGGAATTAAATCCTAATCAAGTTGTAATTATGGATAATGCAAGTTTCCATAAGTCAGCTAAAGTTAGAGAGTTAATTGAAAGTGTTGGATGTAGGTTAATTTATCTGCCACCATATTCACCTGACCTAAATCCAATTGAACATATATGGGCTAACTTAAAACGTTGCATTAGGATAAATGATAATCGACAGAATAATTTAAGTTTAGCTATTGAACAATCTATCGCTCAATTGTTTATAGGATAACTATAAATCAACAGGTGCATTTATAAAGCGAATATTAAGATCAATTTTAGGGTATTTAATAGAAAACTGATGCAGATATGGGGTAATTAAATGAAGCGGAAGCATTGCGTTCATTACAATTCTAATTGTACCCTGAGGCTCATGCTTATCTTTTACAAACTCTTCGGTATTGCGTAACATCTTATCAACACAACCTGATGATTCTTGCAAGATGCCATACAACAGCTGTCCTGCTTCGGTTAGTTTAAATTCTCTAGTAGTTGCATGGATTAAAACGACACCCATTCTGCTTTCCATGTTTCTTATACGATTGGCAACTGCTTGAGAGGTAACTTTTAATGCCTTTGCTGTATTTGAGAAGCTACCAATCTCGACAACTTTTGTGAATAATACTAAATCATCAAGTCCATACATTTTTAATACTTCTCCTAAAATAAATTAAAAATCTCCAGAAGTAAATTTTATCATAACTGGATACTATTATTATCTAATTTACTTATTTGTCTTAATAAACTAAAATAGTGTCAGAAGATAAAAACAATCTTCAGAAGTTGGTAAATTTGTAAATTAAGCTTAACGGCGAAATACTTTCTAGGGGAAATAAATTATGCAGCATAGCAACAAAAGAAAAATTTTAGTTACATTATTGATATATAGTGGCTTACTCACGGCCTGTAATCAGGCAGGCAATAGCGCTGCTTCAACAAACTCACCCCAACATGCTGTAGTAAATAATGCCGCAGAAACTCAAAAATTTCTTCGCGTAGTTAATCATATTGGCAGTACTATTGATCATATTAATATTATTTCAGAATCTGGTCAAGTAGTCTTTAAATCAACTACAGGACTAAACTGTACAAACAATCAAAATTGTAATGTCGACATTAATAGCTTAGTTACAGCAAAAAATATGTTAGCTAAGTTCTATAATAATAAAAACCAAATGATTTCGATGGCAATGCTACAAAATAACAGCCAAAAATTGATGTACTCTACGGTATATACTAATAATACTATTTTTGGCGCACAGTTATTTAAGAAATTAGTAAATGTAAGTAAAACTAATAATCAAATATTACTGCAACAATTAACTAAGTTTTTTAAAAATAATGATCAACAAGTCAATGTATTAACCGAGTTAGGAGCATACTATTCACAGCAACTAGCTAAAGGCGTAATCCATAATGAAAATGATTTTTATAAAATATTATTAAGTAATCTGTCTGCTGGCAAAACTATTGTTGGTAAGTCATTCCTTTTAGCTGCTCCACAAAAATTACAAACTGGGCTATTGGGATGTGATAATGAACTTGGGAATAAAATCTTTGAGACCGTTACCCCTTTTGCTAAGCTAATACCTGCACTTGGAGAAGCTTTTGAAGGTTTAACTACCGAAGGTCAGGCGATATTTAATTGGGCATGTGCTGCAGACACAGTAGATTTTGCGGCTGAATTTGATCAAATAAACGAAAAACTTGATACAATTCAAGCATCGCTTGATGCTCTTACCGATAATGTCCAAGAACTGAGAGATATGGTAAATAATCAGGCTTTGGGTGCCGAACAAGTAGCCTTAAATAATTTATATAACCAAGAAGATGTTTTTAATAATGTTTATGTCAATTATATGGCACAAATTAATGCTAAGCAAAGTGATAGTGACAGATTCAAAAGCGTGCACCAATATGTTAACTCCAGAGGTGGTTTGGATAAAATTAGTCAGACTTCAAAACCGTTATTTGCCGAAGCAGATGGTATTATTGGCGGTTTGAGTAATCAGTATGAGACTATGCAAAAATTAAATAATCAACTACCATATTTGACTACGTTACTGAATGCTCAGTGTTCTGATGTCAACAAAATACCTGGAGATATTATTGCCAAAAGAAATTATTGCAATGCAATTACGATGCAAGTCGGAATGAAGATCGCTGCTTATGCCCATATGTCACGACTCAGAATGTCTGATGCAATTTATACAGTTGATACTAGTGCCTATCCAGAAGATTATCTCAATCCTTTTGGTAATGGTAAAGGAATAACTTGGGCAGAATCCTTGAAAAAAGTTAAGCAAGATTTTAAAATCGAGATGGAGTCAGTTAATACTTTCTACACGAAAACATTAATAATGCCAACGGCTGGACTTCCTGTACAGTTAGTAACTACTTTAAATGCTAAAGGTAACCCATTACACTGTGAAGAATCAACGCCTAGTGGTGTAAATGGTATCATGGAGTGGTATGGAAATAGCAATTTAGGTGATAAAAATCAATATATTATAACTAAATGTATTCAAGATGAAGCGATTTCCAGATCCATAACTAGTCGTTACTATTATGTGAGTGATAAAAATAATGTAAGTAATGTATTAGGAACGTTGGTTGGACAAGGTTTTGTAAAACCTGTAGCACATGTTACTAATAATTATAAGACTTATGATAGTAATAACGATATTATCTCTGGTAAAGAAGGAATTGGTGTTGTAGACTTAACTGGGTATAAAATCAGTGCCAAGCCATATATAATTAATGGAAAGGAGGCCGCAAATGGATATTTCCCTGAAAATGATACCTTTGAATATAGTAACAATAAGGCAATTGCTGTGCGCCAAGATTTATGGACAACTAATACTAATAATTCTATTAATTGGATAAAATGGAATGGCAGTAATGAGCCTGATACCAGAAAAGCAGGGAGTCGCTCATACTATTTATTACGACCAAGTGGAGATCGTACAAGATTGCATTATAATTTATGGGTCCCTTATGCTTGGTCTAGTTCTGGAGAGTTTTATACTAAGACAACGAATCCTATTGCTTTAGAGTTAAAACTAAGTAACGGTGAGCGTCAATGGATTACTTTTGGATTCTCTCATGGTTATGGTCTTTATTCTAATTATTATGAATATGCTGGAATACAGTGCTTGACTTCCCATAATTGTGAAGCTTGGCATGATGGAGAAAATGATACATCTGTAATAAAAATGAAACTTCAGAATGGACAGTACATTGATATCTGGTTTAAATGGCATAACCAAGATCCATATATCTATAAAAATATCTATTCACAATAACGAGTTAATGACTTATTGTAATGAAAGACATCTGCTCACAAATCAACTTTGTTGGGCAGGTGTATTGTTGTCAGTTGGTTTTTTCCAGGTGGCAAATTTTTTGATTGTTTTTGTGTAACATACTAATGTGAATGCTATTTTTAAATTTCAAGGTCAGCTATAGCTATATATTAGGCTTTTTTTGAAACTCGACAAAGCCTAAGATTTAAAGATGATAAGTATAGATAAATTTGACATCGTAAGAATAATCTCGGTATAATGCGGGAGATTAATTTTTTAGTCTTTTTATTTAAAATTTCTTTTGTGAGTATTAAAATGCAAAAAAATCTCATGCAGTTTATTCATGGCAGTACCATGATGCAATTAACGTTTAATTCAAATAAAAACTCTACTTCTATCGCCGCTCACATTTCTTGTTGTTGTTGCTAATCGCACAAATCATCTGATTACTCTTTAGTAATCGACTCTCTATTTTACAATAAATTTAAAATCAACCAGATACTGGTTTTATATTCATAGTTTTTGCATCTTGGCTAATGCTACGATCTACAAAAAATTTGTAATTTTATTTACAATCGTATGTTTTTGTTATTCGCCCATACCTCTAAGGATTAAAAACCTTGAATCTATACTTGTAGTATTTGATTTTTGAAATCCGACAAAGTCCAAGATTCAAAGACAAATGAGTATATTTTGTATTTGACAAAATACAAGTAACCAGTAGCTGCTATTGTGTATTCAAAGGTGGGCAATATGTCACAACAAACTGAAATGTTTAAGTTAAATCCAATATTTAATTGGTTTAATATCAAAAAATCTGCAATTCATGGTTTAGGTCTTTTTACGAGCAAACTGATACAAGCGGATGAGCCGCTAGGCATTGCATTATTAAAAAAAGCTCAGAGTGCGAATTATCTTGAGCATTTGATTGAAGGCTTTGGTTATCAAACTGAGGATGATGACTGGTTAAGAGTTATTGGTGTGCGTTTCATTAATCATAGCCCAGTTTCTAATATCCGCCTAGAGTATTACAATGATCGGGTTTTGGCTTTTGCTAAACAAGAACTTGCGCCAGAAACGGAAATTATTGCTAATTATGCTGAGATTTATCGGGAAATCAATTTACCCATTCCTGATTTCTGTATTTAAACTTTAACTATAACAAACAAATAATCAATAATTTACACAAGAAAGAATATACAATGAAAATCGAATCTTTACTAATTCATGGCGGCGTTGATGGTGATCAAGAAACTGGTGCAGTAAGTGTACCACTATATCTGACTTCGACTTATAAACAAGATGGAATTGGTAACCATCGCGGTTATGAATATTCACGAACTGGCAATCCGACGCGATTTGCTGCTGAAAAATTAATTAGTGATCTTGAAGGCGGACAGGCTGGCTTTGGTTTTGCATCCGGGATGGCAGCAATTACCGCTATATTGATGCTGTTTAAGGCTGGTGATAAAATTCTATTATCTGCTAATGTTTATGGTGGAACTTTTCGCGTTTTAGATAAGATATTTTTAAATTTCAAGTTGGAATATGAATTAGTTGATACTAGTGATCTTAGTCAGGTTCAAGCTAAAATTGATCCTACTGTACGAGCAATTTTGATCGAAAGTCCAACCAATCCGCTGATGCAAGTGACCGATATTCAGGGTATTGCAAAATTGGCACAAGATAATAATATTCTGACTATTGTCGATAATACTTTTATGACGCCATATTTACAGCGCCCAATCAGTTTAGGAGCGGATATTGTTATTCATAGTGCGACTAAATATTTGGGTGGACATAGTGATCTGATTGCTGGCTTGGTAGTAGTTAATTCTAGCGAACTAGCCGAGCGGATTCATTTTATTCAAAATGCAACTGGTGGTGTGCTTAGCCCCTTTGATTCTTGGCTTTTGATTCGCGGAATTAAAACTTTGGGGATTCGCATGGATCGTCATTTGGAAAACACAATTAAAATTAATCAATTCCTACTTAAAAATCCAGCGATTGATAAGATTTATTATCCAGGACAATCAGATCATCAACAAGCTGACATTCAGGAAAAACAGGCAAATGGTGCTGGAGCAATTGTTTCATTTGAATTAAATTCATCGTATAATGTAAATAAATTTCTGACTAGTCTCAAGTTGATTACCTTGGCAGAAAGTTTGGGTGGTGTTGAGTCCTTGATTTCTCATCCTGCAAGCATGACTCATGCGGCAATTCCGCTGGCAATTCGCCAACAGCTTGGAATTAAAGATAATTTAATCCGACTCTCAGTTGGGATTGAAAATGTTGATGATTTAATCAGTGATTTAGAGCAAGCTTTAACTGCTGCTCAAGGAGTAATTTAAATGAGTTATATCAATGATATTCGTGAATTAATCGGCAATACTCCATTATTAAAAATCAATAACTTTCAGCTACCTAAAGATGTAAATCTTTTTGCCAAGCTCGAATACTTAAATCCCGGTGGGAGTGTTAAAGATCGGATTGGTATGGCAATGATTGCAGAAGCAGAAAAAAGTGGTTTGTTGCAACCTAGTTCTACGATAATTGAAGCAACTGCGGGAAATACTGGCTTAGGCGTTGCAATGGCTGCGCTTAATTCTGGCTATCGGGTAATTTTTGCAGTTCCAGAGAAATTCTCAATTGAAAAAATCACTCTAATGAAAGCATTAGGTGCAGAGATAGTTATTACGCCACGTGAGACTGGTATGCTTGGTGCGCAGGAAAAAGCTCAGCAACTCTTGCAGGAAATTGACAATTCGATTTCACTAAAGCAGTTTGAAAATGCGGCAAATCCTGATATCCATTATCGCACAACTGGACCAGAAATTTTTGCGGCATTAAATGGTAAGGTCGATTATTTTCTGGCGGGTGCTGGTAGTGGTGGAACTTTTAGCGGAATTGCGCGTTATCTGCGCGAACAAAATCCTAAATTAATTACTATTTTAGCTGATCCACATGGCTCGACTATGGGTGGTGGCGAGGCAGCTTGTTATAATACGGAAGGAATTGGTAATGACTTCATCCCGAAGACAATGGATATTAATTTGGTTGATGAAGTGGTAAAAATTAATGACGCAGAGGCATTTGAATATGCCCGACTATTAGCACAAAAAGAAGGTGTATTGGTTGGTTCATCTTCTGGTGCAGCAATGGCAGCAGCTTTAAAATTTATTGCTACCCTAAAAACAGGTGGCAATATCGTGACACTCTTTCCTGATCGTGGTGATCGTTATTTTAGTAAAGGTTTATATCTTTAGTTAAGTCAGATACAGCTATAAACAGCAGTGTTTATGACTGTATCTGTTTGTTAATTATGTTCACGATTTTCATCGAAATAGCGATAGCCACCACCCAAATCCTGATACAGTGAGATAATCGCTTGCATTTGTGCTAATCTTATTTGATTAATACTTTGTTGAACCTGATTTAGATTTTGTTTAGCATTGAGCGTATCATCAAACGATTTTAAACCAGCTTGGTAAGCTGAATAAGTATCCTTATACTTGCTTGCTGCGCTATTGCCAGCCTGTTTAAGCAACTGATAACGCTCATTGGTAATTTGGTTAGTTGCCAGATCATTATTGATGTCACGTAAGGCTTTATGTACTGTATCAATGTAATTCACATAGGCTGCTTTTGCTTGTCCTTTGTAGGAACTTGCTTGTCCAAATACAGCAGGATTTAAAGACCAATTAATGAAGTTCATCTGAATGCTGCTGCTGAAGCTTGATGGCATATTTGCTATTCCACCATTGGTTCCGCCCGCTGGACCAAGCCCAAGCATAAATGAGGGTAGAAGTTGAGTATAAGTAGCGGTTACGTCTTGGGCATAAATTTTATACTCTAATGCAGCAACTGCTACGTCTGGGCGATTGCCAATAACTTTAGCTGGTAAGCTAGAAATGTTAGTATAACTTGTCTCAATTTTGGCAAAGTCAGCTGTAGGATATTGAGTTCCTGGCATATCACCTAAAAGGTAATTGAGGGCGTTTTGACATTTAATAATATTATTCTGGATTGCTTTAACTTGACTTAAGGTTTGGTAATAGGATTGCGTGGCTGCAGTAGTTGTATCTGTCGCGGCAAGACCAGCGCTTTTATTATTTTGCTTTATCTGCATTGATTTAGTTAAATCATTTAAATTTTCTTGATTTAAGCGTAGTTCTTCTTTTTGCGCGATCAAAGTATAATATGCACTGGCAGTTTGGGCAATTACATCTAGTTTGCTACCTTGGTACTGCATTTTGGCTGCTTCAACACCCAATTCAGCAGCTTTTTGTTGTGCAATTATATTAAATATGTTCAATGAATTGTAACCTGCATACATGCCATATATCAACTGTGGTTGTGGCATTAATGGTTGCAGATTAAAGAACCCTGTTAGTGCACTTAGGCTAGGAATCCAACTCATTTCTACACTTAGTAAACTTGCTCGTGCTTGCTCAATATTAGCTTTGGACGCTTCTAGGCTATCATTGTTTTTTAATGCACTTTCAATAATTCGATTTAAATCAGGATCATTAAATTTTTGCCACCAAGCAATATATGGCAAATTACTTTCTGCAGGATTGCTCTGAAAATTCCATGAGTTGGGTAATTTCACGCTGGGGTCTGGACGGTTGGGAGCTACTAATGAGCATGACGTTATTAAACCAGTGAGAATAAGAAGAGGACTAATTTTATAAAACATGATTTTCAACTTAATTTAGTAGAAATTTGTGAGAGTTCATTCTCAATTTCAAGGGTTAAATTTTGTATAAGGGATAGATTAGTTTTGCTGGAAGTTAGATAGTTCAAGCTAATAATTTTGTCAGCAACTCGTTGGATAGCGGTATTTATGTTTTGGATCTCAAGACTTTCTACCTGTGCATTTTTTTCAGATTTAAGATCGGTTATTAAATTATTTAATTTTAGAATGTCTTTGAGCAGCGTATTGGTTAATTGAAATATCTTGTTGCTTTTAGTGCCTGTTTTTGCTATGTTAAATAAACGTTCCATATTTTTGAGAATATTGTTCTTTATCTGTAACGCATTCAAGTAAGTTAAGTTTTGTCTTCCAAACCAGAAGTATTCAATACTAATACAGAGCGCAAATCCAATTAAAGTACAAATTAAACGGTCATTAATATAATACATTAAATTAAAGTTACTAGCATTGCTCCATTCTTTAGTGATATCGGAAAAAGATGTTGAAAATATAACAAAGTACTGATAAGGAATTTGACTAAAAAATACCATTGCTGCGACTAGCAGCGTGGTTAAGATAATTAGCAGGCGAAAATCCCAGTGTATCAAATGCCAGAGAATAGCAACCATCGCAATCCCAAGTATCGTACCGTATAAACGGCTGTTAGCTCGTTTAATGACATCCGTTGAATGGAAACCAGAGTACACTGAAGTAATGGTTATCAATATCCAAATACTATGCGGAATATGGGAGTATTGATATATGGATTGAGCAATTACGACAATGATTACAATTTGTATATAACGTTGGGTATATATATCTAAACTTTTGAACATATTTTATTCCAAGCACTTATTAGTTGTTGTAAAGAAAATTTGATTCCATCTGGTAAATCTGGAATCAGCAAAGCATTCGCCTGTATTTTCTCTCCGCTAGTAATTTTCCTACAAAGATTCTCACAGATGTCTGCAGACTGAAATAATGCATGAGGATTAATCGATAATAGTTGGGTTCTTAAAGTAGTCATATAAGAATAGATACGTAGTAAGGATATGTTGACCTTGCGTGCGCCATAAGTAAATTCTTTCTGAGTTAAGCCAGAAGTTATTCGATAGATTCCAATCAAATGTTTTGAATTAGCAAAATTGGTTTCTCCACGTGCTAAAGAGCGTTGGATAAGCGCTAATTCATTTAAACATAGATAAAATGCTCTTACCCAGATTCTATTGTAATAAACTTTAGGAAATAAATTCATAAACGCAATGATTACCACGAGGTAAATAATACACATTACGATTAAATTATAGTAGGCATAAAAGTTCCCACTTACTTTTAAAGGAGGAATAATTATTCCAGATAGATAGCAAACTAGGGCAATTGCGGCAAAAAGTGGAACTTTTTTCCCTGCCCAGTATAAGAGACTTAGTAAAAATCCATTCATGATCACAGTGGCCAAATTATGATTGACAACTAAATTAACACAAATATACCAAATAACTGCAAGTGATGTAAATGTTAAAACTACTTGTTGACGACGAACATAAC
Source organism: Neisseriaceae bacterium (assembly GCA_003963245.1). Taxonomy (GTDB): domain Bacteria; phylum Pseudomonadota; class Gammaproteobacteria; order Burkholderiales; family UBA11063; genus Aquella. The sequence goes on from RXJX01000030.1 coordinate 20,239, forward strand.
TTGGTGAACTGCCAGCAGCTATTAGACCAATTAAAAAGATAGGTAATAGCTGATTTATATATGGTGGACCAAATATAAAATTTACCAAAAATACACATATGACGACATACAGCGTTTGAAAGGTATTGACCCTTACTATTCCATACGGATCGTAGCGGTTTAATGCATCACTTAGTTTGGATATAAACATATGCACTTACACCGGGATTAAGAGGAAACTGTGGATCTGGATCACTGACTTCAATTAGTAAAGGCACCCGTTGTGGCAGATTTAGCCATTCATTATCACTGGAAATAACTTGTTGTTGAGAACGGGTAGTTGTACTTTGTCGATCAGTTACCCATAAATTGTTAACTATCACTCCATGAAACACTCGATCAAAGCCATACATTCGTAACCAGACAAGAGCTTTATCCCCGGGGCGAACCTTACGCAAATCAGTTTCGTTCATATTTGCTTGTATGAACCAGTTAGTGGTATTGATAAATGAAAATAGCGCTTGGTGTGCTGTAACTGGAGTCCCAATTGAGAGGAACATATTATCTACTACTCCGTCACTACCTGCACGAACCATGGTTTCATTCAGATTGATTTTATCAATATTCATACTGGCTCTGGCTTGTTCCAATGATTGTTGTTTTTGTGCTAAACGACTTTGGTCTATTTTTAGCTGGGTAAGATCAGAATTAACCTGTTGCTCTAGTGACTGTACCGAATATTTGGCATTTTTCAGCTCTAATTCAGATACTGAATTACCAGCAAGAGGATTATTTTTAATCTGATACTCAGTTTTAGCTTTATCGAGATTTATTTGCGAACTTTTTAACGCAGCATTATCTTTGGCAATTTGTTGTTTTTGCTCTTCTAAGCTACTTTGAGCTTGCTGATAAGCTGCTGTACTTTTTGCCAGAGCCAGTTTGTATGGTTCATCATAAACTTGAAATAATGGTTGTCCTTTTTGAACTTTTTGCCCATTTTTTATATAGATTTTAGAAACATATCCAGAAACTTCGGCAGCAACAGTTTGGTTGTTGGCAACCACAAAAGCATTATCAGTAAAAGGAATTAGATAAGAAAACAAACTAATTGTACCGATTATCACGGCAATTAAGATTATAAAAATTGGAAAATTTATCTTGTCCTTACATATATCAATAATTCTATTCATATTTCCCCTTGTGTATTTCTTAAAATGACTTGATAAGAATTTATCTGCGAATTTTGTGACTATCTTTAACACTTTTCGCCATGATTTTATCATATGAATAACCCAAGTCGCCACTTTTTTTATGCTTGAATTAACAACGCAGGCTGAGTAAATTGATTTTAAAAAGTTAGCAATTAAGGCATAGTGCCCGTTGTGCAAGAAAGTATTTATGCCTATCCAATTTTTATATTATGATTATTAATATCCTTATATATAATTCAGACACGCACACTACCTACAAACTTGGTAAAATAGTGGGTTAAATCAATACTTCACATAGGATAATTCATGCAAGTTAATCAAATTCGCCGTAAATTCTTAGAGTTCTTTCAAAATAAAGGACATGAAATAGTTAAGTCTAGTTCGCTAATTCCTCACGATGACCCAACCTTATTATTTACTAATGCCGGAATGAATCAGTTTAAAGATACTTTCTTGGGTTTGGAAAAGCGTGATTATACTCGTGCAACGACCTCACAAAAATGTGTCCGTGCTGGTGGTAAACACAATGATTTGGAAAACGTTGGTTATACTGCGCGTCATCATACTTTTTTTGAAATGTTAGGTAATTTTAGCTTTGGTGATTATTTTAAAACTGATGCGATTAAATATGCGTGGGAATTTTTAACTTCGCCTGAATGGTTGAATCTACCAAAAGATAAACTCTATGTGACAGTTTATCATACGGATGATGAAGCATTTGAAATCTGGAATAAAGAAATCGGACTTGCTGCTGAACGAATTATTCGGATCGGTGATAAAGCTTCCGGTGGCTCAGATAATTTCTGGCAAATGGGTGATACTGGTCCATGTGGTCCATGTACTGAAATTTTCTATGATCATGGTGCGGATATCTGGGGTGGTTTACCGGGCACTCCTGAAGAAGATGGTGATCGCTTTATTGAAATTTGGAATAACGTATTTATGCAGTTTAATCGTGATGAAAGCGGTAAATTACATCCATTACCAAAACCATCAGTGGATACCGGAATGGGGATTGAACGTATTTCTGCAGTATTGCAACATGTCCATAGTAATTATGAGATTGATTTATTTGTAAAACTGATTGATAAAGCAGCACAAATCACTAACACTCAAGATAAAACTAATGCCTCATTGAAAGTATTAGCGGATCATATTCGTTCCGTATCTTTTTTAATTGCGGACGGTGCACTGCCTTCCAATGAAGGGCGTGGTTATGTATTACGTCGAATTATTCGTCGTGCAATTCGCCACGGTTATAAATTAGGTCGTCGTGAGCCATTCTTTAATCAATTGGTAGCAGAACTAGTTAGCGAAATGGGTGATGCTTATCCTGAACTTATTCTTAATCAAGAATTAATTGAGAAGACTATCTACCAAGAAGAAGAACGCTTCTTCCAGACGATTGATAATGGCATGAAATTATTACTTAAAGAATTGCATAAGATAAATCCAAATATTAATTTTGTCGACGAATTAAAGGAAATGTGGAATAAAACGGGATCTTCTGCAATTTTATTTATGCAACCTGATGGACATCTTGAAAGAAAACATAAGGAATTAATTTATTGGTTGGAAAACTTGTTTAAATCAGGATTAAAGCATAAAACATTGCAAGACACACTAAACCAGATTGATATAAGTGAAATTTCTCCGGATAAAATATTAACGGGTACAAGAGGTTTTCAATCAGAGGAAATAAGCAACCGACCATTACCAGGTGATGTTGCTTTTAAATTATATGATACTTATGGTTTTCCATTAGATTTAACTCAAGATGTTTGCCGCGAATGTGATGTAGCGGTTGATATCGAGGGCTTTGACAAAGGCATGGCGCATCAACGTGAAATGGCTAAAGCGGCTGGTAAATTCAAGATGACGGGTGCTTTAGACTATAATGGCAATGAAACAAAATTTGCAGGTTATGACGAAGCGTCATGCGAAGGACAGGTTACGGCGCTTTACAAAGATGGACAGCCAGTTACGCAATTACTAGCTGGTGATGATGGTGTTGTGGTTTTAGATAATAGCGTGTTTTATGCTGAATCAGGTGGACAAATTGGTGATGTCGGTACGTTATCAATTAATGGTGGCGTGAGTTGTTTATTTGAAGTCGAAGACACTCAGAAAGTTCGTGCAGCAGTGCATGGACATAGCGGTAAATTAACTCATGGCTCGTTAAAAGTCGGTGATAATGTGGTAGCAACGATTGATTTACATCAACGGATGGCAACGGCACGTAATCACTCGGTAACTCATTTATTGCACAAAGCATTGCATGAAGTAATCGGTAGCCATGCTACACAAAAAGGTTCATTAGTTACTGCCGAATCAACTCGTTTTGACTTTGCCAACGATAAAGCTTTGACTGCGTCGCAAATCGAAGAGATTGAACGGATTGTCAATCATGTGATTATGCAAAATTACGAAGTAGCTATTGATGAAATGAGTTACGATGATGCAATCAAAGCTGGTGCGATGGCATTATTTGGTGAAAAATATACCGGTGAGGTTCGTGTAGTTAAAATGGGTGAGTTTTCTACTGAGCTTTGCGGTGGAACGCACGTAATTCAAACGGGTGACATTGGCTTTTTCTCAATTGTTAGTGAAAGTGGTATTGCTAACGGCGTGCGTCGGATTGAAGCGATTACTGGTGAAGCTGCGCTAAAACGTATGCAAAAAAATATGGCAATTTTAGATATAGCACGGGATCAACTCAAAGCACAGAGCAATGACATTCTTATCGAGAAAATCAATGCAGTTTTGGCAGATAATAAGGCTCAAGCTAAAGAAATTAGCGATCTTAAAGCTAAATTAGCGGCATACCAAGCTGAAGAGTTACTAGATCAAGCAACGACTTTGGCAAATGGTGCTAAATTGTTAATTTTACGCATGGATAATAGCGAAAGCAAAGCGATGGTTGAATTAACCGAGAAAATCAAAGATAAACTTGGTAGCGGAATCGTGGTTATCGGAGCTGCCAATGGCGACCGAGTTAATCTGGTAGTTGGTGTTACTAAGGATTTAACCAGCCAATACAAAGCTGGAGATTTAGTTGGTAAATTATCGGCTATTGTTGGTGGTAAAGGTGGTGGTCGTCCAGATTTGGCACAAGCTGGCGGTAGCGACATTAGCAAACTTGGTGATGCATTATCCGCGGTTAAAACGCTAGTTAACTAAACGGTTAAAGTATGAACCCATCATATTAAGTAAGGACTTCAGATTCGATTTGAAACCTGAAGTCTTACACAGAATTATTACGTATAAATAATGGCTTTAATTTTATTATCTACCATATATTTCTAACACTCCTTCTACACCTGGACCATCCTGCCTTCCATCTGAATCACGCAATTTTATTTTGGTACCATCAGTATAAACTAGAGTTTTAACATAATTTTCAACAATCTCTTTGCAGTTTGGTGTTACGCATGATAATCCAATTGATGGGAATGTACCTTCTTTCCATATAGAGTATGAGCCATATACAAATCCGAACAAATAATCTGCTTCATTAAATTGAGGCACTCTAGTATCTTCACGACCATAAACTACTTTATTTAGTTTATAAATACCAATGGCTGGCTTTTTACCATTATAACGATGATCATTGGTTCTATAGTATTGTCCACAATCACCATCATTACAATGGCTTGTATCTTTAACATAGTATATATTGATAGATTTTTGATCTCCTTCTTTAACAACTTCAAAATTATTAGATGGATATTTGTTTTCTAGATCATAGTTTTTTATTAGAGAAATTTGATAGTCATTTCTCAGGCTGCCTCGAACTCTATATTCAGTCTTGATTTTTGTTGATAAAGAACCTGCAGCTATTCGGTGTCCGTCATTAAACTCCCTACTACCTATAGCACCAAAACCAGTAACTGTTTGGATCCATATACTTGGTCCTATCAATAATAGGTAAGCCTGATAAGGCGTATATATCTTTTTACCAGTTGCATCAAGATAGGCAAAGCGGAGAAAATTCATATTTTCAGAATAGTTAGTTTGTCGGGCAAAACCTACTTTCTTATCGATTAATGTATAATCTTTAAATCGATCTAATTTATCATTATAATTTTCTGCAATAGTAAAATCAATATTTTGATTAGTTAGATAGTCATAAAAGGATCCTTTAAAATGAAAGCCATCATAATAATCCACTTTATATATTTGTTTAAACGACGTTAAAGAGCTACTTTCTTTCTCATCAACAAATTCTAACCCAGTATCTTGATAAATATTTTTAAAGTTTTTTTTGTCAAATGCCTCTAACACTCGCTCAAATTTTGGATTATAATAGTTTTGCAATGCCGCTATATTTTGTGCATAGGTATTATTTTGATTAATACCTTTGATTCCAAATTTAACATTTCCAACATAGTGTGAGCGATATTTACTTTTACTATCACTGCTAGTTAAAAAAATTACCTGTTTTTGCAAAGTCATAGCCTGATTTAGTTGCAGCATTATATTGCTGAAGTAGCTTATTAATTGCTGATTATAATAAGTTCTTAAGGCGATATAGTTTATTTTATTGCTGGCAGTTGATTTTTTGTTTTGCAGACGTTGTAGCAATTCTCTGGTCTTATTCAAGTTATCCTGATTACTTATAGTTTCAACTGCTTCAATAATTTCTCCATCAAAGCTATTTTGTAATAAATTCTGCAATGCTGCCAATTTTTGCCCACTCCATGCAGTCTCTCCTCCTTGAGCATCAACGAAGTCATCAATTGATCCATTGCCATACAAATTTTTCCAAGAAGTTGCATCTGTATTGATTAATAAGTATTTCTTGTGCATAATAGCATCATTTAAGTATTTCTGATCGCTATTATAATCATCACGAAAATCAGCCAGCGTATTACTTATATTTGTAACTTGATTATTAATCATATCTAAGCGATTAAGTATTTCGGTCATTTGGGCTGCAGTAGAAGGCTGTCCTATCGCTGCGTCAAAATACCCACTTGCAAAATCAGAGTATGGTTTAAATCCAGGAAAAAGAACTGAGGCTATTTTCATTATTCCTCCTGATTTAACTGCAAAATCTTTGCTAATTGCTGGTGCATTTTGTTCTCCTGCTACTATTTGAGATTGAGTAGCATAAGAAATATTATTTATTGAAATGACAGTAAATAATATTGCGGTAATTAACTTCACTTTATTCATGAGTTTCTCCTAGGGGTTTATAGTAACAAATACGGTGTAGCAATAAATTTGTAATGACAACGTAGCTCCGATATGAAAAATTATAGCAGTAATCTGAGATCGACTACAATACCTATTTTCGTATAATAACGATTCATTTTTGCATGAGTTATTTAATTGAAGAGATCAGTCTATAACTAAATATATGAAATAGCTATAATACAATAATGCAGAATTATTTGATCACAATGTGCTAAAACAGCACATTTCTTAATTTTGGTTGATTAATAGTTGCGCAGATGCTTATAAGATTCTAGAGGTCGTTAAAGTTTTTAATAAGTTAGACTAATAAAATCCAATATTGGCATTTATCTGAAGCAATTGTCTTATGAAACTGTGAATGTGGCTACTCCATAAATCATGCTACTTTCGATGATAGTTGCATTATTTAAAGACATACGCACGCTGATAGAAGATTTTTGCATCCGTAAGAACTCCATCAGTACCAAAGCGCTTGGGTTATTTTCTGGGACATCCAAGAAAATGTGCGCCTGTGAGTCAGGTTTTTGTATTAAATTGACAAAAAGTTTATGTGCTATTTCGCGATTTTCTGCAAGTAAAGGTCCAACCTGATAACCGTCATTGCATTGGCGAATGGTACCATAGCCACGAACATAATTATTATCGTAATAAACTAGTGTATGATGACGTTGTAACCATTTATGTAGAAAATCACGGCGCTCAGTGCTAACTACCTTACTGTCAAAATCTAAAAGTTGGGCAAAGTCAACCTGATCAAGTGGCCTAATCGAAGGGTCTTCAATTAATTCAAAATCATTGCGCCGCAATTTATATCGAATATTACGATGAGCTAATTTGAAACCAAATTGTTTGAACCATTCAAGTTGCTCAGTTTTACAGTCTAATGTACAAGCAGAGGTACCTACGTATTTCATAACGGCATCCCATAGCTGATGTCCATACCCTAAGTGACGAAATTCTTTTTCAACATAATAAAGTCCGACAAAGCATTTTTTAGCTACAGGGCGAATCACCGCAGCCATACAAATTGGCAGACCATCAAGACATCCAACCAAAAAGCCATCCGGAAATCTTTTGAAAATCATATTGACATCGTCTAAAGCAAAACTTAAGCCTTCTTCCTTGGCTTTTTGTAATAGCGGTGTAAGTAATTCTTGTGACGCCGTTTGAATAGTAAATGCCATTATTCTTCTCCCTTATTTACAATTTCGTTGTAAGAACACATTATTATACTAGAGTTACAGCTATTTACTTTAGTGTCTTGTGCTTGGCAATTTTTTAAAGAATTATCATGTGCGCGTATATTTGTTTTTCTATTTTATATTAGTGTATTACATCAGAAAATTAAACATGATAAGCAAATACATTTTACGCAGAACAATAATGTTGTTTAGTTTATGTGCGCTGCATATAGGTATTTTACATAAAGTTAGGGTATAATCTGTCTATCACATATTTTAACATTACCAGGGAGGTACAATGAATAAACAATATAGTCAACATATTAACGGACAACTTCAGGAAATTATTGATAATAAGCTAAATAAAAGCGAACGGATTATTATCAATCCACAAAATCCTCGAGTAGTGTTAAAAGATGGTAGCGAATTAATTAACTTCTGTGCCAATAATTACCTTGGTTTGGCTGATGATGCTGAGGTAATTGAAAGCGCTAAAAAAGCGTTAGATAAATACGGATATGGTATGGCGTCAGTGCGTTTTATTTGCGGAACCAATCAAATTCATAAAGATCTTGAGCAAGCAATTAGTCAGTTCCTTGGTTACGAAGATACAATTTTATTTAGCTCGTGTTATGATGCTAATGGTGGGGTATTTGAAACTTTACTTAGTGATCAGGATGCGATTATCTCAGATGAATTAAATCATGCTTCAATTATTGATGGTATTCGTTTATGTAAAGCTAAGCGTTTCCGCTATAAAAATAATAATATGCAAGATTTAGAAGAGCAGTTAAAAGCAGCTGATGCTGCTGGCGCACGGTTTAAGATGATTGCTACAGACGGTGTTTTTTCAATGGATGGAATCATTGCTAATCTTAAAGGTATCTGTGATTTAGCTGATAAATACAATGCATTAGTTATGGTTGATGATTCACATGCAACTGGGTTTACAGGTAAACATGGACGCGGTACACCAGAATATTGCGGTGTTGAAGGGCGAATTGATGTAATGACCAGCACGCTTGGTAAAGCATTAGGTGGTGCATCTGGTGGTTATATCTCAGCAAATAAAAATATTATTGATTTACTGCGTAATCGTGCACGGACGTATTTATTCTCTAATGCACTAGCTCCTGTGATTACTGCAGCTACCTTGACTGTGTTGAAGAAAGTTACTGAAGCTGATAGCTTACGTGAACAATTAGAACGCAACAAAAAACAATTCCGTGACGGTATGGCAGCGGCTGGTTTTGATTTGGTTCCTGGGGAACATCCGATTATTCCTGTGATGTTATATGATGAAAAACTAGCTGTTGAATTTGCGCAAAAATTATTAGCTCATGGTATCTATGTGATTCCATTCTCATTCCCTGTAGTACCAAAAGGTAAAGCGCGGATTCGTACACAAATGTCTGCGAAGCATACGCCAGAACAGATTGATAAGGCAATTGCTGCTTTTATTGCTGTTGGTAAAGAATTAAACGTTATTAAGTAGAAGAGAGATATTATGACTAAAATGAAAGCATTAATCAAAGAGCGTGCTGAACCCGGAATTTGGATGGGTGAGGTTGATAAGCCAACGATTAAAGATGATGAAGTTCTGATTAAAATAAAAAAGACTGCGATTTGTGGAACAGATTTGCACATTTACAAATGGGATGCTTGGGCACAGGCAACAATTCCTGTTCCCATGCACGTTGGGCATGAGTTTGTCGGCGAAGTTGTCGAAGTTGGTAAAAATGTAAAACAAAAAAATCTTGCTATCGGTGATCGGGTATCTGGCGAAGGGCATATTGTTTGTGGAACTTGTCGTAACTGTCGTGCCGGACATTTTCATCTTTGCCCGAATACTATTGGCGTTGGTGTTAATCGTCCGGGATGTTTTGCTGAATATTTGGCGATTCCTGCGTTTAACGTATTTAAGTTACCAGAATATGTATCGGATGATATTGCAAGTATGCTTGATCCATTTGGTAATGCAGCGCATACTGCATTATCATTTGATTTGATCGGTGAAGATGTATTGATTACTGGTGCGGGTCCGATTGGTTGTATGGCGGTCGCAATTTGTAAAAAAGTTGGTGCTAAAAATGTAATTATTACTGATGTGAATGATTACCGCTTGAGCCTTGCAAAACAAATGGGTGCTGATGCTGCAGTTAATGTCAGCGATTGCAAAAATGCCGAGCAGATTGATGCTAAATTACGTCAAGTAATGGCTGAGCTGGACATGGAAGAAGGTTTTGATGTTGGTCTTGAAATGTCTGGAATTGAAGATGCGATTCATTCGATGATTGACTTGATGATTAATGGTGGTAAGATTGCTATGTTAGGTATATCTTCGCGTCCAGTTGCTTTAGATTGGAATAAAGTGGTATTCAAGAGCTTATACCTCAAAGGAGTTTATGGTCGTGAAATGTTTGAAACATGGTACAAGATGGTTTCATTAGTTAAATCAGGTTTGGATGTGAACCCAATCATTACGCATGTTTTACCAATACAAAATTACCTTGAAGGATTTGAATTAATGAAATCTGGTAGTTGTGGTAAAGTTATTCTTGACTGGACTACATTACACGGGTAGTTAGTTTATATTCTCTGTGGATTTTTATCTGCAGAGAATACTTTATAGGGCAAAAATTATGGATTTGTTAGAAACAGCAAAGCAAAAACTAGAATATTCATTATCTACTCTGGAAAGTGCCAATGATTATACACAACACATAAAATTAGTTTTGGCAGCTTTAGATGATGGTCTTCAATTTACCAAAAAACACTATAGTGAACTAAATTCTTTAACTATGGCTAAGACAAATAGCTTAAAAGGGTCTGACATTTATTTCTTTTTTATGCGTTTCACGCATCAATTTTTTAACGTGATGAATATTATTCAAACGCTGCCGAATGCTGGTTATTATGAAAAATTTCTTTTTATCCTTGAAGCTAGGCAAGAGAGATTTGATGAGCTACGTTTGGATGCAATTAGTAAAGCAAAGGAAATTATTTCAAAATAATTCGCTTACCTTGATATACAATCAAATTCAAAATTACAGCGTAGTGGAAAACATGAACCACTACGTTTTTTGTTTCAATAAAGGTGCATATTCAACATAGTAATACCAGAAGAGCTCCAATTTTTATGCTATGAAATAAATATTACCAGTTAAATAAATTAGGTCTTTTGAATATTCAGTAAGTATTTGACAATGGTTGTTGAGATTGATACCTTGATTTACAATCAAGCTTTGCTGATAATAAAGGGTTAACGCTCCAGCAGCCACTCCAGTTGCACTATCTTCTAGTTCAGCGTTTAAATGATTGAAATTTCTACCTGTTATATTAGAGTCCTCTTTATAATATGCGTAGATACCATTTATTCCTCGCCCTTTCCCCCATGAGGTAATTTTTGTTAAGCTTGGTTTACATTTCAAAAGCTGTTCAATTTCTGTTAACTTTACTAATAGTTTAATACTACCAACTGAAGCTATTGCTATATCTTGAATGTATGAAGGAGCTAAATTCAGCATTTCACTAACTTCATATAATGAAGGTAGCGATTTATTAATTATCTCTGGTATTACACTAAGCGTTATCTGTTCTTCATTGATTTGTCTAGCGTTGATTTTTATGCCCGCAGCAGCTTTTATTTGAGCTATTGTAGTTGGATAAATTTTAAAATACATTTTGGCTGCGGCTAATGAACCGTGTAAACACATTGGGCTTTGCCGATGAGGGTAATAAAAATCAACAGTAAAGTTACCTGCTGAATCGTCATCAACGAAGATGCAGACGGGTAAGTTTTGTTTTCTAGCAAAACCTTGCTTCTGTTTAGCATTTAATTCATGTTCTGTTATTATTAATGCTTTGTTACCTGTATATTGATTGATTCCAAATCCTTGTAAAAGAGATAGTTGCATTAAATATACTCCGATTTCAAAATTGACATAATATATTGTGAAGCATATACACCATTGCGTAAATATGATTCGCGGAGCTTACCCTCTTCAACAAAGCCAACTTTTTTATAAAGTTGGTAAGCGGTTTGATTATCAGTGAAGACATCTAGCCATAGACGGTGGGCATTCAGTTTTGTAAATGCAAGCTCTTGAATTGCTTTTAATGCTTTGGCACCGATTCCTAAACCTTTTTTGGTAATAACCAACCGACGTAGATTAATTGAGTGGCTGCTGTTTTGTACTTCATCCAGAATTATATAGCCGACCATTTCATTGGTATCCGTAAGTTTAATAATATAGTGTGCTTGATCAGGATTGTCTAGAGCCTTTAAATGTTCTGCATGCGACCATTGATAAACATAGTTAGAATTGTCGGGGTGACGCTCAGCATTGATAACAAAATCTAGCTCGTGACTTTGCGTTTTTGAGAGTGTAATTTGTAAAGACATATTTAATTACCTTGAGATATATTGTTAAAAAAGTACAAGAAATAATTTTACTAGCAGACTATTTTTGCTTATTATTGTATTAGTATTCAATGGCTTGTTAATTTTGGTTAAGATTTATGGTTGCATACTGTTGCCAAGGTCTAAGATTAACTTATCTGCAGAATCAACACGAATTAGTCCAGTCCTTGGAAATTCCATATCAATAATCAAGGTTATCAATACCGAAATAGTAAAGGCATAAGTAATCATATATAAAATATTGCGCTTTTTTGAAATTGGTAGAGTATATCCAACCAATAATGCACCAAATAGGCTAATTATTACTAACATAATATATACCTCTATTGGAGGATGGTTTAATAATGCAGCTTGTCGTAACGTTGCGACGCTAAAGACATCTCCTAGTGCAGGAAGCACAAGCATATCACAAGTACGCGAGTTTAATTTAGCACAATCTGTGACAGCTAGTTCCCAGATCTGCTTTTGCAATTGGTCACTAGCTTGCGAAAGTTTATTTTCGTCTGAAAGATTTTCTTGCCCTTGATAGATTTGTGCACGTATAAGCGTATATTCCTTGAGCATATTGCGCATCTGAGGTTGAGCTTTTGCGCTCAATAAGTCAATTCGCGCATAAGCAGTGCTTATAGAGTTAGCTGCACCAGTAATTAGCTCTCGTCGATACTCAAGACGTGATTCAGCACCAGTAAAAGTAAAAGCAATCAAAAGCCCGAGTAATCCAAAAACAATTGTCTCTACAGGTCCAGAGCCAGACAAATTGGCTTTTACTCCTGTGCGAACTGCATTGATACTGATTAGTCTTCCTATTTCCAAAAAAACTAGCATCAGTATGATTAGTCCGACGAAAGATAACATCTCAATCGATTCCATACTCATCTTCTTTCTCGCCTCTGGTTACATGGGTTAAAAATATTTCTTTGAGATAATTATATCATTACAAACTAGTTTGGTTTTCATTTTATACATAAACTGCATTTATTTTAGCTTGTTTTCTCAATATGTTCGTTTTAATAATGTACCTATCCTGAACGTGTGCAAAGTTGACCGCTGTGCCTAACGATGTTATAATCAACCCTTAATTATACAATTATTGGGTTTTAGTCAGTTTTGGCTAAAACTCTTTAGTTTTATTAATTGAGCATTTTGATGCTTATCTTAATTAATTTATTTTGAAAGGATACTTTCTGGTTTATCTGTATTAAACAGTATGATGCAGATAATTTTCTAATAATCCGAAAGGAGCTATCATGTTAAACATTACCCCTCATGTCCCAAGTACATATCTTGCAACCAATAACCCTAATTCTACTTATTTAGAATTGTCTACGATTATATTTTATTCCGAAATATATTTGGCTAATTGATTTGTAGATTTTAATTTATCTACTGAAAACAATTTGAGTTTATTACTCATATTGATGATCTTACATAATTCAAATAGATGTCTTCTCTCTTGATATCATTTGCATACTATTATTATTTGATTAGCTGCTATTTATTATAGACACGTAGCAGTAGTATTATTTACGGAAGCATAGGTACAATGAATAAATTTAAATTAGATAAAATTTCACAGGATTTTATCAAGACTTCATTTGGTAATATTCTGGAATGGTATGATTTTACGATTTACGGCTTGTTTGCTTTACAAATATCGCGAACATTTTTCCCAAAAAACATTCCTTTTATTAGTCTTTTATTGGTATTTGCTACCTTTGGTGTGGGTTTTTTGGCTCGTCCACTTGGTTCTTTTATTTTCGGAATAATTGGTGATCGGCGAGGTAAATTATATGCGGTTAATTTATCAATTTGGCTAATGGCAATTCCAACTACCTTAATTGGCTTTTTACCTAGCTATGAAGTACTGGGAATATTATCACCAATACTTTTAGTATTTTTGCGTATTTGTCAAGGAGTTTCAGCTGGTGGACAATTCTCAGGCTTAATTGCCGTTGCCGTTGATAGTGATGCACCAAATAAACCTTTTTTAACCAGTTTAATATATACGATTTCAGTTTTGGGGTGCTTTCTTGCTTCACTCGTTGGTAGTATTGCTATTGCAGTTTTTAGTAATTCTGCGCACAGCGGATTTCCTTCGTTAGTTTGGCGGATCCCATTTATTTTAAGTATGGTTTTATTTTTAATTTATAGTCGCATGGTACCAGAGTTTCCTAAGCACAGTTTGGAAAGTGAACACAAATTTACACTTGCCGATATTTTTGCCAAACAACCCAAGGTACTAGTCTATATGTCACTTTTGAGCTTTACTACTGGAACGATTTATTATGTATTGTTCACGTATTTGGTAACTTATATGCAGGCACATTTACATTTCGGGAAACAACTAGCCTTTTTGGAAATGAATGGGATTTTGATTATTTCAATATTTTTATACCCACTTTTTGGTTATTTTGCCAATCGTCATATTTGTCGGGTAAGTTATGCCAAGCGTTATGTTTTGCTAATGCTTTTGGGCGCATTAATTTTTTCTTTGAGTGCAATTAATGTTTGGTTGGGTATTATTGGGCTATTAATAATGGTAGTCGGGTTTTGTGCTGTTACTTCATTTGTTACTAGCTTATTCGCCGAGATATTTGACGAATCTTATCGGATGACTGCTTGCTCACTGAGTTTTAATTTAGGCATAACTTTGGCTGGTTTTGCCCCATTGGTTGCTGAGCTTGTTAGCCGAGCTTCGGTGTATGGACTAACAATCTTATTAATTATGACAATGCTTATTATGTATTGGATTATGGGGCAAATAATTCAAACCAAAGGCTATAAAAAGTTGTTAAGCACTTAGAATCACTATTATATATTCGTAGTATTTGATTCTTGGACGCGAAAGATTGATAGAAAAGACGACGTAGTGTACCATCATAAGAAGTTTTTTTGAAATCTGACAAAGTCCAAGATTCAAAGACGATGAGTATAGATAAAAAACTAGAGGGCTAAGTCGCACCTCTAGTTTTATGGAAAATCAAATTAGTTATAGTCCGCTAGCAAACGCATTCAAGTATTGTAATGCTGAAGTTTGCATTGGTACCCCATTGACTGAACTACTGCAAGTTGTGGTTGCATATGCATTAACACATGAAGCATCCCGATCAAATGACCAGTAATGTACTCCAGCAAGCCCATTAGCTTTGCTCCAGCTTGCGATACTGGTGGCATTAGCTAAGCTAACGATATTAGATGTAGTGTCATTCACTCCAATCATCGGTGTTAATTCAATATTACTTAATGGAATATTGTAGTATTTGCTAAGATTTTTTGCAGCTTGTTGTGCAGACAGGTTCATGTCGCAATTAGTTCCAGCCACATTCATCACGCACACCGCAGCAGAATTACCATAATCCATAACCATTAAGTTCACGTAGAAATTAATTCCAGCAGCTTTTGCTTTGGTGATAACACTGTCACCAAGTGAGTTTAAGCTTGTGCCTGA
Organism: Neisseriaceae bacterium; assembly: GCA_003963245.1. GTDB lineage: Bacteria > Pseudomonadota > Gammaproteobacteria > Burkholderiales > UBA11063 > Aquella. Next base: position 35,680 of record RXJX01000030.1, read on the forward strand.
TGGATTAGCAGAAGCTAAGGTTGCAAGCGTAAAGCTAATTCTTAACGTTGGATATTTTTGCTGGGCATAAGCGATCATATTGATTAGATTTTGTAAGTCAGTGCCACTTGGCCCTGCTTCAATATCAAAATCCAAACCAACAAATCCTTTAGACATATAGCGATTTAAGAAGGCATCCATTCCAGCTTGAGTTGAACAAGTAAATGTACCTGAAGCACCACCTGTTGAAACGATGTATTTCAAACCTGCATTATTGAAGCCCGCAATATTTTGGGTTGCAAATTGCGCGGCATTCATTCCTGCCCAGTTTTCTTGCCCACATTCACCTGTTGCAAAAGCCCAGCTGATTGTATTCATTGAGGTACTTGGTAATACGGATACCAATGAACTAGGGAAAGAAGCTGAGTTATTTTGAACCTTAGTTGAAATTTGCAGATTATTCCAATTTGCATTTATCCCAACATCTTTATACGCACTATAAACTAAGCCAGTAACTGGCGTAGGAGGCGTTGGTGTTGGGCTTGGCGACGGACTCGGTGTTGGAGTAGGCGTCGGAGCTGGTGTAGGACTCGGGCTTGGTGATGGCGTAGGAGATGTTACTAGCTGCCACGCCTGATTCCATGCACTACCAGTACCTGGCGCGTAAGCCCACGCGGCAGAACTATTACACCACGGAGCTACTATATTTGATAAACATTGGTATAAGTTGCCATCAGTTCCTCTTACAATCGTGCCTCCTGTATAGCTATTAATTCCCGACGGATAAAGTGGGTAATCGCCGGGTGCTGGAGTTGGAGTAGGGCTTGGACTTGGCGTCGGTGTCGGAGCTGGCGTAGGGCTGGGGCTTGGTGACGGACTAGGGGTCGGTGTTGGAGTACCACATACTGCTTGTTTTGTCCATGGTTGTCCAGTACCTGCTCCGCCATTATTAGTTGTTGGATTATTACCTTGTGTCCACCAGTTATTTTTATACTCAATGCCATCTTGAACAACTAATGTGCCAGCTGTTGCATACGCTGTTGCACTATTCCATGCAGGTACACCACTACATGGATCTGATGAAGTCCCTGTCAATGTTACACCACCAAATGCACGACTTGGGCTATTTGATTGTGTTGCTGATTGTGCATTAGTCCCACTGCCACACGCACTAAGTGTACTTGCAAGAATCAACGCCAATATTTTTTGATGTTTGATGTTCATGATGGCTAAACCTTAAAATAAACTATTTAGTGTATATAAGCAGAATTGCTTTTTAACCTATTGTGAATTATAGGACATAATTCAAGAAAAAACAATAGACATTTTTGTACAATATCAGTTTTTTAATAGTGGAAGCAGACCAACAACTATGAGTAATTTGTAAAAGTAGTATATAATTCGGCAATAATCCTCCAGCAATATTTATACTACGAGTAGCCTATGAAATTTATTTTTATCTCTGACTTACACCTCTCTCCACAAACCACTGAAAAAAATCAACTTTTCTATAAATTATTACAAGATTGGTGTGGTAGTATTGATGCACTCTATCTTTTGGGGGATTTTTTTGACTACTGGTTGGGTGATGATGATGACAATGAATTTATTCGGGAAATGCGTTACAATTTGCAACGGTTTAGTTCGGTGACAAAGCTTTACTTTCGTGGCGGTAATCATGACTTTGGAGTTGGTAAAGCTTTTGCTAAAGAATGTGGTATGCAGTTAATTAGCGATATGCATGTCGTTGAAATCGCAGGCAAACGAGTTTTACTTAGCCATGGTGATACTTTCTGCACTTTAGACTTAGGCTATCAAAAGATGAAGAAAATTTTGCAGCACCCGATTACGATGTTTATTTTGCGTAATATTCCGCTATCCTTACGTTATAAGTTAAAGGAAAAGCTTGAGAAAAAGTCTCATGCGCAAACTGGAAGTAAACCTGATTATATTTATCAGGTTGTTGATGATTCAATCAAGGAGTATATTATCAGGTATCAAGCAGATGCGGTTATTCACGGTCACACTCACCGTCCGGGATATTATAGTATACAACTGGAGGATGGCAGAGTTGTTCCACGTTATGAGATTCCAGACTGGGAGGATAATTTACCCGGTGGCTATATTATCGCTGATGATGCTCAGATAATTATTCATCAAACTGCATAACTTGTTATAAATTTAACTAAATCAGATGATTAACTGTGTTTGCAAAAATGGGAATGAACTATGCAAACATGGGAAACCGTAGCTAATTTCTCAATGATATCATAGCGCCTATTGATGGGATAAGTTCCCTCTGAGCTTAAAACTCTTTTTAGGAGCGCATGATGAAAACTAAGAAAATAATCAATCTATTAGCAATAGCCGGACTTTCTTCAAGTTTGTTGGTAGCATGTAATAGTGGCGGTGGTAATCCTAACAATCCGAATACAAATTCAGCTAATGCAAACAATTCAAATGCTGCTCCCATAGCAGATACTTCAGCGACTATATCAACAACTGGCGGGGTAATGACTTTTCTTAATCCTGTAGTTGGAGAGCTGGCTGATTTGGCAGGTGATGATCTTGGTGATGTTGCGGGTGAATTGAGCACTGATTTAGCTGTAAATTTATTAAATTCTATGGGAATTACTGTTTTCAACTCTCCTGCTGATGCTCAGTATACGCAGATTGAAAGTCAATTGAATGGGATTGAAAATCAATTAACCTCGATTAACCAAACATTGACAACATTCGTTGATGACTATTATAAAAATACCGCAGTTCAATCAGCGCAAACCTTTTACGCAATTAATAGCTATATATACGGTAACTATACCAATTTTGCACAAAATGTTTATGCCGGATATCCTCAAAGTAGTTATGCTAATCAGTGGGAGAGCGGTGTGATTCCTGCGCTTCTCCCAGAATCAGCAGCAATTATTCCGCTTGCCAAACAACGGATATATAACGCTTATGCTAGTTTTCCTAATGACTTCAATACCCAAATTACTCAATTATCTGATGATAGTGATAATTCATACCTTGATGGTAACGGTAACTTATTAATCAGTGAAAATAGTGATGGTAGTTGGAACTCGACTCGGGTCAATAGTGTTACGCCAGGTACTGGCTGGTTTGCAACTAATTTAGCCAATGCATTCAATAATTATATCGCGCAGCACCCATATTATGGTGAGAGTAATTTTAATAGCAATGAAAATTTGTTTTTAAATGCAGCACAATGGACACAAATTGTAAAAACTGCGTTATTTTATAATGACGTTGGATTGCAGCAGTCATATCAAATTATCGATAGTTTATTAAGAATTAAATATCTTTCTGGTGATCCTAAGCTTGCAAGTATTGATTTACCCTCATTTATGGGTGCTCCATCCAATTACCAAAACTATCAGCAAGCGCATCAAGCATTATTCCAGATATTTAAGTATAAACAATATATTATTTATACAGAGGCGCAACAAGCAATTAATCAATATTTAACAGGTCCTAATGGTAGTCAATTAAGTAATTATACTTTTCCGAGTAATTGTGATAATTTGAATAATATTAGTTATGCGTGGCTAGAAAGTAATCCCAGCAATGGTTACAATTGGAATGGTAAAAATGTCACTACTCAATGCGTGAATACTAATACTGGTGTCAAAGCCTATACGGCACAAGATATTGGTGATATGTGTAACCCAGGGAATTTATCTAATGTTGGTGGTAATCTGTACTGTGGTACCTATACTGGTAATACTTACTATAGTGGACAAGGCGGTGAGTTATACAATGTAGTTAACTCTGATATGGCGATTGATTATGATGCAGGATTATTTGAAGATGATGATACTATTGATATTCGTGGCTTTAATGTTAATACGCAATATTTTGGTGGACAAAGTCAGTACTATAGTCTTAGTGAAGAGAATGGTACATATCATGTACATGACGGCTGGCAAGCTTCAAATTTCATGCGCTTGACTGATCAGTACCATGTATATGATGTTGGTTATGGTCCAAATCCTAATCGTTCTGATGACGGTGTTGATATGTATGTTTATATTAGCTGTGTGCGTTATGATTTAACGTGTCATGCTGTGAACAATAGCGGTGATAGTGATGGTCCAACTGGATATAGCGGAATCTCATTGTTGTATAGTAATGGTATCACAACTAATCAGGCAGCGGTGAATGAACCAAATATTACTCTTAATGGTTACGCTAGTGATCAATATAAATATAACTCATACAATATGTATTATCCAAGTAACTGGTAGAGCAAATGAGAGCTTCTGCAGATGCTGTTGAAGCTCATTTTTAGAAAGTCACTTATTATGAAATTATTAAAAATATTAGTCGCGATGGTTAGTTGCTTACCGTTTGCTCATGCCGCTGATAATCAATGTGTAACCCCACAGCTCATGGTTACTTGCGCAAGTAAATTAAATCAGGTCTATCTTGAATTAAATAATTATAAATACGCTGCAGAATCATTGCCACACCATTTACGTTATTTGGATGATTACAAGATTATTGCTAGCAGTCAGTTTAATGAATCACAATTTGTTAATGCTATTCACAATAAACCAAAAGTAATTGATGTTGATCTACGTGCTGAGTATCACGGATTTAATGACGGAATACCTTTTTCATTTATCGCGCTTCCTAACGATGATATCAATGCAGATAAGCTTCAGTCGGTGATTATTCCACAGGAAGAATATATTTTACATAATGTTTTGAATGGCTATAAATCTATTCAGTTTTATCGTTATAATCTGAAAAGTACGCCAGATGAAAATACACCAACTATTTGTCTTAATAGCAGTGTACAAAGCGAGTCGCAGCTAATGGCTAAGTATAATCAGGATTATTATCGGATAACTGTTACTGATCATCTTGCTATGAGCGCTGAAAACATTGATCAATTGTTAAATTTGTATGATAATTATTTAAAAAATAATCCTCAGCAATGGGTCTATTTACATTGTCAAGGTGGAGACGGGCGAACAACTACCGCGACAATTATGCTGATGATTTTAAAGCAAAAAGATGCTGGCAAATTAGAACCTCTATCAGATTTAATTAATCAGGTTCAGAAGGTGAGTACTTATCAATTGATTCCTAACTGCAAGAAATCAGATTTGACATATCGTTGTCAAGGCAAATGGCAGCGTTATGAAACTATAGGTAAATTTTATCAATTTGTGCAGCAAAGAAAAGGCTTGCAAAAGTATAGTGACTGGCAAAAATCGTTGAAGTGATTTTATGCGGGTAAATAAAAGCTTATGATTTAAGCTTGTACAAAGTTTTTCATTAAGGGGAAATATCATGAATTGATTTAACAAATAATGCGCGAAAAACCTGAGCTTTCTCTCCCCGCTCAGGTTGATATGATTATAAATTATATTATTTCAATTTTCAGGGATATCATTCAGAGAGTGGTGTAACGGTTAATGCTGGGGATGATATTCAGTCTTTGATTGCAGCAGCACAAAAGTCTTCAGGAGTTTTGGACAACTGCATAAGTCCTTCAAATGGTTACCTCATTAGTTCGGCTTGTAAAACATCAATTGCTAATCTTTCTGGATACGTAAGCCAAATTATGTCTTTTATTCCTGCAGATATACATGTATATGGATTGCCAGCAGACTTATCTCTTGTAGATGCATTTCCACAAGGAGTAACTGTCAAAGGTGCAAGTATTGGTAGTAATGCGGCATATGAAGCGATTACTAATCAACCGCAAATTATGGATAGTCTAACTGGACAAGCATTGGCAAATGCACAGCTAATCGCTGATCCATATGCTCCATCGTCGTCAAATTTGAATAATTATGTTCAATTAATTTGGCAAATACAGCAATTGGCGGCAAGTGCCAATCTTTATGCTAATATTCTAACAAACAATAACTCCGCAAATCCACCACTTCTTCCTCCGGCAGGGGCTTTGAACGCTGCGATATTATTTGAGAAATTGGCAAGCGCGTATACACAAGATGCGAGCGTATTATCTGGGGTTATTGGCAAATGTATGACTGATTCTGCTACATGCTCTAGTTTACCCACGTTGCCCGTAAATAATGCGTATGACTACTATAATGATTCAAAGTTGTATCCAGTCTTTGAATCAGGGCAGAACTCTGGTATTGGTTTAACAAACAAAAAACTTAACGCGGTTTTATTAACATATAATGCAAGCACTTATAATGAAGCTGCGGCACTATCTTCACCAGGTAATGTTTGGGCTTATGCTGGCAATGTTGATCTTTGGTATGTGGGAAATAATAACCCAGTGGTACAAAACTCAGTACCGATGGCGTTTATTTATGTTGATAGCACTAATAATATCTTTGCTAACAGTGGTATACTCGGAGTCGCTCTGAATGGTCTATCAATGACTAATCCATTTTGTGCCACAGGTACTAGCTGTACGTATGAATATAATGGTTCGACCAATATGCAAAATGGTCCGTTGCAAAATTATTCTGGGTTATCTCCGTTGCTGCTTCCTGAAACACCATTTTATTATTTTCTGCGTGAGAATAGCTCCGGGGCTGGGTTTGCAGGTTTGATTGGGCATAATATTGGCGTAGATACAAATTTGAGTGATTACTTTATGATGGCGCAGAAGTATATTAACGGAACTAAGGCATTAGATTTTCCGAATGATACTCAGGCTTATTATACACCTACGCTAACTGCGGCTAATCCTTATCCGGTATCTGCTACTAGTATTAGTATTAATCCAAACAGTAGTCCATCTCCTTTTGAGATTAGTAGCTATGGCGCTGCTGGTCAGAATGCAAATTCAATTTACAGTGTCAATGGTATTTTTGGCCCAGTGGGTAATAATTATAATCTATATGCTTGGATTAAAAATGGTCCTAACAGCCAATACACTGTAAATGTTACCGCTCTGGATCCTCATTGGGTACTTGGCGTTCCCGATGTCGTGATGCAATCACAACAAAATAACGGCAATATTGGTTGCTATGGTGGTAATGGTGTGTATGATCATTATTCTGGATGTGATGGAACTGGGCTATATCCGTATAATGACAGCCAATTTACCGCTACTTTTGATGGTGGTTATAGAGCAGGTCCTTTGGCAACTACAATCAATTCGACAACCAATACTGTTGAATTTAATCAGAGTTCTGGATTCTTTGACTAGTAGTACGATCTGACAAATAAAACCTGAGCGTTCTCTTCCTGCTCAGGTTTTTTTGTGCGATCTAAATATAGATGAGTATTACATAGTTAGTTTTGCTGGTTTTTGTGCTAGAATATACAAATAACTAACTTTGAGAGCCAGCCTGAGCCATGTATGATGATATATTATTCTTTGTAAGTGTTGTTGCATATGATAAATTCTCAGTTGCAGCAGAAAAACTTGGTGTATCACAGTCGACCATCTCACGTAAGATTGCTGCGTTAGAGCAACAGTTAAATTTTAAATTAATTAAACGTGACTCACGCAATCTGGAATTGACGGAATATGGTACAAATCTGGCAGCTGCATTTCATGAGATTGGTACAGAGGTTGAGAGCATGGTTTCGGGTGCACTGCTAAAAAACAAGAAGTACAACAATATTATCAATATCTTATTGCCAGTCGGGATGGCAAATTACAATTTTAGCCGAAGTTTGGTGACAATTAACGATAAACTGGAGGGGATTGATCTAAACCTGACCTATTATGCAGGTACGGTTGATATAGACAAATATAATTATGATTTGGCAATAGCTAGTCAGGCGAACAAAAAAGAGAACCATGCAGCAACTTTAATTTATAGCAGCAAAGTAATAATTGTTTGTTCTCAAGAGTATATTCAAAAATATGGTTTATGTACCACGATTGAAGATTTATCCAGTCACCTAGTTGTGGGTAATGTTCGTGTGCTTGAAGAAAATATGATTCCTCAGCTTTTTCGCGAAAGCGATAGCGAAATAACGCAATTATTAGTTGATTATAGGCTTTATTTAAATAGTTTTATTGAAGCTAAAAACTTGGTGATGTCTGGTCTGGTAATCAGTGGTCTTTTAGAAGATGACGTTAAGGAAGAGTTAAAGAGTGGCAAAATAGTTCGCATTCTCCCTGATTACCATGTCGGCTATATGAATTATTATTTAGTATCTAAATTTAAACCTGATGATGTACGTTATACTACCGTTTTGGAATTATTAGAAGATTCTTTTAAGAAGTATTAATATGCTGGACGATATTTTATTATTTGTGAAAGTAGTTGAAGCTGGAAGCATTCTGTCGGTAGAAAAAATGCTTAATATTTCTAAATCAACTATTTCTCGCCGGATTCAAACTTTGGAAGAATCTTTGGGAGATTCTTTATTTAACCGAACTACTCATGGTATTGCTTTGACTATGCTTGGGCATAATTTATATGCTAGGTTTAAGGGCTATGAATCCAAGCTATCTGATATGCTGCGTTCAGTAAGTGGTGATTTGGGGGCAGTGACTGGTCGTCTTAATGTGCTTTTGCCATATGCGTTATCAGATGACATTTTGTTACCGAAGCTTTATGATTTTCTTTCTCAGCATCCTAAACTGCAATTAAATATTACGCACAGTGCAAATGTATTTAATATGCAAAAAGAACTGTATGATATAGCAGTAATTAATTATTTACCTAAGCAACAAAATCAAAAATTTAAATTAATTGCTTTTGATAAAGTTATAGCAGTATGCACTCCGGAGTATGTTAATAAACATGGTCTATGGGATAATTTTGAAGATCATGATAAGCATTTCATTGTTGGTAAACTTAACCCTGATGGTACTTTAGCATCAGAAGCTCCATTATTTAATGAACTAACTGGCGAAGTTTACTATATTAGAATTAAACCTAAAATTATCTATAATAGCTTTGCTGAAGCCAAACGATTTGTTTTAAATAATAATGGTATTGCTGCTCTACCATCGAGTACGATTAGCAACGAATTAGATGGTGGAAAGCTTATTCGTTTGTTTCCCGATTATCATGTTGGTATTCTTAACTATCACCTGATGCGTAACATTGCTGAGACCGACCCGCGTTACATTGTATTTATGCAGTTTTTGCAGAAATGTCTGGCAGATGCTGGTTTAGACCAGAAGCCCACAAATCCAAAACAATATTTTCACATTTAAAGCATTTATTTTCTATGTAATAATTGTGGTAGTTAATTTGTTATGGATTAATATTCAGCTTTTGAAATAGGCAAGTTCTATACTGAACTAGGGCAGCGATGGCTATTTGTTTATCGCCTAAACCGCGATATAGCATTAGTGCGCCCTGCGAACATGCAAGCCACATTTGTGATAACTCGCGAGCGTTTACATCAACTTGTTGTTGCTTGGCAACGTGCTCAATAAGCTTTGCAAAAAAATCCAAAACAGGGGAAAATGCTTGTGCTATTATTTGCTGTAATTGAGGATTATTCACAGCCAATTCTTGTGCGCTAATACCAACTACACACCCGACTAAGTCACCAGCAAAAATTTCAGATTCAAATTTTGCGAAAAATATTTCAAGCCTTTTTATCGCATCACCATCCGATGAACTAAGTAAATTTTTATATTTAGTTAAAGAGCAGTCAGAAAAACGTATAATCGATTCAATAATTAAGTCATTTTTAGATTTAAAATAATGAAAAAATGCACCTTTGGTAGTTTTAGCCAAATTACAAATATCATTTAAAGATGTTGCGGATACTCCTTTTTGCAGGATTAATATTTCTGCCGCATCCAAAATTAAATCTTTGGTTGACATTAAATATCTGCCATAGAAATTAAATTAACCCGCGTAGAAAGAGCGTGAAGTGCAATATTATGTAACATTTCATTTACGGTTGTACAGCAATCTGCCACCACAGAAACTTTATATTTCTCTGCAGCTTTTGATATTGCGGTGTGGGTTACACAGTTTTGGGTCATCATCCCGCAAATAAATAATTCATTAACTTCTAGTTTAGATAGAACAGATTCCAAATTAGTGTTGTAAAATGAATCCGCAAATTTTTTTATTACGACTTCTCCATTCGGAGCACTCTGTAAAATTTGTGGGTGAATTTCAACCCCAGTAGTTCCCTCATTGAAAAAAGGAGCAATCCCATAACTACTATCTGCGATATGTTGAATATGAATAATATGGATACCTTGTTGCTGAGATTTGGAGATTAGTTGTTTGATATTATTTAATACTTTCTCCGTATTATGTAATGGGAATTTACCATTTTCAAAATAATCATTCTGTAAGTCAATAATTAGTAGGGCTTTATTATTCATGTATATTTCTCTCATAAACTTATCTTTTAATGTAGCTATCTGAAGCTACGGCTTGAATTATAATACAGACCGGTCGGTATGTCAAGTTGAGCAGTTTGGCTAAAACATACTCATACGTATCATTATAAAAAGTTAGTCAGATTTTTTACAAAGTATCCCACTCTTGATTTGATATACATAATCCAAATTAAGTTGCGCAACAAATTCTTCCTCATGACAAATCAGTAAATAAGCACCGGGATAATTATTTAAAATCGTCAACACATGTTGTTTGGTTTCAATATCCAAATTATTGCTAATTTCATCTAGCAATAATAAAGCAGGCGGATTGGCAGCGATAGTGGCTAGTGATAGGCGTACTAATTCCCCGCCAGATAAATATTTACAAGGTATTAAAACTTCTTCATTCTTCCGTAATAAAAAACTATTTAGGTGATTACGGATTTCTGCTGTTGTCCATTGCGGTGCTATATTTGCAATAATGTCTACTGCAGAGAACTCTGGAGCTAAATTCGCATAATGTTGATCAAGATAGCCAATTTTGCTCGGTTCTGGCGCAATAATTTCACCTACGCTAATTAAAGATCTATCCTGCAGCAATGCCTTAAACAAACTTGATTTACCACTGCCATTTGCGCCTAAAAGCACAACTTTGTCATTTCCATTAATTTGTAAATTTACATTTTGAAGTAGTAGTTTATCTTGTTCATAAGCAATAGATACTTGATTGAGCTGAACAATGCTGCGCTTAGTTGGCTGATGAGGTAGATTAAACTGCGGAATTATTTCTTCATGTACAAAAATATCTGCTAATTGTGTTCCAATATTTTCCCGTTGTTCACGCATCTGACGTTGTTTTTGCCCAGCCGTCATTTCCGCGCGGCGAGCTTTTGCCTGTGAGGTAATTGTTGGCCATTTACGATTAACTATGCTTTTTTCACCCTGCTGGCGGCTATTTTTAGCGCGTTGCTGTTCTTGCATCAAGCTTTGGTGGCTGGTGCGCTGTTGTTGCTTTAAGTCCGCAACTTGGGCTAATAAGTTTTGTTGTTTAAGTTGTTGTTCATGAAGATAGTCACTATATTTACCGTTAAATACAGTGACTTTGCCATGATTAATATGCCATAGAGTATCAACACAGTTATTAAGTAGCTCCAAATCATGACTCACGATAATTAAACTACCACTAAAATGTCGTAGTAATTTAATCAGACTTTTGCGATTGTATTGATCGAGATGATTGCTTGGCTCATCCAGAAGTAACACATCAGGATAACTGGCTAAAGCGTGACTAAGATTAGTGTTAAAGCGTTCGCCACCGCTTTGTGTGCTGCTATTGTCACTAAGTTGCGGCACATAGGCCGATTGCAAACCATTTTGGAGTACCACCGCATTATCGTGTATTTCTTGAGCCAGTATTTTGAGTAGTGATGATTTACCACTGCCATTGCGCCCGATAATTGCGATACGCTCACCAGCATAGACGTTTTGACTAAAGTCAGTAACTAGCTCTTTAGCGCCAAATTGAAGAGTAAGTTCATTGATGGTAATTATTTTCTGCATAATTAATCCTTCCGCAATAGAAATGACTATTGCAAGGTTATACCATCTTAATTGCATAAATTTATACTGCTTTAGGTTAGTGCGCAAATATGTAGCAATCGATAATTTATAGCAAAAACAGATGGCTATAATAATTTAAGTAAAATAGGGGAGCGGTGAGTTTATTTCACCAAGTGATATCAAGCCGTTATTAAAGGTTTGAAACTAGTTGAATGCAGCGGTGTTCAATGTAGCACCTGTGAAAAATTGAGAGAACGCTATTGTAGTCTTTTATAGACGATGTTGTCAATTTGATTTATTTATATTATGAGTAAAGTCAGGCAATCAATGCCTGACTTTATCGTCAAAAATTAACGTTCAGTACCTGCGACAGTTAAACCAAAGCTTTGCATAACTTTGGCAACTTCAATCTCATTAAGTTCGTAATAATTGCCGCGTTTTAAGCGTGGTGGTAAGTCAATTGGTCCAAAACGAGTACGCATTAGACGGCTAACTGTTAGTTGGAAATGTTCAAACATGCGGCGAACCTCGCGGTTGCGCCCTTCCATTAACAATACTTTATACCAATGATTCTTGGCGTCACTATCCTGAATCTCCATCTTGATTAAATCTTTAAAGCTAGCCTTACCATCTTCCAGCATGATTCCGCTTTTTAATTCTTTAATCTGATCAGAGGTTAATGGATCACCATAAATCCGTACCGCATATTCACGCTCAACTCCATAGCGTGGATGCATAAAACGATTTGCTAATTCACCAGATGTTGTAAAAATCAATAAGCCGCTGGTATTATAATCCAGCCGTCCGATTGCTAAAAAACGACGATTATTCAATAACGGAATTCGATCATAAACGGTATCACGTCCTTCAGGATCGCTGCGTGAAACTAATTCGCCTTCGGGTTTATGATAGACAATAATCCGTGCTAAACGATCCTGCCATTTGATTCTGATTGGGCGTCCCAACACTTCAACTCTATCATGCATAACAATTTGTTGACCAAGTTCGGCAAGTTTACCATTAACCGTGACTTTTCCTTGTGTAATTAAGTTGTCACACTCACGGCGTGATGCAACTCCAGACATTGCTAGTGCTTTGGAGATTCGTTCACTGTGTCCGGTTTTGGGGTCAATGCGTTCTTCACGGATACGTTGCGAGGTGATCTTTTCTTGTTGATTTTGGCGGTGCAATTTTACACGTTTGGCATTGCTGCGCTCAACCCGTTGAAATGATGCAGGTTTACCTTCGCTGTTTTTAGCTGTAGTTGTGTCAGTCGTGCTGTTCTTTCGTGTTGTTGATTTAGCATTGCGCGGTTTCGGAGCTTCAGTCATCATTTCCTGAAGTTTTTTCTTAATATTAAATTTCACGCACTTGTTCTTTCTAAAATAATCTATTGACAGGCAGTATTATACTCTATCCTCATGTTCTTCTTTCAATTAAGGAATTTCAACCCCAGTATAAGCGCTCCATAATGCAAACCACTCATCGCGATTAAGATGTACTTTTTGCGCATTTAACAGCTGCGTAATACGTTCAATTTTTCCACTGCCAAGTAAGATTCTTAGTTTTGCTGGATGTGTCAGTAACCACGCGATCGCAATTATTTCTGGAGTGCTCTCATATTTGCTTGCGATATTTTCTAAAGTACGCCAAACCCGTAAAGATGTAGAATTTGTCTGGTCAGATAATCTACCTCCAGCTAGCGGAGACCAAACTTGTGGGCGCATTTTTATTTTCTGACAAAAATCGAGATTTTGGTTAACGAAATGCTCGTGACAAACTACCGAAGCTTCTATTTGGTTGGTAATTAGCGGAAAATCAAGTCTGGACTGTAATAACTCAAATTGCATTGGAGTAAAATTAGATACGCCAAAATTAAGTACTTTGCCACTTGCTTTGAGTAACATAAAAGCTTCGGCAACCTCATCAGCATTCATTAATGGATCTGGGCGGTGGATCAATAATAAATCTAGATATCCTGCTTGTAAGTTCTGAATTGAGCGATCAGTTGCTGCGATAATATGCGCTTTACTGGTGTCATAGATATGGGTTTTATGCTCAGGAAACTTATCTGAAACTAGTTTTATTCCACATTTAGAGGTAAGTTTAATTTTCTTGCGTAAGCTTGGATCTTCAGCAAGTAGTTTGCCAAAAATAGCTTCACAACTGTAATTACCGTAAATGTCAGCGTGGTCAAATTCATTAATACCAATATCCAGAAGCTGATCGACAAGCCGACGAAGTTCATGAGTAGAATAGTTCCATTCATTTAGGCGCCAGCAGCCAAAAATAAAATTATCATTGAGATTCTGCATTATATATTCCTCTAACTTATTGTCTTGTTTGATTTCAGTGTGTCAAAGATTATTCTTTAGGCTTGACATTACACTGTAAGGTTGGTACAATATCGCATTCTTACGTTGTTAGGCGCAAGAATATTTCATTTTTAATTCCTCAAAGATACCTCGTAGCAAAATGCGGGGTGTTTTCAGCCTATCCGCTATAACATATTTACAGCGGGCTTAGAAAATTTGGATTCACAACTGAGATATATTTTAAATCTGCAATGTGCAAAAGCACCTTGTTTAGCTATTGTAATATAGCGCGCCTAACAATAACTTTAATTATATTGGAGGAACCTATGATGTTATTCATAAAGTTCGCGGCATCTGTTGTGGCATTAACTGCATTATTGCGCGCGTTGTTAAATTTTAGTCATCTTGGCTATAAATTATTACGTAGATTTATTAAATTTATTTCACAAAAGCAACAAAGTCCGGTAGATGAGTTGTGTCATTGTGGCTCATCACATAATCTGTAAGCAGTCTGGATAAGTAAGATAATTCTACGTTAAGTTATTTTATTAATTATGATTGATCAGTGCTGGAGTAATTCCATCAATTCCAGCCATGATTTTTTCCGCCAAAACTTCCATAAGTCTGAACTTCGCAAACTTAAACGCCAACTATTTTCAACCCCTGGAATAATAATATTAATCAGCATGATTTTTCGCTTAGACAAGAGTGTAACTAATCTTGATGCCAGTTCTTGTTCTAACTGATTAATTTGTTGAACCCAAGCAAAACTATCGCGATAACGAGCTGCAAAATAACCGTTTGGAATAACTAAAGTTGTTAACAATGCATTAGTTTGAGTTATTTCATCGAGTTGTTGCTTCATTTGCTGACTAAAGCTAATTAACTGCTGCCCTGCAATATTTAAATTTGGCTTGTGCTTATTCCAAAACCATACACTATTTACTTGCATCAATCCCTCGTCCTGACGTTGCTGATTGAGGGGTAGATTAAATAATAACATTTGGATTTCATTTAGAATTTTGTGTAATTGCAGTCGTGATTTGCCATGCGGCAGAAAATCATCGATATTTTCTCCGACAATATCAATAATTGGATAACTGGTTAAATCCTCCAGCTCCAAGTTAGTTCCCAGCAGCCATAAATCATCTTCAAGGAGGTATAGCTTTAGTTCTCCGCCAAAATGTCGATTAATCGCACTAATGATAATTTCGGCTTCGTCTGTATTCAATTGTAGCAGCTCTGCTTCCGCAATTAATAGGCGATCACGGTCTGCCCGCAAATGAGTTGGTTCAACCATTAAAAATGAGCTGTATTCAGAATGAACCTTTAATTTTTTGGCATAGCTTTGTGCTAAAAGTCCTGCGCTATAATCATAATCGCCATATACAAAGTCACTATAGTGAAAATTAATTTTATTTAATGTAGCTTTAGTACAGAGATTACTTAGGTTGGGAATATCTAATTGTGTTATTAAATATTCATAATCAGCAATTTCCGGCCATACTATACCGGGTAAAACCAAATTTAATTCGCGCATAATTCTATCGTACCATTAAATACTTCGACTGCAGCACCACGCATCAATAGATTCTCTCTGCTCCAGTCAATGTTTAATTCACCGCCGTCCATTTGGACTGTTAGCGTGCTGTGAACTAAATTCTGTTTAATCAACGCTGCTGCACTGGCACATGCCCCGCTGCCACAAGCCAAGGTAAAGCCACAGCCGCGCTCATAAGTACGTAGTTTAATTAAGCTGTTATCTACAATATAGACAAAGTTTACATTTACGCTTTCAGGAAAATAGCTCGCTTGCTGTAAGGTTTGTGCAATGGTTTGGAGGTAGTTGTCATCCTCTAGTAATTGCGGATTAAGTAAATTTATTACCGCATGCGGATTTCCCATTGATAAAGCGCTAAATTTTAACGTTTGATGGTTAATTTCTAGTTGGTACTGTCCAGTTTGCGGTAAGAGCAGGGGAATATGTCCTACCCTAAACTCAGGAACTCCCATATCAACTTCAATTAATTCAGGGGTAATTAATTGCCCACTAATAATCCGAGAAGTCGTTTGAAGTTTAATTTGTTTTTTTGTAGTTAAACCATGATCAACAACGTAGCGAATAAAGCAGCGTGCACCATTGCCACACTGTCCGGCAATACTACCATCGCTATTAAATATTTTGTAGTAAAAATCACTTGTCCCATCATCAGCCGGATCAATTATCAAAATCTGATCGCAGCCGATACCAAATTTACGGTCACCAATAAATTTAATTTCTGAGGCAGTAAAGTTATGTTGTAATTGCAGATTATTGATGATGACAAAATCATTTCCCAATCCGTGCATTTTGCTAAAATCTAGTTTCATTTTAAACCTCGCTTCACAATCAACTGCAGTACAAACGGTGTGATTACTGAAGTTACTACCACCATTAGTAAGACTGCTGCAAAAATATTTTCATTAAAAACACCTAATTGGCGACCAGTTAAAGCAAAAATTAAACCAATTTCTCCACGTGGTACCATACCAAAACCAACAATCCAGCGATTAATTGTTTTCGGTAAAAGGATTCCGCAACCAGCTTTACCAGCAATTGCGACTAGACTTAACCAAAATCCTGCCTGTAAAGTTTGCCAATTGGCAACTTGAATTAGATCAACTTGCATCCCGGCATAAACAAAAAATATTGGCACAAAAATATAATTAAGTGGCTTAACCAGCTCAATCAAGCGATTATGCTGATGCTCGGTAAGAATATGGTTTTGAATAATATGGTTGGCATATTCACTCTCACTATTGTTTTTGATTTCTAATATTCTTGTGTACCAAAAAGGCTGTTTGCTATTACGGAAAATTATCTCATCCAGAATTAATCCAGCCACGAATGCCCCGATAATTGCAGCCAAACCAATTGCTTGTGCAAGCCATGCCCAAAGTAAGCAGAAGGCAACCAGAATGCCTACTACCATTGACTCCTCATTGCTGATTTTTAGTATCCAGCCAATTATTCTGGGAGTTAATTTTCGAGTGACAACAAGTGCTAAGATAAAGAAAATACTTACATTTAATAAAATGTGTCCGACTGACATAAAATCCATTTTACCTGCGATAACCAGACCAGAAACAAAAGCCAAGATAATCAGACCTAAGATATCATCAATAATAGAGGCTGCTAGAACAATTTGACATGCTGGATTACGTAAAATACCTAAATCTTTAAACACTCGCACCGAAATTCCGGTTGAGGTTGCAGCAAGTGTTGCACCGAGAAACAGATTAAGTTTAATATCCTGACTGCCAAAAATATACTCTGCTACCAACCATGTTCCCAAAGTAAACGGTAATATTATCCCAATAATTGCAGTTACTACGCCATGGCGACCAATTGAGACTAATTCTTTAAGACTGGACTCCAAACCTATTTCAAATAATAATAATATGCTACCAATTTCTGCCAGTAATCGAATTATTGGATTAGTAATTAATTCAGCCCAGAATCCAACTTGATAATGCCCAAGTACAGCAATAAACATTCCTAAAGTTAACTCTCCAAGCACTGTTGGTAATCCAACTTTTTGTACGACCCAGCTAAGACAAGCGCCTCCGATAATTAATGCTAACCCCAGCAGGATATAACCTTGCTCTGCATTGTGAGCTGACTGAGCAAATGCAGCAATTGGCATAACCCCCAGTAATACAAATAGATAACGCCATAAAAACATAGATTGTCCTTGCAAAACAGTCCTCTATTATACATGAGAGTATTTAAAAATATTATCTTTTACCTAGCATATAAGTGCTAAAATAGCGTAATTGTGATACATTTTTGTTAATACTGTTAACGTAGGTAGGATTTAATATGTTTAAACCAGGTCAAAACTTTGAAGAGCTTTTTAGTCAGATTGCTAATGCCAATCAATCGTGGTTCCAAAATTTACTGAATCATTCGGGACACGATGCGGCAAATAAGCCGACTAATCCTTTTTTGGATATGTATCAGAAATTCTTTGATCATACCCAAAGCTACTTAACGTCACAAAATCAGTTCTATCAAGAGCAACTTGCGATGTGGAGTAAATTTTGTGATATTAATCAGGCATCGGTTGAAGCTGAGCAAAAAAAACCTGCTGATCGTCGCTTTGCTGACCCAGATTGGGAAAAGAACCCGTTTTTTTCATATTTAAAACAAAGCTATCTTAGTGTATCAAAACAGTTATTTGATTTTGTTAGTAAGTCAGATATGGACGAAGAAACTAAGTTCCGGATGGAATTTTTTATGCGTCAATACATTGATGCTATTTCGCCAAGTAATTTTGCGTTGACTAATCCTGAAGTTGTTAAGACAATGATTGATACTCACGGTAAGTCTCTGGCTGATGGTATGCGTAATATGATGGATGACGTTCAAAATGGTTATATTACGATGACTGATGAAACTCAGTTTGAAGTTGGTGGTAATCTTGCTTCAACAGCTGGGGCGGTGGTTTTTCGTAATGAATTGATTGAGCTGATTCAATATACGCCAACTGGTGACAAAGTATATGAAACACCGTTATTAATTGTGCCACCATGTATCAACAAATACTATATCTTGGATTTACAAGAAAGTAACTCAATGGTTAAATATCTGGTTGACCAAGGTTACAATGTGTTCCTAGTATCTTGGAAATCAGCAGATCGCTCAATTAAGAGCTTCCGTTGGGAAGAGTATGCAAATCTAGGTGTAATTGCAGCACTAGATTCAGTGCGTAAAATCACCAATAAAGAAAAAATAAATACGCTTGGTTATTGCGTTGGTGGAATTATTCTGACGACTGCGGCTGTTTTACTGAAACAGCGTGGTTTGGATTGGATTAACAGTATGGGGCATATGACTACAATGTTGGATCATACTGAGCCTGGTGATATTAAAGCCTTCCTTGACCGTGATTTGATGAAATTGCGTGAAGCTAAGAAACACACTGGTGGAGTTATGTCAGGACGCATTATTTCACAAACCTTCTCTGCGTTACGTGCCAATGAATTAGTGTGGAATTATTGGGTAAATAATTACTTATTAGGTAAAACACCACAAAAATTTGACTTGTTATATTGGAATAATGATACGGTAGATTTACCAGTGCCGATGCATTCAGTTTTAATGGAACGCTTATATCTAGATAATGCTTTGGTTAAGGGTGAGTTCTTTGTTGATGGACATAAAATTGATTTAAGTATTCTTGACTTCCCGATTTACTTATTCGCAGCACAAAAAGATCATATCGTGCCATGGACATCGGCTTATAAATCAACATGGTATTTGAAGAGTCCTAATATCCGCTTTGTTCTTGGTGCTTCTGGGCATACTGCTGGTGTAGTTAATCCGGTAACTACTGATAAGCGTAACTATTGGGTTAATGATCAACTGGTTGAAGATCCGGCAGCTTGGTTCCATAACGCGACTGAAATGCCTGGCAGCTGGTGGAAAGACATGAATCAATGGTATGCTGCGTTATCTGGTAAGCAAGTTAAAGCACCAAAATTGGGTAGTAAAGACTTTCCAGAATTAGAAGTTGCACCAGGTGGTTATGTTAAAGCGCGAGCATTATCAATCATTGAAGCAGAAACCGCATAATAAGCCGTCTGTTTAGTTCTTGATTCTTATTCTAAGAACTAAGTAATTGCTTGTGTGTATAGTGAGAATTTTTTAACTTTTAAAAGGGATGTGAATATGACAAAAGTAGTTGTAGTAGCTGCGAAAAGAACTGCAGTAGGTAATTTTAACGGTACTTTGGCTAAAGTTCCTGCAGCCGAATTAGGTGCAACCGTAATTAAAGCTTTATTAGAAGAAACTGGGGTTAAACCAGAGCAAATTTCTGAAGTTATTCTTGGACAAGTTTTACAGGCTGGCGCTGGTCAAAATCCAGCTCGTCAGGCAGTAATTAAAAGTGGCTTGCCTAAAGAAGTCCCTGCTATGACAATTAATCAAGTATGTGGTTCAGGTCTGAAAGCCGTACACTTAGGTGCTCAGGCAATTATTTCTGGTGATGCTGAAATTGTAATTGCTGGTGGACAAGAAAATATGTCTCTAGCGCCACATTTTGTAGCTGGAATGCGTGATGGGTTTAAAATGGGTAATGCTGCTTTAGTTGACTCAATGGTTGCTGATGCTTTGACTGATGTGTACAACAAAATTCACATGGGTGTTACGGCGGAAAATATTGCTGCAAAACTAGGTATTACTAAAGCAGAACAAGACGAATTTGCTACAGCTTCACAGAATAAAGCTGAAGCAGCTCAAAAAGCTGGTAAATTTGATGCGCAAATTGTACCAGTGACAATTCCGCAACGTAAGGGCGATCCAGTGGTATTTGCTAAAGATGAATTCATCAAGCATGGTGTGACAGTGGAGTCATTAGCGAAATTAAAACCAGCATTCATCAAAGAAAATGGTACAGTGACTGCAGGTAATGCATCAGGTCTTAACGATGGTGCAGCTGCGGTTTTGTTGATGAGTGAAGCTAAAGCTAAAGAACTTGGTTTAACTCCACTTGCGTATATTGTAGCTGGTTCTTCTGCTGGTTTGGCTCCGGAAGTTATGGGTTTAGGTCCGGTATATGCAACCAAACAAGTTTTAGCTAAGGCTGGTTGGACACATCAAGATTTAGATTTAGTTGAGGCTAACGAAGCATTTGCTGCACAAGCTTTAGGTGTAAACAAAGAGTTAGGTTGGGATACTAGCAAGGTAAACGTTAATGGTGGTGCAATTGCTATTGGGCATCCTCTAGGTGCTTCTGGCTGCCGTATTTTTGTTGATTTATTGCACGAAATGAAACGTCGTGATGCTAAAAAAGGTTTAGCGACGCTGTGTATCGGTGGTGGAATGGGCGTTGCCGTTGCCGTAGAAAGAAAATAAGGAGCTCTAATCAATGGCTTATGTAATTACTGAATCATGTATTAATTGTAAGCATTCGGATTGTGTTGATGTTTGTCCGGTGGACTGTTTCCGCGAAGGACCTAATTTCTTGGTGATTGATCCTGAAGAGTGTATCGACTGCACATTGTGTGTAGCTGAGTGCCCTGTGGATGCAATTTTTCCAGAAGATGAGGTTCCTGCGGATCAAGAGCACTTTGTTGCGCTTAATGCAGAATTATCCAAACATCCAAACTGGAAGCCTATAACAGCTAAAAAGCCTGCTCCGGCTGATGCTGATGAATGGGCTAAAGTTAAAGAGAAGCTACATCTTCTCGACCGAAATGGTGCTTAATTTATTTCTTATGAAAGCCTCTGTTTTTTAGCAGAGGCTTTTTTCTAGATTATTATTTAAGATTTTGCTAATATAGCTTGACTAAATTAATGTGGTTTGTTATAATCGCAAGCTGAATTATAGACAAGGAGGCATATGTATGACAAGTTTAGCTTTTGCCAATTTACCAGCAGTCTCTAATGGTAGTACGGATGCTTATATAAACTATGTAAATAGCTTGCCATTATTGACGGAACAAGAAGAATACGAATACGCAAAACAATGGCGCGAAGATGAGAATGTTGACGCGGCACGGAGTTTAGTCTTATCTCATTTACGCTTAGTGGTATCAATATCACGTAATTATTTAGGTTATGGCTTACCTTTAGCAGACATTATTCAAGAGGGAACTATTGGTTTAATGAAAGCGGTAAAACGCTTTGATGAACGCCGTAAAGTGCGCTTGGTTACATTTGCAATGCACTGGATTAAAGCAGAAATAAATGAATTTGTAATCAAAAATTGGCGGATTGTTAGGACAGTTACGACTAAAGCGCAGAGAAAGTTATTTTTTAATTTACGTTCGCAACGTGAAGATACTGGAAGCCTTTCTGATCGAGAAGCCTCACAAATTGCAGATACACTAGATGTTTCTAAAAAAGATGTAATTGATATGAATATGCGCCTTACTGGTGCAGATGTTTCTCTAATCAATGACAACAGTGATGAATCAGCACCGATTGATTGGTTAGCTGATTATGAGCACACGCCTGAATTAATGATTGAGCGGAAGAAACAAGACCATATTCATACGGTTGGATTGGAGTATGCATTAGAGCAATTGGATGAGCGTTCGCAACGCATCGTTCGTACTAGATGGCTGGCAGATAGCGAAAATCAACTAACATTACATGACTTAGCGGATGAGTTTGGAGTTTCTGCAGAGCGTATTCGTCAGATTGAGGTTAAAGCATTACAAAAAATGCGTGAGTATCTCAGCGAAGAGTATAATGCCTAATTTCATCAGGCTATATTTTTAGACTAAAACACCGAATTAACTCAGTTACATTCGGTGTTTTTACTACATTTAACTATTAAAATCGGCTACTATTTAGCCATTAAAATAGGAACTACTGTTTGCATTCCCGCGATAATCATTTCAAATGCAATTGCTGTTACGACTAGACCCATGATTTTAGTAATAATTACTACACCGACATCGCCAATTGCACGCGCAATGTAGCTAGATAGAATAAATGTAATAGTGATAATCGTAGCAATTACTGCTAGAATCACTAAAATTGGTAATTTGCCGACGATTCCGGGAGCATCTTCTCCGTAAACGATTACCAAGACCATGCTTGCTGGACCAACCACCATTGGTAAACCCAATGGGCTGACACCGAGAGATTTTATCCGATTTTGATCGTAATTTTGACTAACATTACCACCTTTATCACCTTCAGACTTAGAACTAAGTGTTAAATTAATTCCAAGTAGTAACAGAATAACTCCTCCGCCCAAGCGTAATGAATAAGCATGAATTGATAGTGCAGTTAAAATATATTGCCCTAGGAAGAGAAATGATCCGAGCAAAGCAAATACGGTTAATCCACACATGATCGAGATATTTTGCTTATCTTCTTGAGTCATATGCTTAGTCATGTCTAAGTATTGCCCAAGAGCAAACATCGGATTAAGTAAACTGAGTAAAGTAATAAAAATTTGCAGATAGTTGGACATAGTCGTCACCATTAATGATTTATCTGATGATTATAGCAAATATTTGTAGCCTACTGAGTAACTTTCAAATAGCATTAACAGATATTGTAGATTGAATATAAAAATAGGGTGTTTCTT
The DNA here is from genome assembly GCA_003963245.1 of Neisseriaceae bacterium. Lineage (GTDB taxonomy): Bacteria > Pseudomonadota > Gammaproteobacteria > Burkholderiales > UBA11063 > Aquella. The sequence continues at coordinate 58,899 of RXJX01000030.1, forward strand.
TAATAAATTTTAGCTTCTATCAATGTGCTGATCTGTTTTTTATCAGGACCTGTATTCTGAGTATCTGCAAACTCAAGCTCTTCCTTCAAAAACATTTAGGAAAGTTATGAGTTCCTGATAAAATCTCGGAATGAATAATTAATATAATTGAGAAAACTGAGGGTGCTAAATGGAATATCTAACCAAATTTGACAGACTACTTAAAAATCTGATTGTTTTAGCGATTATTGCTACGGCGGTTGGATTATTTTTTCCAATGACTAGCACGTCATTCGGCCCATACTATGGCAGTATTGCTAAACATATTGCCCAAACAAATGATTGGACAGATTTGGTATTAAGCAATCAGGATTGGTTAGATAAACCTCACTTTCCTTTTTGGATCAGTGCATTATCTTTTAAGATTTTTGGTATAAATTCATTTGCTTATATACTTCCAGGATTCTTATTTCATCTCCTTGGTGCAATTTATACTTATCGCTTAAGTAATTTGCTATATAAAAATAATACGGTATCTTTATTGGCAACACTGATTTATCTGAGCATTTTTCACCTGATGTTTTCTGCAAATGATATTCGCGCAGAAGCTTATTTGCTTGGACAAATCATGCCAGCAGTGTATTATTGGCTATGTTATGACCGTAAATTTAGCTGGAGTAACTTAATTCTTGGCTCGTTCTTTACCGCTTTAGCATTGATGACCAAAGGTGTTTTCGTTGTTATCACGATTGTCAGTGGTTTGTTTTGCGTTTGGGTTTATACTAAACGGCTTATCAACGTAGTTCACCCGAAGTGGATTGGTGCATTAGTGCTTTCATTTATTCTGGCTTTACCAGAAGTCGTTGCATTATATATTCAATTTGACCTGCACCCTGAAAAAATAATTTTTGGACATAATCATGTCTCAGGAATTCGTTGGTTTTTCGTCGATAGCCAATTTGGACGCTTTTTTAATACTGGTTATATTTATAGTACCAATCCTCCGGCATTTCATCAGGTTTTCTTTGTTCATACCTTTTTATGGGCATTTTTGCCGTGGTCCTTAGTTTATCCAACAGCAATATATGCGTTTATCCGTAAATTTAAAACCTTAACCAGTAGCGATAAACAGGCTTTAATTTTTCTTTTAGGCTATTTCTGGGTTAGTTTTGTGATGTTTAGTGTAACTTCATTTCAAGTTGATCACTATACCAATATCATTTTCCCATTTGCAGCAATTTTATCAGCTAAATTTCTTTATGATTTAAGCGCAACTAACCATAAAATCTTTGCAGTACAAAGCTATTTGGGTATTATCATGTTGGTACTGCTAGCTGTAGTAATTGGTGCAGTATTTAAAGGTTGGATGCTTGGCTTATTTGTGACTCTTGAAATATTACTAATAATTTATGTAATAAAGAATTTTGGACAAATTCCTTTTGTAAAAGCGATTTTAATTCCGAGCTTAGCGATTTGTTTGACTATGGTTATTTATGCCACCTTGATTGGTAATATTTATGCCAAATATGATAGTGGTATTCTTGCTGCCCAAATTACTAGTAAGCACCCTGAAATTGCGGTAGTTGACTATAGATTTGATTCACGGACATTGGAGTTTTACGCACATAATCAATATTTCAAATCCGATAGCCCAGATCAAAATCCAGCCCTTAAAAGCTATTATTTAGTAACTAGTGATAAGATTTGGCAAGAACAAAAGGCGCAATTTGCTAATGCACAAATAGTGGCAGAAGTGCAGGGGAATACCTCAGATAAGATTTTGCCTAATTTGTGGAGTAATGCCAAACTGCAAGAAAATCTGGAGCGCTATGATATTATTTTAGTAAAAAATTAAACCTATGACTACGCAGACTCCAAAAATTGCGATTGCTCCGATGCTAGATTGGAGTGATCGACACTACCGCTTTTTTATGCGGCAGATAACTAAGCATACCACGCTTTACACTGAGATGGTGGTTGCTGATGCCGCGATTCACGGTGAACGTGATAAATTGCTTGGTTTTAGCGATTGTGAACAGCCCTTAGTTTTGCAACTAGGTGGCTCAGATCCGAGCAAACTGGTGAATGCTGCTAAAATTAGTTATGATTATGGTTATCGTGAGATAAATCTTAACTGTGGTTGTCCCTCCGATAAAGTGCAATCGGGGAGCTTTGGGGCGTGCTTGATGCGAGAACCACAACTGGTTGCCGATTGCGTTAAAGCTTTGCAAGATGCATTAGCAATCCCGATTACGGTTAAGCATCGAATTGGTCTGGATTACGATTATAACTATGATTATTTAGTCGATTTTGTTGGGAAGATTGCTGCTGTGGGCTGTACTCATTTCGTGGTTCATGCGCGTAATGCAATTTTAAAAGGCCTGACACCTAAAGCCAATCGTGATATTCCTCCGCTTCGCTATGATTTTGTTTATCGCCTCAAGCAAGATTTCCCTGAATTAGAAATCATGATTAACGGTGGAATTAAAACTAAAGCAGAAATAGACGAGCATTTGACACAAGTTGATGGGGTGATGCTTGGACGTGAGGCTTATTACAATCCCTACTTGTTTGCCGATTTTGATCGGCTTTATTATGGCGCAAATTCAGAGCAGGTTACTCGTAAGCAAGTTGCTGTAGCAATGATTCCCTATTTGGAACAAATCGCTGCACGGGGCGGACGGTTACATCATGCTACTCGTCACATGATCGGACTTTATCATGGGCAGCCGCGTGCAAAATTCTGGCGCCAACGACTCACTACTCATATTACTCAAACTAACTCATTGCAGGATTATATTGATTTAGTTGAGCAAATGGATGATTAATCCTATTTTGAATCAACTCTACCAAATTTGTGGTCAAGACAATGTTATTGATAATCCGCAATTAACTAATCCTTATACTCATGACTGGCGTAAACGTTACCATGGTTCTGCTATTGCCGTAGTATTTCCGGAGAATGAACAGCAAGTTCAAGAGTTAGTCCATTTTTGCCTGAGTTCACAAATTGCAATAATTCCCCAAGGGGGCAATACCTCAACCTGTGGTGCAGCAACTCCATTGAGTGACTATAACAAACCGCAACTAATTATAAATTTGCAGCGCATGAATAAAATTATAAGCTTGGATTGCGATAATTATTCTTTAACAGTCGAAGCTGGTTGTACTTTGCAGCAAGTTCAAGATTATGCTAATGCACACGAGTTATATTTTCCACTAAGTTTAGCTAGTCAGGGAAGTTGTCAGATTGGCGGTAATCTGGCGACTAATGCTGGTGGTGTGCAGGTACTTAAATACGGCATGATTCGTGATCTGACGCTAGGTTTGCGCGCAGTATTGGCAAATGGAGAAACTTTAGATGGGCTTACCGCACTGCGTAAAGATAATACCTATCTCGATCTCAAGCAATTATTGATTGGCAGTGAGGGTACTTTAGGTATTATTACTCATGCCTCCCTTAAACTCTTTCCTATTCCTCCTGCGTGCTGTACTTTAATGTTTCCAGTAACTAGTATTGCCCAAGCACTACAACTATTGCACCAACTTAAGGCTTACTATACCAATAATGTTAGTGCTTTTGAAATTATCAAGCGTGATAGTTGGCAGATTTACCAGAATTACTTTGAGTTTAGGCATGAATTATGCGAAGCTCCGTGGAGCGTTTTGTGTGAAATTGAAGTAAATAATGATTTTGTTCTTGAAAACTTATTAACCTTATTAGAACAGTCTGAAATTGATTTAAACCAGAGCATTATTGCTAGCTCAGAGAACGAACGTCAATCTTTATGGCAGCTACGTGAACAAATTCCTTTAGCGGAGAAGCAATATGGTTATGCGGCTAAGCATGATATCTCATTGCCCCTGAGCCAGATTGAAGATTTTGTAATAAGCAACAGTGCTAAATTAAAAGAACTAGAACCACGTGGCTATTTTAGTATTTTTGGGCATTTGGGTGATGGTAATCTGCATTATAATTTTGGTATTGCTGGCGTGGATAGTCAGCAAATTAACGCATTAGAGAAATCGGTAAATCCGATAGTTTATCAGGATGTTATTGTGCGCGGTGGTAGTATATCAGCGGAGCATGGTATTGGGCAGAGTAAAAAGCACTGGTTTGAGAAATTCTGTGATCCGGTTAGTTATCAACTGATGCAGCAGATTAAACAACAGCTTGATCCAAAAAGTCTTTTTAATCCAGAGAAAATTTTTAATTTTCCCTGTCTTTGATAGTTATAAATTTTACCTATTGCACGCGCTCGCCTATGGGCTAGTATGTGCAAGACGAAAACCAACATTGAGGCTAATACTTGTCGGTACGGTAATGAGTCGGTATGAAGATTGCAGGTATGGAGGCGTAGATGTCCACGCTGCACCCTTTAAACCACGTGATTTTGAAGGTCTTCCATCGAGATCATTCCATTCCCACGCGCTGCCAGTTTGATCAAATGTTCCATAGTGGCTTGGGCTATTAGCAAATAGCCCAACATCTGTTAAATAGGTCTGAGTTGTGCTTAGCGCAGGAGATTGAGAAACGCAATAACCATTGCTTGCATCATCCAGATAATTAGCTTGGTTGGATGCTGCACTATTAAATTTGTTACTTGGCAGTGTATTGCTTTGTGTTGCATAAGTATAGTATGATCCAGCGCCATTATAGTAAGCTGCTTTATACCATTCATTTTCTAAAGGTATATAAAAGGTTGGTACTGCGCCAGTATTTGGATTGAGTGTATTTTTAGCAACTGCGCCACCACTAATCATGCCATTAAGATTATAGGCTCCATTTTCAGTAGTAGTACTATCCTCAACGCCAACAGGTTGACCATTTGCCATCCAATTAGCAAAGCGTGCTGCGTTGTACCATGAAACTCCTGTAATAGGCATGTTTTGACTGCTTACTCCCGTCGTACTGGTTTGCATTACCGTGTATGAGTAGTTACCTGCTGATCCGCTACGGCTAATTCCTTGAGTATTTGGACTCATCATTGACTTACTCCATAACATGTATGGATCAGATTCTTTGGCAACTGCATTTAAAAATGCAGTGTATTGTCCGATTGTCACCTCATACTTACCAATTTGGTAAATATGGTCAACCGCGCCAAAACCTGTTTTATCATTTTGGTTACCTGGGTTCGCTACTGTCACTAGTTCATAATTAATAGTCGCTGTAGCATAAACAGATGTTGCAGATACTACTAATGCTATAGAAGTTAAAGCCAATTTACATATTTTCTTCATTAATAAAACCTTTTGTATTAATTAGTTGGCGCTGGAGCTGCCAGACGAAATCCCGTACCATTGTCAGTAGCATTGATTGCATTGGTATTATAAGTTAGGGGCTGCAAGGTACTTGATGCAGAAAACCAATAGCCACCAGCTAAGCCACGATAAGGTACTGGTGTTCCATCAAGATCGTTCCATTGATAGACATTCCCATCTTGATCAAATGTACCGTAATAGCTAGGACTACCACTGAACGCACCAACATCAGTCAGATAGTTTTGTGCTGCATAAAGATAATCTGGACTTTGCGTCACGCTAAATAATGTTGACAGAAAGTAATTAGCTTGATTGGGCGCACTGCCAATAGTATTTCCCGGGGCGGTGTCACTTTCTGTTGCATACATATAATAGCCACCTACGCCATTGTTTTTTTGTGAGCTATAAAACGCAGCCTTGTACCATTCATTATAGGACGGAATATAATATGATGGTGCACTACCTGTATTTGGATTAATTGTATTTTTAACTACAGCATTCCCATCCATCGCACCATTTAAATTGTATGCACCATTTTCGGTTGTTGTGCTATTTTGTTCACCAGTAGGCTGACCATTCGCCATCCAGTTGGCAAAACGTGCTGCATCTAACCATGTTACATAAGTAATTGGGCGATTGGCGCTGCTACCGCTGTTTATCATTACGCTATAAACATAATTGCCGGGTGAGCCTGAACGGGTTATTCCTGCCGAATTTAGGTCTGTTGCCATGTTTGGATTATAAAGCTCATAGTTGTCGGTTTTTGCTACGGCATTGAGGAATACGGTATATTGTCCGATAGTGACATCATATTTTCCAATTTGATATGGATATGCGACACTTCCAAAATCAGTAGCAGGATCACTTTCATTGCCGGGGTTACCTACACTAACCAAAGGGTAGGTTATAGTTGAAGAGTTGCTACTGCTACTTGAGCTTCCTCCACATGCAAAGAGCGATAATGTCGCTGTTGTGAGTATTAAGGCGATACGGAGATTCGCTTTCTTTACCATTGACAGATCCTTATAAGCAATTGGAGATTTGAGAAATAAATAATTGTACAATAAAAGCAAGGTGCTAGATGACCTTGTTTTTTTATTTATGAATGGGTTTTCTGTGCCATACTTAAATTACCTATTAAACTGTTAAATGGTAATTTTAAAAGAGTTTCTAATCGGATTCATTTCTCTAATGTTGATTTTTTTGCCATAATGTCCCGCGAAATACAACTAATACTTTAATCGGTTTCTTTGCATTTCGCGCTTGAACTCAGGGAAGTTTATTTCCGTGCTATTTTAATCCATGTTGTACAGCCATTAAAAGCAATTGCAGTTAATAATACGTATTCTAGCGCCATAAAATAAACACCTTGTTTGGCGTAGAGTACAATACTAATCAAGTCGATTACAACCCACACAATCCAATTTTCAACTAATTTACGTGTCATTTGTACCATAGCAACAATTGACAATACTGTGACTGCGGCATCCATTAGCGGGTAAGGATCTGGTTGGAGAGCGGGCATTGCAATAGATGGTATAACTAGCTGCATTAGTTTAACGGCGATTATCGTTAAGGTATTAAAGAAAGGATTAATAAATTTCGCTAGAATAGTAATTGCAATTAATGAAACTACTATTGTCAAGATTAATTGTGGCTTACTTAACCAATGAATTTTTAGACTGTCGTTGTTGGCTGCTGGTTTACCCCATGCGTACAATCCATAGACATTCATTGCAAAGAAAAAGATTTGCAAGAGCAAATTGGCATAAAGTTGAATTTGGTAAAAAATTATTGCAAATAAAGTGACATTAATCAGACCAAAATAGAAATTAAAGATTTTCTCTTTGCTGGCATACCAGATACATAGTAAACCAAAAACTGTTCCACCAGCTTCAATATAAGAGAGGCTATAACCAACACCTAGATTAAAATGGTATAAAACCGTATTAATACTAAGAAGATGAGCAATTATGTCAAACATCATTAAAACTTTCTTTTAATTTTTGAAATAAAAGTGGTGCGCCGATTTTAGCACACTTTAGCCTTGTGCTTAGTTACAACGTTTTGTAATTGCTTTTAATTCGGCTATGCATCATATAAATTCCAAAAAATTATGCTAAAATGTACCAATATTTAGAGTAAGATTTAAAAACGCATCTTGTATAGGGGGCTTTGATGAACTATAGCAAATTTGTAGTGGTACTAAACTTGGGTGTAACATCACTGGTTATTGGATGTACATCTGGTACAGTAAAAGGCTCTTCTAATAATACACCTGCTTGTTCTGTGGATTATTGGGTATCACCACAAGGCAGTGATCAGTCAGAAAGTGGCACTCAAGCTAACCCATTTAAAACAATTGAAAGGGCACAGCTCACAGTACGAAATAATCCTCAGCGTGGGATTTGTAGCATAAATGTAAATATATTTGGTGGTACATATACACTGACTAAACCATTGGTATTTACTAATCTGGACTCAGGCTCTGCTAAAGCACAAGTTGTTTATCAACAAGCTCCAAATAGTAGTGAATCGGTAATTATCTCTGGTGGTATAAATGTAACTGGATTTAATTGTAATAATAATACTTGTACTGCTGCAGTTTCAGATTTACCTAGCGGAATAATGCCACGTCAATTTTATGTTAATGGCATTCGCGCTATTCGTGCTCGTTCTAATTATGGTGAAAGTATTAATGCTGATTATATTAGAACTTCTCTGGGATACGATCAGTTTTTACCGCAACCTCTAACTCATCCGGAATTGATTGAAGCAGTAACTGTTACGCAATGGAAAATGATGCGCTGTCCAGTTGATAGTTTGGCTGGTAATTCCTTGATTATGAAAAATCCATGCTGGAATAATGCGAGTACTTATCCTGTGCCGTGGAATTTTCAATTGCTTAGCTGGTTGGAAAATGCTCCCGAGTTTTTAACTGAACCTAATATGTGGTATTTAAGCCCAGAGAAACAGATTTCCTATATTAATCCATCCGCTGCTGCGCCAGTTAATGCTGTGTTGCCAGTAATTGAATCGCTAGTAGTTTTAAGTGGTAGCGCGGGTAATCCAGTTAGTAATATTGGCTTTAAAAATCTAACCTTTGCTTATGCTACTTGGCTGGGACCTAATTCAAGTAATGGCTATGTGGCCGATCAAAGCGGTAATTTCTTGCTTGGTAGCAATTACGAATCAAATACCATTGGGCATCAGCAGGTGGTTTATTCCACGCCTGGAAATATTAGTCTAAGTTATGCTAACAATATTGTTTTCTCCGGCAATACGTTTACTCATTTAGGTGGAGTTGCTCTTGCGCTGGGTACTGGAAGTCAAAACAACCAGATTATTAATAATGTATTTACGGATATTTCATCTGCTGCAATTCAGATTGGTGGCGTCTCTCCAACTGATATGCGTCCTGATTCTACTAGTCAAACCAGTAATAATTTGGTGAAAAATAACGTTATTTCATATACTGGGCGTGATTATTATGATTCTGCTGCGATTTATGTTGGTTTTACTACTGGAACTAAGATTACACATAATTCAATAAGTCATACTCCGTGGAGTTCTATCGCTATTGGCTGGGGCTGGGGACTTTTTGATCAAAGTGGTTTCCCTGGATTGCCACATGCTACGCCAAATGAATGGGGCAGTTATAGCACACCAACTATTGCCAGCAACAACGAAATAAGTAGTAATTACTTTAGTTATTTTCTCGAGCAGTTGTGGGATGGAGGCGCAATCTATACTAATGGTTCTCAAGGCTCTGGTTATAGTAGTGGACTATTGATTCAGTTAAATGTAGCCGAGAATAAACGCCCTAATGCTGGAAGTAATATTTATTATACTGATGGTGGAACGGAATATGTCACGCTTAATCAGAATGTATCATTAAATAATCCGGTTGGCGTTATGGATTTTGGTCCGTGTTTTGTTCCTGATACTTTGATTCCTTACGGTTCTGCTATTTATCCCTTATGTCTAGCTGACTATTTAAAAGTATCTTATGGTTCAGACATGGGCGGATGTTTACCAGTGGGACATATTCGCTATACCAGTAATTACTTCCTTAACCCGACTAATTTCTTTGGTCCGGAGTTATGTAAAAATGAGAGTTATATTCCGCCATATCCAGTTGATTTGTCTATGATTAATAATGTTCCAACTTCATCGGCTGCTCAAGTTCCGGAGTGGATTTTAAAACAAGCTGGAGTTCAATAGTAACTTAATTATCTTATAAGGTATAACTGATGGCTACGATTTTATATAGTAATTATTCATCATACTACAGCATGATAGCACGTTTATGTTTAGCGGAAAAGCAAGCTGCATATGATTTACACGATATTGATATCCATATCAAGCTGGAGCAGCTTGCGCCGGAATATGTAGCGATGCAACCGAATATGACAGTACCTGTATTAGACTGTGATGGAAATATTATTGCCGATAGTCGCTTGATCTTGCATTTTGTAAATGAACATTTTGGTGGAGTGGATTTATTTCCGGCTGTCGATGCTGAGGCGATAGAGAGATCGTTGGAGCTACATTATGCTTTTTCTATCGAAGATTTGACGATGGGTAATGCGTTGCGTAAATCACCGATTGCGCGGATTGCTTTGGGGCGTGGTTTAGCTCGGGCTTCACGGCGTTGTTTACTCATGATGAAATCTCATCCGGAGTTAAAAGATGCTTATACTAAAAAGATGGCTTTGGAAGAAGAGCGCAAACGTTTGATCTTATCCGAAGAAAATAACTATGCTCAAATGCAACAGCGGGCTATTGATTTATGCGATATGCTGGAAGCGCAATTGAGCCAGCATCAGTATGCGGCAAGCGCGCAGTACAGTTTAGCAGATGTAGTTTGGACAATATTTTTGGCTCGGCTGACAATGATTAAATTTGATCATCTGATTGCTGAGCGCAAGAATCTCAGTGACTATTGGCAGAGGATGTCTACTCGCAAGAGTTACGCTACAGCTAACATTTGTACCAAGATTCCAGCTTCTAAATTAATTCAGATAATCTTTGCTTTGTTATTTAGATCGTGATTACTAAGTTGATTGCCATACTAGGTTAAATTTAGTGATTAACTGTGTTAAACTGATTATTAACTGATGTTACGCAGTCATACTAGATCTTTCAAATTCGGTATGCTGCTGTTTGATTAATTCCAATTCTTTAAAAGCAGCTTTGGCTGCATTTAAGAATAGCCCGCTCTTTAGAGCAAAATGATTTAATTTAGTGCTGAATTTGTATCTCTCCAGTTTGGTATAAGATACTATTGCAGCAAATATATGTGTACATTG
>RXJX01000030.1:69504-92856 GCA_003963245.1 Neisseriaceae bacterium
GATGCCAGTGGAGTTGTCTTTGTTTATAAAGACCTGTTTGATTAAAAGTATTGGTAATTCAACATCTTTTAGCCAGACACGTACAGGCTTAAATGCTTGCAAATCTAATTGGCTGATATTTGTCCAGTTAGGTTTATTCCTATCACCAAAGGTTGCTAGGCGATTGGATTTTAAATCAAATATAAAGTATTTCTTCCGTTGGTGAATGAACTTCATATTCTCACCGGAAGAATACCAAGAGTCAGCAAGGATGTAACTAAACTTGATTTGGTTCTTTAATGCTTGCAATATCTGATTACGCATTAGCTCGTTTTTAGTGTAAGGGCTTTTACGTAATTCAGTTTTACTCTTGATATCACAATAGCCATATTTGGCTATGATATCAAAGGCAACAGGTATTTTTAATGGTTGTTCATCATTCTGGCTATAGTAAAAAGTTGTAAGCAGGTTTATACCTTTTACACTCTTACCAGTAGCATGGTCATGATGCCAGCATATAACTTCATTCTCATCAGTATGAGGTTTATGCAAAATGGTGTCATCAAATATTAAGCAACCATCAATATGTTCATGTGCTCTAACCAGAGATTTAACAGTACGCCATAAGGCTTTGCTGTCAGATTCATGGTTAGCTAGCATACGAGTTACCTGATCATGGGATACTGCTTTATCCAGTATACTGGATAATCCTGTAGCTGTAGCCAGACCAGGTGTTATTTGTAAATAATCTGTGTAAAGGTCAAAGATATTCATTTGCGATTCGTCTTAATGTTTATTCAGAGATCAGATTTTACACAAGTTATGCGACTTGGTGCGTAACATCAGTTATTAACTTACTATTTGAATGAAGCCAATGAAAATTGAGGAACACATTAAAAACCTGTTTATTGCACCGGATAAAAGCAACTTAAACATTATTGAAGAAACGATAGCGCTGTTTGTTACACAAATGCTTGATTATCTGTCTAATGCGAACAGCTCCGCGCCGCTGCCACTATTTCGCAAATTACCCTCTGAAGAATTCAGTATTCCTGCTCAAGGAATGGATATCTCAGCTATCCAGAGCAAACTAAATACATTGTATCAAAATAGTATGAATCCGGCAAATAGCAGATATTTAGGGCATATGGATAGTATTCCAACGGTGTATTCAATTTTAGGTGAAATGATTGCCAGCGCGATTAACAATAACATGCTAAGTCTGGAAATGTCACCCTATTTAACCCAGCTTGAGCATCATCTTATTCAACAATTTACTCAGCTATTTGAGCTAAGTCCAGAGACTTCCGGTGGTATTATTGTCAGTGGTGGGAGCTTGGCAAATTTACAGGCTTTGGTTGTGGCAAGAAATCAGGCTTTAAATGTCAAAGATACTGGTTTATGCTTCAATGCTCAGATTCCAGTTATTTTCACTTCTGAGGCATCTCATGCTTCGGTGGTTAAATCAGCGATGATTATGGGAATCGGGATTAACAATGTTACTAAAATCAAATGTAATCATAAGTACCAAATGGATCTTGAAGATTTACAGGATAAAATTAAATTTCACCTTGCCAAGGGGCATGTGCCGATTGCTATCGTAGCTACTGCCGGTACAACTGTAACAGGAAGTATTGACTCACTGCCAGAAATAGCTGAAATTGCACAGAAGAATCAAATCTGGCTACATGTCGATGCTATTTATGGTGGCGCTTTGATTTTCTTACCGGAACATAAACAGCGCTTGAAAGGAATTGAATTTGCCGATTCAATCTCATTTAACCCGCAAAAATGGCTTTATGTGGCTAAAACTTGCTCGATGCTCTTGTTTAAAAATTACCCAGCAATGGTTGACAATTTTAGGATTTCTGCACCTTATATGAAAGAGCAAACTGATTTTATTAATCTCGGTGAAATAACCATTCAGGGTAGTCGCAATGCTGAAGTATTAAAGTTGTGGTTGTCATTGTTAAGTATTGGTACAGATGGTTATCGACAATTAATCAATCATGGTTATAATCTTAGTCATAAGTTTACTCGGCTGGTAGCGAAGCTTGCATTTATCGAGCTGATAACTGAGCCTGAAACCAATGTAATTTGCTTCAGGATTAAAGCAGAAGATACAAACCAGCAAGAGCAGCTAAATATAGCTCTACAGGAATACCTCTTAAAACATGGAGTATTCGTCTCGGTTCCTAGGTTTAATGGACAGATTTGGCTTAGGATGGTGTTATTGAACCCATTTACCGATGAAAATATAATTGAAGAGTTGTGTCGTTATCTGCAGACATTTTATGATGAATGTGATACATAAAAAATCTGGATAACTGCAACAAATGATGAGCTGATATAATTACGATAAATCGATAGTCGTATCAGCTTTGATCTAACTATAAAGAAAAAAGAAGGGAATAACCATGCTTATTGATTACCATCAATTTATTATTTTCATGCTCGCAACTGTGGTTTTGAACTTGACTCCGGGCTGTGATGTGATGTTTGTTGGCAGTCAAAGCCTGATTCACAAAAGAAATGGAGTCTTTGCAACCTTGGGAGTTGCAACAGGAATAGCTATTTATGTTGTATTGTCAGTTGCTGGATTGACCTTGATTTTACAAAAATCAGTAGTTGTATTTAATCTGATCAAATATGCAGGTGTGTTTTATTTGCTCTATCTGGCATGGAGTGCATTTTTTTCTAAACAAGAACTACATTTGCAGACAAACCAGACGCGTAGTGTGAGTTCATATTATAGTGGCGTTTTAACCAATCTGTTAAATCCCAAGGTCGGAATTTTCTTCATTACATTTTTGCCGCAGTTTGTTGATCAGACTAAAGGACATGTTGGATTGCAGATGCTGTTGCTTGGAACATTTTTTCTAGTTTCTGCAACAACAGTCAATATCTGTTATGCGTTATTGTTTTATCATTTTAAGCAACGGATGCTTAGCAATCTACGCTTTACTAAATGGTTGAACAAATTAACCGGAGTCGTTTTTTGTGCCATGGCGTACAAAGTGATTACATCACGTCAATGACGAGCATAGTTAATAATTTAAAATGATTATTGAGAAATTAATCTACATAACACCCCTCATCTGATCTCATCAGATTTTGAGATCCCAGCCACCAGTCTCAATTTGCTATAATAACGGACTGTTTTAATAAAAGTTATGGTTGCATGAAGTTACAGCAAATTAAATTATCCGGGTTTAAGTCCTTTGTCGATAGTACTGCAATTGAAGTCCATGGTCAATTAGTCGGGATTGTCGGACCAAATGGTTGCGGTAAGTCGAATGTGATTGATGCCGTGCGCTGGGTCTTGGGCGAATCATCTGCGAAACAGCTGCGCGGAGATTCAATGTTGGATGTAATCTTCAATGGATCAATCAAGCGTAAAGCAGTATCACGAGCAACGGTTGAGCTTATTTTTGATAATGGCGCCAAGTCATTGTATGGTTTATGGAATACCTACGATGAAATTTCTATTAAGCGCCTGATTTCACGGCAGGGCGAATCTAATTATTATATTAATAATCAGCAAGTACGACGCAAAGATATCAACGAGCTATTTTTGGGTACTGGAGTGGGTACCAAAGGCTATGCGGTAATTGAACAGGGCATGATCAGCCGGATTATTGAATCTAAACCGGAAGATATGCGTTTGTATATTGAAGAAGCTGCCGGAGTTTCCAAATATCGCGAGAAACGTAAAGAAACCTTGCAGAGGCTGAGTGATACGGCTGAGAATCTACAGCGCTTGGAAGACATCCATAGTGAAATTATCAAACAATTATCCACACTCAAAGAGCAGGCGCAGGTAGCCGAGCTGCACCAGCAACTTAATCAGGAGCTGAATACCAAACAAACATTGGTAATGGCAATTAAAGTGCATGATGCAAATAAGATTTTGGCGGAAGCTAACCAATTTATTCAACATTGCGAAGATGAATTACGGGTTTTGGGTTACCAACTTGAAGAGGTAAACCAGAATTTAACCGTTGAGCAAGATAAGAAAATTATTCAAGAGCAGCGCTTACAAGATTTAATGCAACAATTTAATGAGCTCAGAACTGCTTTGGCGCGAGTAGAGGAACGTTATAAACATTATAGCGATTTACTCAAACGCTTTGAAAATGAATCAACCGATTTGGCGGCTAAAGAACAGGAAATTAAGCAAGAAATCGAAGAATTAGCTATCCAAAGTGAAAATGTTGCCGAGAAAATCGCGGATAATCAATTTGAAATCAGTGAACAAACCTTGTGTCGTGAAGAGCAGCAGCAATTAGTTGAAGCCCAACAAGAAAAATATAATCAAATTGCTGAACAAGTGAGTAACCGACAAAGTGGCAGCGCCAAACTCAAGCATGAACTGAATTTATTAGAAAATAATCTACGTCATAAACAGCAACAAAAAACAAATCAAAGCACTCGTCTTGCACGCTTGCGCGAGGAAGGCAATACGCTTGATTTTGATCAAAATTATCATTTCATTAAAGAAGAAATTGAATTGGTTGCTGAAGATTTATTGACTAATGAAAACTTACTTGAAGAGAAAAACCAACAGGCAGAGCAGCAGAAGCAGCAGATTGAAGATCTACAACGAGAGCTCAATCAACAACAACAGTTACTGGCTGGGAGTAATGCCAAAATTGCGACCTTAAATAATCTACTTATCAGCAAGAGTGATACAGATAATAGTGATACGCTATTTAGTAAAGCGGTGAATGAGCTTTGGCAAGTAATGGAAGTTGAAGCAGGTTATGAGCAAGTTGTTGAAGTAGCGTTGGGGAATTTATTACAAGCTAAAGTATTGAATAATTTGACTGAATTAAATACTACGCCCAAGCAAGCTCTGAACATTTGGCTTTCTAATCCGCAAGCGGCTACCATTCAACCAGGCAGTTTAAGCGAACGTCTCAAACTCCGTGATGAGAATTTACAGGGCGTTTTTGGATATTTGAATAACTATTATTTGCTTGATGATATTCAGCAGCATAAGCAACTTGCTGTCGGGCAATATGGGGTTACCCGAGATGGGCACTTAGCAAGCCGCGATTTTATTCGTTATCATGCCAATAGTGATGGACATAGTTTGCTTCAGTATCAGCAGCAGTTACAGCAAGAAGAATTGGAACAGCAGCGCTTGAGTGATTTTACAGATGAATTGCACGCAAAGCTTGGGGCTCAGCAACAACTTCAACAACAACTACACAATGATATTATCAGTCTGGATGCCAAGCATAAGCGTCTGTTGGTGAAGAAACATGATTTGCAACTGGAATTTACCAAACAGGAGCAGATTTATGTGCAAAACAAACGCCATCAGGAACGAGTAGCACAAGAATCAGAATTACTCACTCATGAAATCAGTCATTTGGATATCGAAATTCAAGAGCTAGAGTTGCAGCTTGAAGACAAACATCTGGCGCATGAAGAGCTAGATTTGGCTGCCCAAGATATTGAATTGCAACGATTAGAGTATGAAACTGCACTTCAGCTAGCCAAAAATAAATTGCAGGATTTGGATAATAAAATCAATCGTTATATCATTGATAATCAGCTATTGCAACAACAAAAGCTCAATGCCCAAAATCTGAGTGAAGAGAAAAAACTTTATTTGGCAGCCGCAGCGCAAAAATTAGCCGAATTAAGTCAAGAGCGACAAAGTTTTAATAGCAATGACCAAGCACAGGAAATAATGCAGTTGCAGCAACAAATTGCTGAGATTGCAGGACAAATGCAGGAAACTCAACAGGGATTGGATCAATTATCCAATAAAATCATAGGCTTGAAAAATCAAGCTTCATCCCTAAATAGTAATTATCAGCGTAATTTGGAAAAAATTAACCAAACTAAGTTTAAGCAGCAAGAGCAGCAGATTCTGCTTTCAACCTATCAAGAAAATCTGGCTAAACTGGAGCTGACTGTTCCTCAACTGGAAGAGATGCTAACGCAAAATCAGCAAAGCTTGAGTGCATTGAGCTCAGCTTGTCGCGAATTAGAACAGCAGATTGCTGCACTAGGCTTAGTGAATCTTAAAGCAATTGAAGATTTGGCTAATGCTTCGACTAAAGAGCAAGAGTTACTTAGCCAGATAGAGGATTTACGGACAGCTACGGCGACATTACGAGATGCGATTGAACATATTGATGGTGAAACCAGAACTTTGTTACAATCTACATTTGACAAATTGAATCAAGCAATTGTGGTATACTTTAAGACTCTGTTTGGCGGTGGTGATGCCCGCTTGGCATTGACTGATAAAGATATTTTAATTGCAGGGGTGCAAATTTTTGCCGAGCCGCCGGGAAAGAAAAATTCCACAATTCACCTGCTATCAGGTGGAGAAAAAGCCTTAGCTGCAATGAGCTTTATTTTTGCATTGTTTAGTTTAAATCCGGCACCATTCTGTCTTCTGGATGAGGTTGATGCTCCACTTGATGATGCCAATACTCAGCGTTTTTGTAATTTGGTGCAAGAGCTATCTTCCAAGACTCAATTTGTCTATATTTCGCATAATCGTTTGGCGATGGAGATGGCAGATCAGTTAGTCGGGGTTACGATGCAGGAAAAAGGCGTTTCAACGGTAGTAAGTGTGAGTTTGATTGATGCAGTTAAACATGCGGTGGATGCTGAAGCTGCTCCTGTTGCATAGCATAAAAGAATTAAAAAAGAGACGATAAAGATGAATATTGAATTAAATAATAACTTAAAAGGTAAATGTTTAATTGCCACGCCTTCAATTCGGGATGATGTATTTGGGCAAAGCGTAATCTATATTACCGAGCACAGCACTGTAAGCGGTGCGGTTGGCGTGATTATAAATAAAAATTTACCTGATGAGAAACGTAAATTGTCTAATCTGGATTTTAACCAATACAAAAACCAGTGGGGGAAAATTCCATTGTATTTTGGCGGTCCTGTTGAACTGGAAACTGGGTTTGTCTTGCATGAAAGCACTGATGATGAGTTTGGTTGGGTTTTAACAGGTAGTCGGCAAAAAATTCAGCAAATGGCGCAAGAAGATACGATTAAACCAGTTATGCTTACTGCGGGTTATTGTATGTGGGATAGTTTTCAATTAGAACGTGAAGTTCGTCTTAATAACTGGCTGGTGATTGATAGTCCGGCAAGTCGAATTTTAGCAACCGTTACGCCACAAAAACGCTATCAATTAGCTTTAAGTTTGGCTGGAATTGATAATGTAGCTTACTATGATTTTAATGGCGGTGGTAATGCCTGAAGAAGCT
Organism: Neisseriaceae bacterium; assembly: GCA_003963245.1. Taxonomy (GTDB): domain Bacteria; phylum Pseudomonadota; class Gammaproteobacteria; order Burkholderiales; family UBA11063; genus Aquella. The sequence goes on from RXJX01000030.1 coordinate 76,737, forward strand.
GCTAATCTAGTGGTAATGGCTTTTGATTATGGTGAAGCCCGAATCGGAGTCGCAACAGGCAATACTTTGTTAAAAATTGCCCATCCCTTAGTGACAATTACTGGTGAAGGGGTGTGGAATAAAATTGATCAACTAGAAGAACTTGTTACTAAATGGCAGCCACAGTTACTGGTAGTTGGGATTCCCAGCGCTAGTGATGATCCCCAGAAAATTCAGCTGATTAATACGATTAATAATTTTGCCAAGCGGCTCGGTCGTAAATTTAATTTGCCAGTAACCCTAATCGCGGAAGATTTTAGCTCGGCAGATGCCGCGATGCTATTAGAAGAGCAGGCAATCTATGGTAAAGCGCAAAAAGGTAAATTAGATCAGTTGGCGGCTTGCGCAATTTTACAAACTTATTTCTCTGAAATCAGATGATGACAGAGTATCTGAATAATCCAGAATTAGTAACCATCAAGCCTGAATATTTGGGTAATGAAATCAGAGATGGTAAATTTAGAAATTATCAGGCAAGTACGCCACCACACTGGAAGCAGATTTTACGTTGGCAGTTTAGCTATCGACCACAAAAAACGCTCAACCGCTATTCTCGTTACCATGTTCCTCTGATTGAAGACCCACAGCTTTTTTGTAACGATGCACCTAAAATTTCTTGGCTAGGTCATGCGAGTTTTTTATTGACGCTAAATGGTAAAAACATCATTATTGATCCAATTTTTGGTAAAATCCCCTTAGTTAAACGTCGTGCTAAAATTCCATTTAGCCCTGAAGAATATCAACCAATTGATTATATCTTGATTAGTCATGCGCATTATGATCATCTGGACAAGAAAACACTGTGTAAATTGACTCAATTGAATCCTCATGCCAAAATTTATTGTGGATTGGCAACCGCTGAATTATTAAGAAAATGGGGAATCTCCAACCACATAATTGAAGCTGGCTGGTATCAGCAATTTCCAGTCGCGGATGATGGAATTGAGTTTTATTTTATGCCTGCGCAACATTGGTCAAATCGTACGTTGAAAGATCGCAATATTCGTTTGTGGGGGAGCTTCATTATCCGAAACTCTGCCACGACCCTTTATTTTATGGGTGATAGTGCTTATGGTGGGCATTTTCAGGAAATCGGACAATTTTTTCCGACTATTGACTATGCTTTAATTGGGATTGGTGCTTATACGCCACGTTATATTATGCAAAGTAGTCACTTAAATCCAGAAGAGGCATATCAGGCATATCTTGACTTAGGTGCAAAACATCTGATACCTATGCATTATGCGACTTTTATTTTATCTGATGAGCCGCTTCGAGAACCAATTGAAAAAACCCGTACACTATTTAATGCTCCAGATGAGCGGCTTTGCGAATTAGCGATCGGTGAAATTTTATCACTGTGATCTATAGTTATTTATCTAATAGGTTGAATAGTCAAATAGATTGTGTATGTCAAAATAGTTCATTGCCACTAATTAAAAAACGTATGTGGACTATATTAAATAAATCAACATGTAATTGAATTAACTCTTAAAATTTGTGGGGACTAATGCCGCTTGATTTAATGCTTCTTGCTAAGCAATGCAGTCCAACCGTCGCACCAATTACTATGGTGACGCTGGTGAAAACTGAATCCAAAGGAAATCCTTTAGCGATTGGTTTGAATGGAGCTATTTTAAAATATCAGCCCAAGAGCGAACCACAAGCGATTGCTTGGGTGAAGTATTTGGATAAGCATGGCTATAATTTTGATGTTGGGTTGGGACAAATTAATATTGCCAATATCAGAAAATATAAGCTAAAGCCAGAACAGCTTTTTGATCCATGTTTGAATTTGCGAGTTAGTGGTGATATTCTCACCAAAAACTATATTGCAGCAAAAAAGAATACTCAGGATCCACAGCTAGCGTTACGGCGGGCACTTAGTGCTTATAATACTGGTAACCAATACAGCGGTTTTAATAATGGCTATTTACGGAAAATTCTCAATAATATTCCTGTCGAATGAAGTAGTAGCTCATTGGGGCTTAGCTAAATAAGTTCTTTAATGGTTGAGATATCAACAGAAATAAACGAGCAGTATATGGTGCTGCTCGTTTATTTTAAACCTATCAATAGGCGGTAATGCCATTTAGAATAACGCCGTTTACTATAGGAGTCTGTTGATTCCATGTTGCTCCGTCAATAGAAGTCATCACTAACCCAGAGTCTCCGACTGCAACAAATAAGCCACTACTATTAACAGCGACAGCATAGAGAGGCGCAGATAAAGATGATGATAAATTGGCAACCATCCAGCTAACTCCATCATCCGAATAAACAATAACTGAACCACCAGCCTGTGTACTACCTATAGCCACAAACCGTCCGCTACTATTAACTGCGACGCCGTAGAGCATATTTGCTATTCCTGGGCTAATTCGGTTAGTTGCGAAATTATCATTATCTGCGGAGGAATAAATTTTAGCAGAACCTCCAGACATTCCGACAACTACAATGACGCCGCTATTGCTTGTGGCAACTCCATATAATTCATTACCTGACACAGTTGGTATTAAAGCCGACCAAGATAAACCATAATTAGCTGAGGATAAGATAGTTTTCTGTGAACCTACTGCAATTATTGAGCCATTATTGTCTTGGGTAATGTCTCGTATTGTAATAGTTTCATTGGAGTAAGAATTACTCCAAATGGTACCTGTCGCAGATGACTCAATAAGTCCTTGACCACCAAGGAAAAATAATCCAGTGTTGGTTGCCATTACTGAGTAAGCATCATTTGAAAATGTTGGATTGGTGTTAACGCTCCAGCTTGTTCCATTATTTGAAGTTAAAGTTGTACCTCCACTACCAACGGCAGAGAAAACTCCGGTGTTAGTACATGCTATACCTTGCAAATTACTGCTAGTTAATGGCTGAATTGTATTCCAACTTTGTCCGTCAGTTGAATTCATAATAATTTGGTTCTCGTTATTATATCCTCCAACGGCAATATATTTATTTGTACCAGCGGTAGTTACTCCATTTAATTGTACTTGATTGGTGGATGCAACTTGCTGCCAACTTGAGCTGGTAGTTGGATTATTTGCGGTATAAATTACGCCGTTACCTAGATCATTATCTTGACCGACCACAACAATTGTTCCATTTGATTCAACGGATACACCATATAATGCAGGTGCAGGGGATCCGACGGGGCGAATAATTGGGTAAGCAGACCACTGGGATCCGTTGTCGGTTGAATAGTACACATTACCTTGTTCGCTAACTGCGACAAATTCTCCAGCTGGGGTTATAGCGACAGCATACAGGATACTACCGTTAAAGCTTCCTGTTGCTGTGTTCCAAGTAGAACCATCGTTTGAATAAAGAATAATACTATCACCGGATGTTGCGTTATAGCCAACTGCAACATAAACTCCGGATGAGTTTTCAGCTACGCCGTATAGGGTTATGTCTGGATCAATGCCAGTGGCTAAATTCCAGCTTTCTCCGTCGTTCGAGTAGAGAATAGTTCCATTCGCGCCAACTGTGACAAACGAATCAGTTTGATTGGATGCTACGCCATTAAGGTTGTTAGCTGTAGGGATAGTTTGAGCTGGTTGCCAATTAATTTCGTCTGTCGAACGTAAAATGACTCCATTATCACCGACTGCAACATAGGTACCGCTACCACTAATGGCGATACTATTGAGGTTATTTATGGTATTTGAATTTACGGACTTCATATGGGTGCCAGATATATCATCTGCAGTCAAAATAATGCCGTTGTATCCAACGGCAATAATATGATTTGTTGGAGTAAACGCAACGCTTTTTATGCCAATCGTAGTTGGATATAAGACATTATTGAGTAATCCAGAGTAGGGTTTGTAATCAGTGATCATACCACCTGCGCCAACTAGCATAAAAGATGATGTCAGGCTGCTTGATTCTGGCAATGTTACATTGTAAGGTTGAGAAAATCCGCAGTTTGTATCAGTACATGCACCCCATTCTGACACTCCTCCATTAGCACTCCAGTTTATGACTGCCTCTTTATTATTGGAGTCGCTGCTTCCAGCCATACAGCCTGCCGAATAAACTTTGCCACCTACATAAGTATATTCAAAACTCATAGCGCTCGTATTATCTGCGGAAAATGAGTCATATAGTGCGGTACATCCGCCGGGATAGCGACCACATAACGCGAGGTTAGCCGCTCCACTACTGGTATACGTTCCTGGTTGGAATGCAACTCCATCTCCTCCGGATAGATCAATTGTAGTAATCAAGCTATTTTGAGAACAATTATTATTTTGATAAAAGTTGATTTTAATGTTAGTTAATGTTATAGCATTATTGCTGACCGTAAATGACTGTTGATTATTTTGTGTTGCAACGTCCAACGTTTTATTTGGAGATTTAGCGCTATTATAAACCAGTAAAGATTTATATTGAGCTAAAGGGCTCAAGTTTGTTGTCGGGGGATTATTGCTCGTATTATTTCCTCCTTGGCATGAGATTAAGGCAATTCCAGACACTGCAAGCCATAGGTATTTAGCTAGATTTTTCAATTGTTATCCTTTGGGTTAATTTTGATAATCATTATTCTGATAATACTTAGTAATGAGTCTTAATTATCACATATTAGTTAGTAATAATTTAAAGTATTCTTATTAAAACTTGGAAAATAGTTATACTTTGTGAGAGTGTTTTTTATTTAAATAGTGTTGTACATTTTGTATAATCTAAACAGTATATAGATCAATATTGTAAGTTTTGATCAATTGAAGTACAATTTAGTGTATACTAGAGATAATAATTCTATAAGAGGGAAAATTTTATGAAAAAATATTTAACATTGCTTGTTTTATGTGCAAGCTCATCTTTTGCTATGACTGATGTGGATTTTAGTTCAGATTTTTATAAAGATCCTACTCACTTTACGTGTAACGGAAAAAAAATATCTCCGCAAAGCACGATTAACAATTTACTTATGAATTGTAAGAATGCAAAAGTAATTGAGCACGACGAACCAACGCCTAATCAAAATGCGCAAATGCATAATGCAAATGCCGGTTCTTCTATGGATTATAATGAAGTAGATGGTTCATCTCAATTCACCGTAGATGTAGTTAAATTCCTGGACGATAAAAATAGTTCCATGACTTGCAAATTCCTTAATAATCAGCTAAAAAAATGTAAATATAAACCAGTTAAATCAACAAATGTACCGAGTTCTGCACCGCTTACCAATGTTAAAACTACAGCATCTGCACCTGTAAATTGATTATCTGTTTGGAAGTTACTGATTTAGTCTGCAGCTTTTATAGATTATATATTTGAGTGTATTCAAATCGCTATCAGTTTGATAATTTGACTGTGCTAAAATAAGCCCTTATTCCAATAAAAAGTACAGATAAAATTATGATTTTTGATAAACATTTTGATGTGATTGTAATTGGCGGCGGTCATGCTGGAACTGAAGCTTGCTTAGCTGCCAGCCGAATGGGGCTACAGACTTTGTTGCTCAGCCATAATATTGAAACACTTGGACAAATGTCGTGTAACCCCTCAATTGGTGGGATTGGCAAAGGACATCTAGTTAAAGAAGTCGATGCTCTAGGTGGAATTATGGCGCGCGCAGCAGATCATGCCGGAATCCAATTCCGCACTTTAAACAGTAGTAAAGGTCCGGCAGTACGTGCAACCCGTGCACAGGCTGATCGAATTTTATATAAAGCCTATATTCGTTACGCGCTGGAAAATCAGCCAAATTTAACTTTATTCCAACAAGCGGTTGATGATATCATTATTGAAAATGATCGTGTAACCGGAGTAATGACGCAAAGCGGAATTATATTTAAAGCTAAAGCTGTGGTTTTGACCTCAGGTACATTCTTAGGTGGGCGGATTCATATCGGTTTACAAAATTACACTGGTGGGCGTGCTGGTGATCCAGCATCAATTCGCCTTTCTGAGCGTTTGCGAGATTATGAATTACCAGTTGGACGGCTAAAAACTGGAACTCCACCACGAATTGATGGGCGGACGATTGATTTTAGCGTCCTTGAAGAACAGCCGGGTGATAGTCCAACGCCGGTATTTTCATTTATGGGTAAACGTGAAGATCATCCTAAGCAAATCTCATGCTGGATAACCCATACCAATACTCAGACTCATGACATAATTCGCAGCGGCTTTGATCGTTCACCGATGTTTACCGGAGTTATTGAAGGTGTAGGACCGCGTTATTGCCCATCGATTGAAGACAAAGTTAATCGCTTTGCGGATAAAGATTCACATCAGATTTTCTTAGAGCCCGAAGGCTTAACAACGCATGAATATTATCCAAATGGAATTTCAACTTCTTTGCCTTTTGATATTCAGATTGGTTTAGTCCGTTCAATGAAAGGGATGGCAAATGCACATATTTTGCGTCCTGGTTATGCGATTGAATATGATTATTTTAATCCAACCTATCTCAAATCTAGTCTTGAATCCAAGCTAATTGGTGGATTGTTTTTTGCTGGGCAAATTAATGGCACAACTGGTTATGAAGAAGCCGCGGCACAAGGTCTGCTGGCTGGCTTAAATGCAGGCTTATTGGTTAAACAGCAAGAAGCTTGGTGTCCACGGCGTAATGAAGCTTATCTTGGTGTTTTGGTTGATGATCTGATTACTAAAGGTGTTAGCGAGCCTTATCGAATGTTTACCTCGCGGGCAGAATATCGTTTGCAATTGCGTGAAGATAATGCGGATCTACGTTTGACAGAAATCGGGCGTAAGCTTGGCGTGGTTGGTGATGAGCAATGGAATGCGTTTTGCTCTAAACGGGATACGGTTTTTGGTGAAATTGAGCGCTTGAAAAAAATCTTTGTTCATCCGGCAAATATCAATGGTACTGCAGCAGAAGCTTTATTTTCTGGTCCATTGGAACGTGAATATTCATTGCATGATATGCTTAAACGTCCAGAGTTTGAATATTCAACCTTAGTGCAGTTACCCGGGTTTGTCGAAGCTGTGAGTGATGATGAGCGTATCTGTGAGCAAGTTGCGATTCAGATTAAATATGCAGGTTATATCGCACGCCAGCAGGAAGAAGTCGGCAAGCTTGCTTATTTGGATGAGATTAAATTACCGAATAACATTGACTACAGTAAAATCAGTGGCTTATCTACTGAAGTAGTGCAAAAATTAAGTAAACTAATGCCAGAGAATATCGGGCAGGCATCGCGAATATCGGGCGTTACTCCTGCCGCGGTATCTTTGCTACAGGTTTATGCCAAGAAGGGATTTCCGCGTAAATGATAAAGCAGCATGTAAAGAAAATCAAGCGTCGTCATGTACGTGAAGTTCTGGTTTATGGTGCAGTAGGGGTTTCTGCATTAATTGTACAGGATTTAATTTATTGGGCGGCTCATCGTTACTTTGGTGTATTTCCCTCTGTTGCAATGATTTTGGGGAATATTGGTGGGATGTTCATTGCTTACGTAGGACATATTAAATATACTTTTAAGAAGCATCGTTATTCCAAGCGTGAATTTGTAAAATTTTTAGTAACTTCAATGATTGGGATGATGATCAATGTTGGTGGCGTGCGCTTTATTACTAAAGTTTTGTTGCTTAGCCCTGAGTGGGGTTTAGCGCCAACGTTTGTTGCACCGTTTGTGACATTTTTGATTAGTAAGTTCTGGGCTTTTCGAGGTTGAGTTTGTATCTTAAGAAAATGTGAAATTTTTTTGAGTATAATGATTTATAAATTCAAAGAGCAGAATAAATTAAGGCTAAGAAGTAATCTTAGCCTTTTTGCATAACTAGCTTATTTTGTAGCTGCTGGTTGTGCTTCAATTTCAATATTTAAATTGATCTCGTCACTAACTGCAGGAACATAACTGGAGATTCCAAAATCAGAACGTTTGAGGCTGGCAGTTGCACTAAATCCGGCAGTTTGAGTATCATTCAAATTAGGTGCTAATTTATTCTGAATTACATGTAGTGTAATTGGTTTAGTTACACCATGTACAGTCAGCTGACCAGTTAAGTCAAATTGTTTACCTTGGACATTACTTACTTTGCTACTAACAAATGTAGCAATAGGATATTTTTTCACATCAAAGAACATTCCGCTTTTTAGATGTTCATCAAGTTTTGGAACCCCAGTAACAATATCGCCAACTGTGATAGTAATGTTTGCTGAACTCTTGGTAATGTCTTTACTCTCAAAATTGATCGTGCCTGTAGCCATCCATTTACCCGATGGATTAGAAAATCCTTGATGGTTGTAGTGGAACTCAACATAACTATGAGTCGGCTCTAGATTATAAGTTTCAGCACTTGCAAAGCCACTAAATGCAGCAGATAAACCTAATGCGATTAAATATTTTTTCATTGTGATTTCCTTTAGAAAAAAGTTACCAAGTTATAGCTAATTGCTTAGCTTTAGTTAATGAAGAGTTAAATTCTGGAGCCGCATAATCAGGTTTTGCTTGTAGCGGAACCATAATATGCTGATAATCATGTACTCCCATAATCGCCAAAGTTGCCCGAACGATTGGTTCACCATAATTACCTAGTTGGTCAAAAGTAGCTAATAATTCTTCTGCCTGTGGATGATCTGCCAGCAGAGGGCGGAATCCTGCACGAGCTTCCGGAGAATAAACCCCGCCACTTGCTTGAATAAAAACTGCTTTTTTATTTTTCAATAATCCGGCAGGCAATCCAAACTCATTATACTGGAAAGTTTGGCGGGCAGCACAAATAATATCAAGATATTTTTTTAGAACCGATGGAAAACTGAATTCCCACATTGGTGCAACAAAGATATATTTGTCATGGGCGATGAACTGATCAATTACAGCCTGACGTTTCATCAAAGCTTGTTGTTGTTCTGTAGTAAGGCTTTCAAATGAACCCCCACTCATTAACACTCCAAATGCGCTATAAACTGTTGCATCAACATCTGGTGCATCAAGTTGCCATAGATCAAGCTTGGTTACCTGTGCCTCAGGATGCTTTGCTAAGTAGCTTTGTAAAAAATCTTCAGCAATTTGCTGTGACTTAGAGTATTCAGCATTACCCGGGTGGGAGTTGATATACAATAATTTAGTCATGTTTAGTTCCTTTTTAATACACTTACTTAAGATTATATGAATTGGTTTAACTTATTTTTTACTAAGATTAGCTCTTGTCGTAGTTGCTCCATCTCCTTTTCATCAAATTGTGTACAGATTGGTTCAAAGAATTGGGTAACAGCAGGAAATACTTTATTAAATAAATCTACTCCTAACTCCGTAAGACCTATCAAAGCACTTCTTCCATCTGTTGGATTTATAGTGCGAGTTATGAACCCTTTCTTTAATAAGCCTTCCAAGATGACTGTTAAATTACCTTTAACCATAAGAGTTTTATTAGCCAGTTCTTTACAGGTCATCGGTGGCTGATTACCTAATGTTGCGATTACATCAAATTGCCCCGGTGTTAAACCTAACGAGCGTACATGAGTGGAAGAGATTGTTTCAAATAAGTGAGCAACATTGAGTAACTCACGGATTGTTCTTATAAACTGCATTTTTCTTTCTTTATGAATTTAGTTTAAATTTGAACTATATTGGCGTAATATTAATTCAAGTTTGAACTAATTGTCAAGCGCTATTTAAAAAAATTATTTAAATTCGGGTATAATGACTTATTTAAGGCGAATAGGTATGGGGCTGAAAAAAATATTGCTTAACTACTTCGATGATGATCGGCAAATAAATCTTATCGCGCTGCAAACTTCATTTTTTGGCTTAGTTTTGGCATTGCTATATGTAAGCAAATTTCATAAAATCGAATTGATTATTATAATGACGGGCTTACTAATGAATAGCGTGATGCTATCTTTTAACTCCAGTCAATATCATCCAGTTCAGCGAATAAATTATGGATTAATTACCTCAATAGCCTCAGGTATTGTCTATGGAATTGGTTGTTTTGCAGCTAATAACATTTGGCTGTCAACGCTTTGTATCCTAATTATCTTACCTTGGGTAATTTTTTCCAATCAATCGCATGGTTTGATTGCCGGATTATTTCTTTATACTTTTGAAGGATTTATTCTAGGTAGTGGAATGCCAGCCAATGATCTCAATACGATTATTAGGTATTCGCTATCCTACACATTTGGTGGCTCGTTGATTGTGTTTAGTGGTATTATCAGATTATTCGTATTGGAGAAAGCAGGATTAAACAGTAATCAAAAAAGTATCATTAATAATTTGCCTTATCTTGAAATTAATATACATAAGGTAGCCTATAACATTATTATGATATTTACAGTGATGTTATGTAACTATATCTCAATTCATTATCACTTGACCAACGGCTATTGGCTGCCTTTAACCGCTTTTTTGATCATAAAAAGCAACCATGCTCTTTCAATCTCTAGAATTACACTCAGAATTATTGGTACTCTGATCGGTGGTGGGGTAGCATTAGCCTGCTGCTTGTTAATTCATAGCCAGCTGATTTTTGCACTAATGATTTTTCCAGTATTTTATCTAACTGTCATTGCTGTATCACGTCACTATGGCTCATTTACTGCACTGATTACGTTATCCGTGCTGTTGATAATTGCCTTAATGAGGAATGAAACTATTTATAAGATAGAATACAGGGTTATCTATACCTTATTTGCTGTTTTGATAGTTATGCTTTTTTTGTATATTCTCAAATTTATTTTAACTAAAACGAGTGTAGCGTTCAATAAACTTTATTAATCGTTTCCTCTTCGTGCTGCTTTGGAAGGGTTAAATATCCTTCCCTTTTTATCAACTGATGACAATGTTTCAGCGTGATACCTTGGCAGCATTTTCTCAATTGTAGTTAATGCCATCGAATTGTCTGATTGTTAATGACTCCATTGGAGATAGCTAGGACAATTTATTCAAGTTCATGGCGTGTTATCAAACAAAACATTGCAATCGTAATTCCTGTGAATATTATTGTTGTTGCGATAATATTCGTACTTGGCTCAAATGGCATTATTCCCACGACCCATGATCCAAATGCGGCGAAGACATATTGAAACGAGCTAAGTAAACCAACCGCGTAAGAACTTGAGGCTGGAAATGCATGAATCACTCCAACTTGGATAGGGGGATTAATAAATGCGGTTGCAAGCCGAATTAGCCAACCTGACAAGGTAATTAAACCAATAAATAGCATTGTATAATTTCTAAGCATAATGCATGCCGCGGTGAGTAATATTACAAAAACAGCAATGCTTACTCCGATTAGAACTAGGTAATGACTACTTTTGCCTCGTTTACTTAGATAAATCATTATTTTGTTACCAATCAGATAACCCAATGCAATGAACGTAAACAAATATGAATAATAGACATTTGAAATGTGATATTCATTGATGTACATATAGCTGGACATTGAAATAAAAGCATAAAAAGATGCAAAGGTTCCTCCAACTACAACGAGATAGCGAACGAATAACCAATTAATCAAAACACTGAGATAGTTTCCTAGCATTTTACGAGGTTTAAATTCTCGACGAAATTTATCTATCGCGTGATTACTTTCTTGAATTACAAAAAATCCAATAAATGTCAGCAATATTGAAATTATTCCAATAGATCTAAAGCACCAGCGCCAATCTAAATATTTGATAATAATTGCACCGACAACTGGTGCTAAAGCTGGTGATAAAACTAGACCAAGTAAAAATAGTCCTGTAACCGAGAGAATTTCTTCTTTATCATAGACTTCTTTAATTATTAGCCGTGAAACAATATAGATTGAAGCGCTACCGATTGCTTGTACGACTCTTAAGAGTATGATTTGATCTAATTGTGTACCTTCAGAAATCATAAATGTTGCAATTATTGATACAACTAGTGAAATCAGAATAGTTTTTCGCCGTCCGCATAAATCACTAATTGGTCCCATAATCAAGAATAAGAAAGCTTGAGTATAGACGTAATATGTAATCGTCATATTCATTTTTGCCGGCGTAACATTAAATTCACGTGCCATTAGCGGCAATCCAGATACGTAAATATCGGTCGAAGCCTGCGTAACAAATAGTAGTAATAGTAAGACAATGATTAATAGCTTTTTCTGAGTGTTAGTGTAATGATTCCTGATATTCTGATCCATATTTGATACCTGAGTTAGAGTTACATATCCGCTACAGCAATAAGACTTTCTGATTTCGGATAAAGGTTGAAGTTTTAACTCCACAGTATACTTCATTCAGGTATATTACTTTATAAAGTTTTGGTAAATTACGACTAAAATGAATGTAAATTATAAGCATCTTCCCAAAAATAGTATTCCCAGCGTGCGCTAGTAGCAAATGCTCCCAACATTTGCTGTTGCACCGCTGAACTTGCCTGTTCATAATAACCATCACTGATTGCAATTGCGGCAGCTACTCCTGCGGCAAAATCATCGCTGGCATAGTTATCAATCCACAGCTGATACGGATTATTTGGGCTGGAAAATTGTTGAGTGTGACAACCTAACTGATAATAAATCCAAAAGCATGGCAAAACTGCAGCAATTGCTACTTCTACCGCTTGATTGTGACTACAAAAATGTAAATAGCTGGTATATCCTAGCGATGCAGTGCTGATTTGTCCGCTAACTTCTAAATTCATTTGTTGACGAAAATGCTCATGTACAACTTGTTGCTCCGCGATGATTGCGCCTTTAGCAAAATCTAAAAATTGTAAGATATCGTGGCTGTTATCTAAACGAGAGGCAATTTTAGCTAAAACTCGAGCAAAGTGTTGCAGATAATAGCTGTCTTGTTCAATATAGTAAGCAAATTTTTCGCGGGCAAGTGTGCCATTCATAAGTTCCTGATTGAATGACTGTTGGACAATTGCCTGATAATTGGCTTGATTTTGTTGCCAAGCGAGCTGTGAAAATTTCATGTTCGGTTTTCCTTATAGTTATTTGTTCCACCATTGGTGAAAATGATTTACGGGACCATGTCCATGTCCGATGGTGATATCTTTAAAACTCAACATAGCTTGATAAAGATAATTCTTGGCATTCTGACAACTTGTAATTAAATCATTACCATGTGCAAGATTAGCTGCAATTGCTGCCGATAAGGTACAACCAGTACCGTGGGTATTGATGGTTTCAATTCTTGGCGCTTTAAACCAATATTGCGCGGACTCAGTAAATAATAAGTCATCACAAGACATGCCATCTAAATGTCCGCCTTTGAGCAAAACATTTACATTGCCAAGCTGATGGATAATTTCAGCACTTTTTAGCATATCGTTAGGCGTTGCGATTTTTACTCCGCTAAGTGCTTGTGCTTCATTGATGTTGGGGGTTATCAAAGTAACTTGCGGAATTAACTCTTGTTTTAAGGTTTCAATCGCTTCAGGCAAAAGCAAATAATCGCCACTTTTGGCAACCATTACCGGATCGAGAACGATAGGGATATTTTGTGCATGTTTAGCTAGAAACTCAGCAACAATATGGACAATCTCTTGATTAAACAGCATTCCGATTTTAATAACATTGGGAGTAATATCGCTAAAAATAGCGTCTAATTGTTCTTCAATTGCTTTCAGAGGGAGATTAAAGCAGTTGCGTACACCACAAGTATTTTGAATCGGTAGTGCAGTTAAGACACTCATGCCATAGCAGCCTAAAGCTGAAAATGTTTTTAGATCAGCTTGCAATCCCGCTCCGCCTGAACCATCAAACCCGGCAATAGATAGGGCACTTGTTAACATTTTGTATCCTCCACTTGCGAACTATGGCTAATTCGCGATTCAAACCACGCCCAGTCTGGCTGATAAATGCAGTCAATGAATTTAACTTTAAAACTAGCTGGTGCAGAAGTATCCAGTGCGGCTTGTTCGGCACATAAGGTGTAGTAGATTATTGCTAAATAGCTGGCAAGAGCGTAATCTTGACAAACTGCGGCAAATCCGGCAATTACTGCACTCAAACAACAACCCATACCAGTTACTTTAGTCATTAGTTCAATCCCAAATTTATTTTGATAATTGGCGTGTGGCGCATAAATTAAATCAATTTTACCGCTCACAACAACAGTTTTTTGCGTTTGCTTGATGATGTTTTGTGCGCTAAACATTGCGCTGAGGCTCTCCACACTACTTTCAACCCCGTAGCTCGAGAACGAGCTAGAATTAAGTGCCATAATCTCACTAGCATTTCCACGGACAATATTTGCCAATGGTAATAGTTCTTGAGCTAAATCAGTTCTGCTTTTGCTTGCTCCAGCGCCTACCGGATCAAGTACCACGCATTTATTTTGCTGCTGCATCAGTTTCCCTGCACTTATCGCACGATGAGCAAATTTCGTATCTAGTGTACCAATATTGAGATTCAAACTATGCGCGATGGTAGTTAACTCTGCGAGTTCTTCATTGTCTTCGGACATAATCGGTGCACAGCCTAGTGCTAAAAGTACATTTGCCATAAAGTCCTGAGTGACATAATTAGTAAGATTGAGTACTAATGGTTTAGAGTCTTGTAATTTCTGATGAACGTCATAAAGCTGCTGATAAAGATTACTCATGCTGATTACCTCCGTGATTAAGTTGCTGATTTAACTTTTGGATATATTGTTTTGGATCATCCGCTTCGTGAATTGCGCTGATAACCGCCACGCCGCTAATTGCAGTAGCACCAACTTCGGCAATATTGCTAAGATTGATTCCACCAATGGCAATTACCGGATGGCAAGATGCTTGGCAAAATTTAGTCAAACCATCAAGACCCCAAATATATTCAATATTGTTTTTGCTTTTGCTCGGAAATACTGCACTGGCAGCAACGTAGTTAATTGAGCGTAATAAATTAGCCTGCGCTAATTGCGCATTATTTTCGATGGATAAGCCAATGATTTTATCCGCGCCTAAAATGGCACGGGCAGCATCGGGATCGCCGTCTTTTTGTCCTAGATGTACACCATCAGCATTTAACTCCAGTGTCAGATGAAGATTGTCATTGATGATGAGCGGTACGGAATATGGCTTTAGTACGGCTTGTAGCTCACGACCTAAACTGAGTAAGCTACTGAATGACCAGTTTTTTTGTCGTAATTGCAGATGAGTGATACCAGATTTGGCACTTAATTCGATAAATTTTAAATATTCATTATGTTCTGTATCGGGGCAGGCTGTAAGTAAGTGGAGTTGCCGTTGGTGGATTGAATTGCTCATTTTGTAACTTTCACAAAATAAGCGTAAAGAGGGTAATCCGCGTGTTGAAAAGAAAAATAGTGATTAGCCTCCCTACGCTGGTATTATCCAGAATCAGGTTCAAAGGGTTAAGGATGTTTCCTCTCTCAGCGACTACAGCGTCGCACCCCCGCTAGAAGATGGTATTATAAACCGATTATTGGCAAATAGGGGAAGTTTATTAAGTGACATATTAAACGCGGCTAACAGAAAACTGACGGAATCAGCCTAGATTTTTCTGTATATGGGGGTTATATTAAGATTAAATTTGTTGAAGTTATTTCCGCGGCACAAAGTCGAGAGGATTATTTAACTACTACGATGGGGAGTTTCTACGACAGCTTATTGAATTTATCTCACAATGAAATTATTAATATACGGGAACATGTTGAAAGTAGCGATTATCCAAGTACTCATATTGAGACGAAAGAAGCTATTCTTAGTCAAGGATTTGTCAAAACCGATTTGTATTTTAATATTGAACATTATGCAATTTATTGTGCTAAATGATTTTTGCTAGTTGCTGGCTTGTTTCACTGTATGTAGTTATGTGTAGGCATATAAAAAGAAGCACCTATGTACACATTATGATTATAGGTGCTTAAGAGGAGGGGAAATCCTTACTAAGGTTTTGAAGGGAGCGCGCGTAACTTAAATAATTTACGCTTGTTGCCTCTTACTTTTCAAGACATTAGTTTATGAATGCGCTATTATAGCTCAAGGTTTGTCATTTAAGGTATAGACAAAATTGTACAATTTTCATTTGTTTTTTGGATATGGCATTATCTTGTGGGAACTTTGATTTTAGCGCCTGAATTCAAGTGCGAAATGCAAAGAAACCGATTAAACTATTGGTTGTATTTCGCGAGGCATTATGGCAAAAAGATTAACATTAGAGAAACGAA
>RXJX01000031.1 GCA_003963245.1 Neisseriaceae bacterium
AACTTGAAGCGCTACATTAGAAAAAATGAGAATCGTCAGAATAATTTAAGTCTAGCTATTGAACAATCAATCGCCCAGTTGTTTATGGGATAACTATAGTCAAAGAAAACAGAATACTGCATTCATTCACCGCACTTCCAAATAATCTGGAAGGTCCAAGTAACCGTAAAAATTGGTACTATCATGAGATGCCTATTATCAAGTCAATATTAAATATGTATCCCAATGTATTGCATCATCAGCACTACACAAAAATCAATGACAATATGTATAATCGCTTAGACACTCTGCATTGTTATACAGATCAACCAATCAGAAATGTTGCCAATATGGAATGGATATTCGCATCATATAAATTTGCAAACCACCATGATTCAAGAGTTATTTTGACAGGGGCAATTGGAAATGCAACCATTTCATGGTCAGGCACTACCTTATTAAGTAAATTAAAAAAAATTTACTCTTTTGTAGAGAGTAAGATAGCCCCAAGCAGAGCACTCAATAAATTGTTTGACTATAATAACTCTTTTAAATCACGAATTAAAGAAATACAGCGAATACTCTTTGATATTGCTTTTATTCCTGATCTTCAAATGTTCATGCTAACTGGTTCAAACACCGCATTAAAATCTACAAATTACGCCGCACAGTTATGGTATGGAACCAAAAGTCTAGATCCAACAATCGACAAAGATCTAGTTGAGTTTTGCTATAGTATACCTCAATCAGTTTTCTACAAAAACCATAAAACCATCAATCGAAGATTGTTGGTTCGCAAAGGTTTAAAGGATATATTACCTACTGAAGTTACGCAGAATACTAATCGAGGTGAGCAAGCTGCAGATTTTTACTTGTCTTACAATATACACCAAAAACAATGGTTGGATCGGCTAAATAACCTTAAACCAAGCACTCAAGCAATCATTTGGAAGCATTTCAATAAAGATAAGATGCTCGGATTCTTTAAAGAATATCCACAAATTCCAGATAAGCCAAACAGTAAAATAACTATTCGATTAATGATTTTATCGCGCTGTCTATCTTTCGCTTTTTATCTTGATCAATAATCCAAATTTAAGAAATTAAAACGTTGTGAAAAAACTTTATAATTATTTGTGATTGGCTAAACTTTGGACTTTCATTTCTAACACTCTTTTTGGTGATAGTCGATATTATAAATATCCCCCACTTATCAATAGCACTTCCTAGGAGATACTACTATTCCCTAACTACCTAAAAAAGACCACCACCAAGTCCATCGTCACCAGCACCATTTGCATTTTTTATTATCTCACAGACCTCTAATAATTCAACCAATGGTTTTTGATAGGCTAATTTAGCTGTGTTATTTTCCATGTCTCTAACTTTCACAAAATACATAAGGAAGTCTGTTATAGCATGACAATTGACTTTTACGGTACAATAAATCCTGCAATAACAATATAGTTACTAAGAAAGAGTCTATATGCCACACAACTATTTAGGACTTCACAAGAGCCAACTACCTACGCCATGTCTGCTAATCGACAAGCATAAATTAATTAATAATTTAACTCTTATGCAACAATTAGCCAAAGATAAAGAAGTTAATGTTCGCCCTCACGCCAAAACGCATAAATGCAGCAAGATAGCTCAGTTACAATTGAAATATGGCGCTATTGGTATCTGCGTTGCCAAAATTTCCGAAGCGCTAGTAATGGTACAAGCTGGAGTCAGGGGTATTCTAATAACATCTCCTATCGTAGCTGACAATAAGATTAAGCAACTGATTGATCTTATTAAGCAAGCTCCTGATACAATGCTCGTGATTGATAATCTTGAGAATGCCGCAAAACTGAATCAAGTTTGCCAAAAGCACAAGCTGTCACTTAATGTATTACTGGATATTGACGCTGGAATCGGGCGAACCGGAGTGCATTTAAATCAAGCGATCAATTACGCACATAAAATTAACCAGTTCAGCAATCTAATCTTCAAAGGGATTCAGTGCTATGCCGGACATTTGCAGCACATTAGTGATTTAGCACAGCGCCGCACACTCTCGCACCAAATACTAAACGCAGCTGGTGAAATTAAAATTCAGTTGTTAGCTCAAGGAATTGATTGTCAAATTCAAACAGGTAGCGGTACTGGAACATTTAGCCTTGATGCAGAATTAGCCACAGTAAGCGAAATTCAACCTGGCTCATACTGTGTTATGGATCAGGAATATAGCGATATTGAATATAAAGAACAAAAATTTCTGGCGGCAATGACAATGCTGACAACCGTAATTAGCAATAATCACCCAAGCCATGTTACCGTTGATGCCGGAACTAAAGCGCTTTATAAAGTTGCAACTAAACCGCGAATCATTAGCCATGAACACCTTAACTATGATTGGGATGGTTTTGGAGATGAACATGGTAAAGTTACTGCTGCTAGTGGAGATTTACCAGCACTTGGAGAAGTCCTTGAATTAGTTGTAGCGCATTGTGATCCAACAATTAATCTCTTTGACCATTTTTATATTATTGAAAATGATCACGTGGTTGATATTTGGGCGATTGATGCCCGCGGTTGCTGCCAGTGATGAATTTTATACTGCTTCCTCAACTCGTAAAAGATTAATTCACAAAAAATAAAAATAGTGCCGCTTAATTTAGTGGCACTATCTCTCTATTTATTATAAGTATTTAGTAAAGTATGATGGTGCAGTGTTATTATAATAATTCTGAATATAATAATTGCCATGATAATGATCGGTAAATTGATTGTACATCGAAATTATATCACCATTACTGAATACCAATGCATTATAAGCTTCTTGCCCTTGAACTGGACTATTAGGATTAGGGAAGTTTGCCATCTGACAGTTATTATCTCCCGGAACGCAACTCAGAATCATATATACTTGATCATCTGAGAATGTGTTATAGATAGATTTTTCTCCAATAAAATAGACGTGCACACCATCGTTAACTGGAGCCATTACCTGTGTACCAACTTGGTCTCCTGGATCAACATTAAGTATAAACCCAGTGCTAGAAAGATTACTGATTTGTCCTGAATCACCTAAATAATAACTGATACCTCCTGTGTAGGTTAATGGATAGTTGTTATCAAAATAAACATCAAGATTTCCACTAGAGTAAAATGAGTACAACTGGTCGAAAGAAGCACCACCGTAATTATTCGTAATATCTGAATATGATGGAGTAAAATTGTATTCACTTGAAGCTTTATAGTTAGATACAGATGGTCCGCAAGCAATATAACCATTAGAGACCTGTAAATTTGGATTTGAGCATAGAGTTGAAACATGAATAGTTGTAGTAACTGTACCTAAACCAATATTTTTGCAGGTCGCGGTTAGAGTTTCCCCATCCCAACCATAAGAATTTCCGCTAGAAGACATACTTGCATTTAGTGATTCGGAACTAAGCGAATCAATTGCGCCATAGTTAAAATTACAATTGCTTGCCAAACTATCGGTTTGGATTGTATTAGTATAATGGTTGAATGCGTTTTGTTTGGTTTCAGTGAATAAAGCCTGTACAAAACTTAGTCGAGTATTATAAGCTAATTGCAATTCTGCCTGAGCAGTTGAAAAATTTGCTAAATTATTGCTGTCTGGATCAACAGTCAACAAAGATGAAATATGATTTTGGTGACTTGGCTGCAAATTAACATAAAGATATAAGCGTAGCTGATCTAAGTAATAAGCGGTAGTAAGAGCTTGAACAATTTGCAGATATTGAGTATCCAGCATTTGATCAAAACTTTGTAGATCGTATAAAACATTAGAACCTGCAGTTACCTGCACATTTTGAGTTAAATTATTGTAAGCATTATTCAAAGCAACGCTTAACAGACAATTGCTCGACAAATTTGGCATTGGATGGCTGAGTGCATTTTGCGACTCATTATTTAAGACATAATAAGTATTACCTGTAGTCGACGGATCGCAAGATAGCTGCTGCTCGGTTGTGTCAATTTTAGACGATGTAAATCCTGGCACTAATGTTGATATACTGTAGTTATTCACATAGCTGGTTAACGATTCTACTTGCTCCGTGCTAAGTGGCTGTGCACTGCCAGTAATCAGAGCATTAACAATAGCAGTAGATGATTGATTACTTGGCAGAGTATTTTGCACTAAATTTTCAACATTAGTAGTTTCATCACTGATATTTGATAAATAGTCGGATACTTTCAAATTTGATCCGCTAAGCGCCGTGTTATCAATATCCTGAATTATCGTGTTTAATTTACTATTTTGGATATTTAGTTGAGCTTCAATTTGCTGGATGTTTTGCTTAATTGAAATCAGTGCCTGCTTATCCCACTCTGCAGCAGTTTGTGGAAATGCCTGACCTTTAGTTATTAAATTCCATAATGCAGAACCAACTTGCTCAGTGATTGCCTCTTCAATATTGCCACCGATGATACTCAATAACCCTCCTTCGGTGCCGATAGATTGTTGAGAATCAGTTTGAGTAGCTGCCTGCGCTGAATTATTACTATTAGCGTTCGAATTATTCGTACTTCCTCCTCCTGAATTACAACCACTAAGAGCAGTTGCAGCCAAGATTGAAACTAATAATGTTTTAACTAGTTTATTTCTCATGATGGGCTCCACTAATTTAAAAGGGATTTAAAGCATTATTGAGAGCATCTCTCAACTTCATGACGGTATAATATCACTGTCAAATTACAAGTGGTTTCCCATATATAGATAGTTAATTCCCATTTTTGCAAGATAAAATAATAAAGCCCAAGCAAGACATAATAAATTGATTCAATTACAATATTTATACAAGATCAGCATAGAAAATATTCAATTATGTTTTAAAATTAAATGATGATTGTGATTAAGTAGCTGATTGATGTATAGCCTAACAAAATTTGGGAGATGTGAAAACAATAGATAATTGAGTTTTATCTTTCAATATATGGGAGAACCAATCTGGAGGATTATAGAGCCTTGTTGAATCTTAAATAAAATAGAGCACTAATCAATATTGGTATTATCGAAATTATCATTAAATTGGTCAATGGCGCAAATTTTAATAACGTTACACCATACGTCGCCAAACTATTACAAACAAATCCAATACACATGTTTAGTCCAAGAGCCTGCGCGCTGTGTGGTGCAAAGTTACTCATAACCCGAATTTGAGTTGGAGGTATGATTACCGCATTGGCAGCACGCATAAAAATTACTCCAAGCGTAACCATTATCAGTACGTAAATACCACTTAATAGATTGGCACATGCAATTACCACGATGCCAACAAACGCTGAATAAACTCCAATACCAATAATTTTGGCCGGAGAAAAGCTTTTTCTATTTAATGCTCGCATCATATAATTACCCACAAAGTAAGCAGCCGCTAGTAATATATAAATGTACGAAAAATTAATCGGAGATAAATGCAAAAAATCAATATATAAATAACTTGAAATTCCAAGAAAGGCAAAATATGCCCCAACCGTTGTGGCATAAATCACCGTCAAGGCAATAAACGAAATATTTGAGAATAGTTGCCGATAAGTAATCAGGTATTGTTTTATACTCGCTAGTTTCTTTAACGGAGATACGTTAGTTTCTGGTAACCATTTATAAACAATACAGGTCATAACCACGCCGATAATAGCGCTAAAAACAAAACAATAGCGCCAACCTAAATATTGACTGATGTATGCACCTACAACTGGAGCAATTGCTGGAGAAATAATCATTCCGAGTAATAACGTTCCATTTGCATTGATCTGCTCTTTCTCATTCATCGTATCCCTGATTATCATCCGTGGAATAATTATAAAACTAGAGCAGCCTAGCGCTTGAATCAGCCTGAGTAAAACGATACAATAAACTGAAGAAGAGAGTGCAATTAACAAGGAGCAGATGCTAAAGCAAACTATACCACCTAAAATTATCTTTCTGCGCCCAAAACGATTGCTAAGTTCGCCAATAAAGAGCACTCCAATTGCAACCCCCAAAGTATAAGCAGAAATAGTCAGATTTACCGTATCTGGTAAGACGTTAAACTCATAAACCATTTGTGGAAGTGATGCAATATAAATATCAATGGCTGAGACGCCTAAAATAACTAGCGTCGCCATCATTATTATAATCTGTAATTTATTGAAATGATTTTTTTGCATTAAACTGCATCTACAAGAGTTATAGTTGCAGTAATTAATATATTTGCTACTAATACTACAACTATAAAATTTATTGGTTGACTATACTCTCATTATAATTTGGAGATAGCACAAAATTTAAAAATCGACCAGTTCCTGATATATACTCATAGCTATGATAAATATTAGCAGGAATATAAACTGATGCAGGGCTGGAAAAAGTTTGCGTAGTTGTTTGCACCCCTTCCCCAAATGTTACGCGGACAGTCAAGCCAGTTCCATCAGGAGCATTTCCCATAAAAGCAAAAACACTATCGCAATTATGTGCATGTGAATCAACATGAGCTTCTGACTGACCGGCATAGTCTCGATCAAAAGTTCTTTCAATGATATACACTTGACTTCGCTCATCAATCCGACTATCCATAAAAACCCATCTAAATCCAACACCATCACGATGGTGTAATAATTCAGATGCACCTTTTATAAAAGGCGTCTTGACAATGAGATTACTATTCAAGCGCTGTTGATCTTTACGTTCTAAGACATTAACAGTAAAGGATCTACTTCGACCATAATATTCCGGATCAAGTGCCTCATATGATTGAGGATTATTGTCTGCAGCTTTAACATGATATTTAGAAACATGAGTAAAAGAATTTCTACCGACAATAGGATGATTATGCTCAATAGAATTAGATGCTATACGAGCAATTGCTTGTGCCAAATCCTGAGAATGCTTAAAATTATAGTGATTCAAATTATAATGCTTATCCAAGATTGCTGCAAGTGTAATCAAATCACAGATTCCAGCACGCTCACCTAAGCCCAGAACTGAAGCATCGACAACAGTTGCACCAGCATCAATAGCAGCAATAGCATTAGCATGAGCTAAGCCAAGATCGTTATGTAAGTGAACCTCTATCTCACGATCGAAGCTTTCAACAGCAAATTTAACTACTTTCTCACATTCTTTGGGATGCCATATCCCCACCGTGTCTGCCAAACTAATTCTATCAGCACCAGCCTTAACTGCACTCATGCCTAAATCATAGATAAGCTCTAAAGAAGTACGTGATGCATCTTCTATACTAAATCGAACCATAAAACCAAGCTCTTTCGCCATGGCGACTGACTGAGTAACTTGTTCTTTGATCCATTCGCGTGAACGATTGCTAAATTTAGTAGCTAATGAAATATCATTGTAAGATGCCCAGATACCAATCCATTTAGCAGAGGTCTTTCGTGCAGCAAGAATATCGTCACGATTGGCTCTGGCATGTACCAGCAAATCAACATCTGAAACAGAATTACAAATTTCAATACAAGCATCTGCTTCAAATTCGGAAATTCCTGGCTGACCAATCTCAATAATACCCACGCCAAAATCACGAAGCCTCTGTGCAAGTAGAATCTTTTCCTTAACAGAAAAACAAACTCCACGAGACTGCTCACCTTCGCGCAATGTACTATCAAGTATAATTACATTCTTCATATTCCAACTACTTATTCAAAAATTCTGCAACATCATCAACAAATTCAGCTCTGGCTTTTTCATAAATCAACCAGTGTGTCGCTTCTTTAAGTACAATTTCTTGCTTAGTTTTAACATTAGCTAATTTAGAATATAACTCATGATCAGCAAATAAATCCTGATCACCATAGATAACTAAAGTTGGTGTAGTTAATTTATTGATATCGTATATCGGCTGAGCATTCCAGATTGCAAATAAATCTTTCATTGGTCCCATAGGTCTTCGCAATGAAGTTGGCATAACCGGCTTAGGATCAGCATTAACATAAATCTTTCCAACTGCATTAATGGCACTCTCGCTTGCAATAGTTGGATTACTTTCAAGCATCATATTCCAGTGAGTATTGATTACTTTCCATGGAATATTCTGATATGCTGGCAGATTTTGACTAAACACCCCAATAGGTGACTCAAATGGTTTAATAAATATTGGTTGAATAGACTCCGCTAGCTTTGAAGAATACATTGATCCATACAACACCAAATGATTAACCTGCTTAGGGTGTTGAATCGAATACATGGCAGCAACAACTGAGCCCCACGACCATCCGAGTAAATCAACTGATTTTTTACCAGTCTTTTTAACGATATAGTCCACACCATCTTTCAATTCTTTAACCGCATCTTTGGCCTCAAGTGGATACACGCCTTGAGGCGCTGGAGATATACTCATCGAAGGAGGATAAGATGCACTACCTTCGCCAGTAAAATCAATTCCCCAAACATCGTACCCTTTTGCAGCCAATGCATCCATCAATGAATAACCCGGTACATCAAAAGCGCTTAAAGCTGGGATACTCAAAGGATTTATTAACACAATCACTTTACCGGATAGAATTGTGGACAATCTTTTTTCTTTAAGATGAAGGGTTTGTCCACCACTATAAGGAACATTATATTCATTCGATACTATAGTTGCTGCATAAACATTTGATAATAATATACTGGCAATTCCAACACATAGTAATTTATAGCTCCGCATTATTCCAACTTCCGTTTACTGGTGTTTGCACCTGAACCATATTAATTTGTGATAAATCTATTTTAACCAGCGCTGGCGCATAGCTTGGCTTTAAATCATCACGTTTAAGGATTACTTTAAAAGCTTCAAAACTGGCACAGATTCCTACGATATTTGCCACAGGACAGATAACTGCCCAAGGAGCATTGTTGTTTAAATAATTTTCAGCCCAATCTGCCAGTGCACCATGCTCAACTGACACTTTCGCACGCTCATCTTTAATTGCTGAGACTTCTTTTACCACTTCTGGCGTTAATTCTTTACCATAAGAAGGATGCTGCAAAACTAATTCATATGCTGGGGTCTCATGAGAAAAAGTCATCACACCGCCCCTAAATGGAGGTGTAACTGCAATCCATACTGATGGTACTTTTAATTTTTGTGCTGCACGATGAATAATTACCCGTGCAATTAGATTATCTGTTCCATCAATAACCACGTCTGATCCAGCAATTATTTCTTCGGCATTCGCTTCAACTAATTTTTCTTTTCTAACCGTCACATTAATTGCAGGATTAATATCTAAAATGGTATCTCTGGCACACTCTGCTTTACTTTTGCCAACCCGAGAAATACCCGAAAGCATTTGGCGATTTATATTACTATAATCAAATTCATCCATATCAACAACTTGGATATTACCAAATCCCATACGAGCTAAACTAATTAATGTAATTCCACCAACCCCACCAGCACCAATCACCGTAACTTTAGCGTTGGCTAGTTTTTGTTGCTCTTCATGAGTTACTACACCGTAATTACGGGCATAAATTTCTTGTGATAAATTATTCATTTATATATGTCCTTACAACAATAATATTTATTAGTTACTATATTTGATAAGCTTCCCAGTGTCCACATTCTGGATTAATTACAGAGACTGGGTTAGTTAGATTATCCATGTCAATATAAATCCCCTTTGGCGCTGCGGCTAAAGGTTTTTGACCGATTAATATCTGTACAGCTTCGTGGCAACTAAATGCTGCGATCAACGTAGCACGAATTGGCGTAATTATCCAACCTGCTTTACCGCTACAAAAATCATCAGCCCATGATTGAGGTGCACCTTTACTCACTGAGAACTGAGCACGTTTCTTTTTAATCTCTTGTACAAACTGAGTAACTTCAGGATCAGAAATAGCCTTACCCTGAGTTTGAATGTTCAATGCCTCTTCATAAGATATACCATCAGGCAAAAAAGCTGAAACAAAACCGCGATGTGGCGGACTACCTGACATTGAAATACTAGGGATGCCCAGTTTACGAGCAGCACGATGCACGACAATCCTAGATGGCATATCATCCAAAGCCTCAAGCACAAGATCATGCCCTTGCATTAGTTCAAAAACATTTTCTTCTGTTACTCTGACATTTTGAAAATTAGTACTTAAATATGGATTGATATCTTTTAAATGACGCTCTGCCGCAACGCTTTTGTATTCATTCATGGTAGAAGTCATTGCCAGCATCTGGCGATTGGTGTTCGATAGCTCAAAAATATCAGGATCAACACCACTAATGTGACCAATTCCGCTTCTAGCACATAAAATAGACTCCATCCCTCCGACACCACCCAAACCAAAGATTATAACCTTGCTGTTACGTAATTTTGCCTGCTCTTCTTCCGTATATACACCGATATTTTTTTTAGTCATTTCAGAGTAAAATTCATCAATTAATAGCTGATTCGTCATTGAAAACCCTTTCTTTACGCTAAAGCAAAAACATAATTCATCTAGTTAACGGCGCCATTATAACATAGAATATCTTGGCGATATTTCGACAATTATGTACAGTGTAAGTATAAAAAACCTAATTGTAAAGCATAACTCCAATACTTTATTCTCATCAAGACCTCTAAGATATTTTATTTCAGATTTCACTAAAATATCTCTTGACAATTTATATTAGTTTATCCTAAAATAATATCTGCAAACAAATATATTTTCATCCTTCACAATTACAATTAAGGAATTTATCATGGCTAAAATTATTGAAATTACTCCTAATGAATATCAACAACTTTCGATGAAAAATGAAACCATTCTCTGCGATATCCGTGAGCCTGATGAACACAATCGAGAGCGAATTGCTGAGGCGGTAAATACACCATTGTCTTCATTTCATCATGATGACTTGCACAAAATAGCCAAAGATAAAGTTTTGGTTTTTCATTGTCAATCAGGAAACCGAACGAAGATGAATGCTAACAAATTTGCCAATTTAGAACACGATACAGTATATATCTTGACAGGAGGTATCAATGAGTGGAAAAAATCTGGTCTTGCTACCATACAAGACGAGAAAGCACCGCTACCAATTATGCGTCAGGTACAAATGGTGGCTGGAGTTTTAATTATATTAGGGGTAATTTTAGCCTACTTAGTAAACCCTGCATTTATATTACTAAGCGGCTTCGTTGGCGCTGGTTTATTTTTTGCTGGTGCAACTGGCTTTTGCGGCATGGCAAATATTCTGATGTTTCTGCCTTACAACAAAAAACAATGCCAAGCTAATTGTATTAAAAAATAAAATAAAAAAGTTCGTTGGAATACACCAACGAACTTTTTTTATAAGCTACTAATTCTTACTCACAAGTTATTTGTATTATGGATGATCTGGTCCACAAGTCCACCGTGAATTTGGATCCACTACAAAAGCACCATTTGCCCATTTTTGGCAATTCCAAATAATCGGGTTTGAAGCAGGACATACACCAGCACTAACCACCGAACCAATTTCAATCATATAACCAAAAGTATATCCAGGACTGTATCCATTTCCACACTGTAACGTTTGATAAGCATTGCCACTAGTATTCTCAACATACCAAGACTCCTGCATATTCTGGAGGTATTTAGAATAAGAATTATAAACCGTAGCAATTTGATCATTGGTGTAACCAAAACGATCACGCATATACTCATACATATTTTGCACAAAATCAATCGAGGAACTAGATAAAACTCCTGCTGTGCTACTTGATTGATATTCTGGACACGGGTATGCATAAGCAAGTCTTTTGGTTTGCCCATTAACAATCCGGTTAATGATTAGTAAACCACTCTGATTATAAATAATATCAGTATTTTGACATTGGTGTGGAATCCATTCAGTTGGAATCAAAATTCCATAACATCCCCAATTGATATTTCCTGAAGAGCCTACTGTCGGAACATACTGTAGAGCTCCGGTAATTGGATCTCCACTAAATAATACTTGAAAAGCTCCACCATTTTGCATACATACCGAAGAAACATAATGTGCCTGTACATTTTGCGATGGCGTACCAACTTGTCCAAGATTATTGGGAAAACTACCCTTTTCATTATAATACTCAGCAATAGCAACAGTATAATAACCAGCAAAATTATATCCCTCGCTAATTTTGGCACGATTTACATAACTCTGATATGCAGGAATAGCGAGTGCTGCAAAAATACCAATAATCGCCAATGCTATCATTAACTCAATTATCGTAAAACCGGCTTTTTTCATGACACTACCATTCTTAATTGCTAACAACGATAATTTTACATTATAAGTTAAATCTAATTTATGCTAAATCGGTAAAACCACCCTAAAAATCCCCTCTTTTATTAAGAATATATTGATATCACGCAGCTTTAAACAACAAAAACCCCGCCAATAATTTGACGGGATCCTTTTTATTTATTTACAATATCTACGCGTTCACGGAGTTCTTTACCTGCCCGGAAATACACCACGTGGCGCTCTCCAGACTCAACTGCTACACCGTGGCGTGGATTACGAACCTTTCCAGCAGCACGATGTTTCAGAGAAAAACAACCAAAACCACGTATCTCAATCCGTTTACCAGTTGCGATACTAGAAGCCATTGAAGAGAATAATTCTTTGACTATCACTTCAATTTCTTTTCGATTTAGCTTCGGATAAAGTTCAGAGATTTTTTTAATAATATCTGAGCGATTCATAATTAACCTTGAGACAATTTATCCTGAAGTAATGAACCTAAGTTAGTTGTACCAGAAGCTTTCTCAGCTTGTCTAACTTTCTTAACGGCTTCTTTCTCTTCTTGAGAGTCTTTAGCACGAACTGATACGTTAATTACACGAGTTTTACGATCAATATTAGTAATCATAACTTCAAGCGTATCACCAACGTTCAATACTTTGCTCAAATCATCTACACGCTCAGAAGAAGCTTCACGCGCAAGTAAAACTGCCTCGATACCTTCACTTAACTCTAAAGTAGCTTGCTCGGCAGAAACTTCTTTAACAGTACCGTTAACAATTGAACCTTTGTCATTAGTATTCAAGAACATTGCATATGGATCGTTATCAAGTTGTTTGATACCTAAAGCAATACGCTCTTTTTCAACATCAACAGAGATAATCACCGCTTCAACATCCTGACCTTTTTTGTAGTTACGGATAGCAGCATCACCAGATAAAGTCCAAGAAATATCTGATACATGTACAAGACCGTCAATCCCACCACTTAGACCAATAAATAATCCAAAGTCAGTAATTGAACGAATTTGCCCAGCTACACGATCACCACGTTTAAATTTATCAGCGAAGTCAGTCCAAGGATTAGCCATGCATTGTTTCATACCTAAGCTAATACGGCGTTTGTCAGCATCAATTTCAAGAATCTGAACTTGAACTTCATCACCAAGTTTAACTACTTTAGATGGGTTAACGTTTTTATTTGTCCAATCCATTTCAGATACATGAACTAAACCTTCAATACCTGATTCTAATTCAATAAACGCACCATAATCAGTCAAGTTAGAAACTTTACCGTGTAAACGAGTTCCTGCAGGGAAACGTTCTGCAATACCTGCCCAAGGATCATTAGATAATTGTTTTAAACCTAATGAAACACGATGTTTTTCTTGATCAAATTTCAATACCTTAGCTTCAATTTCTTGACCAACAGTCAATACTTCTGAAGGATGTTTAACACGTTTCCATGATAAATCTGTGATATATAATAGACCATCAATTCCACCAAGATCAACGAATGCACCGTAGTCAGTAATGTTCTTAACAATACCTTGTACCACATTACCTTCTTGCATACGCTCGAATATAACTTTACTATCTTCACCAGTTTTTTCAACTAAAACAGCTTTACGTGAAATAACGATATTATTGCGACGACGATCAACTTTAATTACTTTGAATTCTACTGACTTGTTATCATATGGTGCAAAATCACGTACTGTACGTACATCAATTAATGAACCTGGCAAGAATAAGCGTACGTTCTTGTACATAACGCCTAGACCACCTTTTACGCGACCATAAACCATACCATTTAGGATATCACCACGCTCTAATGCGCCTTCTAATTCTTCCCATGCTGCGATACGACGTGCTTTATCACGAGATAGACGAGTTTCACCGTAACCATCTTCAATCGCTTCAATAGCTACTTTAACTACATCACCAACTTTAACTTCAACATTACCTAATTCATCTTTAAATTCGCTAACAGCGATTGATGATTCAGATTTCAAACCAGCTGTAACTGTTACATATTTATGATCAACCGCTACGACAGTTGCATCAACCACTTCACCTTCACGCATTTCTAATTGCGCTAAATGTTGTTCAAAAAGACTTGCAAAATTTTCCACAAATAATTACCAAAAAACTAAAAATTAAACCACCACATTAACGCAAATCGCGCCAACGCACCTTTTATTTGTCAAGCTCCAGCTTACTCCACCAACCAAGGATTAAGTCGATAGTTTCATCAACCCCTAGTTCCGAGTTATCCAGCACTCTAAATGAAGAATCATAACTTAGCGGTGCAACACTCCGTTTAGAGTCCTGCTCATCACGCACAGTGATATCCTGCAAAATAGCCCCAATTGTAACAGATTTATCAAACTGTTGCAACTGCTTACAGCGCCTTTCCGCTCTTTTCTCAGCACTTGCGGTTAAAAATACTTTTAAATCAGCGTTGGGGAAAACAACACTCCCCATATCACGCCCGTCTGTAACCAAGCCTGGAGCAATTGCAAAATCACGTTGAAACTGTAATAACCTCGCACGAACTTCGCCAATTGCGCTATACTTCGATGCCAACATACCAACAAATTCTTCACGCAACAACGTAGTAACATCTTCCGAGTTAAGCCAGACATTTCCACCACGAAACTCAAGTCGCATACTATCAATTAACTCAAGTAGGCGCGATACATCTGGTGTATCACCCACCTGATTCTTATGCACCCATAAGCCCAACGCTCGATAGATTGCACCAGATTCAAGATAATGAAACCCTAAACGTTCTGCAATTACACGGGCGACAGTTCCCTTTCCGGAAGATGCCGGACCATCAATAGTAATAACCTTCATAGCAACATACAGTTACTTACAGCTATTTAAGAGAGCTTTAGGGTCATTTGATGGGAAAGAGCAAGTAACTTCTTTTTTAGTCGCATCATTGACAAACTCAACTTCATATAAACCTTTTGCAGTTTCCTGTTTTTTAATCACACAATTATTCTGAATATCGCTAAGTGTTGTGGCACTATTTATTTTTAGATTTTTACATGCCAAAGTAGACATATCTAAAGATCCAGCGAAAGCAGCACCACAAGGAATAAGCACCAATAACAGTTTACGCATAATAAAAACTCTTTCAATAAGTTAACGAGAACATAATTATATCACTTAGTTTATTTATGAACTCAATCGATTTCCAACTAAACAACCTGCGCTTTTTTAAACAAAGTGAAAAAGTTATTCTTGGTAGCTAAAGCCAGCTCAGCTAGTTGAATCTGACGTAAATCAGCAATATACTGTGCCGTATGCCGGACTAATGCAGGATGATTTACTTTACCCCGAAAAGGGACGGGCGCTAAATATGGGGCATCAGTCTCCACCAACAAACGATCTAATGGCACAAATTTTGCCACCTCCTGCACTACTGCTGCACTCTTAAAGGTAACAATCCCAGAAATAGAGATATAACACCCCAAATCTAAAAAATTACGCGCCCAATCAACATTCTCGGTAAAACAATGCATTACTGCACCGCAAAGCTCAACATTACCATCTTTTAACATCTGCAGACAGTCTGCAGCTGCATCACGGGTATGAATAACCAAAGGCAATTGTGCAAGCTTAGCAACTTCAATATGAGTTTGAAAACGTTTGTGCTGCCAGCTCATGTCCTGATCTTTATTCCAATAATAATCAAGCCCAGTTTCACCAATTGCAATAACCTTGGGATCCTTGGTGAATTCCAACAGATATTCATTATTCAACTCAAAATCTGGTAATTTTTCATCAGGATGAATTCCAGCACTTGCATACAAATTAGGATGAAGCTCTGCAAGCTTAATTACATCAGCTATATTATCTGGACGAGTAGCAATACATAGTGCATGACTAACTTGATTAGTTGTCATTTGTTGCAAATAATCAGACAAATTAGCCTGTAATTCAGGAAAATTCAGATGACAGTGTGAATCTACTAACATTTTAATGCCTTAATTTGATAAAATAATAGGTTCCATCAGTGTAAATCATTGCTCATGATTTAATTGTGAACCGGAATTGTAGCATAAAACATTAAATTGCCAATAAACAAAGGCGCGCCTTGACTATAATACTTTAGGAATAAACCCTGATTAATGAACCGTGGAAAAATATACGTTATTGCAGCACCATCAGGTGCCGGAAAATCAACTTTAGTTAATGCATTGTGTAAAATAGATCCGCAAGTGCAGTTATCTATTTCACATACAACACGTCCGATACGTCCAGGCGAAGCAGATGGAATTAATTATTTTTTTGTGACAGTTGATTCATTTAAAACGATGATTGAGGCTAATGAATTTTTGGAATATGCTCAAGTTTATGATAATTATTATGGCACCAATATCAATACAATAAAGAAATTTTTGGCGACCGGCAAAGACATAATATTGGAGATAGACTGGCAAGGAGCACAGCAAATTCGTAAGATGTTTAGTGACGCTGTTTTAATATTCATTCTGCCACCGTCGTTGGAAGTGCTGGCGCAGCGACTTAGTGCACGCAATACCGACTCGCGAGAAGTAATTGAAAAACGTTTATCGCTCGCAATGAATGATATAAGTCATGCTCCGGAATTTGACTATCTTATTGTAAATGACAACTTCGAAACCGCACTACAAGACTTGTGTAGTATAATCCGAGCACCACGAAACAAAACCGTACGTATGTTGGAACAAATAAAAACTCAATTCAATTTTTAAAAGGAATTTATCTATGGCTCGTTTTACCGTAGCTGATTGTATGGAACAAATAGAAAACCGCTTTGATATGACAATTGCTGCAGCTTTAAGAGCTCGCCAAATTGAAAAAGGCAGCGACATAATGGTTGAACATGAAGAAGGTGATAAACCAACAGTTATCGCTCTACGCGAAATTGCAGATCATAAGGTTGACAATCAGATTTTAAACCGCGTCGAATAAATCCTTTTTGGGGAACTTAGGGATGGAAATCAATCATGGTGAATATCAAGCGCTAGTTGACACCCTGCGCCGCAGGCTCCTGCAAACCGCGCGCCAAAATATGCATGGCAAAGCCATTGAAACTATTGACTTAGCATTTCAAGTAGCTAATCACGCTCATTTGGGACAGTTTCGCAAAAGTGGTGAACCTTATATTACTCATCCGATTGAAGTTGCAACATTTATTGCCGAATGGGGCTTAGATGAGCAAACAATTGCTGGTGCTCTTATGCATGATGTAATTGAAGATACCCCAGTTACCAAAGAAGAACTCGCACGTATTTTTGGACCAAGCATAGCTGAACTAGTTGATAGTGTTACCAAGTTAGATAAACTTCACTTTGAATCTGAAGAGGCTGCACACGCAGAATACTTCCGTAAGGTTGTTCTGGCAATGGCAAAAGATATTCGTGTTATCTTGATTAAGCTGGCTGATCGAATGCACAATATGCTAACCCTAGGTTCTATGCGCCCTGATAAGCAACGCCGGATTGCACTAGAAACCATGGAAATCTATGTACCAATTGCCGATAAAATCGGATTACATAAAGTTCACCTAGAGTTAGCCGAAGAAAGTTTCAAATACATCTACCCTTACCGTTATCAGGTTCTGTCTGCCGCCGCAGAAGTTGCACACCAAAATCGATTACCGATTATTCAAGGACTTATGTCCAATATCGATGGCGCACTTAAATCTAATGGAATTAAGGGCGAGTTCAAATATCGTCAACGCACAATTCACAATTTATATAGTCGAATGCTCAAACGTCAACAATCATTTGATCGTATCTATGATATTTTTGAGATTAAAGTAATCGTTGAAACTATCGGAAATTGTTATCTAACGCTTGGAGTGATCCATAACTTGTATCAACCAGTACCCGGTAAATTTAAAGACTATATTGCAATACCTAAAAGCAATGGTTATCAATCGCTACATTCAACAATGATGGGACCAAATGGCACCCCAATTCAAATCCATATTCGTACCCGTGAAATGGAAGAGATTGCTGAACAAGGTATAATTAGTCATTGGCTAAAACAACAAACTGACGATGTTGACAACAAAGCGAAAACTCAGGCAACCACTTGGCTAAACAATATTCTTGATATTCAATCCAGCACCTTCTCGGCAACTGAGTTTTTAGAAAGTATCAAAAAAGATCTTTCACCTAAAAATATTTATGTGTTTACCCCGCGTGGAAAAATCATTCATTTACCACAGGGCGCAACACCTCTAGATTTTGCTTATACCATACACACAGACATCGGTAATCACTTCCATAAAGCACGAGTAAATCAACGTCAAGCAGCAATTAATCATCCATTACAAAACGGTGACGTTGTAGAAGTAATGACAACAATTGAGAGCGAACCGGATCCAGAATGGTTGAGCTATGTAATTAGTGGACGGGCTATCAGCAAAATAAAACAGTACCTCAAAGAACAGAAGTATGATGAAGATATTAGCAATGGTGTGCGTTTATTAGGTCTAGCGTTACACATGGCAGGTAGTGAAATTATTGCCGATGATGAAGCGCTCCAAGCACTAATCAAACGCAACTATAAGCGCCTAAGCATTGCTGATTTTGAACAAAAAATCGGGGTTAATGAGATACCTGTCCTTAAGGTTGTAAAAGAGTTATTGGGTATTGCTGAAAATGAGCCATTACCAATTAAGATGAGCAATTGCAACTTACCAATAATTCAAGATGATGCTTGCTGTCCATTGCCTGACGAAGTAATTTTAGCTAAAATAACGCGTAAGGGTGAGCTGGAACTGCACCGAGATAGCTGCGCAAAAAATCGCGCAATTGGTCTTGATAAACTAACCACCGTCACTATATTGAACGATAATGAGATGGAATTTTTAGCTAAAGTATCGATCACCATTGATAATTTGCCTGGTACGTTTAATAAGCTTTCCTCAATTATTGCAGAACGTCAAATTAATATGGAAGAAATCTTTCAGGAACGCCGCGAAAATCATGCACTGGTTGTGGTACGCCTAACAATTACCACCCACTCGTCCAAAGAAATTGATGATCTTTTGACTAGTATTGCTGAGAATGATTTTGTAATCAAAGTCGTTCGGATTTAACACCATAACGCGGCACTCAAATAAACAAAATCGGATTAACACACAGAAAATAAAAGGAAACATATGATTTCACAGGACAATAGTAACTTAGCTAATGAGATTGAGATTGCCAATGATTTAGTACCAATTATTCCACTTAAAGACGTGGTGATTTTTCCTAATATGGTGGTTCCGCTTTTTGTGGGGCGCCAAAAGTCAATTAACGCACTGGAAGTCGCGGATAAAAAAGACAAGCAAGTGATCTTACTTAGTCAAAAAAATCCTAATGATAATGACGTAAATCCAGAAAACCTACACACTACTGGAACATTGGCAAAAATATTGCAAATACTCCCCTTACCTGATGGCACCAAGAAAGTATTAATTGAGGGTAAGACTCGGGCTAAGGCTTTACACATTACTGATACCAATGGCTTTTTGGCAACTGAGATTGAAGAAATTCAAACCAAGCAAGATATCACTAAAATTGAATTAGAAGCACAACGCCGTGAAGCAATTCAATTATTCGATGAATTTGCAAAATTAAATCAAAAAGTTCCTGATGAAGTAGTTTCAATCATCGCCAAAATTACCAACATTGAACAGCTTGCCGATGTTATCATTACCCATGTCATAGTTGACTTAACCATTCGTCAGGAATTGCTGGAAACCGCATCACTTAAAAAACGCTTGACGTTATTACTCCGTGAACTTAACCGTGAAATTGAAATTCTTAATGTTGAGCGTAAAATTCAAGGACGAGTTAAACAGCAGATTGAAAAAAATCAAAAAGAATACTATCTCCATGAACAACAACGCGCAATTCAGCAAGAGTTAGGTGAAGCTGAAGAACAAAATGAAATCCAAGAGTTAGAAAGCAGAATTCATAAAGCAAAGATGTCGGAAGAAGCAGAGAAAAAAGCATTAGCCGAACTCAAAAAACTAAAAATGATGCCACAAATGTCTTCTGAAAGTGCATTAGTCCGCAATTATGTTGAACATTTGGTTGAACTACCATGGAATAAAACAACCAAGGTTAGTACGGATTTAGATAAAGCACAAAAAGTTCTTGACAAAGACCATTATGGCTTAGAAAAAATTAAAGAACGTATCGTTGAATATCTGGCTGTTCAACGCCGGGTAGAAAATAATAAATCACCCATCCTATGCTTTGTTGGACCTCCAGGTGTTGGTAAAACTTCACTAGGTGAATCAATTGCTAAAGCAACTAATCGTAAATATGTGCGAATTGCTTTGGGTGGTTTGCATGATGAAGCCGAAATTCGCGGTCATCGCAAAACTTATATTGGAGCAATGTCTGGCAAAGTATTGCAAAATATTTCAAAAAGCGGAGTTAAAAACCCATTAGTCCTATTTGATGAGATTGACAAGATTGGCGCTGATCATCGTGGTGATCCCGCAGCTGCTTTACTTGAAGTTTTAGACCCTGAGCAAAATAAAGCCTTTGTGGATAACTATACAGAGGTGCCATTTGATTTGTCACAAGTTATGTTCTTGTGTACATCAAATTCAATGAATATTCCAGGACCATTGCGTGATCGGATGGAAGTTATTCGTCTATCAGGTTATACAGAGCAAGAAAAATTGAAGATAGCGGAACAGTATCTGATACCACGCCAAATTAAAAACAATGGTCTAAAAAGCAGTGAAATCGCAGTTGATGAAGCAACAATTCTCGACGTAATCCGTTACTATACTGCTGAAGCCGGAGTGCGTAATTTAGATCGTCAAATTGGTAAATTATGCCGTAAAGTTGTAACTAAATTAGATACCAAAAAGACAACTTCCAAAAAAATTAAAATAACCCAAGAAAACCTGCATGAATACCTAGGGATTAGAATTAATGATTTTGGAATTAGTGCCAAAGAAAATCGGATTGGTCGCGTAACTGGTCTGGCATGGACAGAGGTTGGTGGCGATATTTTGACAATTGAAGTAGTAGCCATCCCTGGAAAAGGTGCAATTATTCGCAGTGGACAACTTGGTGATGTGATGAAAGAATCGATCCAAGCCGCTATTACTTTGGTGCGCAGCCGCAGTAATCTTTTAGGAATTGATGAGAAATTTTATGAAAATAAAGACATCCATATCCATGTTCCAGATGGAGCAACTCCTAAAGATGGACCTTCAGCAGGTATTGCGATGGTAACTGCTATCGCTTCAAGCTTAAACCATATTCCAGTAAAATCAAGTGTCGCAATGACTGGTGAAGTTACCCTTTATGGTGAAGTGTTACCAATCGGTGGTTTAAAAGAAAAAATGCTGGCAGCTCTTAGAGCTGGTATCAAAACAGTATTAATTCCAGAAAAAAATGTTAAAGATCTGGAAGAAATACCAGCAGAAATTAAAGATCAATTGGAAGTTATTCCAGTTAAAATGATAGAACAGGTTCTGGAAATTGCATTGGAGCATAAGCCAATTCCACTAGAGCAAACTATCAAATTAACTGACGATGAAGCATTAGCTAATAATTCAGAGAAGGACAAAGCCAAAACACAGGCTGGTGTTCATGCATAATTGGTATAATGTATCTATAATTTAACTATGTTAAATTTATAATAATTGATGAGGTAGTTTAAAACTACCTCTTTGTTTTTTGAGTAAAAAATGTTATCATTAATTGGGTTTTTATTAATAATTGGAACTTTAGTAGTTGTTCATGAATACGGACATTATTTCTTTGCTCGTCTATTTAAAGTCAAAGTTATTTGCTTCTCAATTGGATTTGGTCCCAAATTAATTAAATGGCAAAGCAAACATAATCAGTGGTGCATTAGTGCCATTCCATTAGGTGGCTACGTACAAATGCTAGATGAACGCGAGGCACCCGTTGCACCCGAATTACAGTCCATGGCATACAATAGTAAACCAGCTTGGCAAAAATTATTGATTGCATTTGCAGGACCACTGTTTAATATTCTCTTTGCTTTTGTAGCTTACTATGTAATAGGCATTTATGGTGTTTACAATTTACGCCCTACTGTCCAGACTTTGAACCCTACCCCATTGGTACAGAATTTAAAAACTATCCCTCTAGGCAGCACGATCACAAAAATTAATCAGCATCAGGTAAATACATGGAACGAAGCAGAAAATGTTTTCGAGCAAACCACAAGTAAGAAACAAATACTCAATCTAACAATAAAATATCAAAATAAAGAAAGTAATTTAAGCTTTGATCTTAAAAAATATTTTGCTAATAGTGATGATCCAAGTTTAAGCAATTTAGGAATCTATCCCTTCAAATATTTGAATACAATAAGTTATATTGAACCTCAATCTGCAGCAGCCAGAGATGGACTAAGAGAGCAAGATCAGATACTCGCAATTAATAATCAAAAAGTCACCTCTTGGTTTGAAGTATCACAAATAATCCGTAGTTCACCCAGCGAAAAATTAAAATTTACGGTACTTCGAAATAAGCAAAAGCTTGAGTTTACTATAATCCCAGATTCAAGTAACGATGATAATGGACAACTTATCGGTAAAGTTGGTATAATGCCTACTTTAGACTCGCAGCTCTTGGTGCAAAATAGCTACATCCAGCACTATAATTTGCTTAGCAGCTTAAATTATGCTTATAATTCTTGCGTTAACATGGCGCAAAATAACTTAGCAATGCTCTATTACATGCTGCAAGGAAAAGTGTCTTGGCACAACCTCGGAGGTCCGGTAAGCATTGCTAAAGCATCGGGAAGCGCTCTGCACCAAGGCGTTAAAGCATTTGTTGACTTAATGGCACTAATTAGCTTGAGTCTTGCGATAATGAATTTATTACCAATTCCAGTTTTGGATGGTGGACACATTTTATTATACACTATTGAGTTACTTCGTGGAAGACCAATTGAGCTAAAAACTCAACAATTTTTATTCACCATTGGTTTGATATTAGTATTAACCTTTACATCTCTGGCACTATATAATGATTTTCTTAAGTTGTTTAATCTCTAATGACGCTTAAACTTAAAACAATTGGCATGGGC
The DNA here is from genome assembly GCA_003963245.1 of Neisseriaceae bacterium. GTDB lineage: Bacteria > Pseudomonadota > Gammaproteobacteria > Burkholderiales > UBA11063 > Aquella. The sequence continues at coordinate 23,273 of RXJX01000031.1, forward strand.
TTATTATCGTTAAGCTTATACAATGCTTATGCAGACGGCTCAAATTTTGTCATCAAACAAATCAGGGTCGAAGGGTTACAGCGAATTGAAGTTGGAACCGTTTATAGCTATCTACCAGTTAAAGTTGGAGATACACTTACGCCCAGTAAAACAGACGAAATTATTCACAAATTATTCAGCACTGGATTCTTCCAAGACGTGAGAGTTGAAGAACAAGGCTCAACCCTAATTGTCGATGTTGCTGAGCGTCCAGTTATTTCTAAGCTCTCGATTACTGGAGCTCATGAATTCGATGACGATAAACTAGTAAAGTCACTTAAAGACAATGGGTTAGCCGATGGGTTAATTTTTGACCAGAGTGTTTTGGATAATGCGATTCTGGGCTTAAAAACGGAATACTATAATCGTGGCCTATATTCAGTGGTACTAACACCAACAGTGACCCAATTGGAACGTAATCGGGTAAACATTGAAATTACTATTTCTGAAGGATCAACCGCCAAAATTGCTGAAATAGATTTTACAGGAAATCAAGTATTTAAGACGGGTAAACTCCGTGATGAAATGTACCTCACAACTGGTAATTGGTTAAGCTGGTGGTTTAAAGATAATCAGTACTCTAGCGATAAATTAGCTGGTGATATTGAAAAAATACGTGCTTTTTATTTAAATCAAGGTTATATTGATTTTCGTCTCAACTCAATCCAAGTGCAACTCACACCTGACAAGAAGTCGGTTTACATTACAGTAAATCTAAAAGAAGGCTCACAATACCGCTATAAAAGTGTTAAACTAGCTGGTGATTATCATGATATTCCTCCGAAGGAGTTGGAGCGTTTGGTGACAGTAAAACCAGGTACAATTATTAATCAGGAAGTCCTGAATAAAAATGTTGAAGCCATTAAAACTAAAATTGGTGACTACGGTTATGCTTTTGCCAATGTAAACCCCATCCCTGAGGTTGATGCAGAAAATAAAACTGTTGCATATACTTTATTTGTTGACACAGGCAAAAAGATTTACGTTCGCAACATCAATATCAGTGGTAATGATAAAACCCGCGACGTGGTTATTCGCCGTGAATTGCGTCAAGAAGAAGCGGCTTTATATAATGCTGCCGCAATTAAACGCTCTAAAGAACGTTTAGATGTATTGGGCTATTTTAAATCAACTGATGTTACAACGACTCCAGTTCCAGGAGTTAATGATCAGGTTGACATGAACGTAAAAGTGGTTGAAAATAATACCGGTAGTATCAACTTTGGGGTTGGTTTTGCTCAAGGTCAGGGAATAATTCTGAATGGTGGGATTTCACAAAGTAATCTATTCGGTTCAGGTAAAGCAGCTTCGATAAATGCATCAACCAGTGCCTTAAATCAAAGTGTCTCATTATCGTTCACTGATCCGTACTACTTGGCAAATGGAACCAGTCTAGGTTACGATATCTATGATACCAATTATACACCAAATAATGTCGGAATTAGTCCATACTCAACACAAACACTTGGTGCGAGGGTAAGAACTTCTGTACCGGTATCTGAGTTTGACCGAATTAATGTAAGCTTGAGTTTTGAAAACAATCAAATTAGTGTTAATAGCAATACCGCGCCATTGCGTTTTGTTCAATTTACCAACCAATATGGTAACTCAGTAAATGCAATTCCGCTAACAGTTAGCTGGGCACGTAATACTACGGATAATACCTTATGGCCAACTACTGGTGCGAATTACTCGCAGTCATTTACGATTACGGCACCGGCAGTTGGGGCACAATACTATAAATTCCTCTCGACTGATGCATGGTATTTCCCAATCAGTGACAGTTTCACATGGAAAACCAACGGAGAACTAGGATTCATTAATGCTTACGGTGATAACCAACAAGTTCCATTCTATCAAAACTTTATTGAGGGTGGTCCTGGTTCGATTCGTGGTTATTATATTGGTAGTATCGGGCCAAAAGATACTGATGGTTCGTCACTTGGCGGTACGCGCTGGGCAATGTTAAGTAACAATCTACTCTTCCCATTACCGGGAATTAAAGATACTAAATCAGTCCGGATGAGTTTATTCTATGATATTGGTACTTTATACGGTGGTACGCCATTTAATTTGACTGCTGAGCAAATGGTTCGTGCCAGCTATGGTGTTGGAATGCTCTGGGTATCACCAATGGGTCCAATTCAAGTAAGCTATGCGATACCAATGTTCAACCAACCACTTGATAATATCCAAAGCTTCCAGTTCACTATGGGACAAATGTTCTAATTTTTTTATTATTTAACTTTTGAAGGAAATTCTTATGAAAAAAACTAAATTAGCCTTAATCGGACTAGGTCTTGCTAGCTCTGTAGCTTTCGCTTCAGACTTTCAATTAGGTTATATCAACGTTGATCGTGTATTTGCCGAAGCTAAACCAGCAAAAGCAATTCAACAAGCGTTGAAAGATAAATATGCACCACAACAAGCTAAATTACAAACAATGAATACAAACATTGTTAAAGAGCAAAATGAGATGCAAGCTATTGCTAGCAAAGCTCCTGCATTTGATAAACTATCTAAAGCAGATCAATCTAAATTAAAAACTTTAGAAACTCAATATCAAAAAGATCAAGCTAACTTCCAACAACAATACATGGCATTCCAACAAAGCCTACAAAAATCACAAGAACTGGCTTTATCATTGTTAATGACAAAAACAAATGGTATCTTAAAAGATCTTAGCGATAAAAAAGGTTATGATTTAGTTTTAACTTCAAACCAATTAGTTTATGCTAAAGCTAAATATGATGTAACTGACCAAGTTATGGATCAATTAAATACAATTGATACTACTGACATCATCAAACAAATCAATAACCCAACTCCAGTAGCTCCAATGGGTCAAGCTGCCGCAGCTCCTGCTGCTAAAGTTGCTGCTTCTGCTGCTAAATAATTTATTAACTGAGAGGGTTAAATAGGATGCAATACAAACTATCTGAATTGGTAGCAAAATTTGGTGGTCGTCTGGTGGGTGCTGATGTGACAGTTAGTGCAATTGCACCAACAGATCTGGCAGCACACGGTGAAATAACCTTTCTATCAGATAATAAGTACAAAAAAGCCTTGCTTACTTGCAAAGCTTCGGCGATTATTATCAAAGAAGAAGATGCAATCGATGTTTCACTGCCGCAGATTATCACACCAAACCCCTACTATTATTTTAGCTTGGTAAGTAATCTATTTAATCCTCGCCGTAAATTAGCATCAGGAATTTCTCCTCGTGCTTATATTGATGAATTGGCAGCGCTTGGACACGAACCAAGTATTAGTCATAATGTGGTAATCGGCGCAAATAGCAAAATTGGTGATAATTGTCAAATCTTTCCTAATGTCGTGATTGGTGACAATGTTACTATTGGTCATAATGTAATAATCTATCCAAATGCAACTATCTATGATAACGTTATTATCGGAGATGACTGCGTTTTTCATAGTGGCTGTGCGGTTGGTTCAGATGGTTTTGGTAATGCCCAAGATGAAAAGAGACACTATAACCGTATTCCACAAATTGGTGGTGTAGTTATTGGTAATAAAGTTGAAATCGGTGCAAATACTACCGTAGATTGTGGAACATTTCAGCCAACCATAATTAAGGATGGGGCAAGAATTGATAATTTAGTACAAATTGCTCATAATGTTGAAATCGGTGCACATACCGGAATCGCATCTCAAGTTGGGATTGCAGGTAATACCAAAATCGGTAATTACTGTATGCTTGGTGGAAATGCCGGAATCGCAGATCATGTAGAAATTTGCGATTATACTGTAATTGGCGCAAGTTCAAATGTTGGTAAAAATATTACTAAACCAGGATTATACTCATGCGGAATGACTGCAATGGAGTATCGTGAATGGGCAAAAATATTTGTGAGCTTACGTAATATTGAAAAAACTAACGGTAAAATCCGTGATTTACAAAACAAAGTAAAACAATTAGAAGGTAATCAAGATGAGTGAACAACTTGATGTAACACAATTAAATATTTTAGATATAATGAAGCGCTTGCCGCATCGTTATCCTTTTCTTTTGGTAGATCGCGTAACCGAAGTTAAAGTTGGCGAAACAATCCGTGCAATTAAAAATGTTACGATCAATGAGCCATTCTTTGTGGGACATTTTGCTGACTTCCCAGTGATGCCAGGAGTACTAATTGTTGAGGCAATGGCGCAAGTTGCTGGATTATTATCAGTGTTGAGCTATGGCGAGCGAAAAGAAAATGAACTGTATTTCTTTGCTGCAATTGATAAAGCCCGGTTTAAACGTCAGGTAACCCCTGGCGATCAATTAATTTTTGAGGTTGACGTTATCAAAGTATCCCGCGGAATTGGTAAGTTTAAAGCAGTGGCGAAAGTTGATGGACAGGTTGCAGCTGAAGCTGAAATAATGATTGCTAAGAAAGAGGTTTAATTATGACAATAAAAATTCATCCAACTGCTATTGTTGATAGTAATGCTGTTCTAGGCGATGGTTGCGAAGTTGGTGCCTATTCAATAATTGGACCCAAGGTTGTCTTGGGTGAAAACTGCTGGATTGGCAATCATGTAAATTTAACTGGAAATACTACTATTGGTAGCGGAACTAAAATTTATCATTTCGCCTCCATTGGTGAAGCACCACAAGATAAAAAATATCAGGGTGAAGATACCAAGTTAATCATTGGCTCAAATAATACCATTCGTGAGTACTGCACTTTAAATACCGGAACGGTTCAAGGTAATGGCGAAACAGTTATTGGTGATAATAACTGGATTATGGCTTATGTTCATATTGCCCACGATTGTATCATCGGTAATAATATCATCTTTGCTAATGGCGTAACTCTTGCCGGACATATCACAGTAAAAGACTGGGTGATTCTGGGTGGTTTGGTACCAGTACATCAATTCTGCATTATTGGTGAGCATGCAATGGTTGGCGGTCAAACTGCAGTAGCTCAAGACATACCTCCTTATACAATGGCATCAGGCTATCGTGCTGAGCCTAAAGGTGTTAATAGCGAAGGTTTAAAACGTCGTGGATTTAATGCTGCACAGATTGAGAATATTAAACAAGCCTACAAAATTTTATATCGCAATGGCTTGTCGTACAGCGAAGCAAAAACTTTTATTGAAGAAATGGCATTAGAAAACCCAGAATTGAAACTATATGTTGATTTCTTTGCGCAATCTACTCGTGGAATAATTCGTTAATGCTAAAAATAGCAATGATTGCAGGAGAGGCTTCAGGAGATATGTTAGCCTCTTCTTTGATATCAGCCATCAAAAAACTTTACCCTAACAAAGTTGAGTTTGTAGGAATCGGTGGCAAAATGATGAGTGATGCAGGTTTTCAGTCTTGGCATAACATGGAAACTTTATCAGTGATGGGTTATATTGAAGTAGTTAAATCATTACCGCAGCTCCTCAAATTACGCAAAACCATTCTCAAAGAATTACTTGAGTATAAACCAGATGTTTTTATTGGCGTTGACGCCCCTGACTTTAATTTTTACATTGAAAATCAACTCAAACAGGCTGGAATTAAAACTGTACACTATATTAGCCCAACTATTTGGGCATGGCGCTATGAGCGCATTCATAAAATTAAAAAATCAACTGATTTAATGCTCTGTATCTTTCCGTTTGAGGAAGCTATTTATCATAAAGAACATATGGCGGCACGTTTCATTGGTCACCCAATGGCAAATGATATTGAAATGGACATAGATAGTTACAAGTACCGCAGCAAGCTAAATTTACCACAGGATAAAATTATTTATACCGTCCTCAGCGGTAGTCGCAAACGCGAAGTAAATAGCCTAACTAAAATTCTTGCTGACACCTGCACCAAAATTGCACAGAGAGTTCCAAACTGCCTGTTCGTGTTTCCTTTTGCTAATGAATCTACGTTTAACATAATGCAGGAATATCTTGACAAAAATCAAGTTTCATTTAACTATCAATTGGTTCTAAATCGCACCCGTGATGCACTAAAAGCTTGTGATTTTGCGATTGCCAAAAGCGGAACAGTTAGCCTTGAAGCCGCATTATGTAAAAAACCAATGTTGATTTGTTATAAAATAAATAAATTTACCGAGTGGATGGTACGCAAAAAAATCACCATCAAATATGTTGGTCAACCAAATATTATCGCTGGGCGTGAAGTTGTTAAAGAGTTTTTACAAGAAGATGCCAATGCCGAACAAATGAGCCAATATATGATTGATTTATATAATGATAAGGCTCAACAACAAGCTATGATTAGTGAATTTTATGCTCTCCATCAACAATTGCGCCAAGATGCCAATATTGAAGGTGCTCGCGCAGTTTTAGAATTAATTGGCAAATGCTAATTTGTGGCGTCGATGAAGCTGGGCGCGGACCACTAGCAGGCAATGTAGTTGCTGCTGCGGTAATTCTTAATCCAGATAACCCCATAGCGGGACTCAATGACTCCAAAAAACTATCCGAAAAGAAACGAGAGCAATTATTCGAGCTAATTATCCGCGATAGTCTGGCTTTTGCAATTGCCGAAGCTAGCGTTAATGAAATTGATGAGCTAAATATTTTACAAGCATCATTATTAGCAATGAAGCGCGCAATTAATGCGTTGAATATTACCCCACACAAAGCACTAATCGATGGCAATAAAATTCCACCACAACTCACCATTGCTGCAGAGGCAATCGTTGGCGGAGACGCACTGATAGCAGAAATATCTGCAGCTTCAATCTTAGCCAAAGTTACCCGCGACCAACAACTAATTCAATTAGATAAACTCTACCCTAACTATGGTTTCGCCAAACACAAGGGCTACGGAACAAAACTGCATCTTGAAGCCATCGCAAAACATGGAGTTATCAATGGAATCCACCGCACTAGTTTCGCACCAATCAGACAAGCAAATCTAGAGCTGTTCTGAAGTAAAAATGAAGAACGATATTAATATGAGCCGCTATGAGATAATGTTATAATTCCCGTACTTTACTTGACGTATTTGGAAATAATATAACATGAATTATCCTACTCCATCATTTGAACAAAAAATCATTCTCCCTCATGAACTATCTGCACGCTTATCTAAATTAAAAGCTAAATCACCACTGGTATTTACCAATGGCTGTTTTGATATTTTACACCGTGGACATGTCACTTATTTGGCACAAGCCCGTGCGCTTGGTTCAGCACTGATTGTTGCACTAAATAGTGATGAATCAGTAAAACGACAAGGAAAAGGTGATGATCGCCCAATCAATAATCTGGCAAATCGGATGGCAGTTATGGCAAGCCTTGAATCGGTAGACTTTGTTACTTCATTTGATAGTGATACACCACTCGAGCTAATTTTACAAATTATGCCACAAGTATTAGTTAAAGGCGGAGATTGGAGTATTGAAAATATTATTGGGAGTAAAGAAGTAATGGCAAATGGTGGTATTGTTCACTCAATTCCATTTTTATTTGATACTTCTACCACTAAATTAGTTACGAAAATTCGCGATCATGGAAATTAAATTACTCCGTTGGTTAGATAAACATCAACCAGCTTCAATCACCAACATTGCCAATGAACTAAAACTCACCACGCTTGAAACATTGAAAGCTATTGCCAAAATTAATCAAATTCAGGCTGAACTAATTATAAATAGTAACGCCATGTATCATCTATCTCATCATCTTGATTGGTTTAACAGTGCAAAAATTAAGGAGCTTCTACTAAATAAAAACCTAGATTATACGCTTCATATCCAAGATAAACTTGAATCAAGTAATGCCTATGCACTAAAACATATTGCACAATTTGAATCAAAAACGATTATCAGTTGTGATTGGCAGTATTCAGGACGGGGACGTTTTGGCAGGCAATGGTTAAGCAAAATTGCCGAAGATATAACGGTAAGCATAATTTATGTATTTCCCAGTGATTTCAATATTGCACTCTTGCCAATTATTTGTGCAGTAGCAATTAACCGTCTGCTAAAAAATCATTCAATTCAAAATTGTATCAAATGGCCTAACGATATCTATGTCAACGAAACAAAAGTTGCAGGAATTTTAGTTGAAAATTTAGTCCGTAATCAGGAATATCACACTGTAATCGGAATAGGTCTCGATAACTTTGCAAAGTGGGATCGGAATAAATTACTAGTTGAACTAGTTGCAAGTGTTGATACTTTGATTAGTGAATTTAATCTCTTTGGCTTTGCTTTGCTACGCCGTGAGTGGCTAGATAATTGCTGTCACTTAGGAAAACAAGTAACAATAGTGCAAAATGGTGTTCACATTGCCGAAGGAAAACACATTGATATTGATGAACAAGGTGCATTACTTATTCAAAATGCTTCAGGGTTAAAAACCTATTCTAGCTCGGCGATTAGTTTACTGGTTAAAAATAAATAACTAAAACAATCTCCAGCAATTCAAAACAAAAATATATGGTTTTGAAAATTCTAAATATATGTCATTGTGAAATAGCATAATGAAGAACACAATTTATCGGAGCATGAAATGAAAGATATTCTGATCACCTATAATCATCGCTTAAATGAACAGAAAAAGCTCTTTCTAAATCGCTTAACCAGCATGTTGACAGAACAAGGCTATACTATCATTAATAGCTCGTCACTTGACGATACTATTTCAACGCTCAAACATAATGCGCGAATTGTAAGCTATATTATGGACTGGGAACTAATCTCACTAAACTCTGTCGAAGTATTGGCGGAAATTAATCCAGATTTACCAATTTTTGCAATCTATACTAATCATAACGAACTAGACCTTGAATTATCTAATTTCAAACTTACTCTGGATTTTCTACAATATGATCAACACCTGATTGACAATGATGTGCAAAGGATAATCCGAGCAATTAACAACTATCAGGACAAAATTATTCCACCGTTTACCAAAGAATTAATGAACTATGTAAACTCAAATAAATATACATTTTGCACTCCCGGACATATGGGAGGAACGGCATTTACCCGTTCACCAATTGGTGCAGTATTTCATGATTTTTTTGGCAGTAACACTTTTAAGTCCGATATTTCAATTTCTGTACCCGAATTGGGTAGTTTACTTGATCATTCCGGATTACATAAAGAAGCTGAAATATTTATTGCTGAAACATTTAACTCTGACTACTCATATATAGTAACCAATGGTACTTCGACAGCTAATAAAATGGTCGGGCTCTTTTCAGCGGGTGAAGGTGATACTATCTTGGTTGACCGTAATTGCCATAAATCAATTTGCCACTTTATGATGATGACTGATGTAGTACCTCTCTACCTACGCCCAACTCGCAATGCCTATGGAATATTGGGTGGGATCCCTCAAAGTGAATTCACCAGTGAAGTTATTCAGCAGAAGATAGCACAATCTCCGATTTTGGCTAAATGGCCAAGCTATGCAGTAATTACTAACTCCACCTACGATGGGCTGCTTTATAACACTGAATATATCAAAAAAACCTTGAAGGTAGGAAAACTACATTTTGATAGCGCATGGGTTCCTTATACCAATTTTCACCCAATCTATAAGGGTAAATACGGGATGTGTAATAGTGCAATCGGCGAACAAATAATTTTTGAAACTCACTCGACGCATAAACTATTAGCCGCATTCTCTCAAGCCTCAATGATACATATTAAAGGTAAAATAGATAAAGAAATCATGGATGAATGCTATATGATGCATACCTCCACAAGCCCACTCTATCAAATTACTGCCAGCTGTGAAATAGCCGCGGCTATGATGCGTGGAGAACGGGGTTTTCACCTTATCAGCCGTTCAATCAAACGAGCAACCAATTTTCGCAAAGAAATCAAAAAGCTTAGAGAAAGTGCCACAGACTGGTATTTTGATATCTGGCAACCAGACGAAATTAATGAACCGGAGTGCTGGGAATTGAAGCCAGAAGAGGCATGGCATGGCTTTAAACAACAAGATGCCAAACACATTTATCTCGATCCGATTAAGGTGACCGTTTTAACTCCGGGAATCAAAGATAATATGCTTAGTGATTTTGGAATCCCAGCAAGCATCGTTACCATGTATCTCGATTACCACGGTGTAATTGTTGAAAAAACAGGTCCGTACAGTATGCTATTTTTATTTAGCATTGGAATAAGCCGCCCCAAGTCAATGAAATTATTGACTATTCTTAATGATTTTAAAGCTGATTTTGATGCTAACCGTTTGGTTCGGGATATGTTACCAAACCTGTATCATGAATACCCTCAATTTTACCGTAAAATGCGAATACAAGAACTCGCAAGTAAAATCCACAATCTAATGAAGCAATATGATCTACCTAATATGATGTATCAGGCTTTTGACTGTCTTCCCGAAATTGAAATGACTCCTCATCAGGCTTTTCAAAAACTGGTTAAAGGGCAAGCTAAGAGCATTAAAATGTCACAACTGGAAAACCATACCAGTGCCGTAATGGTTTTACCCTACCCTCCAGGTGTTCCACTGATAATGCCAGGAGAAAAGATCACAGCTAAATCGCGCAAAGTACTTGATTATCTAATTATGCTTGAAAATATCGGACATGAAGTTCCTGGTTTTGCTACCGATATTCATGGTGCAGAAGAAGATGAGGATGGAGATCTAACCATTAAGGTATTGGATTAACAAAATATAGCCATCAGAGGCAATTCAAATATCGCAGCATTTTACAACACAATAACAAACCGCCAGATCAGATGGTTAGCTATAACCTCACAGTAAAACCATCAATTACAAGCGTCTTTGTCTGCTTTAATCTCATATATTTAGGTATAATCCCGTCAGGAAGAGTAAAAACATCCCACTAAATGAAGGATGTTTTAGTCTTATTTTTACTTATTGAGGAAAATATATCATGAAAAACAAAGGTTTTACAATTATCGAATTGATGATCGCGGTTGCGATCATTGGGGTTCTAGCAGCGATTGCTATCCCTGCATATCAAAATTACATTATCCGTGCTAAAGTATCAGAGTCTTTGACATTTGCCAGTCAAGCAAAAACTGCAGTTGCTGAATATTATCAGTCACAAGGTGCGTTGCCAACTACTAATTCACAAGCTGGTTTAGCTGCTTCTATCTCAGGTACTAATGTAAGCCAAGTTACTGTAGGTGCTGGTGGTGCAATTACTGTTACAGCATCTATTGCTGGTGTACCTACTGCGTCATCTAATATTGTGTTTACTCCTGCTACATCTGGCTCTGGCATCACGTGGTCTTGTACAGCCAATGGAACATTGGATAACCAATATCGTCCGTCAAACTGTAAATCTTAATCAAATATTTACAATAAAGAAGGCTAACCTTTTGTGGTTAGCTTTCTTTATTGTAAACTACCCATCATCACGTGTTGCGTTTAGACACAAAATAAAAATATTTCATATCAGTATGTTGTTAATGATAAATTCATCTAGTACAAAATCATTTGCAAATAATTACCTTTAACATACATTTATCTTACATGTTTGCTCATACTAGGGTAGAATGGAGCAAGGAAGAGTAAAAAACCTGCAAAGGTTTCAAACTTTATTTTTATTTACTGAGGGAAAACATCATGAAAAACAAAGGTTTTACAATTATCGAATTAATGATTGCAGTTGCAATTATTGGGGTTTTAGCAGCGATTGCTATCCCTGCTTATCAAAATTATATCATCCGCGCTAAAGTATCAGAGGCATTGACTTTTGCCAGCCAAGCAAAAACTGCGGTAGCTGAGTATTATCAATCACAAGGTACACTACCCGCTGATAACCCAACAGCTGGCTTGGCTACTTCTATAACAGGTACAAACGTAAGCCAAGTTACTGTGGCGGCTGGAGTGATCACAGTGACTGCTTCAATAGCTGGCGTACCTACAGCTTCGTCCAATATTGTATTTAGCCCAACTGTTTCTGGTTCAGGAATTACTTGGTCATGTACAGGTGGTGGAACATTGGATAACCAATATCGTCCATCAAACTGTAAATCTTAATTCCTTTTAATCGGTAAAATAGGACTAACAATATTGTTAGTCCTATTTTTAATAATGGTCCTAATAACTCAATGACGCAAAATAAAATACAAAAATCACAAATACCTTTATTAGTTGTATTAACATCTTTCTTCAGTATACCATTTTTACCATACTTTAGCCCCGATACCATCACTCTCTATAGTTTTTACTTACGTGAAATTATTACAATCATAATTGCTCTGGTGGCTTTAGCTATATATTTGACTCAAGCACCTAATACTTTAGATAAAATATCTATTACAACAACTCAGATTATAATTTCAGCTTTTATTTTGTTTATCATAATTCAACTTAATTACTTGAGTTCTTATAAAACATTTTCGTATTTACTGCTGGCTAGTTTATGGATATTATTGCTAGTATCAATCCTCGTTAACAAAATCAAATTCGAGCGTAAGCATTTATTAAATTCAATTGCATGGTGCATTATCTTTAGTGGTTATATACAGTGCATTATATGCATCTTGCAACTTTATGGTGTCCATTATTTAATTCCTTTTAAGTTTTACCCGTATATGAATGATGCCATATCATACTCACACTACGATTTACTTGCTGGTAGTCAAGAGAGAATCGTTGGCTCACTCTATCAGAGCAACAATCTAGCCAACTATTTATCATGGGGAATCTTTTCTAATATTTATCTATGGCGTATGGATAAGAAAATCTATAAGCTATTTTTTATTTTTAATATTTTTCTCTTCAGTATTTTTATTAGTCTGACATTTAGCCGTATAGTCCTTATCTATGGTGCGTTTCTTTTGGTTTACGGATTATTTATTTTAAACAAATCCCGCTATTATGCCAAGCTGCTCCTCATTCATGGGATTATTTTATTATCTATTGTAGCTTTTACCGCAAAAGGAGGTTTAAACTTTGTTTATCCGAGTAGCAATACTAGATTAGCATCCAGTACAGCTACAACATCTGCAGCAACAGAGACAACTGGCCAATCGAATGGAGCTGATCGGATCGGACAAACCTTTACAACTTTCAAACAACTGGCTACAGGTAAACACCAAATATCGCTGGCAAGTGATAATCAACGCATTGTATTATGGTTGAAAGGGCTTAAAATGTTTAGCGACCACCCAATCATGGGTGTTGGCTGGGGGTACTTTACGGCTAATCTATTTACTACCGCGCTACCCAATGGCTATCCGCAAACCCTAGGACAATATGCATTGCCTTTTAATACCCATAATCTATTTATTCAACTTCTGGCAACTACCGGACTGATTGGCTTTGCAATTGTATTTTTGGGTTTTGTCTATTGGATATGCTGTTGTCTAAAATTAGAGATTAAATCACAAATTTTATGCCTAGGTATAATAGTAATTAATATCATACACTCACAAACAGAATATCCGCTATTTTATACCTCATTCTTGTTTTGTTTTATTATCTTAGCAACTCTTAGCGATCAGAAAGAATTAAAATTATACATTCCTAAAAAATGGTTTAATTCAGCAGCCATAACCACTATTATAGTTGCAAGTTGGCAAATTTATATTGGCTACAATAATTTTATGATTTTGGCACAATTTAAACCCGTTGCGCATTATGATAAACAAAATTGGCTAAACAATGTTGGGCAAAAATATCAACTAGGCAATAATTTATTTTGGGACTACTATGTTGATGTTGACTTAATTCAAAAGCTAACCTTAACCGAACGTACAACAGATAATGCATGGCTGTTTGATATAATGTATAATGCAACGCAAAAAGTTGCGAGATTTACCCCATATCCAAGCTATACAACCAAGCTTGCCATTATGGATCAAATTATTGGCAAAAATAATGAAGCACAATATTTGATTAATGAAACCCTTGATAATTATTTTCCGTTTCGTGATTATGTAATTAACCAGATCAATCTATCTACTGGTTCAAACAATAAAGCCAAAAATGCTTTACTTAGCTATGTCAAAGACTATGAGATGCACCATAATAATTAAAGAAATTGCCAATTGTGATACCAGAGCAAGTATTTGACAAAGTACGTACGATCTACCAATAAGCCACTGAGTAATGGATAGAAGGCGGCAAAGAGTAAAATACATGCTATCACGTAGCCAATTATTAAATAGTTAAGCCGTTTGTTCTTTAGTTGTAATACTTGACTAAATAAATAACTGAGCATGATAATACCAAAAATACTACTGATATAAAAATAATAGATATAGCTAATTCTGCCAAACAATGCATAGGGCAAAAATTGCATCAAAGTGATAAATAAGAAAAATAGTGGCATAAATTTTCTTGTCTTGACGACATTAATCAGCATAAATAACAACGAAGGATAGAACATCCACCAGATTAATGGATTCCCCATTAAAAGTCCAAGGGATGACAAGCTAGTTCTTGTATCTAGCCAACGGTAAACTAACTGTGGCTGTGTTATCAATGGCCATTGCCACCACTGTGAACCACCTCCACCATGAGCAACATGATTAATCATTTCAGTATGAAAACGATACATTATAGGCTGGAGAGAGCTCACAAATGACCAAAAATTATTTATACCAGAATTTTTATAAAATGGATAAAAGACTGTTGGATAGTAACAAGTAAAATAAAAACTTATCGGTAGCACAACAAACAAAGCACAAATCTTGAGCAGAGCAATTAATTTAACGCGTAATGAACTATAATGAGAATAAATAAATTCAAAATAAACAATTACAAGCAAAGCAGTTGCTAGTGAATAGATTGCTGACCATTTAATACTCATTGCCAACGCAATGCTTAAGGCACAAGGCAGTAGATAGCGGTGGGTAGCATCAAATTTTTCACCACCTCTTCTGGCTTCTGCATAACAATAAAGGAAGAAGATACTCAAGATGGCAAAAAAAGCTAAAGTTGATTCTAAAGATGCCATTCGCGTAATCATAAAATGCATAAAATCGACGCCAAATAAGATACTTGCAATTATTGCCGCACTTCGGGATAACGTTAGTTTCTTAGTAAAAAGATAGACTAATAAAAGCGATAAAATTCCGGCTAAATCCGGTACAATCCGCCAACCTAGCGAATTATCTCCAAATATCCTCATGCCTAAGCTAATCAGCCACATACCTAGCGGGGGATGTACCGTTATTAACGCTGGTAAATGGTGGTTAAATTGATAAGCGGTAGTTACATAATAGTATTCATCCCAAATTGAACTCGAATGCCAGATACTCTGATAATTTTGTGGGATATCTACGCTCACTAATCGCCGCTTGGGAATCATGTGCTGTGCTTGAGTTAAACTAAAGCCCGTTACATAGTCAATATTGTTAAATAATGCCAACTGACGTAATTCAATTACTCCAGACTCAGCTGCTAAAGTAAATTTTTTATATTTAGCATTCGGGTCATTTAATTGCAGATGATTCCACATAAAGGTTCCCGGATCAATAGTAATACTTTGAGTTTGATTATCATCACGGACATAGCTAAATTTAATTGATCCGCTAACATAACCTAATGCATAATAGAACTGATCAATATGTGTTGGCGTAGTAAAGTTAATCTCAACCCCTTGTCTTGCTGTTAGGGTTACTGGCGTATTTGGTTTAAGTATGTTTCCAAGATTAATAAAACTAATCCCCGCATAAACACAACTAATTACAATGAGCAATAAATAGTCTGTCCGGTCTAAAAAAGATAGGATATTTTTATGCTGTAACGGATATTTTTTAATTTGATATACAAAATAAACGAGTATAGCTAAAAAAATACCTACCGTCAAAGATAATTGAACTAACGCTAGTGACATAAACTAGTTCCGTTTAAAACTGCCAGGTTTTAAACCACAGCAAAAAATGATAGACAACATCACGATTAATATTAAGCCCACTCAAGACCGGAAAAAACACGACAAAAAGCCAGATGCAAAACACAATATAAATAAAAACGAGCCAATTAATTATTTTACTTTTTAATTTAAGTAAGAGCATTACTAAATAAGCAAAGCCAATAATTATCAATGGTAATACTGAGTAAAAATAATAAATATAACTCAACCGGTTAATAAAAACATAAGGGATATATTGAGCAGCTATTGCTAATAAAATAAAATAAAGCTCTGGTTTTCTAAATCTTGGAGAAACTAACAAAATAGTCAATGCAATGACCGCCGCAGATGTGCCCCACCACACTAATGGATTACCTAATAGCCCTACTGATTGCGATAATTTACTTACCGGATCAAGCATCACAAATGCCATTGACATCGGCTGCAAGACCAACGGCCATGTCCACCACTTTGAAGCATAGATATTATGAAAATCCAAAGCCTCTTGAGTATGAAACTGATACATATTTTTTTGTGTTTCTAGCATGAAACTGGCAAAGTTAGTCGCGTGTTTGATTGTATATAACGGTACAAAACTAAGGCAATAAATGGATAATGGTAATACCACTAAAAATAATATATACTGTAATGCAATTGATAGTCTAATCGGCTTTGCCCCATTAGCTAGATAAGCCCAGATTAACACCAATATAATCGCAGGCAGCGCAAATACCCCCGACCATTTACAGGCAATCGCAAGTCCGCTAAATAGTCCAATAACGAAAATATTTTTTAAGGCTGCTTTATTACCATAATTATTTAGCCTAGTCTGCAAATACTCAAATAAAAACAAATACTCACATAACAAAAATAGCGTAACAAATGGTTCAATACTTGCCATCCGTGAGATCACAAAATGCATAAAGTCAACACTTAACAAAATTGCAGCAATCATCGCCGCATAACGATTACCAGTCAAGCGCTTGGCAAAGATATAAACTAAGGGAATCATTAGAATACCGCTACAATTCGCCAAAATTCGCCAGCCAAACGAATTGAGCCCAAATAGCAATATTCCAAGCGCAATAATCAGCATAGCAAGGGGTGGATGAGCCTGCGTTACCGTGCCCCACTGCTTTAAATACTCCTCTGCAGCCGCAGCATAATAATACTCATCAAACACAGCAGAATTAAACCAAACATTAGTTAGTTGTAGTGGTGATAACTGTTTTTCCAAGATTGAGCTATAATCTTTGCCAGATGAGTCACCAATCTTTACAGAGGAAGGCATTTGCTGAGATACCGGACTGTATAAAGCTAAACGCTGAATTTCAATACCTCGCTGAGTATTTTGATATTCGTAAGGAGTAATATTTGATGACTCAACGGTAAAATAAAACGCAGATATTGCTTGCGGAGAGTCGAAATGAAAACTATTCCATTTTAGTTGCGGCTCATCCTTAATCCCCGGATCAATTCTTGCGACAGTAACTAGGCTTTCGCTAGGTGAAATTTGCGCCTGAATCAATAATGCACCCGTAAAAACCCCGGCTTTGAAATATAGATCGCCGCTTTTTTGTGCCTGAGTTAGTTTAATAATTAAACTATCCGTTGAATTTGTACTGCTCCACATTATCTTATTGCTTGGCTTTTCGCCGAAATTGACAAGACTGAATATAAGATAAACTAAGCTAATAGCTATCAAAAACAAATAATCATAACGATCTAATTGTGCTGATAATTTATACTTATTGCTGACCAAGAGATAGTAGCATCCCAGAAGTACAATCCCGATCATCGTCACAATAATTAACACTATTTGCCATGAAAGCATTCAAATACCAATCAAAACAATTAAATTTGATGCGCGATTATAGCATATTAGTTTTAATGTGTTATAATCGCGACAACCTAAAAATAACAGAATCAAATGCTCAATGATTAACCTCTTATTCATTCAAACTCTCACTACCCTTATTTTATTATTACTCAGCTGCGCTTATGTCCTATTACAGACCAAAAATGCTTCATCAAACCAGATTACTGCTTGTAAACTCAGATTTAATAGATTTGATTTTTTTAATCTATTGTTGATTATATTGATCTCATTTTGTATAGGTCTTCCTCACCTAGGTGAACGAACAGAAAGAGCTAGTTATTACTCACTAAAAAAGAATGACCAATTACAACTAACTTTCACTAAACCAACAACACTAAAACAAATAAATCTTTATGTCGGAAATCTCAATGGTAATTTCAAGATTTATACAGCAAGTAAAGAGAGTCAACAAATAGAGTTATTTGAGATTAAAATAGATACTATGCATCCATTAAATTATCGTTGGCTCAGTTATGGTATAAGTTCTCAAGTCCAATTTAACAAGCTATGGATCACTACAACTGCCGCACCAATCGAAATTAAGCAAATTGCTCTTTTTGATAACAGTAATAATTATATAAAAAATATCGTCGTTACAACAAGTGAGCCGATTAAACAAAAAAATCTGCTAATTACTCCACGTGAGCCATCCAGTCTAGTTAACTCCCCACAAAACAACATGGTTTTTGACGAAATTTACTATGCCAAAACGGCTCTGGAATACTTAAATGAAATCCCTCCAAATTTATCAGAGAATCCGCATTTAAGTACTTTTATTATTGCTCTAGGTGTTGTAATTTTTGGTGAAAATCCATTTGGTTGGCGAATTATGCCTCTTATCTGTGGTACTCTACTGCTCATTATTATCTATCTATTTGCACTTAAACTATTTCAACAACGTAAAATTGCTTTAATTGCAGTATTTCTATTGATGTTTGACTTTATGCATTTTACAATCAACCGCTATGCTTTAATCGAACCAGAAGTAACCCTCTTTCTTAGCCTTGAGTACTACTTTCTATATCAGTATTTTTGTGCTAACAAGGCTCAAAACCTTAAAGAAGAGCAAGGTTATTTATTCTATTCGGGGATTTGTCTAGGACTGGCGCTAGCCTGTAAATGGATTGCATTATTCTCGATAATCCCCATTGGATTAATGCTTATATTTACTAAAATTAATTCAAACAAATCTATAACGCTATCATGGCTAATCAATGCTACTTTATCAACAGTTATAGTCCCTTGCTTGATTTACACAACCAGCTTCATCCCATATAGCTTTATAACCAATCAGCCCAGTCTATTTACCCTGGTAATTAATGCACAAAAATTTATGATCTGGTTTCACAGCACTGGAATTAATGAATTACACAGCATGCTCCAAGGCTCTAAGTGGTGGAGCTGGTCATTAAACATGCAGCCCATGAATATATACTCTTTATTAACTAATTCAAACCAAGTAATCACCATAAATTTAATGGGTAATCCGTTAATTTGGTGGCTAGGAATTCCTGCTATAGGACTAACCACTGTATATGCAATTAAGCAGCAAAAGTTAAATTATATCTTCATTATTCTTATAATTCTCGCGCAACTGTTACCATTTGCATTCATCAGCAGAATTAGTTATATTTATTATTTTTATAGCATAACCCCTTTTTGGATTTTAGCAATTGCTGCTAGTATTCAAATTTTATTAAAGTCATCTACCACCAAAATAAATATTCTTGTTTACCTATATCTTACTGCAGTTTTTGGCTTATTTGTGTTATTTTATCCAGTACTAGCTGGAGTTAAAGTTGATAGTAATTATATATTAAAATACCTTTCATGGTATCCAAGCTGGCATTTATACCAATCATAATATCACGAGGGAAAATAAAACAGTGCTTAACTTATTTAAAACATTAATAAATCGTAGAAATTGGTTAATTCCACTATTAATGACTATAGCTTATGCTATCGTCAGCGGAATCAACTTAGCTCAAATTGGCGGAAATCCGAATGCAACATGGATGGGTAATTATGAAAGCAAAAATATTACTTTTATCTTTGACAAACCAACAGAATTTCATAGCATTCGTTATTTTTTAGGATTAAGTAATGGCAAATTTAAGGTATCGGCACAAACAGAGTCTAATGTTAATTTACAAATTATGGAAATTGATACCTCTAGCTTTCCTCCTCCAGTTTATCAATGGAATAGCATAATCCTTAATCAAAATCTTTACATTAAACAATTGAGCTTCAGTATTGAATCACCAATAGTGGAGTTTAAACAATTTGCTATCTTTGATAACAAAGGTAAGCTAGTAACTAATTACAGAATATCAATCGGATATAGCAACAACTTAGATAAAATTGACACTTTATTTGCAACTAAAGAAGCACCTAAAAATTATGCTCCATCAATAAAATCAAGTATCGTCTATGATGAAATGTATTACGCTACAACAGCATATCAATACATTAATCACATTCCACTTTATGCTAATAATCATCCACCGCTTGGCACGTTAATAATTAGTTTAGGAATACTAATTTTTGGTATGAATCCGCTTGGCTGGCGAGTTATGGCATACCTTTGTGGAGTTATCACAATTCCGCTAATATACTGCTTTGCTGAAAAGGTTTTTAAAAGCAATCGAGCGGCTATTTTTGCAGCATTATTATTAATGTTTGACTTTATGCATTTTACGATTAATCGCTATGCATTGATTGACTCAATGGTGACATTATTTATTTGCGCGGAATATTTAATGCTCTTTATTTATATTGAAAACCAAAAACTTGGTAACCTAAATTCTGCACAAAATAATCTATGGGGAGTAGCACTATTTTTTGCATTAGCGCTTGCTACTAAATGGACTGCCTTATTCTCACTTGCAACACTATTACCTATTGTTCTTTACTATGAGTTTTTTTATATTATTCAACCAGCAAATAATCAAAATACTAAATTTAACAAGTTGCTTAAATTAGCTTCTATAAGTATATTCATTACTACTTTATATTGTTCTAGCTTTATTCCACAATATCTAACTCAAGGAGAGTCGCGTAACTTTTTAAATTTTATAATCGAGCAGCATCTTACCATGTGGCACTATCATACAGGTTATGCCGTTACTCATCATCATGAGTTTGAGTCATCGTGGTGGTCTTGGCCTCTAATGCTTCGACCGCAACAAATTTATATTTGGATAAATCTAATAACAAAACAGTCTGCTTCAGTTGTTTTAATGGGGAATCCAGCAATTTGGTGGTTTAGCATTGTCGCAGTCCTGCTAATGACAATGAATTTCATCAAAAATCGCAGCTGGCAACTTGGTTTTATTTTGCTTGCAATTGCATCACAATATTTACCATACATCCTGATTAAACGCACCAGTTTTATTTATTACCTATATGCAGTAACTCCATTCATGATTTTAGCAATTACTTGGACATTAGATGCCGCTTTGAAGCGTCCAGAAACAAGCTTAAAAAAGCTAGTGTGGATTTACTTAGCCTTAGTTATTGGATTATTCATCTTGTTTTATCCTGCAATCTCAGGCCTAGAAATTCAACGTGATTATACCTATCGTTATTTACTTTGGTATCAATCGTGGAATTTCTAGTCTTCTTAATATGCATAAAATGAATTAAATAACCAAAAAAATAACATGGTAAAATGTAACCCAAGAAAAATGAAAATTAGAATATATTGTAATGCTCTTGATCGTTCAGTAATGACTGCCAAGAATAGATACACCGGGTACCACCCAAAAAAGAAACGTGTATATGATTTCAGATTCAATGAAATCAGCGCTACGCACACGCACATAACAAAAAACAACAAGTCATTCCAGCGCCTTACGCTAACTAACCACAATGTAACAACCAATGACAGTGAACACATAATTCGGTCAAGATAGAAACCACTATTTAACAATGCTTTCAACGCCGTTATCGGACTGCTGATATTCTGAAAATTTAAACGGCTCCATTTTGTCTGAATATGATAGAACGCTAATGAGTCTCCAACATGAAACTTTAAGAACAACATAAAAGTAAGAAGACCACTCAAAGAAATAATAAACATAATGGAGATTTTCAGCACACGTGAAAGATTAATTGGTTTCTGATTAAACTCATTAAAAATTAAAACTATTGACATAAAAAAACCATTAATCCTAGTAGCACCCAAAAAAGCACAGCTAATTGCTGCCCACCAGCTTTTATGCCGCTGAATCAAACAGATACTCAATAACGATAAAAATAAAAAAAGCGACTCAGTATACATACTCATGAAATAAATATTTTCACTGCCAACACACAAAAAAAGTACTCCTGCTTGTGCACACCTAATTGAGTATGACTTACTAATGTAGTTAAATAATAAAATCGTTGATACAAAGAGCAGTGATTGGTTTAAGACATAAGCAACCACTAGAGGGCTGCCTAACCAAGACAATGCGTTAATTAGAAATGGAAATAACGGCCAAAACGCCCAGTTTGCGCGTCCTTCGTTCAGACTTCCATCCATAGGGTTTGGTAATAGTTGATAACCATGATTAATAATATCTAAGTACCAATAGCAATCCCAGCGACAGATATTTATGAAAAAAGATGATGAAAATTGAAAGCCCTCAAAATGTACAAAGTGTGTAATTACATAGTATTCCACAAAATTTAATACCCTTGTAAGAATAAAAACACTCAAACAATAAAATATTATATTTTGAAGCTTGACATGTGTTTGTTCAGATTTGCTTTCAGAATCAGTAGACAACTGCATTATGAGCTTTCTTTTCTAACGTGATTTAGATAAAAATTACCAATTGATACCCATCGTTATTTACTTTGGTATCAATCGTGGAATTTTTAATTATTATGGACTATTGGATAAAATGCATAGTGATGATCTAAGCTAATTAATGGAGACTCTCTCAACTCAACACCTAACTCATGAATCAGACCTTCACCTTTATCTTGATAACCGTAAGTGTCGACAGAAATACCACCATAACCTGATGACTTTAATTTAGCTAATATTATTTTCACTGATTGATTTGAGGTAACACGATTCCAGCTGTCAACACCTCTACCCCTAGTTGCACCGTAACTCCAATATAGATCATGCGAATAAAGGTATAGCGCCATTGGTTCATATGTTACCATTGTTCCATATCTAACTTGTGGCTCTGGAAAATCCATATATGGTAATTGAAAAATAGCAGCACCCTTCGGTAGGCCTTGTTCAACTTGTGTAACAAATTGTTTGTCGCTGGTGGCTGAGTTAATTGTATGTCGATTATCAAGTGCGCGGGGATCAATCTGATCAACAGCTATGACATAAATAATTATTAAAGCAATTAGCCAACCTAATAGTGGCTTCATTTTATATCGATTAATAGCTAATTGTAATAAATACAATACCATAAAAATAGCAAAAAAAGCGATAAATACACTTATTCGATTTACCGAACGAATCATATCGGTCACAAAAAATGAAAACAAAACGCTAAAACCACTCGTTGTTGCAAACAATATAGCTAGTAGATTAAGTTTACTAATCAATTTTAACTGTGAATTAGCGGGGAACTTATATGGAATAAATATCATTAGCAATAACAAAATAAATCCGCAAGATGAAATAACGCCAAGATGAGAATAAACGCTTTCGTTCAACCCTGAAGTGAAAATTTGATTATACCGATTAGAAATATTAGCTAAAAAACCAAATCGACTATATTCTGGTGGTAATAGTAAATGAGTAATCCGTAGACCATAAATTTCAGTCTGAGCAGGGCTTCTTACCGCTGCTAGTGGATTAGTCCCGTATCGTAAATGATAGGATATTGAAGGGGCTAGCTGAATAATAACAAAAAATACTGCTAACACAATCATAACTAAACTAAGCATCGCTGCAGAATTTCGTTTTTCACTCCAAGCAATTATCGCGGTACAAATTAAGAAAAAACAGCCAAAAAAGGTATAATAAATACCTGTCGCAGAAAGGGTATAGCTCAATAGCAATATCAATACTATATTTAAAATATTATTCTTGTGCAATTGAAGCTTACCATTTTGATAAATGGTTGTAATTACCGCACACCATAACGGAATTGTAAAATATGAAGATAAAAACAAATGCATAGTAGAGCGATAAAAATGATATGGCAGGAACGTAAATACCATCGCACCAGCTAATGCTAACGGATAAGATATTTTATAATAGCGCAAGACCCATAAACTACTCCATGCAGCTAGAACAAAGCTCAGCAAATAAAAAAGGTTTGTAATGACAATCGGATCATGTCCAAATATCGTACCTAATAGTATTATTATCAAAACGTGAAAAGATTCGGTCATTGGGAAATCATAACCGATATAACCATTGGGAAAACCAAGATGCGGATTTACCCAGATACTATGATTTTCTAGAATACCTTTAACTGCAGCTAAATGGAAGAGCGCATCATAATCGTAAAACAATGGTACATTTAAACTAAAATACCTAATTCCAGAAAATGAAAAAAGCAGTGTAAAGCAAATGAAAAAACATAATAAATATTGAACAACGGCAATATAGCTGATTTTTTTTGGACATTTTTCCACTTTTAGCATCTATTACTCCGAACAAGCTTATAAAACAGAATAAACTATAATCTTGCCTTTAACAAAATAATTAGTAATCTACTAGACATTACGGGCAATAGTGATTAGTGAAGAGCCAAAAGGAAGCTTATATTTCTTAAGAAATAAATATTTTTCACTTTTCATTATATAATAGAAAATAGAATTTACTAATGATGCCTGATTGCCACTAACAACATACTTAGAAGTTTTATTAAAAACTTTTTCAAGTAACCTAGAAACGAGAACCGCGGGGAAAAGCCAACAATTGAAGTACGATGAATATGTTACTTTAAATCCCGTTACAGCTAATAGCTTACAAAGTCCAGATTTATTATATCGACGAAAATGATATAAAAATCTATCGTAAGTACCATATAAAAACTGATAGGCAGGTACTGTTATAATCAAAGAACCGCCAGATTTTAGCTTATCTTTTATTGACAAAAGTGCCGCGGCATCATCTTTAATATGCTCCAATACGTCGAATAAAAATATTATATCAAATTTACTATTTTCAAATGGAATTTCATCTGGCAAATTACACTTTCTAATATCAAGAGCAGGAAGTTTATGACGAGCAAATTTAATTGCATCTTCACTTACCTCGCAACCAACTATATCAAAATATATAGATTGAAAATATTTCAAATTACCACCAGTCCCACAACCAATTTCCAAAACAGTAAGTTCTTTATTAGCAAAATTTTGTGCAATGAGGATGTTCTGAATTATTTCTCTACGCGCTTTAAACCAAAAGTGCGTTTCTTCCATGCGATCCATATCTTGAAACTGTTCAAAATTCATTGCCCTCACCATGTAAATTAGCGTTCAAATTATCATAAATTTTACGAACGATAAAAATAGGTCTACGTTTAGACTCTATAAAAATTCTTCCAATATATTTACCTAGTATTCCAACCCCAACCATTTGTAAACCGCTAAAGAACAATACAAAAATTAATAATGAAGCATATCCAGGTGTATCAATTCCAAGTAATATCGTGCGCGTAAAAATAAATACCCCATAAAGAAATCCAGCAATAGCAGTAAATATACCTAAATAAAACCAAACCTCCAGTGGTGCTTTGCTAAAGCTAGTAATTCCATCGATTGCAAATTTGAATAACTGCAAGTATTTCCACTGACTAGTTCCTGCTGTCCGTTCAGATCGTTTATGGTAGACTAGCTTTTCTTTAAATCCAATCCATGC
The DNA here is from genome assembly GCA_003963245.1 of Neisseriaceae bacterium. Lineage (GTDB taxonomy): Bacteria > Pseudomonadota > Gammaproteobacteria > Burkholderiales > UBA11063 > Aquella. The sequence goes on from RXJX01000031.1 coordinate 48,818, forward strand.
AAAAAGCCCCTTATTAAACCTAACTCGCTCATCAAGACTTAAAAACGCATTAATAGCCGTTCGGTCAAGTAAGCGAAAATCGCCAGCGTTTGGCGTAAACTTAATATCACTAACTTTGTTAATACTTTGGTAGAATAAATTCGCAGTTTTACGTTTAAGGTAAGTATCACTCTCACGAGACTGGTGCACTCCTGTAACAATTTCATAACCTTGTTGCCACCAATTTATCATTTCTAAGATTAACTCAGGAGGATCTTGTAAATCAGCATCCATGGCAACAGCACAGTCGCCTTGAGCATAGCTAAATCCAGCGTAAAGAGCAGCTTCTTTACCAAAGTTTCGAGAGAGATCTATTATCTTTAAATTAATTTCATTTTTGCTCAACTCTATCAACTTAGCTAAAGTATCATCGCAACTACCATCATTCACCGCAACGATCTCATAATTAATAGGAAAATCTGCTAAAATTGGTGTTAACACAGAAAACAGCTGAGCAAGAGTTGCAGATTCATTTTTCATCGGAATAATGATGCTAATAAGACTTGAAGATAATTCTATTTCGCGGTTCATGGTTGTATACTTACTTATAGTAATTTAGGAAGCTTATGGTAAAGCATTGCAATTAAGCTCAGATTTGTTATCGCATATTCTCAACTTGCTCTAGTTGACAATCTATGGCTAATTGCTTTAATATCAGCAAAACTATTTACATCATCAAAAATCATTATTTGTTCTAGATCAATCGGTGCTTGCTGAGAATTAGCCAAGACTTGCCTAACCTCTTGAGAATCACAAATCAAAACTTCAAAAGTGGGAACAAAATTCTTTATTAGCAATTCGTGAATTTTTGACATTTGCGAGCTTAAATCATCAGAGAGCAAGAAGATTACCCGAGACGGAATTAATGCTTGAGAGTTAATCAGCTGAATTGCTCGCTCCAACTCTTGTTGACTAGCTATTTTTACAGCGATTACGCAGGCTTTAGCATTACTCAACTCATAAAGTTTAAGGTATTTAACCAATACGCCCATTGCATTATAGCTACTGATTAAAAAACCCTCATAGCCGTATTTGAAACCTTTTTTGAGCAAATAACTTTTGATAAAAGCCATAAAAAAGCGAAAAGGAATCGTCCATAATTTGACTTTTTTATGCCCAAGTTTATTCTTAGCATAAAGATCAGCATAGTGTTCCAATTTTGTCATTAATTGACGGGTATTGCTATAGGGGAAATGATAGATAAATGAGTTTTTATCATTCAAAGTTGTAATTTTTAAATTATTAGTTTGGATACTTTCATGTACCTGATTATCATTAAATCGTGTAATTTTACGGTTGTACAAGCGCACCACATAATCGTTGTCCCAATTACAACCATCAATCAAATGCCCCGCATAGAAATTTTTACGGTAGAAACGATAAACTTCTTGTTCATTTAATTGTTGTCTAAGTATTTTCTGAGCCAGCTCTGGGCTAACTATTTCATCACTATCAACAAAAAACACCCAATCGTGACTAGCTAAGCTAGCACCGATATTTTTTAGCGGTCCAAAACCACAAAATTCACGTTGATAAATTTTAACATTCACAAATCTCGCAGCAATTTCCATTGTTTGATCGGTAGAGCCATTATCCACGAGAACAACCTCAGGAAAGCTTTGCAATACACCCAAACAGCGCTCAATATACTTGGCGCTGTTTTTAGTTAAAATCACCACTGAAATCATGATAATCTCTATTCAAACTGTTGGAGGAATTTAAGCTCATCCGCAAAACCACTTTTTACTTTAACCCAAATCTCCAAGTGAACTTTAGTATCAAAAAGTTTTTCCATGTCCAGCCGAGATTCAATAGAGATTTTTTTTAGTTTTTCACCACCTTTGCCGATAATCATTGGTTTTTGATTATCACGATCAACGATAATAGTTGCAAAAATCCGGCTAAGTTTACTGGTTTGCTCAAACTTATCAATTTCAACCATTAAGCTATAAGGAAGCTCTTCACCAAGTGAACGAAATAATTTCTCACGAATAATCTCACTTGCCATAAAGCGGCTGCTTTTATCACTAAGCTGTTCTTCAGGATATAAAAACACACTCTCAGGTAGATATAATTTAGTAGCTGAGAGTAATTCATCCATTCCGTGATCATGTTTAGCTGCTACACTCAATACTTTTTTAAATGGATATTTCTGAGAGACTTCTTTAACGAATTGATTTAACTCGTTACGGTCTTTGTACTTATCACGTTTATTAATTACCAAGATCACATTTGCACTTGTTGGCAATAAATTTAATACTTCTTCATCACCAATGTTAAAAATCCCAGCTTCAACAACATAAATAATTGCATCGACATTGCTCAAACTATTAACCACACTTTGGTTTAATGCCTGATTTAGTTTAGTTAAATATTGTTTCTGAAAACCCGGAGTATCAACAAAAAGATATTGCGTGTCATCCTTGGTGTAAACACCAGTTACACGGTGGCGTGTGGTTTGCGGCTTACGCGAAGTAATACTGATTTTTTGCCCAATCAAGTGATTCATTAATGTTGATTTACCAACATTTGGACGCCCAACAATCGCTATAAATCCACAAAAAGTTTTAGATTCAATCATTAAAAGGCATCTCATTCAGTAACATTAGCAAATTATTTGCTGCACATTGACTGGCTTGTTTTTTACCTTTACCTTCACCATAAGCTCGAACATCAAGCTCTTCAATTGTACACTCAACCCGAAAGAGCATATCATGCTCCGGTCCTGTCATACCAACAATCTCATAACGAGGCAAACGAAAGCGTTTAGCTTGAATGTATTCTTGCAGCTGGGTTTTATAGTCTTTAGTTTTACCTTGTTGTTGCTCACGTAAAGGATAATAAAATAAACGTTCAATAACCCGACGGCATTTCTCAAAACTACTATCCAAAGTAATTGCCGCAAAGATCGCTTCTAATGCATCAGCTAAAATTGACGGACGTTGCCGCCCACCACTTTTTAATTCACCGTCACCCAAATACAAATAATGCCCAAGATTAAGTTGCTCAGCAATTTCAACTAAGCCATCTTGATTTACCAATGCTGCACGCATTTTAGATAGTTCACCCTCGGACAAATCCGGATAAATCTGATATAAGTTAAGTGCAATTACATAATCTAAAACACCATCACCAACAAATTCCAAACGCTCATTATTAATTTTGCTATAGCTGCGGTGTGTAATTGCCTGCCGCAGTAAAGAGAGGTCATGAAACTCATAACCTAATTGTTCTTGTAAATCAGAAATATTTGCCATTATTCAATCTTTGTTCCGACACGGGATAAATCTCGGAAGTTCATCCATACATAAATAGCTTTACCTAAAATCGCTTTATCAGGTACAAAGCCCCAATACCTGCCATCCAGACTATTATCACGGTTATCACCCATCATAAAGTAATGTCCATCAGGTACTTTACAAGTAAATCCTTCGTCATTATATTGACAATTTTCTTTACCAGGGAAATTCTGTACCATCTCAAGGATTACAGGAGGTACTTGATCCCAAACAATAATTGGATGCTTAACGCCAGTCAAATCTTCAATTAATCGTTGATTGTGGATCATTACATCACCGTTAGGACCAGCTTCAGTATAATCATATGAACCATCATTTTGATAACTTAGATTTTGCCCATTAATCCGCAAGCGCTTATCAACATAAGTGATCGTATCTCCGGGCAAACCCACCACCCGTTTAATCAAATCACGATTAGGCTTAGTTTGATCTTGAAAAACCACAACATCGCCGCGATTAACTTTATTAATTGGAATTACAACCTGATTGGTAATTGGCATCCTTAAACCATAATTAAACTTACTCACTAGGATAAAATCACCAACCGTTAAATCCGGACGCATCGAACTACTTGGAATTTGATATGCTTCAAACAAGAAAGCTCTTAACACCCATACTGCCAAAACAACGGGAAAAAACTCACGTGAATAATGAACATAATGCGGCTTCATCTGTGTTTCACTACGTGATTTACTCCAGATGAGCTTGTCCAATAGTAAAATTACACCACTTACAACAATAAACACAAGTAGAACAGTTGCAAAATCAGTAAATTCCGAAACAACACCAACACAGCCTAAGATAAATAATAAATAACCATTCTCCATAGCCTTACTTTTATTGTCACCACGCGCACGAACAATCATTACAATACCGATGACAATCCCAACGATTCCCAAATAGAACCATTTTGACAAACCCTGAGCTTCCATACTGCCCCTTTAAATTACGAATAAAATTAGTTATGCGCTATAGGCTACCTAACTAAAGAACACATAAACATGTGATTTTAGCATAAACCCCTCAATTAGAACCATTCATTTTGGAAGCAGCGCAGCATACGTTCCTTACAAAAGAATAATTCCAAGCAAAAACATAGGCTTTGTACGGTATAATCATGAGTTAACTATACCTCATTTAAAGGACAATTCATGTCAGGAATTCTAAATATCGCGGTTCAGGCAGCCTATAATGCTGGAAATATCATACAACAGGAAAGTCGCAATCTAGAACGGATCAAGGTCGAACGTAAAGGAAATAATGATTTTGTTAGCGAAGTTGACAAAAAAGCGGAACAAATTATTATCAATACTATTCTTAAAGCTTTTCCTTCACACAATATATTGAGCGAAGAACAGGGTGAATTAAACAATAAATCTGATGTAACTTGGATAATTGATCCAATTGATGGAACAACTAATTATATACATGGACATCCGCAATATTCAATTTCTATTGCAATAAAACATGACGATAAAATTACTCATGGTATTGTTTTTGATCCTAATCGTAATGATATTTACACTGCAGAACTAGGTAAAGGTGCACAACTGAACAATGGACGTTTACGAGTATCCAAAACGAGTAGCCTTGCAGATAGTTTACTGGCAACTGGTTTTCCTACCTACAATATGGATTTACTTGATCGCTATTTATCAATTTTCAAAGTAATGCTCGAGTCAACTTCCGGTCAACGCCGTGCTGGTTCTGCCGCACTTGATTTAGCCTACGTTGCTGCTGGAATGGTTGATGGCTTTTGGGAGTTTGCGTTAAAACCTTGGGATATCGCAGCAGGCTATCTACTAGTAAAAGAAGCTGGTGGTTTGGTTTGTGATTTTGATGGCGGGCAAGAATTCATCGATAGTGGCAATATTATCGCGGCTAACCCCAAATTAATCAGTCAAATTTTAAAAATCATTCAAAATAATTAAAAGCCCTACGCATGAACAAAGCGCAAACTATAGAAACCCACGGAATTGAGCTATCCCAGCACACCCCTATGATGCAGCAATACCTTAAAATCAAGGCAGAATATCCTGATATGCTCTTGTTTTATCGAATGGGTGATTTCTATGAGATGTTCTTTGAAGATGCGGAAATAGGTTCTAAGCTATTAGGAATTACGTTAACACAACGAGGAAGCAGCGCGGGCTCACCAATCAAAATGGCAGGAGTCCCCTACCATGCAGCCGAACAATATCTAACTCGTTTAGTTAAGCTAGGAAAATCAGTAGCAATTGTCGATCAGGTTGGTGAAGTGACTGGCAAAGGTCCGGTAGATCGTCAAGTAACTAAAATAATTACCCCTGGCACTCTCACTGATGACAACTTATTAGATGAAAAACAGAATAATTTAATTACTGCTCTGTACCGGCACAAACAACAGTTTGGCTTGGCGTGGATATCATTAAGCAGCGGTTTATTTATGCTCTATGAGGGAAATAGTGCTGAAATTTATAATCAAATTGAACGACTACGCCCTGCTGAAATTATTGCACCAGAAAATTTAATTAGCGAATTACAAAGCCAAAAACCAAATTTAGCCTATAAAGTTATTCCTGATTGGCATTTTGAGCACGATTTGTCTAAACGAAAATTATGTGAACATTTTGCAGTACAAGATCTGGATGGTTTTGGCATCACTCATGCAAAATTAGCAATTTGCGCTGCGGCAGTATTACTTGATTACGCCAAACAAACTCAAAAGAATAGTTTACCACATATAAACAATATAATCTTGGATCAGGAAGATAATTATTTAATATTAGATGCAATTTCACGGCGCAACCTCGAAATAAGTCTAACAATGCGTGGCGAAAGTTCACCCACCCTCTTATCGGTAATGGACAAATGTGTCACCCCAATGGGCAGCCGTTTACTGGATAATTGGCTAAATAATCCATTGCGCCAGATGGCACAAATTGAAGAACGTTACGCAACAGTATCTGCGCTTCAAACACATTATAAACCATTACAAACCATCCTTCGACGTATTAGCGATATTGAGCGCATTACTTCACGTGTAGCATTACGCTCAGCTCGTCCTCGCGACTTGGCAGCATTACGCAATAGCCTAATGATTCTACCCGAGTTAGAGATACTTGCCGAATTACCCCCGACACGATTAATTGCAGAAATTCGTAACGCAATTATTGCCGTAAATAACGAAATTAGTGGGCATTTGCAGCGCGTATTGAAAGAAGAACCGAGCCTACTCTTGCGCGAAGGGGGTGTGATCAATGATGGTTTTAATCAGGAACTTGATTATCTGCGTGGAATCCGTCAGGATGGCAGCCAATTTCTAATCGAAATGGAAGCCAAAGAGCGAGAACGTAGTGGAATCAGCAATCTAAAAATCGAGTATAACCGTGTCCACGGTTATTTTATTGAAATCTCACGAATTAATCTTGATAAAACTCCCGTAGAGTATCGTCGCACACAAACACTCAAAAATGCTGAACGTTTTACTACTCCTGAGTTAAAAGCTTACGAAAATGAAGTTTTATCTGCTCAAGATAAAGCCTTAGCTTTAGAAAAAAAGATTTATGAGCAGCTCCTTGATTATCTAAATCAATACATTGTACCGCTACAACATGCTGCTCATGCTTTGGCTAAATTAGACGTGCTGACTTGCTTTGCTCGTGTCGCTGTGGAAAATAACTATTGCCGACCAGAGCTTAGTTCAGAAAATCGTTTGATTATTTGTGAGGGGCGACATCCGGTGGTTGAGCAGCAAATTGATCAGTTCATTGCCAACGACCTCAAGCTAAATACTAAACGCAATTTCCTCCTGATAACTGGTCCCAATATGGGCGGTAAATCAACTTATATGCGTCAATGTGCCATTATTACTCTTTTAGCATACTGCGGTTCATTTGTTCCGGCTAAAAGCGTCCAACTTGGCGATATTGATCGTATTTTCACTCGCATTGGTGCCTCAGATGACTTAGCTGCTGGCAAATCAACGTTCATGCTCGAGATGTCTGAAACTGCCAATATCCTTAATAATGCAAGCGCTAAATCGCTAGTAATTATGGATGAAGTTGGGCGTGGAACATCGACTTTTGACGGATTGGCGCTTGCTTATGCAATTGCTCGTTATCTGACTGAAAATAGCGGCTCTTATACTTTATTTGCTACGCATTATTTTGAATTAACTGACCTAACCAATCACTACTCCAACATTGCTAACGTCCATCTGAATGCTGTAGAGTACAAAGATCAGATTGTCTTTATGCATCAGGTTGAAGAAGGTCCAGCAGCAAAAAGCTATGGGATTCAGGTTGCCGCACTAGCTGGAGTTCCGAAAAGTGTACTAGCTTGTGCCAAAAAATATTTGGCGCACCTTGAACAAAGTAGCCAAAATCAAGCTCAATTAGACCTATTCAGCTTTAATGAAGTTATTGAAGAAGACATACCACAACACTCACTTGCCGAAGAAAATGTGCTCCAACAACTGCGCCAAGTTAACCCAGATAACCTATCAGCCAAACAAGCTCTTGACCTACTCTACGAATTAAGCAGCGCGATTGGCAACTGACAATCATGCGAAACAAACTACATTTTATATTTCTGATAATTAGTCTTGTTATCGCAATACCATGTTATGCCCTAGGTGTTGGCAACTCACCAGACTTAACACCAGCTATTTATCTTTGGTTAGCATTATCTATCCTGATGTCCAGAAGCTTTGCGATTGTCAAAAAAATTGGTCTACCGCTGGTAACCTCAGAAATCCTTGCAGGTGTCGCGCTTGGTAATCTACATTACTTTGGGATTCAAACCTTTGCAGGCATGGAAAATAACGAAATCATCAAATTTCTAGCTGAAATTGGCGCTATGATTTTGATGTTTGAAATTGGGTTAGAAACTCAATTGGAAGATATTAGCAGCAAAATTGGCAGTGGGATAAAAATTGCTTTATTTGGTACTTTGCTTACTTTTCTTGGTGGCTATTATCTTACTGACTTATTTTATCCAACAGCTCCACAGGGTTCACGGATGTTAATGGGCTTGGTTGCGGCAGCAACAGCAACCGGTATTTCTGGAAAAGTTTTCAAAGATTTAAAAATAATCAATAGTGTTGAAGTACAAACAGTCTTAACCGCATCGCTGATTGACGAAGTAATTAGTATCATGTGCTTTGCTGTGCTTTCAGGAATCCTTATTACTGGTAACTTCAATAGTAATGAACTGGTTATTTCCGCAGCCAAAACTACATTGTTCTTTCTAATTTCAATTACTTTAGGTCGGCGAATTACGCCGCTTCTTACTAGGCTCTCAGTCAAAATACATGCTGGCATTAGCATGAAAATCGGGATTTTATTTATGCTTTGTACTTTTTATACTTGGCTAGCTAGCGTGTTAAATCTTGCACCGGTGATTGGCGCATTTATTGCTGGTCTTATTATCAACCCAGATTATTTCCGTAATTTTTCACAAGCAAAATTTCTACGAGACTTTAAGCATATTGCACAACACACTACAGATGAGAATGCTAAGCTGCAGATTATTAAGACGGTAAATACATATGAGTTAAAATCTCTAGATGAATTAATTAAGCCTTTATCAAATATCTTTGTTCCAATATTTTTTACCTATATCGGTTTAATTTTTCAAATTAAAGATCTTAGCAATCCTAAAATTTTATGTTTTACACTGGCTTTTGTCCTGATCAGTCTATTAGGTAGGATTATCAGCGGCTTTAGCGAAAACAACCGTTTAAATAAATGGGTAATCGGACTTGGTATGACACCGGTTGGTGAAGCTGGATTAATTTTTGCTATGACAGGAACTCAGCTAGGTCTGATCAATAATGAAATAATGTCATCAGTTATTCTCACCTTGGCATTGGTAACAATCCTTAGCCCGATTCTATTAAAGTTAGCAATCAAGTATCAAAATGTAAAGCGTATTCACATCTGATTAAAAATCTAAAAATTTTCCTCATATATCTAACTTTCAATTGCAACTCCCTCCACTAGAGAATAACTGGTTCACAAACAATATTTCAACTATGGTAAAATGAACTGCTTATTTATTTGGACATAGCTTTATTTTATGTTCAAAGCAAGCGCTTAGGTAAACAATATCCCTCTATTTTATTGAACATGGAGCCCTAGTTTATGAAAAATATTATCTGGTTTGAACACTTACGTATGACAGACGTTGCTGAGGTCGGTGGAAAAAATGCATCATTAGGCGAAATGATTTCGCAATTGGATAGCAAAGGGATAAGGGTTCCTGGTGGCTTTGCCACTACAGCCGAAGCATATAAGCGCTTCTTGGAAAGTAATAATTTAAAACAAAAAATAGATAACGCTTTAGACAATTTAGATGTTGATAACGTTATTGAACTAGCTAAAGCTGGTAAAGAAATTCAAAGCTGGATTATGGAAGCACCATTTCAGGCTGACTTTGAGCATGATCTGGAGCAAGCTTATACCGAAATAATGTCTCGCTATGGAGACTCCATTTCCGTAGCAGTACGTTCATCTGCAACCGCAGAAGATTTGCCGGATGCTTCGTTTGCCGGACAACAAGATACTTTCTTAAACATTCGTGGACTAGATAACCTTAAGTCAGCAGTTAAACAAGTATTTGCTTCGCTATATAATGATCGGGCAATCGCTTACCGAGTGCACAAAGGTTTTGATCATTCGTTAATTTATTTATCTGCTGGTATCCAAAAAATGGTTCGCTCAGATACAGCGAGTTCCGGAGTAATGTTTACAGTGGATACCGAATCAGGTTTTGATCAAGTGGTATTTATTACTTCAAGTTACGGACTTGGAGAATGCGTTGTGCAAGGGATGGTTAACCCTGATGAATTTTACATCTATAAACCTAATTTACAAGCCGGACGCCCAGCAATTATTCGTAAAAATGTAGGTAGTAAAGCCATGAAAATGGAATTTACCGATGCCAGTGTACCAGGTAAATCTGTGCAAACTATTGGCGTACCAAGCCACCAACGCAATTTATTTTCTATCACTGATGCTGATGCGACTGAATTAGGTAAATTCGCTATGATCATTGAAGAACATTATGCGCGGCCTATGGATATTGAATGGGGTAAAGACGGAGTAGATGGTAAGATTTATATTCTACAAGCTCGCCCCGAAACAGTTAAATCGCAAGAATCACAACACGGAAAACAAATACGTTATCATATCCGCGAACGTGGTCAAGTCTTAGTTACTGGTCGTGCAGTGGGTCAAAAAGCAGCAACCGGAGTAGTTCGTTTAGTTAAAGATCACTCAGAAATGCACAGTGTTAAAGCTGGTGATATCTTGGTTACGGATATGACAGATCCAGATTGGGAACCAGTTATGAAACGAGCTGCAGCTATTGTTACCAATCGTGGTGGAAGAACTTGTCATGCGGCAATTATTGCCCGCGAGCTAGGCATACCTGCAATTGTTGGCTGTGAGAATGCCACCGAAATACTTAAAGAAGGACAAGAAGTTACAGTTGCTTGCTGTGAAGGCGATACAGGACATATTTATGCCGGACACCTCAATGTTGAGGTGCTGGAACTGGATGTAGTTAATATGCCAAAACTACCAGTTGATATTATGATGAACGTTGGTAATCCTGAGTTAGCGTTTAACTTCTCGAGCATTCCTAATTTTGGAGTTGGTTTAGCTCGCCTTGAATTCATTATCAATCGCCAAATAGGAATTCACCCTAAAGCGTTGTTAGAGTTTGACAATCTTCCAGAGCCACTAAAATCAACTGTAGCAGACAAAATTGCTGGTTATTCAAGTCCGGTAGATTTCTATGTTGACAAATTAGCCGAAGGTGTTTCAACCATTGCCGCAGCGTTTTACCCGAAAAAAGTAATTGTTCGTTTATCCGACTTCAAGTCAAATGAATACTCTAACCTGATTGGTGGTAAATTGTATGAACCAATTGAAGAGAACCCAATGATGGGCTTTAGAGGTGCATCGCGCTATATCGCTCCGAGTTTCCGTGATTGCTTTGATTTAGAATGCATGGCAATTAACAAAGTACGAACAACGATGGGACTAGATAACGTTACAATAATGATACCTTTTGTACGAACAACCAACGAAGCTAAAGAAGTAATTAACCTACTGGCAGACAATGGCTTGGTACGTGGACAAAATGGTTTAAATATATATATGATGTGTGAGATTCCTTCCAATGCTATTTTAGCTGAGAAATTTTTAGAATATTTTGATGGTTTCTCAATCGGATCAAATGACATGACACAATTAACCCTTGGTATTGATCGTGACTCAAATGGCGCAATTGCAGCCTCTTTCGACGAACGTAATGATGCTGTAAAAGCAATGTTGCACCTTGCAATCAGTGCCTGCCGCAAGCAAGGTAAGTACGTAGGTATTTGCGGTCAAGGTCCATCTGATCACCCTGACTTTGCTAAATGGCTGATTGATGAAGGAATCGAAACTATTTCATTAAACCCAGATACCGTGATTGATACATGGCTATATCTGTATGAACACTTAAATAATACTAATGTTTAATGTAGGAGGTCTTGGATGAATAAGCGAAGAGTAGTAGTAACCGGAATCGGAATTGTATCACCTGTTGGGAATGACTTAGATAGTTCATGGAAAAATATTGTTAATGGCGTAAGCGGAATTGACCACATCACCACATTTGATGCTACAAACTACGCAACTAAATTTGCTGGCGAAGTGAAGAACTTCTCAACTGAAGGATTCTTCGATGCTAAAGAAGCTCGCCGGACTGATCGTTTTATCCAGCTTGGGGTTGTTGCCGGAGTACAGGCAATACGAGACTCTGGAATTGAGGAAATGGCAAACTTAAATAAAGAGCGCGTCGGTCTAATTATTGGTTCTGGTATCGGTGGCTTACCAACGATTGAAGAACACACCCTAATCCTAAATGAAAGAGGCCCGCGTAAAATAGGTCCATTCTTCATTCCTGGAGCGCTTGGCAATATGATTGCTGGACAACTATCAATTCTCTATGGCTACAAAGGTGTTAGTTACGGAATTGTTAGCGCATGTGCAACTAGTAATCACTGCATTGGCGATGCTGCACGTTATATTGAATATGGCGATTGCGATGTAGTGCTAGCTGGTGGAGCTGAAGCTAGCATTTGCGGAACCGGTGTTGCTGGATTCAATTCATTGAAAGCATTATCAACTCGTAATGACGATCCAAAAACTGCCTCACGCCCTTGGGATAAAGATCGCGATGGTTTTGTCATGGGTGAAGGTTCCGCTGTATTGGTTTTAGAAGAGTACGAACATGCCAAAGCTCGTGGAGCAAAAATTTATGCTGAAGTTGTTGGCTATGGCGCAACATCAGATGCTTATCATATTACATCACCGACCATTGATGGACCAGCACGCAGTATGCAAATGGCATTAAAGAATGCCCAAATTAATTTAAACCAAGTTGGCTATGTTAATGCTCATGGTACCTCAACGCCAATGGGAGATATTAATGAAAGCAATGCAGTTAAGCAGGTATTTGGCGAACATGCATATAAATTATCGGTTAGTTCAACCAAATCAATGACAGGTCATCTTTTAGGTGCAGCAAGTGCAATTGAAGCCGTATTCACGATTATGGCAATTAAAGATAGTATTATTCCGCCAACTATCAACATTTTTGAACAAGATCCAGAATGTGACTTAGATTACACAGCTAATGTTGCCAAAGCTCGCGAATTAGATTACGCAATGTCAAATTCATTTGGTTTTGGGGGTACGAATTCTACCATTGTTTTCAAAAAATTTAAAGGATAATACTGTGGCAAATAAGGTAAATTGTATTAAGCTTGGTATAGAAGCAGAAGGTCTTGATTTTGCTCCAATTCCTGGTGAATTAGGGCAAAAGATTTTAGCTAATGTCTCAAAAGAAGCATGGCAGGGCTGGATTAAACAGCAAACTATGATTATTAATGAAAATCGTCTAAACTTATCTGAAGACTCGGCACGCAAATATTTACGCCAACAACTTGAATACTATTTTTTTGCAGGGAAATAATCAATGACTGCTAAAATTACTAAAGCAGTATTCCCAGTAGCGGGAATGGGAACACGCTTTCTTCCTGCCACCAAGGCATCACCGAAGGAAATGCTTCCTATTGTTGATAAACCACTTATTCAATATGCAGTAGAAGAAGCTATTAATGCCGGAATCACTGAGTTAATTTTTATTACTGGGCGCAATAAACGTTCAATTGAAGATCATTTTGATAAAGCTTATGAATTAGAGACCGAGCTTGAATTAAAGCAGAAGACTAAACTTTTAGAAATGGTACAAAATATTTTACCGAGCAACGTAAATTGTATCTACATCCGCCAAGCCGAAGCTTTAGGGCTTGGTCATGCGGTTTTAACCGCAAGCTCAGTGGTTGGTGATGAACCTTTTGCTGTAATCCTCGCCGATGAACTAATTGATGCGAACCCTGGTGCCTTGGCACAAATGATCGAAGTCTATAATGAGACGGGTTCATCAGTGCTTGGAGTAAATCAAGTGGAGCCAGACGAAGTTTCGTCTTATGGAATTGTTAAATTAGCTGATAACTCACCAAAACATCATAAAATCGAAAAAATTATTGAGAAGCCCAAAGTTGGTGAAGCTCCATCAACCTTGGCTGCTGTTGGACGTTATATTTTGACTCCGCGGATTTTTACGGAATTAAAAAATACTCAGCGTGGCGTTGGGGGCGAAATTCAACTAACTGATGCAATCTCCGAAGTTTTGCATTATGAGGCTATTTTTGCCCATATTATCGAAGGTAAACGTTACGACTGTGGTTCAAAGCTAGGTTATTTGGAAGCTACCATTGGCTATGGATTGAAACATCGCGAAGTCGGTGCAGAATTTAAAGCCTACCTTCAACAACTAAAACTTGAGCTATAAGCAGTAACGATATATTCAGCTCCGAAACCTTTTACTAATTATAATAATGGTAATTTTGGAGCTGAATAATGCTGGGTTGCAAAAAAATTACACTATTTTTCATTAAATAAATCTGAAAATTAAACTCTAAAACTACAAGTTAATACAACTAACATTCAATTAAAAATAATTTTAAATCAATTTAATATCTAGCCAATACAAATTTGAATTATCAACAACTGCCACAATAGCAACTATAAGAGATAAAATATAAGCATAAAAAAGAGGCATAAAATGAATTTAAATTATCAAGATCCGATAAGATCTTCGGTTGACGTCGATTTACAATAATACCTTAATAGTACTGACATTATAAGTAAAACCTTAGGAATGCAATGCTTAATATTGAATGTTAACAATAAAATTCTGTATGCCAGCGATAATTTTTGTGCAGTTGTTGGTATTCAGCAATCTGAGTTAGTCTCTAAAACTATTGCCGAATTTGCTATGCCAAAACTTGCCAGATATAATTTATTTGCAAGTCAAATCGTTCAACAACATCAAGAAATAATTACCAATAATCAGCGGCGAATTTTTTTAGAAATAAATACGACAGAGACTCAGGCAGAAGCTACAATTTCTCATAAAACACCAATTTATGATTCTAACGGTAATTTTTTATGTTTACATATTCAGTTTAAACCTTTTACTATTGCACGCTTAGCTAATTTAGGAGTAAAATTCCACGGAGTAAAATATTCGTCTATCACAGATGAACAAAAGGAAATCCCATTAACCAGAATCCAGCAAATGGTTATTTACCTTTATGCGAGAAATTATTCTTATCCTGAGGTTGCGACATGGATTAGTCGCTTTGGGCATACAATCTCACCAACTGCAATAAATAAGCAGCTTGCAAAATTAAAAATACTCTTTAATGCCCCTGATAACGAAGGCTTAAAAGATATGTCACTAAAACTAGGATATGATATTGCTGTTCCCGCAGAGTTTCTTCCAACAAGAGTTCATGATATTACCGAAGATGTATTTGATTTATGGATTTGCTAAGGTTAAATTACACTCTTCTAATAGCTAGCATTATTTAAAATCCCCAACTAAAAATCGTTGGGGATTTTACTAATTAAACTTAATACTTAATTAGGGAATGCTACACTATATGGAGCACTAAGAGCTGGTGTACTTAGCTGAGAGCAATTACTCCAAAGACCCGTTAACCTATCGACTGAACAATAGTAAACATTCGCTTCATCTGCTACATACGCATAACTTCCTGTATCAGCGTCATTTAAAGTAAGGTAAATTTTGTGGTGAAACAGCGGGAGTACAGCTATTACTAATGATTCCATTATTATCTACAGGGCATTGTAATACATTTTTATTTACAGGATGCCCAGCAACATATGCATAATTAGTTCCATTATATTTATGAATATTAATAGACCAAGAATAACGTAAACTATTACTAATACTCCTACTTGTCATGTCTGTACATATATTGCTACCAGCAAATTGTCCACTTGCGTTTAATGGGCATATATATGTATCGTTAGTATTACCATAGTCTGCAACATACACATACGAATTACCATTAATCGTTGCTGAAGTTACGCCTGTTACTTCAAAATAAGAACTATATTGAGTATAAGAACAAGTATTACTAATAGTTCCATCGTTGTTTACTTGACAAGTATAAACATACAAATCATGATATCCACTAAATGACATAAACTGTGAGCCATTAATATTAGTAAAAGATATTCCTGCTGAACCGCCAGCATTATAAAAGCTGGGAAGTTCTAGTGGCGTATATAACTGAGTACATGAATTAAAATCACCGCTACCATCAGTCTTTACAGAACATTGAAAAATACTTGTATCTGTTCCAACGTAAGCATATTCACTATTATTTTGTGCTGTAGAAAAGATAATAAAGCCAGGGTTAGATTCAGCAAGAACCCCTTGACCAGCTACCACAGAACAGGCGCTAAATGATTTATCTTCTAATAATATACCTGAGTCCTCACTTTTTTATGCTTAGAATAGACTAAGCAATCCCTAGATCTTTAACAAATTGGTAATTAGAAATGAAAAAAGGCATA
>RXJX01000016.1 GCA_003963245.1 Neisseriaceae bacterium
TCCTATACGACTGCGTTATTTTTTAATTACCAACTTGTTAAAGATCAGTTTACTCAGCTTGAGTTACTTATTCAAGCATAAAAAAATGAGGACTCGGGTTTAGAAATTTATATTTATAATTTCAAAATTATTTCCTAGTCAAAACAAAGTAACTCTTCACAAGTACTGCTAAGCATCTGCTCCAGTATATTCGTGATCCAAATATACTTAGAGGTCGATATATTCTAATTATGAGCTTGTTATAAATTAGTCTGTGAAGTTAGGGTGTGCTAAATTCAAGAATAAAAATAGTCTGTTAGGTTTGTGGGAAATTGGAAAATAAATTTTTTCGTAGTCTATCATTGTTGGATTTAGCCTCTTCAGCGAACATTTGTTTTAATTGGTGTTCTTAGTAGGTATTTCTTTGAGTAAATAATTAAAGCGTATTTTTTATCATCGAATAACACTATAAATGCTACCGCCATTGACTTTGCCTGTATAATATTGTCTGATTAACAATATTTAATATTTGTAAGAAAGTTATGGTTTATCCTATGTTAGAATTAACAGTCAAACAACGTCAATACCTAAAAGGTTTGGCACATGATTTACAGCCTGTAGTGATGATTGGAAACAATGGTGTAACTGAGAATGTATTGAAGGAAATTGATAATAGCTTAACTGCACATGAGTTAATTAAGATTCGCGTATTAGGCGATGATCGTCTTGCACGTGAGGCGATTATCGAAGATTTATGTGCTGCCGCTAACGCTAGTTTTGTTCAACATATCGGTAAGTTAATTGTTCTTTATCGTGCTAGTGAAAAAGCTCGGATTGTTTTACCTAAAATTTAAGGATGCGCTGTATGGCTAAGTATCAAGTTGCAGTTTTAGGTTGTGGATCAATTTTTAGTCGGCATTTAGCAGCACTAAAAGCAAATTCAGAGCATTATGACTTTGTTGCATATTATGATCCATCTCCGGCTGCGGTTAGTAAATTTTCAACAGAGTTAAGCTCGCAGTATTTATATTCTTGTGAAGACGAAGCGTATAGTGATCCTAATACTAATTGTGTTGTTTTGTTAACTCCTAGTCATCTCCACTATGCTCAGGCAAAGAGGGCGATGCTTAATCAGAAAAATGTTATTCTTGAGAAACCAGCAACTTTTAACGTAGAGCAATTATTGGAGTTAGAAGCCTTAGCCGAGAAGCAAGGCGTTGAAATATTTTGTGTGTTGCAAGTTCGGCTCAATCACTCGATTGGTTTACTTGAACAAGTTATACAACAGGGCTTGCTTGGTGAAATTCGCAGCAGTAGCTTAGTTCAACGTTGGCAGCGACCCCTAGATTATTTTACTGGTTGGCGTGGAACTTATGCCGAATGTGGTGGGGTTTTATTTGAGTTTGGTATTCATTACCTTGACATTATGCAATACTTGTTGGGTGTGCCCAAAGTTACTGCCGCAAAATTTTTTAAAACCAAATTTAAAGATAGCGAAGTCGATGATAGCGCCTATGCTTTATTGGATTTCGGTAGTTTTGGAGGAACTCTTGAGGTTACGCTAGCTGCAGAGCCTAGTAATATCGAAGTTAGTCTGATTATTATGGGCAGTAATGGTTATATTAAACTAGGTGGTAAATCGCTTGATCAGGTAACTGCAGTACACTTTCTAGATGAGTCATCTAAGGAGCATTATGCTAGAATTTGTACGGAAGTACTTGGCTATACCATTGACAATCAAGTTGCGATTGGTGCATGTCCACATCATCCGGAGTTATACAAGCAAATTATTCTTAATCCTGCCAAATTTCGCTTACAAAGTACATATAATGTAATTAAGTTGGTTAGCGAAATAAATGAGTTAGGTGTTAGCTAGGTCATGTATTTTCAACCATTGAAGGTCGCTGCACTAGTAATTTTGATCTGGGTTACTTATGTGCTCTACCTTAACTATTCACAGGAAGATCACCAATATGTCAGATTTCGTCTAGATTCAGGCTCACTTCCTTATGCTAATTCAGCTGCGGTTACTCCTATGTTTGAATCGCAGATTATTCCTCAGCCAGCCTACCTTCCTGCTGCACATAGTTCTTCATTTACGATGTTGCCCAATGGCGACTTATTTGCTTTTTGGTTTGCCGGAACTAAAGAGGGAAGCCCAGATGTTAAAATTTGGCGCGCAACCTATCATAATGGTAAATGGAGTATGGCTACGGCATTAGTCGATCCGCAAATGATTGCTAAAGCAAATCACCGTTATGTAATAAAGATTGGCAATCCGGTGATTTATCGTGCTGAAAATGGCGTTCTACATTTATTTGTTGTGTCGGTAAGTATTGGTGGATGGTCAGGAAGTGCTTTAAACCACCTCACATCAACTGATAACGGTATAACTTGGAGTGAGCCAGAGCGAATCGTTATTAGCCCATTTTTTAACATTAGTACTTTAGTGCGAACCTCTGCTGTAGCGCTTAGCGATGGGGGATTTTATTTACCAGTTTATATGGAGCTTGGGCGTAAGTATCCCGAGTTATTGCGGTTTAACTTTAATGGAAAATTTGTTGAACAAATTAGGATTACTGCTAAGGATAAAATGATACAACCAAGCCTTGTTCCATTAAGTAGTGAAAAAGCTTGGGTTTACTTTCGCAATGCGAATAAGCCAGATGTAACGAGAGATTTGTATGCCGCATTTTCCTCAAACGCAGGTTTAAGTTGGTCGCAGCCTCAAAAAACTAATTTATTTAATCCTGATTCCTCCTTGGTGGCAGCCAATTTAGGTGGCGGTAGACTGTTAATGGTCTATAATCAAGATGATCGTAGTCAATTAAAATTAGCGGTATCACGTGATGGACTAAATTGGCGACCAGTGTATGATCTTGAAAATCAACGTGGCAAAGAGTTTTCTTATCCCTCAATTCAAATCAATGAAGACGTTGTTGATATTATGTACACTAATGATCGCAAGGATATTAAACACGTAAGATTTAATCGGGAATGGTTAGATAGGATATTAAATAATGTCCAGTATTGAATTTATTCAAAGAGTAATTTATTCGCTAGCAATTGCACTGTTGCTGGTCTATTCTTCAGGTTTGCCTAAACGCTCTTTATTTCTTAGCTGCTTAGCATTTTGTTTGCTAATTCTGGGTATAAATTTTATTCCGCTTTATCGTGGTAGTTCGCTGATTGAATTATTGCGTGGAGTTACTGGCGATGTTAGTATTGCAAGTGGTGCTTTGATGCTCGCAATTATTGCTAATCAATTTGACTTTAGCGAACAGAGAAAAGCAGTTCTTTCGCGTTATGAGCGTTTATTTTTATTGTTGATTGGTTGTATACTTTATCTCTCTACCTTCAGTTTTATTAGCTTTGATGTTTACCATTTGGGGTATTTATCTGTTTCAATGCTGATAGTAGTGGCGCTAATTATTTTTGCTTTGATTTTATATAATCGACGGATGGGCTACGTATGGCTGTTGGCATTATTAGGGTTTTATTTTCAGCTACAATCCTCAAATAATCTTTGGGATTATCTCTATGATCCGCTTTTATGGTTAGTTTTGATTGCGGATACTATTTTATGGTTAAACCACTTACTGATTAGACGAGATCGAAAACATGAATATTAAAAAACGCGGATTAAATAATCCACGTTTTTTGTTGTGTATAACATTGTTGACTACAGGAAATTATTATTGCCATAAGCGTGATTTAACTAATTTCGCGTAGTTAAAGCATAGTACCATCATAATGATACCAACAATTAAATTCAATAAACTAAAACTCAGTGTGCTATATTTAAATTTGCTGCACAGGTCATTTAAAACTTCGACTCCAACTGCTAACATGGTTGCTTGAATAATATTAAGTGAGGCGGCGCTCATGCTACTTGATAACCCAGTTGAAGTAATTGCAATCCGGAAAATTGAGCCATTAAAAAGACCGATTCCAAAAGATGCCACAAATAATCCGAATATAAACATTTCATTATTATTGTGGCCGAATACTGAGATAGCCAACCCAATTAAAGCAACCGTTGTTCCTCGGGTAATCATCGTATAGAAACTAAAGCGTCCGGCAACAAACTGAATGCTAATACTGCTTAAAATAAAGCCACCAAAGACGAATGATTGATAAATTATGTAAGCACCAAAACTTTTACCCATTATCTGCATTACTAAAATTGGTGCCATTCCTATCCAAGCAATCATTGGTAACATTGACAGTGCAATTATTAATCCACCTTGAAGTAGTGTGCGAGTGCTAAGAATCTTCACATAGGTTTGTAATACTTCTTTTAAATTCATTCGTGGAGTATCAGGTTTGTTATTTGGCATATTCTTTGCCAAACCAATTAATGAAGTAACGGCTAAAATTGCAGTAACGATGAATACATAACGCCAGTTTGCAGCTACAATAATTGCACTACCAATAACTGGACCGAGTAACGGTGCAAAGATACTAATATTAGAAATTAGCGTGCAAAGTTTAACGGCTGTTTTATCGTCAAATAACTCATGGATCATTGCGTAACCAATGAAGATGAAGCACAGACCTAAGCCTTGGAAATAGCGTGCCGCTAGAAATTGGTCAATATTGAGTACAAAGGGGATTATCCCGCTTGCGATCAGAAACAGTGTATTACCAGCTAATAGAATATTTCGTTTGCCGTAACGGTCACATAGTGGACCTAGGAAAATTTGTAGGCTACTGCCACCAATAATAAAAAGCGATAATGATTTTGCGATATTTTCGACAGGACTATTAAATTCAGTGACAACCTTCATCATGCCTGGCATGATCATGTCATTGGCAATATAAGCATTGAATTCGTAGATAATGAAAAAAACGGCAAAGAGGATCAGGCTTTTATTCTTCATAATTCTCTTCCATTTAATAAAAAGCTAGTGATTATAACATATGCTGTAGTATTGGCATCATTCGATTTTTGGCAGATTTTTTTTACAGTTTTGAGGTGGTAGCTTAAAAGTTGGAGTAAGCCCGACAATTAAACTACCATATATTTGATCTTATGATTTAACCGGAGACTGCTTTACTGTGGCAAGTGCAGTAGTTACTATTCCTGCAATATCGGCTAAGTTTTGTGGCAATATGATAGTATTACCAGCTTTAGCTAAATTACCAAATTGCTCAATATACTGAGCTGCTAGTTTTTGGTTTACCGCTAACTCACCATTTTCATTACAAATCGCATCTGCAATCAGCTTAATCGCACCAGCATTAGCTTCTGCAATTGCTAAGATTGCTTGTGCCTCGCCTTGCGCTTTAGTTTTCATAGCTTCCGCTTCACCAATTGCTTTATTAATTGCAGATTGTTTGTCTCCTTCGGAACGGCGGATGGTTGACATAGTATCGCCTTCAGCTAGATTAATTTTCTCTTGGCGGTCACCTTCAGAACGCGCAATTTTGGCACGTTTTTCTCGTTCTGCGGTAATCTGTTCTTGCATCGCATTGAGAATATGTTGTGGTGGTTGGATATTTTTTAACTCGTAACGCAATACCTTTACTCCCCAATTAAGTGAGGCCTGATCCACTGCAGCAACAACATGCTTATTAATTTCATCACGCTCTTCAAATGTTTTATCCAATTCCATTTTACCAATAACTGAACGAAGTGTGGTTTGTGATAATTGAACAATTGCCGCGACAAAGTTGTTGGTACCATATGTAGCTAATTTTGCATCGCTAATTTGAAAGTAAACTACTCCATCAATTGCTAGTTGTGTGTTATCTTTTGTGATACAAACTTGTTCAGGTACCACCATGGGCACTTCACGCATATCATGGATTACAACTAGGCGATCAATGAATGGTACTAAGACATGTAAGCCTGGATTTAAAGCGCTATGAAATTTACCTAAGCGTTCAACAATACCAACTCGTTCTTGAGGAATAATTTTAATACTTGATTTAACAAAAATTACGATACAAAATATAAAGGCAATTAAGACTCCATATTGAATTATTAATGTATTTAGGGCGGCAACACTCATTTTATTTAATTTCCTTTGCTATTTCAAGTTTGTGATTACTGAATTTGGTGATGATCAAGCGGTCACCGATTTTTATTAGTTCTGGATTTTGTGCTTTAGCATCCCAGTAAGTTCCACTATAAAGTACACGGATGCGATTAGCGCTGATTTCAACTACTTCCACGCTTTGTCCAATATGATTAATTAACATACCGCTTTTTATGTTACCTTTAAATTTATAACGATTAATAATGAAGCACCCTATTATAGATAAGATACCTGCGAGAAGTGACGGTGTGATCCAATCGTGAAAGATAAAAGCACTAACACTGGCAATAACACAAGATAATCCTATTATTAATAAGTAAAAAGTAGCTGTGGCTAGTTCTAATGCAACTAGGATTATGCCTACAAAGAGATAAAGATAAAAGCTAAGCACTGTTGGTACCTTAATAAGTAAAATTAATTAACTATATCAATAACACATTATAGCATTTTACATATGTACAAACATTGTTATTCATCGGTATTGCATTATTATTTCTGATGGAAAAAGTAAAAATTATTAAATACTTGATAAAAATATTTGACGAGTTGAGGTAAGTTGTGTGATAATACCGTTCTGCCGCAAAGAGAGCGGTAGCGAAAAACAAAATTAAAACAGATCTTTAACAAGAAAAACAATCAATAAATGTGAGGCATCTAGCTATCAGTGTATTGAAGAA
>RXJX01000019.1 GCA_003963245.1 Neisseriaceae bacterium
AAGAAAAATCCACAATGGGAAAACAGCACATGAGATTTTTTACGGTATAAACAAAAAACTTATCCCCGCTAAGCAGCGGAAAATATTAATTTGTGCATCTCGCACTTGAACTCAGGTAAGTGTTATATTATCAATAACTGTGAAATATAATCTATGCTGTGAAACATGTTTAAATCGGATATTTTGCCATTTAATTCTCTATAATTATATTTGGGGAATTAGATATGATATTATGTATAGCGCTATATATAGCACTTTATAGCTAATGATATTTAATCGTAATTTAGTAAATACTCTATTCTATAGTATGTAATATGATATAATTCCATTCAGTATTAATGATCATGGAGAAATAAAAATGTTTACACTCACAGCACAAGAATTAAAACAAGGGGTTCTGTCGCAAAGTTGAAATATACTTGAACAGCTACAATAGATTCCGGTAAAATCCTGTTTGAATTAACAGCTTAATAGATATCAGGCATGGAGTTTAGCGGCAAATAATTTCCCAAACATATAATTATCATGGCGGTTCGTTGGTATCTGGCTTATGCTTTAAGCTATCGCAACATTGAAGAGCTGATCAAAGAGTAGAATATAGAATTAGATCATTCCTCAGTTCAACGTTGGGTTGCTGAATATGGATCATGGTTGCCATCTAAGGTTCGTAAGTACTTTACCCGTAACTTCAAAAGAAGCTGGCGACTGGATGAAACGGGTAATGCAGCTAATGAGTTAGCAGTAAAGATTATTAATCAGGAGGTTGCTATTAATAAGCAATCCGCTAATCCTGAATTTTGTGGACCAATGAAGCCTGCAATTACTTATACTAAAGTTAAGTATTGTAATAATATTTTGGAGCAGGATCATCGTAGGAAATGGGAGAGTGCGGTCTATAGCAGAGCAAATTAACCTTATGACTGCATAAAGCAGTCGAAATGGCGGCAAAACGCCGCCAATCAAAGAAAAACGTTGATTTATCAATGAATTACAGAGTTAGTTAACTTTGCAATAGAACCGCATATGGTATTTACCATTGTGTTAGTAGTGATTTTTGTAGTTGGTTTGAGTTTGCTCAAAAAATTTTGTTTCAAGCAAAAAAAGATGTGGAAAAAGTTAGACCTACAGCTTATATAAATTATAATTTTAAGGCTGTTCGGCCCCAAAATACAATAATGTCTACACACAAACTCTCAAAGTTTTATAATATGCCGACTTATCTACAAGCATTAGAAGGATATTTGGCTTCGAAAACAAATTAAAAAAAGAGGTTCTCTTTGGTAATGAAAAAAATAGTAAAACAAATATTAGCTATATTGGTGTGCGCTACTGTTTTTAATGAGGCTTATGCTGATGACGGTGGTGGAGGTAGTGCTTTTTCTGGGGGTAGTTCTCTGGGAGGAGACTCTAGTTTTGGTAGTGCAGATATGTCAAGTAATGACTCAGGAAACAATAGTCAATCTTCAGTGCTTGTTCCGCCTATTAGTGGTTTATCTACAGATAATGCTTCAGGTAATAATGGTCAGTTAAATTTAAATAATAATCAAGTACTTTATGGTGCTAATGGGCAAGGACCTAATCCTTATCGTAGTGCTCAATCTCTGGATGGTGGTACTGATATTTATCGAAGTGCTAGTGGTGCTATTGGGGGTGGCTCACAAGATAATTTGTGGCAAAATTATGCAAATATGGGGAGTTCTGCTGGCGGTTCTCAACAAACTAGTTTGGGGGGGGCGCTTTTTGTTCCTAGCGTGTTAGGTTCTGGCTATGTTTTAAACCCATTAATGCAGCAACAAGATCCTTTTCAAAAAAATGTGCAAATCCGTAGCGGCTTGTATTTGCCTGTATTCGGATATAATCTCTTTAGGATTCCAAACACTTTTGCACCGATTAATTCAACTCCGGTTGATGCTAATTATTCATTAGGTCCTGGTGATCAAGTAACGCTGCAGGCTTGGGGCAGCATGAATGTTAATTATTCTGTACCGGTGGATAAAGATGGTACAATTTTTATTCCTAAAGTTGGTAAAGTTCCTGTAGTTGGTGTGAAGGCAGCAAATTTAGATAGTTATTTAAAGCAACGTATTAGTAAAAATTACCGGAATTTTGAATTATCAGCAACGGTTTCGCAAATTCGTTCAATTCAGGTTAATGTTGCTGGTTTTGCAGCAAGGCCAGGAACTTATCAATTAAGTTCCCTATCCACACTTAGTAATGCTGTCTTTGCGGTTGGTGGGCCTTCTAATGCTGGATCTTTACGCCATATCCAAGTTAAGCGTCAAGGGCGGGTAGTTGCTGATTTCGATTTGTACGATGTAATACTGTCTGGAGATAGTTCCAAAGATATTCGACTGTTACCTGGTGATGCAATTTATTTTGCTCCTAGGGGGAATCAGGTTGCTATTTATGATGGAGTGAAAGTCCCAGGTATCTATGAAGCCAAGGTTAATGATACGGTGCAAAATATTGTTAATTTTGCGGGTGGCTTTAATTATAATGTTGATAAAAATCAAGTGATTATTGAAACAATGCGCCCTGATCAAACGTTAGCCGCAAATAACTACTTTTTAGAGCAAGGGCTGCGGCGGGCTATAAATAATGGTGATATAATTCATTTTTTTAGTTTAAATAATGTTTATGAAAGTAGTATCGTTTTAATGGGAAATGTTGCAGAACCTTCGCGTTTTGCATATAAATCAGGAATGAAGGTTAATGATATTATTAAAAATAAAGAGCAGTTATTAACCAAGAGTTTTTGGAATAGCTATTCTTATAATACAAGTGGGCGGGATAACCTGCTGACGCAGATTGGTAGAGAAAAAACAAATGAGCAAATTAATGCAGATAGTACTTCTATGTATTCTACCGGCTTGAATAGCGGTTCTGCTACAGGCAACGATAAGAAAATTTTTGGAGTAAGTGATAATTTATTTACTGCAGGACCATTGCAGATTCCTGAAGCAAATATTAATTGGAATTATGCAACTGTCATTAGAATGAATAAAGATACATATTCAATGAACGTGATTCCATTTAATTTACGTAAAGCTTTGCAGGGAGATGAATCAAATAATATTACTTTGAGGCCTGGTGATGTAATTGATGTTTTTTCTTCAAAAGACGTTCGTACTCCTTCATCTACTTCAACGATTTATGTATTTCTAGATGGTGAAGTTAATGCTCCTGGAGTTTATGAAATGAGACCAGGTGATACTATTCTTAATGCAATTGAGAAAGCAGGTGGTTTATCTGCAAATGCGTATCTTTATGGTACTCAATTAAATCGTGAATCAGTGAAGAAAAAGCAGCAGGTGATTATGAATCAGATGCTAGATCAACTTCAGCAGACGTTACTCGGTCAGGTGAGTAACTCTTCCGCATCTGCCGGTGGAACAACACAAATTGCTATTCAAAATCAAATATTATCGCAACAGCAAAGTTTTATTGCTAAAATGCGTCAAATTAAGCCAACTGGTCGAGTTGTGCTTGGAGTAAGTGATTCGAATGTCGATTTAGTTCACATGCCGCCGATTGTCGTTGAAAATGGAGATACTATTTATATTCCGACTAGACCTAGTACTATAGATGTAATTGGTCAAGTTTATAATCCCGCATCTTTTATGTATAAATCCGGTACTACTGTTAAACAATATATAAACATGTCCGGTTCTGAAAATCAATTTGCTGATACTTCTAATGAGTATATCTTACGGGCTGATGGTACTATTTATAGCAATCAGCAGGCAGGTTGGTTTGGCGGGTTTGCTAATCGAGTTTTAAGTCCTGGTGATGCAATTATTGTACCTCAACAAATACAATTTGGTGGAACTGTTCAGAATCTTTTAAATTGGACACAAATTTTAGCTAATTTTGGTACAGCTGCAGCAGCTATTACCGTGTTTAAGAACTAATTAACACTATGGTGCAAAGAAAAGAAGTTAATCTAACTAAAGCTTTTATATCTTTAAAGGCTAATAAACGTGAAATAGGTATAGCTACCGTAGCTACTACGCTAATTTCTATAGTGTATGTTATTTTTGCTACACCTATTTATACCGCCAAGGCATTAATAAATCCACCTAAACTATCTGATGCAGGAACTTCATTTTCCCAGGTAATTAGCGGATTGCAAGCCATTTCTGGCGGCGGCGGCGGATTATTAGCTAAAACAGATGCCGATATTGCTATTGCTATGCTAAATACGCCAGCTATCAAGAAAATGGTAATTAAAAACTTTAATTTAGAAAAGTTATTTAAAGCTGGAGATATCGAAGCTGCACAGGCAACGCTTGCTGGTAAAGTAAAATTTATCCCTGATGTTAAGAGTGGTTTTTTAGAAATTGATGTTGATGATAAAAACCCTAAATTAGCAGCTGCAATAGCTAATTTTTATATTACATCATTAGGGCAATTGATCAATAATATCGCGTATCGTCGAGCTAGTCAACGGTTTGAGTTTTATCAGCGGCAACTGGTAATTGCTCAAGAAAAGTTAAATTTGTCAGAAAGTGCTTTAAAAAAATTTTATAAAGAAAATGGATTGATTGCCGGTCAGCAAGCGCAGGTTATAGCTGGGATATCTTCTCAGTTGCAGTTAAGATTAATTACAGCACAATTAAAATTGCAAGAAATGTCTTACTACGTAAGCGAAGATAATTCAGATTATAAGGCGGTGCAAGCAGAAATAGCTTCTTATAATGATCAAATTGCAAAATTAAATAACCAAGGATTTGATTCCGATGATAGCAGTATTCCCGCTAAATTGGCTCCTGAACTTGCGAATAGATATTTGACTTTGATGCGTGACTATAAGTTTAGCGAGGTGGTTTATGAAGTAATAAATAAACAGTCAAAAGCAGCAGAGTTAGACTCTCAAAGTGAAGTGGTTCCATTAGCTGTACAGGTAATCAGTCAGGCCGATGTTCCAATACACAAATCTAGACCAAAGCGTAGTTTCTCTGTTATCTTGGGTTTTATGGTAGGATTGATTTTAAGTTCGATATATTTTTTAATCCGTAATCGAGATCAGTTCATTCTGGTTCCAGATGTTCTAGAAAAAGCTAGATAGAATCCGGGGTTTAATTTCCACATAATAGTATAAAATAAAGATAAGGAATGCTATGATAGCAGTGATGCAGCCGACATACTTGCCATGGATAGGATATTTTTCTATGATTAGTATGGTTTCTGATTTTATTTTTTTAAATGATGTACAATTCTCTCGCGGAACTTGGCAGCAACGTAATAAAGTATTATGTAATGGGCAACAGCAATGGCTAACTTTGCCTGTTGTTCGGGAAAATGGTTTAAATACTTTGATTAATCAAGTAAAAATATTTGAACCTATAAAGCAAAAATCTCTACATTTTAAAGTTTTAGAACAAGCATATAAAAAAGCTAAGTATGGTGATCAGATGCTGAATATGCTGAAACCTATTTATTTAGATGAGAGTTTAGTTCATCTTGATGATTTTAATAGAGCAATAATATTGAAAATTAGCTCAGAGTTGAAATTACAACCTAATTTTCATAAAAGTAGCGATTTAAACTTAGATGGTTCTCGCTCAATTTACTTATCTAGATTAATAAAATCTTTTGGCTCTAATTCATATTTAAGTCCTTTAGGAGCTAAAGAATATATAGAAGAAGATGGCATACTTGCCAATGAACAAATTCAAGTGAAATATTTTTTAGGACACAGTCATCCTTATCCTCAGCATGGAAGTAAATCATTTATTGAGTATTTAAGTATAGTTGATTTGTTAGCTAATTTAGGTGTAGATGAAGCACGGAAATATGTGCTTGAATTTGCAGGGGTAATGGAAGATTTTTAATTTAAAATTTGTATTATATATGGTTTTTAAATTTTATCAAATTTTGAAGCCGATCTGATTTTTTGAAGTTATTATAAGGAATATCTCAATGTTTAAAAACAAGTCAATTCTAATTACTGGTGGAACAGGTTCGTTTGGGCGAGCTTTGGTAGCGTTGTTATTAAAAAAATATGAACCTAGGAAAATTGTTATTTATTCAAGAGATGAACAAAAACATTTTGATATGAATAATGATTTCCAAGATGGGCGCCTGAGATATTTTGTTGGCGATGTTCGAGATAGAGAGCGCTTAGATATGGCAATGCAAGGGGTAGACATAGTGGTTCATGCTGCAGCAATGAAGCATGTTCATATTGCTGAATATAATCCAATGGAGTGTATAAAAACAAATGTTGATGGTGCAAATAATGTTATTGCTTCATGTATCAAGAATAATGTAGAAAAAGTCATTGCTCTTTCTACAGATAAAGCAGCTGCGCCAGCTAATTTGTATGGAGCAACAAAATTAGTTTCTGATAAATTATTCGTTGCAGCAAATAATTTAGTAGGAGCAGGAAGAACTCGATTTGCAGTTGTTCGTTATGGGAATGTTATGGGGTCAAAAGGTTCAATTTTACCTTTTTTCAGAAAACTTTTAGTTAATAATGCAGATCATCTACCTATAACTCATGAAGAAATGACGCGGTTTATTATTACCCTAGAACAAGGCTGTAACTTTGTTATTGATGGTTTCGCACGGATGCACGGTGGTGAAATTTTTATTCCTAAAATACCTTCTATTACTATTGTGGATTTTGCTAAAGCGATTGCTCCCCAACTACCAATTAAAATTGTGGGAATACGTCCTGGAGAAAAATTACATGAGGCTATGATCACAGAAAATGATGCGCATCTTACCTATGAATTTAAAAATTATTATTCAATTGTACCTACCATTAATTTTTCTTTTGAAAGCGATTACTCTAGAAATGCATTGGGAGATGAGGGCAAAAGGGTGGATCCTAATTTTGAATATATTTCAAATATAAATGAGCACTTTTTAAATGTCGAAGAAATTGGCAAAATGATAAAGGAAATTGAATAATGATTAGTTATGGAAAACAATTAATCGATGCTGATGATATTAATGCTGTAGTTGAGGTTTTAAAATCTGATTGGCTTACGCAAGGGCCTAATGTTGCAAAATTTGAGAATTCAGTTAAAAGTTATGTGGGAGTAGATTATGCTATAGCGGTAAATAGTGCTACATCTGCGTTACATATTGCTTATCTAGCTTTAGGTCTGGGCAAAGGCGATATTGTTTGGACTGTTCCGAATACTTTTGTTGCAACTTCAAATGCGGCACTCTATTGTGGGGCGGATGTTGATTTTATAGATATTGATCTAGCCACGTTTAATATTTGCCCAATTAAACTTAAAGATAAGCTTGAACAAGCTAAGAAAAATAATTGCTTACCTAAAATAGTTACTCCAGTGCACTTTGCTGGCTTATCATGTGACATGGAAGCAATTTCTAAGCTTGCAGAAGAGTATGGTTTTACTATTGTTGAAGATGCATCACATGCTATTGGGGGTAAATATAAAGATACCTATGTAGGTAGTTGTAAATATTCAAAGATTACTATTTTCAGCTTTCATCCCGTAAAAATAATTACTACAGCTGAGGGAGGGATGCTTACAACTAATGATGCTATATTAGCAAATAAGATTTTACAGTTACGTTCTCATGGAATAACTCGAAATATTGATGAATTTGAATTTCCTGCAGATGGACGGTGGATGTATCAACAGATTGATTTAGGCTATAACTATCGTATGCCAGATATTAACGCAATTCTTGGTTATAGTCAGATGCAAAAATTAGCAAATTTTATCGAACGTCGGAATGTAATTGCAAAAACATATTTTGATAATTTTTCTGAATTGCCGTTAGGATTACAAGATTGTTCATCAGATATTTTAAATGCGCATCATTTGTATGTCATTTTATGTGAAAATCAAGAGCAGAGAAAAGAACTTGATTCATATTTACTTGCAAATGGCATTTCATGTAATGTGCATTATTATCCCGTTTATTTGCAACCTTTTTACCGAAAATTGGGATTTAAGTCTGGATACTGCCCGATTGCAGAAGATTATTATTCTCGCTGTTTATCAATCCCAATGTATGCAGGTTTGTCTGATGATGAAGTAAGGCACATTTCTGATTTAATCATTAGCTTTTATAAGAAATAATTTATGAAATTGTGTGTTATCCCCGCGCGCGGAGGAAGTAAAAGGATCCCTCGAAAGAATATAAAAGAATTTCTAGGGAAGCCAATTATCAGTTATTCAATTTTAACTGCAATTAATAGCAAGCTTTTTGATAAGGTCATTGTTTCTACCGATGATGCCGAAATTGCTGAATTAGCGATGCAATATGGTGCTGAAGTTCCATTTATAAGACCACAAAATATTTCTGATGATTATGCAACTACAATTGATGTTATAAATCATGCAATAAGTTTTTATCAAAGTTCTAATATCCAAGTTGAGTTAGTTTGTTGTTTATATGCAACTGCTCCATTTATAACTATTGATGACTTATTGCAAGGATACAAATTTCTACAAGCGGATACTGATTATGTTTTTACTGCTACAGAGTTCTCTTTTCCTATTTGGCGTGGATTTAAAATAAACGCTGACGGTTTTACTGAAATGCTTTGGCCAGAAAACTATAGTAAACGTTCACAAGATCTAGAGAAAGTTTATCACGATGCTGGAATGATGTACTATGGGAGGCCTGAAGCTTTTTTAAAATTCAAGCCGATCTTTGGAAAATCATCAAAGATCATTCCTTTACCTCATTACAGGGTTCAGGATATTGATACTTTTGATGATTGGTTACGTGCTGAGGTTATGTATAGAATGATTTATGAAAAATAAAGTAATTGTATTTCGAGTTGATGCATCTCCATTTATTGGCAGTGGTCATGTAATGCGTTGTTTGAATCTTGCAGAAATGTTTAGAGAGCAACAAGGGAAAGTCTATTTTCTTTGTCGTGATTATCCACGTAATTTAAGTGCTGAGATCATTTCACGCGATTTTGAAGTTCTGTTGCTTGATTTTGATAAAAAAGAAGAGTATTTAGTACAAACCGTTAGCGATGATTATAAACAATGGTTGTGGGTGACTCAAGATCAGGACGCCTTAGAATCCATGGATATCATTAAGAAGTTTGAAATTTCAGTTGATTTGTTGATTCTTGATCATTATGCTCTTGACTCAGATTGGGAAAAGAAATGCCGAGCGATTACAAGGAGAATTTTAGTAATTGATGATTTAGCAAATAGATTACATAATTGTGATTATTTATTAGATCAAAATTATTTTTCTAATATGGCAGATCGTTATCTTGGTAAAGTAAATAGTGATTGTAAATTATTACTAGGGCCAAGTTATTTTTTGTTTAGCAACTCATTATTGTATCAAGCTAAGAATATAAGGCAAAGAACAGAGTTGAAGCGTATCTTTGTTTTTTTTGGTGGGGCTGATTCTAAAGATTTTACGAGCAAAATTTTACCACTGATTAAGGATTTTCCCCTTCTTGAGTTTCATATTGTAGTTGGTGCAGTAAATCCTAATTTCTTAAAGATTAAGAATAGTATTAAAGATAAAAATTGTAAGCTCTATTATAATATTAATTATATGCATGAATTAATCAATGACTGTGATTTTGGGATTTGTGCAGGTGGGGTGAATACATATGAGCGTATGCTTTTGAGGTTGCCTGGAATCGTATATGCTACAGCTGAAAATCAGTTAGAGACTTGTAATGCATTAGCAGATAATAATTATATTTTCTTTTGTACTGAATTTGACTTAGATTATTTACGGAATAAGTTAAGGGAGTTCAGCGTAGTAGATAATTATCAGAGATTTATATTAAGTTTGAATGAGTTTCCTTTTACCAATATGAGCGTTCTTTCAGAGGTAGCTCTATGAACAATAAATGTTTGGATTGTTCTTTCCGATTGGCATCTATATCTGATGCGCTTCAAGTCTATAATTGGAGAAGTTCACCGGAAGTAGTTAGAGGGATGGCTACAACATTGCCGGAAAATTATAACAAACATTTGTTCTGGTTTGAAAGAGAGTTAGCTAACTCAGCTCGTCAAATGTTTATTCTAAAATATCGGGATTATGAAATTGGTTTTTTTTCATTCTATGAAATAGATTGGGAGGAAGGAGTTGCTACGTTTAGCTGGTATATCGGAGAGACTGCGTTTCGTGGTATCGGGCTAAGTAGATGCTTTCTTGATCTTTTATTGAAATATTTTTTCAGCGTACTAAAATTGAAAAGTTTAAATTGTACCGTAAAAAAAGATAATTTGATTGCTTTAAATTTGTATTTGGGTAGTGATTTTACATTAGTTGCTGATGACGAAAGTTATTTTTATTTAGTGACTCAGAGATGATTAAGATTATTGTAGCGAATTCAGCGAAATACTTTAATGAAGAGTTAAAGCAAGTAATAGCTAACCAATTAGCCGCGGAGATTTTCTTTATCGAAAAAAAAGAGGATTTATCTTATGATAAATTGGTAGAGTTACAACCCCATTTTGTATTTCTCATGCATTGGTCTTATATTGTACCAGCAGCGATTCATAGAGAGTTTAACTGTATTATTTTCCATATGACTGATCTTCCTTTCGGGAGAGGTGGTAGTCCTCTGCAAAATTTGATAGCACGAGGTATTTATGAAACTAAAATTAGTGCAATTCAGTGTATTGAGAAGTTAGAT
The DNA here is from genome assembly GCA_003963245.1 of Neisseriaceae bacterium. Taxonomy (GTDB): domain Bacteria; phylum Pseudomonadota; class Gammaproteobacteria; order Burkholderiales; family UBA11063; genus Aquella. The sequence continues at coordinate 10,619 of RXJX01000019.1, forward strand.
GCCGGTGATATTTATTTGAAAAAGCCTTTAAGTCTTTATGGTTCGGCTCAAGAAATTTATTTAAGGGCTACCAAAATTATAACAGACATGATCATTGAGATAGTTAATAAGTTAGATATAAAGCCAATGCCTCAAGTTGGTGAAGTCGTTATTTTTTCACGAAGGCAAAAAGCAGACGGAAATATTCAGAATTTGGAAAATTTACAGCAAATTTTTGATTATATTCGTATGCTGGATGCTGATGGCTACCCGCCGGCTTTTATTCAAATTGGCAAAATCTTAATGGAGTTTGAAAGGGCTGCCTTTTATGGGGAATATATTAAATCAGATGTTATAATAAGGCTTACAAAATGACAAAACGAAATATTGTTTGTGTTATAGCTGCGCACCCAGATGATGAAATACTCGGTTGTGGTGGAACTATTGCCAAACATATAGATAATGGTGATGAAGTACATGTTACCATTATGGCTGAAGGTGTTACATCACGTAAAGAGCAAAGAAGTTATGAAAAAGATAAACTCTTACTTGAAGAGTTAAAGGTTACAGCGCAAGAGGCCAATAATTGCATAGGTTCAACTAGCGTTAGACTATTTGATTTGCCTGATAATAGAATGGATAGCCTTGAATTATTAGATGTTATTAAATTAGTGGAAAAAGTTATTGCTGAATTTAATCCTAATATAATCTATACCCATTTTGGTTCCGATGTTAATATTGATCATCAATTAACCTATGACGCAGTAGTTACTGCTTGTCGACCAACACCTAATCAAGCGATTAGAACTGTACTGTGTTTTGAAACTCCATCCAGCACCGAATGGCAGCCGTCTTCAAGCAGAATTCCTTTTGCACCTAACTGGTTTATTTCTTTAAATGAAGAACAGATGAGGAAAAAAATGGCGGCATTAGATGTCTATCATAGTGAAATGCGAAACTTTCCTCATCCCCGCTCATTCAAAGCAATTGAAGCATTAGCTCAATGGCGTGGAGCTTCAGTTGGTACAACTTATGCAGAAGCATTTGTTTTAGCCAGAAACATTGTAGATTAGTGGCGATAGTCTTCTGTATGTGAGGCCGAGAAAAGTCGATGCTTGTTAAGTATGGTTGAATTAGCTAGAAATAGCCGCTTCAATAATAAGACACTTTATCGATTATTGGTGATAAGTTTATGCGAGATCTTGCTGTATGCTTGAAATTTAGGCTCGGAAAAAAAAGCTGCTCAGAATTGCAAAATAGGCTCTTTTATCGATTTTTTCATCATGAACAAAAGACAATGTCTAAAATAAAGATTGCTCAGCTAGGCAGTTTTTGAATCAGGTGCTCGGTATACAATAAGATAATTGTAAGATAGTAATGGATTTTACTTTGGCTTTGAATAGAGTCTGGACAGCAAACTTGAGCTAGATGATGAGTTACTCACCAACCGCTGTAAATTTTTGTAATAATGTTGATTTTTGTTTATTTAATTTGTAAAACATGATATTGCTCAGATAAATAATAGATTAGCGACCATTAGAAACTATCGTTGAAGATATGTGGCGTGGGCAACACAACTATAATTAGTTGTTAACAGGGTGGCACTAATCTTATTTGTATCTTGGAGCGGTTTAAAAAACTCATTGTGATGGCATTGATGTTCATGGTATGTGTGTGTGGTTAAAAGTAAAGGATATCCAATACACTGACAATCTATAAATAAATACAGACTTTGATGAAACTCATCTTGTGCTAACTTCATAGTGCTTACTAGCTTGACTAATAGGACTAGAATTGTCTGTAAGGTACAAAAATCTGTAGTTATGTGCGCAGGATTGTTAGTTTATGTCACATATGTGGCTAAAATGGCAATCCACTTAGACATTTAATTAAATTAAAATAGGCACTGTTTGGTTATACAAATAGTAAATAATAAATTGTTTCTTAGGAGTATTGCAAGTGAAAATTGAACAAGTAAATGTTGGGTCTGGTTTTAAACCATACATTATTGCTGAAATGTCTGGAAATCATAATCAATCGTTAGATCGTGCATTACAAATAATTGAAGAAGCGGCAAAGTGTGGTGTTGATGCAATTAAAATACAAACATATACTGCTGATACGATGACCTTGAAAGTTAATAAAGATGATTTTATGATTAATGATCCCAAAAGCTTGTGGAATGGGCGACATCTTTATGATTTATATGAAGAAGCTCATACTCCTTGGGAATGGCATTCAGCAATGTTCGCTAAAGCCAAAGAGTTGGGTGTGACTTTATTTAGTACTCCTTTTGATGAGACCGCGGTTGACTTTCTGGAAACGCTTGATGCTCCTGTTTATAAAATTGCTTCTTTTGAAAATACTGATGTCAGATTAATAAAAAAAGTTGCGCAAACAGGTAAGCCAGTAATAATTTCTACTGGGATGTCTGGTTTGGATGATTTACAACTAATGGTAAAGACTTTACGTGAGAATGGTTGTAACGACTTTGTTTTATTAAAGTGCACCAGTGCATATCCTGCAAGTCCGGCTGATGCAAATCTTGCTACAATTCCTCATCTTGCCAAGATGTTTGGTTGCCAAGTTGGTCTGTCTGATCATACTATGGGGATCGGTGTGCCAATTGCTGCTGTTGCTTTAGGGGCTACAGTAATTGAAAAACACTTTTGCTTATCCCGGGCTGAGGGTGGTGTTGATTCCGCATTCTCTTTAGAACCTGCTGAATTAAGGGCTTTGGTGGAAGAAACTGAAAAGGCTTGGCTTGCTTTGGGAACAATTCAATATCATGCAACAGACATTGAAGAGAAATCTAAGCAGTTCCGACGTTCAATTTATTTTGTAAAACCATTATCAGCTGGTGATGTTATTAATGAAGACTGCATTCGTGCTATTCGTCCTGGTTTTGGACTCCCTGTCAAGGAGTGGACTAATATTATTGGAAAAAAAGTAAAAATAGATGTTGAAATTGGTGATAGAGTTACAAATAATCTTCTTGGCTAATAGTTATTTTTTAGCTGGTTTCATAAAGAAATAAATCGTGGCAAATAAAAATTTAAGGGCAGGTTTATTCTACATCTTGACTACTTATATGGCTCAAGGTGTAACCATTATTTTTAATCTAATAATGATGAAGATCTTATCTTTGAATGATTTTGGTGTTTATTCATATGCACGAACTATAGCCCAATATTTTGATTATTCAAATATTGGGACTAGGTATGCGATGGATCGTTTGGTTCCAGTTTCTTCCAAAGTAAAATCTGATTTAATTTTGCATTTGTGTCTGTTTAGCACTCAATTAATTGCATATAGTGTTTTTATTTTATTATTAAGCTTGGGGATAATCAGCGGTATGGCAGAGGTGTTCTTTGTTATAGCTGGGATCTGTTTTGCCTTTTCAAACATTTATTGTGTATATCGGCGAGATTGTTCTGATTTAAATGTTGTCATTGTAGTAAATTTTTTAGCTTCAGTTCTTCCCATTTCTGCTGCTTTAATTGCTTGTTTGTTGCATTTGCCATTGATAACGATTGCAGAATATTTTTTTACCGGACAACTTTTATTGTTATTTATTTTATTGATTAAATATAAATTATTTAGTTTCTTTTTTAAATTACCTCGAAGTTATATAAGAAGTTTTAAATTTGTATTTTTAATTGGCTTTCCAATGTTTGTCGCTAGTTTTGTTACTATGTTGGGAATGACAGAAGATAGATTATTTATTAAGCATTTTTTTGGGTATGCTGCTTTAGGTAAATATTCAATAATTTTATATGTGTTCTCCTTCCTTATTATTTTGCCGAATGTCCTTGGGCAAGTTTTTATGCCCGAGATTATTAGAGATGTTCGACAGGGTAGCTCAAGGGAAGTTACTCGAGCTTTTTGGTTTTTAATTGCACTTTTAGTTCCGCTCTTAGTTTTTATCTGTGCGCTAATTCCCTTTGCTGTAAAGGTATTTTTACCCAAATATTCACCTTATGCTCTTTATATGTGTTTTGCCTCATTAGTTGTAATACCTTATGCTATGATGTTTCCCTTTCTTACCGCATTAAATGCTCTAGATAAGCGCAGTATAATTGTTAAGATTAATTTTTTTTCTGTGATTGTTTATAGCGTGTTGTTGTTAGGATACTTTAAAATTACTAGTAACTTAAGTTACTCTGTTTTGCTTGATTTAAAATTAAGTTATGGTCTTCTAAATGTAATTTTGCTTTACATCGTTTTTAAATTTGAGTTGAAGAAATTTTTATTAAAAAAGGATAATGTGTGAATTATTTAATTTTAATTAATAATGCCCCTGATTATCGAGAGTATTTTATTAATTTGGGCGCTGAATTAAAGCAAAGAGGTCATAATATTTATTACGCATTGGATTCACGATTAACTGATTATCTTTATAAAGAGCATCGCATTGATAATGATGTCAAAATTTATTTTAGTGATTATTTTAAAACTCATTATAAAACTCCCCTGTTTGCCGAGTTAGAAAGTATTCCTCGGAATAAAATATTGTTTGCAGATAAAGAAAGATTTTATTTTTATCCGATACATAAAGATAAATTCCATGATTATTGGGAGAGTCTGAATGTTAATCTTCTTAATTTCTTCTTTGAGGCTTTGACTAAATACAAAATAGATGTTGTTTTGTATGAAAATGTCTCAAATGCTTTTGCTTATTCAGCATATCTTATTTGTCAGCAAATGAATAAAAAATATATAGGTCTGGCATCTTCTCGTTTGCCATATGATTTATTTGAGATTCACACCGAAATCGATGTTTCATCGAGCGTTGTCGCTGCACCATTAAATTTAAGTGATGAGCGAGTGCAGATATTAAATGACTATGTCTTAAGAGTCAAGAATAAATCAGCTCAGCCAGCATACATGATTGGTAATACGACCTCTGTAAAAACTAATTATTTAAAAAGATATTTTTCCATGGCAAAACTCAATAAATTTTTTAAACTTATAGACTATTTAATAAAAGAACGCAACGAGATTTTTTATAACTTCCAGAATGGAAACCCGTTGCTACTTTCTATTTATTATGCCAAACGAAATTTATTACGAAGAATAAGATTGGGTTTTTTGCAACGTTATATCTGCGCTTCTAATAAAAGTGATAAATTCTTTTTATATCCTTTACATTTTCACCCAGAGGCCTCAACATCGGTTTTATCTCCGGATTATATTGATGAAATTAGTCTAATTCGCAAAATTTCACTTAGTATGCCTAATGGTGTGTTTCTTTATGTAAAAGAACACCCAAACGCTTTTGGTTATAATACTATTGATTTCTATCAACAACTGAAAATGTTGTCGAATGTCAAGTTAATTGGCTATTCTGAAAATACTTTTGATTTAATCATTCGTTCAATAGCGGTAGTTACTTTGACTAGTACAGTTGGTTATGAGGCTCTCCTCTATAATAAACCTGTAATTGTTTTCGGTGATGTATTTTATAAACGATTTCCTGGTTGTTATTTTTTTGATAGGTTTGCTTCTTTGGAGGAATTATTTACAACTCTTCTATTGGAAAGCCAATTAAAGAAAGATCAAGCGTCAGAAGTAAATATTGCCATTATTCAGCAATACTTAGCCTTTGTTGTAGATGGAAATTTATTTATAAATGAAAAAGCGGAGATAGAAAAAGTTATTACCTCAATTGAAGGATTTCTTGGGTGTAAAGCATAGTGATTAAAAATGAGAAATTCTACTATAGTTTTTTTCTTGTCTGGTTTTGCTATCCCTTGCTAGCTAATTATACACTAGTCCCCGCAGGACTAATGTCTGCGCTTCAAGGAGTTTTAATCGCTTTTATCGGAATTATTTTTTTTATAAGAATTAGAGATAGTTTTCAATTTATTTTAATTTTAGGAATTTTTTTAATAATGCTTTTGCAGTTGGCTCTTTCCCTAAGTTCTTATAATGCTGCAAAATTTCTGGGGCTTTTTTTAATTTCGTCTGTTTTGCTATCTTTTGATGATGCATTTTTGAACGATATTTTATATGCATATCTTAAAATTTTGGTTGTTTTTTTAGCACTATTGCTTTTTTTTGTTCTTATTGTTCCGGTACTTCCTAATCAAATTGATACTTGGTTAGACCGTACACGTTATACCTTTGGCTATAAGAATGCAAATTTTATTGCATTATATGCGTTTAATTCGGTGATTTTATCTGTTTATCTGAAAAAATGGAGGTGGTTAGCTGTTTCGCTTGTTCTTTTTTTAATTGTTATCAAATATTCTGGCACTCGTTCCGAGGCAATGTTTTGCGGTGTTTTTGTTATTTTCTATATTTTAAATTTTTTATTTAGATCTTTCGGGTTTAAGATTGTACAAGTATTATTTTGCATCTGGCTAATTTCCTTTATTTTATCGTTCCTGAGTTTTATTTTACGTAATTACCCAATAGTTGATATATTGCTGTCATTTCGGTTAACTACTTTATATATATTAGTTAATGATTTGTCGACAATTTGTTTATTTATTGGTGGGGCAAATGAATTTTTTCAAGCAGACAATGCAATAGCTTCAGTACTTTTTTCTTATGGTATCGTTGGTTTGGTTGCATTCTTAACTTTTTCTGCTTATCGAATGATAATTGTCTCTCAGCGTTCAACAGCAATGTTCGTTTTTGTTTTAAGCAGCTTCTTTGTCTTTATGGTTGAGAACTTATTTTCACCTTTTACTTTATGGGGTATTTTAATTATTATGCAACTTCTAAAAATAGATCAGATTCCTAATAGCGAGATGAAGGTTCTTTTATGAGTAAACTAAAAATAATTATTTCCGGTGTAAATATTCAGAATGGAGGAGCTCTATCTATCTATAAAGAGTGTTTGCATGAGCTGGAAAATGCTTCCCAATATGATGTAATTGCTTTGGTTCATGATAAGAGCTTATTTAATGATTTTAAAAATATTAGGTTTATTGAATTAGCAAGAGCGAAGCGAAATTATTTCTACCGCTTATTTTATGAGTATTTTTATTTTTATTTTCTTTCGTTGCGCTTAACGCCCGATTTATGGCTGTCGCTACATGATATGACTCCGAATGTGAAGGCTCCTTACCGTGCCGTTTACTGTCATAACCCAGCACCATTTTATCAAATGTCTAAATTAGAAAAGCAATTAGATAGAAAAATGTGGCTATTCAATAAATTTTATAGTTGGGTTTATAGAATTAATATACATAAGAATAGTAACCTGATTGTTCAGCAAAATTGGCTTGCGGACGAATTTTCTTCTAGATATCAAGTTCCGCCGGCAAAGATAATTGTAGCTAATCCACAAGGGTTAAAGGTTTCAGTAGATAGAAAAATGATGAAATCTAGCTCAGAGAAGAAAATATTTTTTTACCCTTCATTTCCGCGGTCATTCAAAAATTTTGAAGTTATTTGCTCTGCTGCTGAAATTCTAATACAACAAGGCATCTCTGATTTTGAAGTTATACTTACTATAGATGGAAACGAGAATCCTTATTCTAAGCATATAGTAGACAGATTTAAAAAATTGTCATGTATCAAGTTTATTGGCTTAATTTCTCGTGATAAGGTTCTTGAGTATTATGAGGAAAGTAGTTGTTTAATCTTTCCTTCTAAGATAGAGACTTGGGGACTCCCGATTTCTGAATATAAGTCATATGCTAAGCCAATTTTAGTAGCCGATTTACCTTATGCTGTCGAAACAATTGGTGATTATTCAAATGTTGCATATTTTCCAGTTAATGATAGCAAAATTTTAGCACAATTAATGCTTAAAATAATTAATGGTGAAGTCTTTTCTGAATCCAGAAAAAAAAGAGAGAATAAATACACTACTGTGACTTCTTGGTTAGCTTTAATTAATATTTTATTGGGACAAAAGCAATAATATGTCACAAATATCCCGGCTTCTACGCCAATATGGTTTTTTAGGTGCTTGCAGATTACTTAAAGATTTGCTTTTAACTAAGCTTTTCTTTAAATCTGCACGCTTAGTAAAATTCCCAATTGACATTAGGAATAAAGCAAGTATGCGTATTGGGAAAGGATTTTCAACTGGAAAACTTTGTCGATTGGAAGCCTATCCTCTGAAGTATTCTGAAATTGTTCTTGATATTGGAGATAATTTTAAAATTAATGATTATGTACATATTGCAGCGGGATCTAGTATTATAATTGGGGATAATGTTTTAGTTGCCAGTAATGTTTTTATAAGCGATATTTCTCATGGTTCATACAATGGCAACGACGAGGACGATCCTGCAGATTCTATCGTAGATTTACGAAAACTTTCAACTAAACCTGTCAAAATAGGTGCAAATACCTGGATCGGACAAAATGTACTAATCCTCCCAGGGGTTTCTATTGGTGAAAACTGTATTATTGGTGCCGGTAGTGTAGTCGTAAAAGCTATTCCTGCAAATTCTATTGCTGTGGGTAATCCAGCAAGAGTTGTTAAAAATTATAATAACGTTACTAGAAGATGGTGTAAAACAAGTGAATAATTTAAATGTCTCAGTTGTACTGTTTCGAAATGAAAAGGAACAAATCCAGAATTTAATTAATGATTTGCTGGCTGCAGATCACGATTTTATTCAGAAGATTTATTTAATAGATAATTCTGAAACTTCTAAGCTATCTACATTAGCAGAGATTAATCCAAAGATTATTTATATTCACTGTCCTGAAAATTTAGGTTACGGTGCTGCACATAATATTGGTATAAATTGCTCTATTACCGATAGAGTTGATTATCACCTGGTAGTTAATCCTGATATCCGCATAAAGCCAGATGTGTTTGTCGAACTCATTAGTTATAGCAACAAAAATTTGGATATAGGCTTGATTATGCCGAATATAGTTTATCCTGATTACAGCCGTCAACATCTATGTAAGTTATTACCAACACCGTTATCGCTATTTAGCCGTCGATTTTTGCCTAAGTTCATCTCGAAACGCTTTGACCGAAAATATAATCTTTTAGATATTGATTATTCTCAAATAATGAATGTTCCCCTGCTTTCAGGTTGTTTTATGTTTTTACGCGTAGCTACTTTAGCTAAAGTCGGAGGATTTGATCCACGATTTTTTATGTACCTTGAGGATTTTGATTTAGTACGTCGAATTCATGCTAAATATAAAACAATTTTTTATCCTAAAGTAGAAGTAATCCATGAATTTGCCAAAGGTTCATATAAAAATCATAAATTAATGATTTATCACATTAAATCTGCAATAGCATATTTCAATAAATATGGTTGGCTTTTTGATTCTGAGCGTAGACAAATAAATAAGCAATTTTTAAAAAATATTGAGAAATAAGTGTCTTTATTAAAAAGTGTAGTAAGAGTTTTCATTCTCTTTAGCTTTTGTACCTGTTCTTTAGCATCGGACTCTAATGATGTGAATGATTATTCATTTGAGTTCAATCTATTACAGGTGAAACTAAAGCGGCTGCAATTAGAGTCCATACCTTCTTTAGCCGCGGCTGTTGCTGAAGAAGAGTCTGAAATATTGGCAACTCATGCTCAGATTGTTAATGAAGCTAAGGCGATAAATGGCAGACTCAATCAATATCAATTAAGCATCGAAAAAGATAACTTGAATAGATTAACCAATATATTTCCAGTAGTTAATTATAAATTAAGCCATCCATACGAAAACTTAAAATATTATCCTTGGCAGGCAACAGGTTCAGTTTTATTTAATGATCAATCATTGGCGGTTCCGGTTGAGTCTGGCTTATCATCGTCGTTAGTGGTTAGCCAAGAACAAGAAGAGCCTTTTTCATTTATCTTGCAAAATTTATCTGATTCTGACATTAAAATTAATTCAATACATGTTAAATTAGCCTCAGATCAAGGGGTACCTTTTCCTGAGGCAAAGATTGACATTAAGATCGTTAAAAATTGGTTTGTTGGTTCTAAAGAAGTTTTGCAAGTTGAGAGTTATTCATTAGCTCATCCTATTTTAGCACCAGAATTATTATTAAAAAATGATGATTTAGTTTCTGTTGATTATTTGGCTAAAAGAAATTATCTAAAGATAAAAAACGATAATCTTGAGTCTTATATAGATATTTCATCACCAAAAATTCTTATGCCAAATAATATAACCACGAGTGATAGCGATACCTTGCAAGCATTTTCAATTAAAAGTTATAAATCAAAGCAGATTTGGTTAACGGTTAGTACTAATGGACTGAAATTAAAAGGAGTTTTTAAAGGTAATATTATAGTTAATTATCGATTAAAAAATAATTTAGAAACTTTAAAAATACCATTTAAGATTGATATTCTCAATATTAAACTACTTAAACCCGAACTCTTTTATGGCGTTTTTTATGCAAGCCAACTTAAAGCTGATTTTGGTTTAAAAGCATTATCTAAAAATAAGAGTCAATACTTAGCCGAATTGAAAGATCTGAAAAGTCATGGGATAGACTATCCCACTTTGTATATAGGTGGAGATAGTGAGTCCGTCATTTCTCGTTATTTAAGATATCGTGAAAGTTTGAAGTTCCCTTGTGATAGGGGATACTTTATTTATGGAATTGCGGATACAACTGTCCCGACTTCTATGATTGAATCAAATGTTAAAATTTTACAGAGCTTAATGCAAAAAAATACTCATTGTGAAAAGTCAGAAATTTATTTATATGGAATCGATGGAGCGAGTGGTAATTTGTTACTCAAGCAGCAGGCTGCTTGGGCTGAAGTTCATAAAGCAGGCGCAAAAATATTTGCGTCTTCTTTTGAAAAAGATCCTTTAATCGTTAAAAATACATTAGATAATCTGCTTTATTCACGAATTAGTAGTAAGGATGTTGTTGCAGGCTTCCGAAAATCTAACAAAGATGTATTTATGTATGGAAATCCTCAGTCTGGTCTACCTACTCCGGATAGATACCGCCGTAATTATGGATATTTTTTAATCTTGAATAATTATACTGGAGCAATGCCCTTTGCTTATCAGATATCTTTTCCAGATCGTTATGGGTATGATAAAGGTGTTTTTAATGATGGACGATGTTCTAATGCTGAGTCAGAGTATTGCTCAGCATGGAATAATTTTGACAGTTTAATATTTTATGATCATATGTTTACCTACCCCACATCAATTGGTGTAATTGACACTACACAATGGGAGGGCTATGCCGCTGCGATTACAGATATTCGTTACTATACAACGTTAAAAGAGCTTATGTTAAAATGTAATCAACAAAATATTAATTGCAGATTTGAGATTAATAATTTAATCGATATTGATAATCCTCAGGAAACTAGAAAACGAATTGTTGAGAAAATTAAATTATTACTGTAGCCCTTAATTTGATATATACTAAATATCTTTGAACCCTGGAATAAATCCAGTCTTCAAATCTATTAAGTATCGGCTTTTCCTGGACTTAAAAGTCCAGTTTTCAGGTTAATTGAGTATTGCACCGTACCACAAAACTTGGACATCTTCTTTCTAGACATTGCTGCCACAAGATTTGTTAACTCAACCAATAGTTGAGGCTTTTTACAACACTTAACCGAGCTAAGTTTTGTTTCTGTTCGGCTGGAATTTGCTGCTTCAAATTCATTCGGTGACATATAGC
>RXJX01000029.1 GCA_003963245.1 Neisseriaceae bacterium
GTAACTTGTTCTTTTTACCATGAACGCTCCTCACAAAATAATTAAGATTATACAAAATTATTTCTATAAAGATGGATGAAATTTCAGGGCACATTATAGTCTAACCACCAAATAAAACTTAGTCTGCTTAATATGCATGGAGAAATAATACGGATTACACGAATTTTAGAACAGCACGATTTGCCATACATAATTGTTAAGGGCGTTCCATTAGCTATTGAAATTTATGGAGGTTCTGATAAAAGGCAATGCAAAGATATTGATTTGTGGGTTACTCCAGACAATTTGGAAAAAGCGCAAAAATTATTAATTGATGCTGGCTACCAACAAACTTTACCTTCTTATCAATTAAATGGTTATAAGAAAGATTATTATCTGCGCCATAAGCACGATTTAGCCCTATTTCATACTAAACGCAAGGTAGAAATTGAACTGCACTTTCGCTTGGAGTATTTTGGCATCAAATTTTTTAGATTTGATCAAGTTACAACTCAGCAGATCATAAGCAATAAATGCCAAATAGTAACATTACAACACGACTATCATATTTTATACTTAATGCTTCATGGTGCAATTCATGCTTGGTCACGCCTTCGTTGGCTCCACGATATTTATCTTTATATCATGCAAGATAAATGTAATTTTAATTTAACTCGTGTTTATCAACTAAGTTTGCAATTAAACTGTAACCACATTGTCCTCCAAACATTAAGCTTACTTGATAGAGTATATAATTGTCGAACACCAGAGATTAACCAGCTATTATCTCAGATTGATAAAAGAAGTTTACTATTAGCACAAAATGCACATCAATTTATCGTAGCAGATTATGAATTAACTGGTGGGCACGGGATTTTTAATAAGATGTTTTTTAAATATCGCCAATATTTAGCTAGACTGGCAGCAAAAGGACAACGTCATCAAGCAATTTTTGGTGATTTATTTAAAATTGATCGCCTCTTCCCCTATCTTAATTTACCACGTGGTTGCGAATTTGGGTACTACCTACTTTATCCGCTATGGATAATTAAATATATCATTACTAGGAAATAAAATTGACACAAGGTAATACTCTAAGCTTCTTAACCCGCTTATATCGCTTTAACCCTCCACAAATAATACTGAGTTTTATTCTAACTATCTTACTCAGTTTCTTTGAAGGTATTAGTATTGTTGCTATATTACCTATCTTAGGCTTAACCGGACTTTATAGCAATGGTAATTCAAGTTCATTGATTAAAATATTAAATAATTTAGGTGCTCATCATTTAACTTTGGGTTTAGCATTAATAATTTTTATTTTATTGATTACCGTTTCCGCTATACTGCAAAGGCAGCAAAGTTTATTAACTGCTAATATTCAACAAAAATTTAACACTCATTTAACCACTAATTTATACCGTATTCTGGCGAGTACTAGCTGGAATTATTGGCTTGGTAAAACTAAATCGGATATAAATCATGTAATTAGTAATGAAATTTCACGGGTAACAATAGGGTGCTATTTTTTATTTCAATTGCTCAGTGCTAGCTTCATTATCCTGATTTACTTAGTTTTATCAATCTGTATTGCACCATTTCTTACTTTATTGATTTTTCTTGGCGGTGGAGCTTTGTTTATCATACTCTCTTCATTGGTTAAAAAATCTCGTTATGCTGGTGCCGCAATTTCAGAATACAGTCGTAACTTATTTTTTGGCATTAGTGAGCATCTTAATGGAATGAAGGAAGTTAAAGCCTATGGTTTAGAAGATTTTCATCTAAAACAACTAACTAAATTACGCAATGAAGTAGAAAATAATTATTTAAAATTTAACCAAACACAAACTAAACTTGACATGATTTATAAAATTGTCGCGGCATTATTCATTAGTATGGTTTTTTATGTAGCTATTGAGTTTCTTCATCTTGGTATTGAGAGCCTTCTACTAATAATCATTGTTTTTGCCCGAATCTGGCCACGTATATCTAGTTTACAAAATTCACTTCACTCTATTGCTGTTGCATTACCTGCTTTTAATACCATTCAAAAATTAGAACAAGATGCACTAAATGATCAGCAAATTATTCAACAGGAAGATCGACGAATTAAACAGTTAGAAAGTATTACTGTTCAAGAGTTAAGTTTTTGCTTTCCTAATCAATCACAGGCAACATTGCACGATATCTCATTTAGTTTTAAGCGTGGAGAGTTTATCGCGTGCATAGGACACTCCGGAAGTGGAAAAAGCACATTATCAGATCTCTTACTCGGATTACTTACACCAACAAAAGGTTGTATTTTAGTAAACCAAATACCATTAACCACAATCAGAGAAAGTTGGCAACAATTAATTAGCTATGTACCGCAGGATATTTTTCTCTTTAACGCCAGTATCCATGAAAATCTTTGCTGGTCTGCACCATTGTTAGGTGAAGATGAAATATGGGAAACCCTTAAAATAGTACAGCTTTATGACTTGGTTACGCAGTTACCAAATCAGTTAAATACTCTAGTTGGTGATCGCGGAGTCAACCTCTCTGGTGGGGAGCGTCAACGTTTAGTTCTCGCGCGAGCTTTATTACGCAAACCGCAATTACTGATTTTAGACGAAGCAACCAGTGCTTTAGATGAACACAACGAGCGATTAATTCAATATGCACTGGAACAGCTTAAAGGCAAGCTGACACTATTTATAATTGCTCACCGCTTAAGCACAATCGCTCAGGCTGATAAAATTATTACACTAAAAGAAGGCAGAGCTGAAATTACTATTTCTTAAAAATTAATTTAATGGCATACTATAGTTTTGAGAGAAACCACAATTGTAATTCGCCGTACAATTGCGTGACCAGTTTCCGCTAAGATTATAATAGCCTAAGCGCTCACCTGACCACTGAGGATTGGTCAAACACGTACTTGAGATTGTTTGTCCACTAGTATTGGTCACTAAAAACTGCATACTGTGTGTATTATTATAAGCATAAACACAGCCACTCATTCCGTTATAGCTATAAGCAGTACACAGTGATAAATTAGATGCGCTGCTGGTAGTATAGCTTCCTGGCTGTAAAGTAGCACTACCTTGAATATTTTGTCCTAACATTAAATTACTACATGCAGCATCTGAATAATAATTAACTAGAATATTGTTAATTGCTAACGCACGCGTTAATGTCATACTTAACTGTAATTGAACCAAATTCTCATTTTGTAGTTGAGAATCTTTTAGTGGCTGATAGGTCAGTAAATTTACATAACTCTCCAATAAATTTGCTGGAGAAGGAGATGGAGAAGGAGATGGAGAAGGAGATGGAGAAGGAGATGGAGAAGGAGATGGAGAAGGAGATGGAGAAGGAGATGGAGATGCTCCACCATTACAAGAACTTAAGAACGCCACAATGCTAGATAAAAGTATAATTAACTTAGATATTTTTTTTTGCATAAATTCCATAACTTTTAAAAATTATGTCATCATTTTAACACAGTATTAAAATTTTCAGTATTTAGATCGACAAAATGCTATATGTTTAACGATTATCTTTTAACAAAAAAAAAGAGCAAATGAAATTCTTTAAAAAACTATTTGTCACATGAAATCACTTTTAAAGAAAGCACCAATCGAAGGATAAAAATCATGAACTTTACTCAATCACAATTCACTCGCGCAGCGCGCCTAAGTCTTGCTATGATAATAAGCTTCGTTTATGTTGCTTATATCGGTATGTCAGATGGAATCTGGGTCATAATGACATGTGCAATTATTCTTTTTGATAATCCAACTCTTGGCGGAACAATTAATAAAAGCCACTTGCGGTTTTGGGGAACTTTTTTTGCTGCAGGCTTCTCACTAATATTTATTATCGGTTTCGCTAATAACGTAATTATCAATCTTTGTGGAATTGTTATCGGTACTTTTCTCGCCGCTTACTGGTATATGGATACAGCCCAAGGATATATTGGTGGACTTATTTCGTGGACGTTACCGATAATTTTGCTGAATAATAATGATATTAAAAGTGCATTCTTAAGATTAATGAATATCATTATTGGAATAATTATCTCGTACATAATGTTAAGATTTTTTTACCCCGAATACGCGCGTGATAAATTATTAGAATCAATGCAAAATACAATAACTGAACTAAAAACTCTATTATCGTCTATCAGTGATCCACAATTAACTACAGAGCAAATCCAAGAACTCTACCTAAATCATGAAACAAAAATTCTAGCTGAAATTAATAGCTTTAATCGTTGGCAAACAGAAGCAAAGTGGGAGACAAAACAAGCGCCGGAATACGTTGATACCGCAGTGTTAGCATATTTACATATAAGACGATTATATCGATTATTGAGCGTGATAATCTTCTATTTTAACCATGATGAAATTCGCTATAATGCAACAATTCAACCTCAATTCACACAAATTAAACATCAACTAGAAGAAATAATTGACGCATTATCACAAAATCAAAAACAGTACTGTATCCCAGCAATGTTTAATCAAAATAATAAAAATGCAACTTCAGAGCTATCAAATCACAATGAATATAAACATTATCAAAATCTATCGATACAAACAATCACTGATATTATTCAAATTGAAATTAACGTTATCACTATAAATCTGGTTAAATTATTTAAGAGCCGTCAAACGCACAACTATTATTAATCCTTGGTTTGAATATATACATAAGCACTTGAACCAATACTCAAAGGATAGTGTTCATCGTCATAATCAGTAATCTTGATTTGCAATGGCAGGCGTTGTGGTAGCATTACCCAATTATTTTCATTTTCTGTAACAATTTGCATCTGGCTTTTACTATTTGTCATTTGTCGGCTGGCAGACCATGTTTTTCCAACGACCACGCCGTGATATACCTTACTCCACAAGTACATTCTGGGAAAAATAAAAACCTTATCATTAGGGTGAACATTTCGTAAATCAATTTCATTAAAATTAGCTTGAATATATAAACTATTAGTATCAATAAAAGAAAATAAAGGTTGATGTTGAATTATGGGCGTACCTACTGATAGGTACAGATTATCAACAATGCCATCAGAAAAAGCTTTAACCGTAGTTAAATCAAGATTAATTTTGGCTAAATTCATTGCTGCTTTCAAGGCCAAAACCTTTTGACGTTGTTGTTTAATTTGGCTATCATCAATCGCTAATTGATTACGCAGTGCTGAAACCTTATTAGCTAATGCTCGTCGATCATAATTTAACTCTTCAACATCTAGTTTCGGAACCGCTTTAGTCACTAGTCGATTACTCTTTAGGCTATATTCATAATTTGCCTTAGCATAGTTTTCCTGCACTTCGTGTAATAAGTCAAGATTTTTCTGAGTTTGCTTCTGTATAACCTCAATGTTAGCTTCAGCTTCTAAGTATAATGCGCGAGCCTGATTGTAGCTTTGCTCATAAGGTGCAGCATAAACTTTAAATAATGGAGCACCTTTTTTTACCACTTGACCATTTTTCACATAAATATCTGTAATGAAGCCAGAAACATCGGCTGCTACTGGACTAATATTTGCAACTACAAATGCATTATTTGTAAAGGGAAAAAGATAGGAGAAAAAATAAATTGCACCAGCAATAGCTATCAGAGAAAAAACCAGAAATGGAAAATTATTTAACCGTTTAATCACGTGAAAATTCATTGCAACTCAATATCAAACATTATGCACTCATTATTATACGTCACAAGTAAGGCTTTTTGCTCAAACTCTGTGTAAAAATACCTAATTACGCATTAAGAGAATACACAGTTGTCACTGTTACATTTAGCAACATTAGATAAAATATAATCACTACAGCTATCTATAACAAAGCTTACCTAACATTTAAGTATTTTTGTGCATAGCATGTTACTTCGCTAATTTAAAATTTGATACAATCCTACAAACAATAATAAACTTAAATTCATATAACATATCAATCTACCAACCTAATCATTTAAGGAGCCACATTTATGCATAAAACACTAATTACAACTTTGCTTTGTTTGAGTAGCTTTGCTTCTTTAGCCGACAACATAAACAATCCAACCATAGAAATATTAGCTACAGGTGGTACAATTGCCGGTGTGGCATCATCACAAACTTCAAGCAGCTATAAAGCTGGAAAGCTTACCGCTGAGCAATTAATCTCATCAGTAAATGGATTAAGTAATCTTGCGAATATAAAATATGAACAAGTTTATAATAAAGATAGTGGCGATGTTACTCTAAATGATTGGTTAAAGCTTTATGGCGAAGTACAAAAAGCAGCAGAGAATCCATCAATTAATGCAATTGTAATTACACATGGTACCGATACTTTAGATGAAACCGCTTATTTCCTAGAACTAACGGCAAAAACCACTAAACCAATTGTTCTAGTCGGTGCAATGCGTCCAGCAACGTCAATGAGTGCAGATGGACCGCTCAATCTTTATAATGCGGTAGCAGTAGCGGCAAATAAAGATTCTACTGGTCGTGGTGTTATGGTTGCCATGAATGAAAAAATCTTTGACGGACGTGAGGTTTACAAGACCAATACAACTTCAGTAGACACATTTGAAGCACCAAATGACGGTCCCATAGGTACTGTGTTTATGGGTAAAGTAGAATATAAAAGCAAAACGGTTCGCCCAAATACTGTAAACACTCCATTCAACTTAAACGGAGTGACTTCATTGCCAGATGTAGCAATAATTTATGAGCACGTAGGTGTAAATACAGAAATGCTAGACCATATCCTTGATACTAAGAATCTTAAAGGAATCATTATTGCTGGGGTTGGTGATGGAAATATTCCAAGTTATGAAAAAGATTTCTTAACTAAAGCACGTAAAAAAGGAATTGTAATTGTTCGTAGTAGCCATGTTGGCAGTGGTCATGTTACTTATGACTATAATAATCTAGATACTACTTATGGTTTAGTTTCAGGCGATGACCTTTCCCCTTCTAAAGCTCGTATTTTATTAATGCTAAGCTTAATGAAGACCAGTGATATTAAACAAATTCAAGAGTATTTTGATAAATATTAAAAAGGTAGTTATATGACTCATCGGATTGAAAAAGATTTTATCGGCGAATTTAAAGTTCCGAGTAATGCTTACTATGGAGTACATACTGCAAGAGCTTTAGAAAACTTTAAGTTAACAGACTATCATCTGACTCACCGTTATTTGGTCAAAGCATTTGCCAAAGTAAAAATCGCTGCAGCATATGCTAACCATCGAACAGGTAAGATTTCACGAGAAATTTGTGATGCAATTGTTTATGCCAGTAATCAAATTATTTCTGGAAACCACATTGATCAGTTTATCATTCCCGGAATCCAAGGTGGCGCTGGTACTTCAACCAATATGAATGCCAATGAAGTAATTGCCAATATTGCGCTAGAAAAACTTGGTTATGAAAAAGGGCGTTATGATATCTTGAGCCCTATAGATCATGTCAATGCCTCACAATCAACCAATGATTCTTACCCTACCGCCATAAAAATTGCCATTTACGAATTAGTCAATGAAGTTGAACGTAACTTAAAACTATTGCGACGAGCACTGGAAGATAAGGCAAATGAATTTAAAGACATTATGAAAATGGGGCGTACGCAGTTAGAAGATGCCGTACCAATCGCATTGGGACGTGAATTTAAAGTTTATGCTATGGCAATAAATCGAGATGTTCGTAGATTGCACCAAGTTAAAGAATTATTTCTACAAGTTAACATGGGAGGCGATGCAATTGGTACTGGTGTATCCAACCACCCTGATTATCGAATTGCCGTTATTGAAGAGCTACGTAAGGTTACTGCAACACCTATTACGGCTTGTGAAGATCTGGTTGATGGCACGCAAAATTTGGATGTTTTCCCCCAGCTCTCTAGCATGCTTAAAATTTGTGGGCTAAATCTACGTAAAATTGCCAATGATTTAAGATTAATGAATTCTGGTCCAACCACTTCAATCCATGAGATTGATTTACCTGCAATTCAAGCTGGTTCGAGCATTATGCCCAAAAAAGTTAATCCAGTTGGAGCTGAGTTTATAATGCAAATCGCATATAAAATACTTGGTAATGATTTGATTATTTCTGAATGTACTGTTGGTGAATTTGAGTTAAATGCATGGGAACCGCTTATTGCTGATGCAATGTTTGAAAGTTTAACCTTGCTACGAGATGGGTTGGAGTTATTCACTAATACCGTAGTTAAAGGAATTACTGCCAATAAAGAACTTTGTGAAGAGTATTTTGAGCATTGTCCTACTGCTGCAACAGAGCTGATTTCAATTATTGGCTATGATAATGTTGCTCAAATTATTGCTAAAGTAAATGAAAGCGGTGAATCGTATAAAAAAGTAGCAATTGATATGGGATTTGTAAACCCTGGATTTTTTAATAAACCGATAAACTAGCTTGGAATGAGTGTAGGATTAAACAACTACATTTTAATTCCGCACTAAAAACAGCGGGTATATTTACAATCTAAGTAAAATTTTTAAGTATTTGTCACTATTTGCTAGTTCATTTTGGTTAAAAAAATGCTACAATATAGTCGATAAAATCAATTGGTTTTTTAATTATCTTTCTTTTACATTAAGGCAATATAAAATATGAAAGCAGCACGCGCAATTGTAATTAGTTTACTCTTGGGGATCTTTTTTGGATGGCTTATTCGTTATCTAAGCCTACCGCAAACTACAACGGCAAGTATCTTACAATACTTATCTATGGCTTCGGATATTTTTATCAAACTAATCAAGATGATCGTTGCACCGTTGATTTTTGCATCATTAAGCCTAGGTGTTATTAATATTGGTGATAATGCTAAAGGTTTGGGTCTTCTATTTGGGCGTGTATTAGGATTGTTTATCGTTTCATCAATCTGTTCCCTGTTTATCGGGTGGTTTGTCATTGATCTATTTAAACCAGGTCTTTCTATGGTTGAAGTAGGTAAAAACTTGCTTGAAGAAGGTGTCTCCGTAGCTGGTAAATTTGATTCATCATCAATTTCGTTATCACATTTTGTCCAAGAAACTATTCCGGATAACATTTTCAATGCCTTTGCTGGTGGACATATTATTCAGATTGTGATTTTCTCGCTATTCTTTGGGGTTGCGTTGACCAAAATCAATCCTAAAGGTCGTGATGCTATGCGTGAATTGCTGGACGCAATTATGCATGCAATGTTTGCGATTTGCCATACGGTAATGAAATTGGTTCCAATTGCTGTTTTTGCTTCGATTGCTAACGTAATTATTAAAAATGGTTTTGGCGTACTTTACACTTATATGGTATTTATCTTAGAATACTACTTGGCATTGATTGTAGTATGGTTGGTTATCTATGTAATTTCACTTAAGGTTGTTGGAAAAAGTATTAATAAATTGATTAATGCGATCATTCCACCATTATCCTTGTCTTTTGCTACCTCGTCTTCAGAAGTGGCTTACCCCGCGGTATTTGAAGCATTAGAAGAGCACGGTGTGCGTGAGAAAATCAGTAGCTTTGTAATGCCAATGGGATATTCATTTAATATGATCGGTTCGATGGTTTATTTTAGCTTTGCGATTATCTTTATCACTCAAGTTTTTGGAATTGATATTTCGTTTACTGATAAGCTTTATATCTTCTTTATGCTATTAATTACCTCTAAAGGTATTGCTGGCGTTCCACGTGCTTCGATTATGGTAATTTCTTCAGCAGTAACTGCTTTCCACTTCCCTGCTGCAAGTATTTTGCTACTACTACCGATTGATGCGTTTGCTGATATGGGACGAAGTGCGACTAATGTTTATGCCAATGCCGTGATGACAACCTTCATTGATAAATGGCACAAAGATTAATCTTTTCTCTGTTAAATAAAGAACCTCAACATTATGTTGAGGTTCTTTTGTTTTCAGCATGAGATTATATGAGAATATGAATATATAACTCTTAGTGCTTGAAGTGACGAATACCACTAAACACCATCGCTATACCATGTTCGTCACAAGCATCAATTGACTCTTGATCGCGAAGAGAACCGCCTGGTTGAATAATAGCTTTGATTCCAGCTTTAGCACATTCATCAACACAATCTCTAAATGGGAAGAATGCATCTGACGCTAACACACCACCATCTTTAGCGCGCTCAATAGCTTGTGCAGTTGCCCAGATGCGGTTAGTTTGCCCTGCACCAATACCTTTAGCTACACCATTTTTAGCCACGACAATCGCATTGGATTTAACATGTTTCACTACTTTCATTGCCATTGTTAGATCAATCAAATCTTCAGTGCTTGGTTGTGCTTTAGTCACAACTTTAAGTTCATCGGCAAATTGACAATCACGATCTTGCACTAAAATACCACCATCAACCGTCACATATTCAAGTTTAGCTTGAGGTACAGTATTTTTTATCTGAATAACCCGTAAGTTTTTCTTAGTTTGTAACTCAGTTAATGCTTCGGCACTAAAAGTTGGTGCCATCACAATTTCCAAGAAAGTATTATTCATTTCTTTAGCAGTCGCTAAATCTACTTCGCTATTGATCGCAACAATACCACCAAAGATTGAAACTGGATCACTAGCATGCATTTTAGCGTAAGCATCAGCTACATTCGCACCAATTGCCACACCGCATGGAGTTGAGTGTTTTACACCACAAGCAGCAACTTCACTAAATTCTGCAACGACCTTCCACGCTAAATCCATATCACGGATATTATTAAAAGATAATTCTTTGCCGTGTAACTGGACAAAATCTTTTAAAACCCCACTTTGGGTAGTTGCAGTGTAAAAAGCTGCTTTTTGATGTGGGTTTTCACCATAACGTAAATCAGCAGACTTTTGATATGACATATTAAGGTAATGTGGGAACTCATCTTCACCCAATAAGAAATTACTAATCGCAGCATCATAGGCTGAGGTTAAGTTAAATACTTTTCCAGCTAATTTTTTGCGGGTAGCAAAGCTTACATCTTGGGTCGTACTTAATTCTTGCTGCACTTGTGCATAATCAATGGTATCGCTAATCACGATCACATCTTTAAATGCTTTAGCTGCCGAACGGAGCATCGTTGGTCCACCAATATCAATAAACTCAACCTTTTCTTCAAAAGAAATATCTTTAACTACTTCGTTAAAAAATGGGTATAAATTAACAATAACCATGTCGATGGTCGCAATATTATGCTCTGCTATTGTTTGCATATGTACTGGATTATCGCGAACCGCTAGAATACCACCATGGATATTAGGGTGCAAAGTTTTTACCCGACCATCCAGCATTTCTGGAAAATTAGTAACTTCGCTAACTTCGGTAACTTTTAAGCCTTTTTCTTTTAAATATTTATAAGTTCCGCCTGTTGAAATTAATTCAACGCCCTGCCCAACCAAAAATTCGGCAAATTCGGCAATTCCCTCTTTATCAAATACGCTGATTAACGCTCGTTTTAACATTCACTAATTCCTTTCAAAAATAAATAATTTCAATTTGACATGGCTACAAAACTATATTCATACAACACTTGAGAAATTTCAAACCCCATACCTTCATAGAGCTGTTGTCCATCTTTAGACGCATAAAGAACGGCATAATTTAAATTTGACTCTTTTGCAATTGCAAGGCACTCATTCACTATAGCTTTACCTAATCCCAAACGACGAAATTCAGGCTTAGTTGACATCGCATATATTCCAGCAACAGGGGAACCACAATAAATCATCGCAGTAGCAGCAGGTTTCTCTTTATAATAAAGTAGTAATGGGATACAATTGGCGATATCAATTAATGGATAGAAAAATTCTTTGAAATCATTTTCGGCAAATCCAAAGGTGGCAATTGCTGTCTCTGTCCAAAGTTGCAACTCATCTGGTTTTAATACTTTTGCCACACGAACTTCTGGTGATGCATCCATTCGTCTTTGGGATGAGCTAATATCCATAATCATTTCAGGAAACTCTTCAGAAGTATGAAAATGTTGATAACTTACTTCATCTAATGACTCTTTTTGCGACTTGGTTAAAACCCAATAAAAATCACAATTACCATAAAAAGCTTTGACTAGAGCCAGGTTATCGTTGCTAATTTCACCCCAAACAAAATTAACCAATGGAATAGCAGCGGTAGATTTTAGAGCTAATAAGCCATGCTCTTCTAAAACTCTCCAACCATCAACTATTGTCATTTTATTTAGGATATCTTTAAAGTTTTGCTGTTGGAAAAAGTTCAACTATGGTACCTCATCTCTATTCTTAACTAAGACGCGTAAAAATAAACTTATTCTTTAATTTTAAAATCACTCAATAAGACATGCTCTAAATCATAAATCTGATCTGCTTCGATATTTAACGCTTTGTTAAATAACGGTGCATCATAAACTAATGTATGAAATTCACCATTCTCACCACAAATATCTACATCTAATTGTTCTAGACGAGCGAAGTCTAACTCGCTATATTCCGTACCTAAAAATTCATCAAGAGCATATCTTTTACTAACTACTGAAAGTTTGCTTTTTATACCTAGCTGAATAATTTCATTTCTAACATCAAGCCGAGACTTACCCCACAATGGTAACCAAGCAGACAATCCAGATTGCTGACAAACTGATTCTTCAAATTGACGATGGGCAACGATATCAATATCTCCAAAGACACATTGTGCTACACCATAAGTATGCTTAATCTCAATAACCCCCTCAACTAGATTAGATTCGTAGTTAGTCCAAGAACTTTCTTTTAAAACTAATGGCAAATTTAGCGCTAATGCTTGCCGCTGCAAAATTTGCATGCTTACACCATTAGAACGTGAATAGCCGCGTTCATCCACCATGCATAATAAGACTTGTGGCTTTAATCCACTGGCGAGCGCAAGATGCAATGCCAGCGCACTGTCTTTGCCACCACTCCAAGAAATGGCAACTTTCTTCATTATTGACGCTATTTATCTATCTTAAAACTTTTTAGTATAATGAAGTACGGTTGTATCTGGTGCAAAAAATTTATGCAATAGCTCTTTCCATTGTTGATACTCTTGCGATTCTCTAAAACCAATCATATGAGCGTCAAGGCTCTCCCACCAAATTAGTAGAATATACTGATCAGGTTTCTCAATACCAGCAACCAAATCATGCTTAATATATCCTGAAATTGATGTAACCAACGGACTAGCTAATTTAAAAGCCGCCTCAAATTCAGCAGTTTTACCACTAATAATATTTAAAGTCGCAACTTCCAAAACCTTACCGATCAAACTATTTTCTTGCATATCTCTACCTAATAAAATATATTAATTACTTAAAATCTTGGATAAGTTTATGTATTTTTGCAGCCAAATTCAGAAATAAATCCGCGGGTAAATCATTTTCTAGATTCCAACATGCAGCTAAAATCACATGAACAAAATACCATTGACGGACAAACAAGACATCATAATCAAAAAATTGTGCAATATATTGCGTATCCTCTTTAACATCCATGACAAATGACCAACATTCGTTGATAGGAAAACCAACAACGCCTTTAGGATCAATCACACACCAAGCATTCGTACCAGACAATAATATATTGTCGTGATGAAAATCACCATGTAATAATACTAATTTTTCATTATGTGGATTACTTAATAAATCATCTCTCAAATTACGAGCATATGCTAAAAAATGAGGAGGTAAAGACCACTCATGATCCAGAAGACTCAATCCTGCATGAAATGACGGGAATGAATTTTCTATCGGTAATTCTACTTGATGAAGACGTTTAGTAAGCTCACAACAAATCTGAAGCTTAGTCCGATTATCATAGTTCATACCTTTTAAAGAATTACCTGGTTCAACTAACTCTAATAACAGTGCACCATCCTGATAAGCAATAACTTTTGCAGCACCATGACCAGCAAAATATTTTAAGGCACTCATTTCCTGATACAATGAATCAGGATCTAAGCTAAATTTAAGAATGACCGCACGTTTTCCCTGCACTGCTTTAGTGACATAATTAAAAGTCATATTTTCAACAGGATTTAATTCCGTTAAGCCCCATTGTTTAGATAATCTAGCTAAATTCTGTGGTAAATTTTGCAGCCACTGAAGACCTATTTCGCCATGAATAGTAGTGATATTATTCCGCAAAGTTTCTTGTAACAAATAATTAACCTTATCAATTAACGCCTAACAATTTACTGATAACCGCGACAAGTAATTTATGCTCATGAGCGAGGACTTTTTGCTGCAAGCTTTCAGCTGTATCATCCGCTGCAATTGCAACTTTCGCTTGAGCAATAATTGCTCCACCATCAATTTCCTCACTGACATAATGTACCGTGCAACCTGACTCATTGTCTCCAGAATTAATTGCTGCCTGATGAACTTTAATTCCCCACATTCCAGCTCCACCATGGCGGGGTAATAATGAAGGATGAATATTGATTATTTTTTGCGGAAAACGTTGAATTAGCTGATTATCCAAAATAGATAAAAATCCCGCGAGCACGATCAAATCACAATCGTCAGGAATCAATGCATTAATTCGTTGCGACAAATCATGGCGATGCAGCTTGCGGTCTACTAAATACGCTGGAATTCCGGCGCTGTTCGCACGAGTTAGTGCATAGCAATCGCGATCAGCAATTACTGAGGCAACCTGAGTTGGAAAAGCATCAATAATTGCTTGTAAATTAGTTCCACTACCAGAAACAAGAACAACTAATTTAGGCATATTTTGTCATCGCCAGAGGTAATCGAACCAATTACGCGAGCGCTCTCACCGTGCTCTGCCAATACACTAATAACACCATCAACTAGTTCTGGATTTACAACCAAAATAAATCCGACTCCCATATTGAACGTGCCAAACATTTCTGTACGCGCAACACCCAATTTTTCAACTAAATCAAAAATTGGCAAAGATTCAATTTTTGTAGTATCAATTGTTGCACATAATCCATCTGGAATAATCCGCGGAACATTTTCATATAAACCACCACCAGTAATGTGTGCCATTCCGTTTACCGCGTATTTTTCTAATACAGCCAAGACGGGTTTAACATAAATCTTAGTTGGTGTTAACAATTGCTCACCAATCGGCGCACCATTAAATTCTGCTTTAAAATCAGTAATCAGGCGTCGTACCAATGAAAACCCATTGCTATGAAAGCCGCTTGAGCTTAAGGCAATAATACTATCACCTTCGCGAATTTTTTCACCAGTAATAACTTGTGATTTTTCAACTACCCCCACAGCAAATCCAGCAATATCATATTCACCTGGTTGATAAAACCCTGGCATTTCAGCGGTTTCACCCCCAACCAATGCAGCATAAGACTGTAAACATCCCTCAGTTACACCGCTAACAATTTGTGCCGCCACATCAGCATCGAGTTTACCACATGCCAAATAATCAAGGAAAAACAAAGGCTTGGCACCGTGACATAGAATATCATTGACACACATTGCCACACAGTCAATCCCAATGGTATCGTATTTGTTTAGTTCAAAAGCTATTTTTAATTTGGTACCAACTCCATCAGTACCAGAAACTAATACTGGATTATCATACTTGCCAAGTTCATAGAGTGCACCAAAGCTCCCTAGTTCGGTCAGTACATTTTTTGAATAAGTGCGTTTAACCATATCTTTAATTAAACCAACACTCTTATAGCCTTCTTCCTTATCAACCCCCGCGGTTTTGTAAGTAATCATATTTTATAAATCCTTATACTCGTTCAATATCATCTAGTGGATAATTTGCGGTAAAGCAACCATCGCAATACTGGTCGCCGCCTAAAATTTTGCGCTGATTCTCCAATGACAGAAAATCAAGGCTATCTGCATTAATAACTTTACAAATTTCATCAACACTTAATTTGCTGGCAATTAATTCTTCCTTGCTTGAAATATCAACACCAAAGAAACACTCGCTTTTAACCATTGGAGATGCTAGGCGAAAATGAACCTCTGTTGCACCTGCTTCACGTAACAGCTGAATTAATTTTTTGGCGGTTGTACCCCGGACTAAAGAATCATCAACCAAAATCACCCGTTTACCTGCAATTACATGACGCATCGGATTAAGTTTTAGTTTTACAGCTTGCTCACGCAATTTCTGATCTGGTAAAATAAAGCTCCGCCCCATATATTTACTACGTACCAAACCCATTGAATAGGGAATTTTACTTTCTTCGGAATAACCAATTGCGGCAACTACGCCCGAATCAGGAACACCGATTACCACATCTGCTTCGACTGGCTTTTGGTGAAATAAACAACGTCCGGCAGACTCACGAACATGATAAACATCCAAACCATCCAAAATACTATCCGGACGTGAAAAATAAATGTATTCAAACGAACATGATGCACGATGAGTATGTTGGGCATAACGATATGAATTTAAACCATTTTCATCAATAATCAGCATTTCACCCGGCTCAATAGAGCGAACCAGCTCAGCACCAACAATATCTAAGGCACAACTCTCTGATGCGAGCACATGTATTCCACTACCTCGAATCTTACCTAAACACAGCGGACGAATTCCTAAAGGATCACGCACTGCAATCAGCTTATTGCCAACTAACATCACGAGTGCAAATGCGCCACGGATGGTATTACAGGTGTCGCTAATTGCCTGCTGTAGACCCAAACGCGCACGCTTAGCTAAGAGGTTAAGAATAACCTCACTATCACTACTGGTTTGAAAAATTGCCCCATCTAATTCTAATTCATTACGCAAACGCTTGGCATTAATCAAATTACCATTATGCGCCAGCGCAATTGCGCCCATCACGGATTGAGCAAATAGCGGTTGAGCATTTGCTAAGTTAGAACTACCAGTTGTTGAATAGCGTACATGCCCAATTGCCGCATTACCAATTTTATGTACCAATTCATCGGTATTGAAGACTTCACTAACGAGCCCCATACCTTTGAAAGTATCCAAATGCCCATGATTGGCGATTGTAATACCAGCACTTTCTTGCCCGCGATGTTGCAAAGAAAATAAGCCACAATAAGCTAAATAAGCTACATTATCAATTGGCTTTGTATCGTAGAGCGCAAAAACACCACATTCTTCTTCCATCTTATCACTAAGGTCCGTGCTAGGCTTAGTCGGATAAAATTTGATCTTATCAGTTTGCATTATTTAGTTACTCAAACGATGTAAAACTTCATGGTAAGCTTCTTCCACACCACCCAGATCACGTCTAAAACGGTCTTTATCCATTTTCTCTTGAGTGATACTATCCCATAAACGGCAAGTATCCGGGCTAATTTCATCAGCTAAAACAATTTCACCATGGCTATTTTTACCAAACTCAATCTTGAAATCAACTAAAATTAAATTACGCTCTGCAAAGAACTTTTGCAATACTTCGTTAATTTTTAAAGTCATAGCGTAAATTTGCTCTAATTCAGCATAAGTAACAACACCAAGCGCCACAGCATGATGATCATTAATCAACGGATCACCAAGCGCATCATCTTTATAAGACAACTCTAACACGGTATTAGCTGGTTTGGTTCCTTCGGTAATATTTAGACGTTTTGCCATTGAACCCGCGATTAGATTACGCGTAATAACTTCCAATGGAATAATGGTTACTTTGTCACAAAGCTGCTCACGCTCATTTAATTGTTGATGAAAGTGGGTTTTAATTCCATTTTCTGCCAATAAATTAAATAAACGAGTAGTAATTTGATTATTGATAATTCCTTTGTCAGTAATTGTGCCTTTTTTTAGATTATTAAAGGCAGTTGCATCATCCTTATAACGAATGATAATTAAATCTGGGTTATCCGTAGTATAGACTTGTTTAGCCTTACCTTCGTATAAAAAATCACGTTTTTCCATAATAATTCCTTTTAAATTAATAAATTAACCGTTAATGACTATATTGCTGTCATACTTAAACAAATCTATTTTATTTCCGTACACTATTTTTAAATGCAGACATTATTTGTTCTAATTCAAATAATTCACCCATATCATTATTTGGTTGGCCTAAATCAATCGCTTCACGAAGATACATGCGAAACATTTTTATATCCATATTCCAAAACTCCAGATGAGTTTGTAGATTTTCAACGATCTGCTTAGTTTGTTTAATTTGCGATCTTAGTAGCATTTCAATTCTTTTTGAACTTAGTTGACCGTGTAAATTCAAATTAGGAAACTCCATACTTAGTTGCGTGGAAACATTATGCAGCTCCATGTTTAATTCATCAAATTGTCGTTTTAAGACCACATTAAAATGCTTTAACTTGTCCAAAGCTACGCCATCGATATTCTCTTGGCTAATTTGCTCAATCTTGAGCTGAATTTCTAAAAGTGTCAGTAAGTCATCTTTGTCATAAGCGGCATTAACTTCCTGCATTAATTTATTTTTAGTTTCATAATCTTCATCATTAGCGATTCGATCTGGGTGCAGTGACTTAGCGAGTTGGCGATAGACCTCACGTATTGATTGACTCTGATGTTTTTCTGCCTCTTTTTCTTGTGCTTCCTTAGCTAAAGTTTTAGCGCTTTTTTTACGTTTGGGACGCTGTTCTGCTCTTAAACGCTCTTGCTCTTCCTGCTCCATGAATTTTTGCCGAACTCGTTGTATAAATTCTTCTTGACTAACATTATCATCGCAATCCACATTCATGTCAAACATTTCGTTAAGAAAATCTTTGGCTCTATTAGTTGCAAAACTATTAGTTTCATTTACGACATCATCAAAATTTTCCCCAAGGCGCCTTGCAAATATCTCTTTAATTCTATCGTTAACAAATTGCTCATCTAAACTTCCAATTGACTCATCAAGAAGAACGCAGATTCTTTTGTGATCAGTTTTAGTAAAAATTTTACTCTCAAAATGTTCATCCGCCAGATAAATCATCTCTTGAATTAATTCGGAATGCCTATTTTGCAGCGGAACGATTTTCTTGATGTAGCCAATTTTAAACTTGCTTACCGCATCATTCAGATCAAGCAACTCTTTACGACGGCGACTAATATCTGCCGTTAATTTGTTAAAGCGCTTTTGTTCTTTTTGCAATACTGCATCTTCAGAGCTATTTTTAATGCTAACAGCTACTTTTGCCATGCGAATCTTCTTTGTTAATTTATGTATTAAACTCTTTAATTTAATTTAAAAACAACATGCTTAATTCTCCGATTTAACATGATTTTTTTCAAAAATTTCTACTTAAACTCATTTATTAACTCCTGCTTATCTTTTAAATAAAGTGTACTTGCGTTTATATTAAATCTTTTGTCCAAAACATATAATATATCAGCTTTATCACTACTACTTATAATAACCTGCTCTGATTCATCAATTACATATTCTAAACCTAATGATATTTTATAACTTTTATTATCATAGCCATCATAATGTTTACCTGCAAATATTTGGAATAATCCCTGTTGAGCAATAACTCTTTGATTAATCGCAGGTGCATTAATAAAGCAATAAGGGCTATTAATTACTCTCAAAAATTCTACAAATTGAGGAGCTTCCTTTTCATCTCTAAGGTAAGCTTGACATTTGTCGAGAATACTGAATGAGTTCTCATTTATTTCTAGTAAAGGTTTAATTGGATCACTATCGGGAATCCTCAAAGCACCGTGTTTACTGGATATTCTATCAAAATTTGACACATATAAAACTACTAAATCAGTCAAATTACGATAATCTAAATTAGAGTCTTGGAGAGCAATATTGGCGTTAAAAGATTGTCTATCATAACTAGCAAGATCAGAGATAAACTCTGCAATATCTAAATTCTCTTGGGGCGACAAATGAAAATCTTTAATACCAAATAAAACACTGCCATCTTTATCTATTGTGTCTTTCCCACTACATGCAAAATATAAAGCAATTAAGGGGTTTGTCGTCCAATCCAACAATCGTGTCGGTAATCCATAATGCTGCATATCAGCAAGAACATTTATTTTGGGTTGCGAGCTAAACTCAGGAAATTTTTTAATGTATTCATTTATATAGACATGTTCTTTACCAACTTGATAAATAAACTTCCCATTTTCATCTTTACGAAATAATGTAGGTAACAACATGAAGGATTTATCCGAATGTCCTCTAAATACTATACTAAAATCACCTTTTATCTTTGTTTTGCCATATAACTCCTGTATTTTAGCAATGTGACGATTAATTTGAGATAATATCTCAAGTACTTTATCCATGACTTATGGCTTCACAAAGTTGTATTATGATAATAACGTTAATGATTCTATTTTTAGCCAAAATAATTTACGCCATTAGAAAAAATATCTTGATTCTGCACATTGGCGATATTTTTGTATAAATCTTTACCTGCACGCTCAGAATGCCCCATCTTACCTAGGATTCTGCCATCTAATGAAGTAATTGCTTCAATCGCATAGTTAGAACCATTTGGATTATAGTAGCCATCCAGCGTAGCATTACCATCTAAGTCAACATATTGGCAAGCAATTTGTCCATTAGCAGCTAAATCTTTGGCTAACTCATGATTAAGCACAAAACGCCCCTCACCATGCGACATCGCAACACTGTGGATTTCATCCAGCTCAAAAGAACGTAGCCATGGTGAATGATTAGCACAAACTCGAGTATTAACCACCCGCGAAATATGACGACCGATCAGATTATGAGTTAAGGTTGGCGAATCAGCACTCAATTCACAAATTTCACCATATGGCAATAATCCTGATTTAACTAATGCTTGAAAACCATTACATATCCCGAGAATCAAACCATCACGCGCTAATAAATCATGAACTGCATCTTTTATTTGTGCATTACGCAAAATTGCGGCAATAAACTTAGCCGAACCATCCGGTTCATCACCAGCACTAAAACCACCGGGTAACATTAAAATTTGGGATTGCTTAATCTGTGCTGCCAAAAGTTGAATTGATTGTTCAATATGTTGTGGCGAAAGATTATTAAATATCATGCTCTGAGTTTGAGCACCAGCATTCTTAAATGCTCGTTCGGTATCATATTCGCAGTTAGTTCCCGGAAAAACAGGAATAATCACACGAGGTTTAGCAAATTTGTGCTTAGCCTCAGTACTTGCTCGCGGCGCTGAAGTTAATTTAACTTTATTGCTCGACGTATCTACTTCGCTGGCAAGTGGAAATACTGGCGTGAGTTTGGCTTGCCATAATTTGATTAATTTATCTAACGATAATACATTATCACCATGTCTAATTTCTGCACTTTCATCAGTTGTCGCAATAAGTTGAAATAATGGATTGTCTAATGGCGTATCACTGGCAAGCACCAAGCCACCATAATAAGCACAAAATAAATCCAGCACTAATTCAGGATTATATTTAACGCCTAGTTTGTTACCAATTGCCATTAGAAATACCGCTTCAGCAATTCCACCATAACCAATGCTATATGCTGCATTAATTTTTTTTGCATTAATTAATTGCGTTATTTGCGCATAGTCCTGATTTAAGAGTGCAAAATCCGGTAATAAATTATCATCATATTTTGGTAAATAGGCATAAACATAATTATTCTTAGCTTTAAATTCTGCGGAAATAATTTGTGTCGCATCAGTTGGTGCAAGGGCAAATGAAATCAAAGTTGGCGGCACATCTAAGTCGTTAAAAGTACCACTCATTGAATCTTTACCACCAATTGCGGCTAAACCAAAACCTTGTTGAGCATGATAAGCTCCGAGTAAGGCTGCAAATGGTTTACCCCATTTTTGTGGGTCTTGCCCTAAACGTTCAAAATATTCTTGAAATGAAAAACGAATTTTTTGATGGTTAGCGCCACTGGCTACAATTTTAGCTACCGAATCAACAACTGCATAAACCGCACCATGAAATGGTGATTGACTAGATAACTCAGGATCATAGCCAAAGCTTGCCACACTGGCAGCATCACTTATCCCTGATAATATTGGTAGCTTTTGTGCCGACACTTGACTAGGAGTTAGCTGATATTTACCACCAAAAGGCATCAAAATAGTTGATGCCCCAATTGTTGCATCAAACATATCACTCAAACCTTGCTGTGAACATACATTTAGTTCTTGCACTAAATTTGTATAATCATTAGTAAAATTACCACTAAGGTTGCGCTGACTAAA
Organism: Neisseriaceae bacterium; assembly: GCA_003963245.1. GTDB lineage: Bacteria > Pseudomonadota > Gammaproteobacteria > Burkholderiales > UBA11063 > Aquella. Next base: position 22,072 of record RXJX01000029.1, read on the forward strand.
TTTAACTGATGTTTCTGTATCTGCTACACAAACTTGAGCGCTAGAAGAAGCACCATTGGTATTTAAAAATTCGCGCGATAAACTCACAATAGTCTTACCCTGCCAGCGCATGGTTACTCGTGCATCGTTAGTCACGGCTGCGACTACTACTGCAGTCAAATTTTCATCCGCAGATAAATTGATAAATTTAGCTACGTCATCCGCAGCAACCACAACAGCCATGCGTTCTTGTGACTCGGAGATTGCAAGCTCAGTTCCACTCAAGCCATTGTATTTAGTTGGCACTAAATCCAAATTAACTTCCAGACCATCGGCAAGCTCACCAATTGCCACTGATACCCCACCCGCGCCAAAATCATTACATTTTTTGATTAATCTGGTTACTTCTGGGTTACGAAATAGGCGCTGAATCTTACGTTCAACAATTGGATTACCTTTTTGCACTTCAGCACTACATTGCGCCGCAGAATTAATATCGTGTTCTTTAGAAGATCCAGTTGCACCACCGCAACCATCACGACCAGTAGCACCACCTAATAGTATGATAACGTCTCCAGCAATAGGCTGTTCACGACGAATATTTGCATATGGCGCAGCGGCAACCACCATTCCAACTTCCATGCGTTTGGCTTTATAACCAGGATGATAAATTTCTTTTACATGAGTTGTCGCTAAACCAATTTGATTGCCATAGCTTGAAAAACCATGTGCTGCTTTAGTTGTAATAATGCTTTGCGGCAACTTACCTGCTAATGTATCTTCAATCGCTTCCAATGGATTAGCAGCACCACTAACGCGCATTGCCTGATAAACATAAGAACGTCCAGACAATGGGTCACGGATTGCCCCACCAACGCAAGTTGAAGCACCACCAAATGGTTCGATTTCAGTAGGATGATTATGCGTTTCGTTTTTAAATTGTAACGACCAAGTTTCTGTTTTACCGTCAATCTGAACATCGACAAACAATGAACACGCATTAATTTCATCTGAAATTTCAACATCAGCAAGTTTGCCATCGGCACGCAATTGCTTACCACAAATCGTAGCCAAGTCCATTAACGTAACTGGTTTCTTCTCCAGTTTGCTGCCATGCACTTGTTTACGACTAGTCAGATAACTTTCAAACACCGTTTGAAAAAGCTGCTGATATTTACCCTGAACAAATTTAATCTTCTCTAAGTGTGTTTCAAAAGTTGTATGGCGACAATGATCTGACCAATAAGTGTCTAAAACTTTGATTTCCGTTTCGCTTGGATCTCGCTGCTCAACTTTAGCAAAATAATCCTGAATACACTGTAAATCCTTATCAGTCATTGCCAGCCCATTTTCGCGCCTAAATGCTGCTAATTGTTGCGCGTTGAACTCAATAAATCCATCATAAATTGGTACTGGCGTAATATCTGGAGCTTGCTCGTGATTAATTAATTTACTTAAATTTTTTTCTTGCGTTTCTAAAGGATTAATATAAAAATGTTTTAGCGCATCAAAATTCTCTTCGCTAATAGCGTCATCGAGGATAATTATTTTGCCAGTGGTGAGGGTGAGTTTTGGATTGTTGATGGAGAGAAGATTGAGGGCTTGCAGGGCGGAATCAGCACGTTGATCATACTGTCCGGGCAAGGGTTCAACTGCAAAATGTCGTACTTCTTCTAAATTTAACTCATAGGATATGACATCCAAAGGAACTTCTGCAAACACAATATTTTCCGCTCGCTTTAACTCAGCTGCGCCAATGTTGAAAATATCATAAACATTCACTATACGAAGTTTGGTTAAATTAAGATGTAAATTTTTATTAACAGAATCGAGCAAATGCATTGCTTCAATATTAAATTGCGTTTTTTTCTCTACAAAGATACGAAAATTTGCCATTAAATCACCCATAACTGATTATTCTAGTATAGCTTATTTAAAAGCAGCATAGTGCGCTGCAACATTTCCCCGTGATTATACACAAATCAACCATCAAATAACACACTATTTAGGGAATATTTATTCTACCAAGTAAATTTGATTTGAGTACAAAAACAAAATACACTATATGTGGTAAATCATTTTTTAGCAAGCTCTCTATTGATGTAACTTACAGCTTTTGAATCTGTGATTATTACACATGGTTTCCATAATGATTTTGGTATGACTCGGTGATGCCCACTCTGAAAGGCTATTTGTTGCAATGCTTTAGAATTTGAACCAGAAACTCCAAATTTAGTACATAAATTCTTAATTATTGTTGCAACAGTGCTTCTGCTTATACTCTGAATCTGAGCGCACTGTTCTTGCGTAAGTCCGTGCGACAGCAAAAACATAATCTCCAACTCTCTTTCTGAAAGTTCTTTTTCATCAACGCATACTTCGTCAATTTTGTTATACGCAAGATAGTCTTGAAAATGAAAAACACGAGTTTCATTACTAAAGGTCTGTAGCGCAACTATTTCTTGCCCATCGCAGTACAAAGGCACAAGCGTTACAATATAAGTTTTAAATTTGTTATTATATGGTAACATATCAATATAACTAACAACCATTCCAGTACGAAAAACATATTCTTGCAGTAAATATACTTTATGTACGTACTGATGAATTTTATCAGCGCTTATCTGGTTGTATGCGCCCTTAAAGATATATTTGGCAATTTCTCGATTACCATATTCTTTGGTGGATAATTTGAGCTTAATCAGTTCATCATGATTACTAAAACCAAATGCTCTGGCAGATAAATCAGTACAGCCGATTATTTCATTATTCCTATTAATTATCGACGAATAAAAATTCTTGTCAACCAACAATTTAAAATTAGCAAGAATTACATTATCAAGATAATTTTGACTTTGCATTTTGAAACACACTTTTAATATGATTTATCCACAATTCTACCATCTAACATTAATCAATAGTTATTTTATCTCTGATAGTTTATTTCAAAAATTTCATAACCAAAAATTTTAGAGAATTCATGTATTCAGCACTATGATGAAATTTAGTTAAAATTTTACCTCAATTCTCAACGTCGCGTATATAGTCAAATTTGGTGATTGCTAAAAAAGAGAATCTATGCTTAAAGGAATAAACCACGTATTAAAAAAGAGTTAATGACAGCCTGATTCATATGATGTTAAAATCAGGGGTTAAAAAAATCATTCATAAGGAAGTTCATATGCAAAGCAACAATATTGTAATCATTGGTACGCAATGGGGCGATGAAGGTAAAGGAAAAATCGTTGACTGGCTAACTGAAAAAGCAGCTGGCGTTGTACGATTCCAAGGCGGTCATAATGCTGGACATACTTTGGTTATCAATGGTAAGAAAACTGTTTTGCGCCTACTTCCATCAGGTATGATGCATGCCGGAGTACAATGTTTTATTGGTAATGGAGTAGTTGTTTCACCAGAAGCATTAGTTAAAGAAATCAAAGAATTAGAATCAATTGGCGTTGAAGTGCGTAGCCGTCTGAAGATTTCTGAGGCTTGTCCATTAATTATGCCCTACCATATTGCAATTGATCAAGCACGTGAACTAAAAAAAGGTGAAAATAAAATCGGTACTACTGGACGTGGTATCGGTCCTTGTTATGAAGATAAAGTTGCCCGTCGCGCAATTCGAATACAAGATTTATTTAATGATGAGGTATTTAAAGCTAAACTAGCAGAAAATTTAGATTATTATAATTTCCAACTTGAGCACTATTATAAAGTAGCAACCCTTGATTTCGCAACTGTTTACGCTGAAGTATCTGCCTATGCCGAAGAAATCAAGCCAATGGTATCTGATGTATCACGCAAATTATTTAACTTAAATAAAGAAGGTAAAAAGGTAATTTTTGAAGGTGCACAAGGTACTTTGCTTGATGTAGATTTTGGAACCTATCCATTTGTAACTTCATCAAACTGTGTCGCTGGTGGCGCAGCAACTGGTGCAGGAATTAGTCCACGAATGATTAACTATGTGCTTGGAATCGCTAAAGCCTACACTACCCGTGTTGGTTCTGGTCCTTTCCCGACTGAATTAACTGATGCGGTAGGTCAAGGCTTAGCTAGTCGTGGGAATGAATTTGGTTCAGTAACAGGTCGTGCACGCCGTTGTGGCTGGTTTGATGCGGCAGCACTTAAACGCGCAGTACAAATTAATGGTGTATCAGGAATCTGTGTTACCAAACTGGATGTTATGGACGGAATGGAAGAAATTAAAATTTGTGTTGGCTACATTCGCGATGGTAAAGAATATGATATTTTGCCATTTGGTTCAGACTCAGTTGTTAATTGTGAACCAATTTACGAAACTATGGCAGGTTGGAGTGAATCAACTGCAGGTCTAAAAAATTATGATGAATTGCCTGAAAATGCTAAAAAATACTTGAAGCGCATTGAAGAAATCATTGAAACGCCAATTGACATTATTTCAACAGGTCCAGATCGAGTTGAAACAATTTTGATTAATAATCAGTTATTTGTATAAGCAATGAGCACAGCCACTTATCCAGCTTTAAACATTTGGGCTCGTATCTTTGGCTTTCTGGGAATTGCACTAGCACATCCATTATATCTTGGGCTTAGCTATTTTATTATGGTTAAGCTTGAGTGGGTAACGGTTTTAGCAGATAAAAGCTTTTTCCTCAATATAGCTCCTTTGTGTTTACTTCCTTTGGCTTTTGGCTGTGCGCGTTATCTGACTTTTAGCATGTTTAACCCAACCGATAAGTCAAACCCTTATCAAACGCTAGATCGGTTTATCTGGATCAATCTTTGGGCATTACCCGGATTATTTGCTTTTGTTTTAATGCTGATGCCGATTGAAGCAAGCTCATTTAATAGCTTGTTTTTGCCGATAATCATTATCTCCGGTGTAATCTTGGAAAGCGTAACTAGCCTACGTTCATATAAAACCCGATCAACTAAGTAACTAAATGAAACAATTAAATAATATTCAAATTATTCTCTGTAATACTTCACACCCAGGAAATATAGGTTCTGCAGCACGTGCGATGAAAACAATGGGGCTACATAAGCTTATTTTGGTTGACCCGATAGCTAAACCAGATGATCATTCACTTGCCCTCTCTTGCAATGCGCGTGATGTTGTTGAAAATATACGGATTGCTGCAACTCTTGATGAAATAATTAGTTCTTCTGAGTTAGTAATTGCTATGACTGGGCGCAAGCGTGAATTTAGCGATCGCCTAATTACGCCTAAAGCAGTTATCCCAGAAATCATGAGTTCTATTGCTAATAATGCTCAGGTTAGTATCGTTTTTGGTAACGAACAACATGGATTAACCATTGAACAACAAGAGCGCTGCAATCGTTTGGTAACTATTCCTGGCAATCCTGAATATTTCTCGCTAAACTTGGCTCAAGCAGTCCAAATCATGTGCTATGAAATCTATAGCAATTACAACCCTGATTTGACTCATTTAATTAACCCAGTACAAAAAGCCAACCATGGCGATACTCAGCATTTACTCACGAACCTTGATAAAATCATGCAACAAACTGAGTATTATGCTAAGAAAAACCCTGAGCGGATTATACGCCGCTTGCAAAAAATTTTGCATAAAGCCGATCTTGAGCGTGAAGAAGCTGATTTATTGCATGGGATTTTTAAACAAATTCAGCGCAAATTAGGACAATAGAAAATGATTTATAGTAGTAATCCGATTGGTGTTTTTGATTCTGGAATTGGTGGATTGAGCGTAGTTAAAAGCATTATGCAAAAATTACCCCATGAAGATATCATTTATTTCGGAGATATCGCGCGGATTCCCTATGGTGGCAAATCAGATTCCACTATCAAAAAATTTACCGAACAAACCGTACGCTTCTTGCTTAAGCAAGAAGTCAAAGCAATTATTATCGCCTGTAATACTATCTCTGCGGTCGCTAAAGATACCGTCTTACAATTAGCGGGTAATATTCCAGTGATTGACGTTATTTCAGCAGGAACTAAAGCCAGTTGCGCTATTTCAGATAAAATTGGTGTAATTGCTACTCGAGCAACAATCAATAGCAATGCCTACCCCCGCGCAATTCATCAAATTAACCCAGAAGCCGAAGTTTACACCAAAGCCTGTGCGCTTTTTGTTCCATTAGTTGAAGAAGGCTTTATTGAACATCCGGCACTAGAACTAATTGCTCGCGAATATCTGCAAGACATGGTTAACCAGCAACGTATTGATAGTCTAGTGCTTGGTTGCACTCATTACCCTTTAATCAGTAAAACTATTGCCAAGATTATGGGCGATAAAGTCACAATTATTGATCCAGCAATCACGGCTTGTGAAGAGCTCATCGCTAAACTAACACAAAATAATAGCTTAAATCCACATCCAACTGAGGGCGTATATAAATTTTATGTCACTGATATCCCAGTCAAATTTCAAGCAATTGGTGAGTTATTTCTCAACCACCCAATGGAACATCTTGAAGTTGTGAGCGTAGAGTAATAATGAGCAAACTCAATGAGGATGTATATATTTATGATGCACATTGTCACCTTGAGAGTATAAAGGACATATCAGAACAGCGCCACCTCGCCGTTGCAGCAACAGAACTCAAAGATAGTTTGGAACTTCTCAGATATCGTCAAACTAATTCACAAGCTAAAATTGGACTTGGGATTCACCCGTGGTATATCAAGTCTAATTCTACCCTAACCTCAATCACAGAAAAGTTAGAAGCAGCAATCCTAGAATATCAACCTGATTTTATTGGTGAGACTGGTTTAGACAAATTAAAGCCAGAATTTGGTTTGCAGCAAGAAATATTCTACATTCATCTCCAATTAGCTCAGAAATATAATTTACCGCTAGTAATTCATTGCGTGCGAGCATATAATGAACTTCTGGCTATATTATCTAAATTTGGCTCTGTACGCGGCATGGTTCATGCTTATAATGCCAATAGCGAAACTGCAAAACAGTTAGCTAAGAAAAACATGTTACTCGGAATTGGGAATACTATTCTCAATCAAAATAGTCAACTGAGCAAATCAATTGAGAAGATTCCATTGGAACAGTTATTGATTGAAAGTGATGCACCTTATATGCCTTATGGCGCTAAAGAGTTTTCCAGCTCCGAAGATTGCATGTTTTATGCGAAACAACTAGCTGAAAATAAAAAAATTAACCTTACTGAAATAATCAGTAAGGTTAATCAAAACTTTATAACTTTATTCAGCTCAACCGTAGCGCGCTAAGCTCAAACCATCAACCGAAATTTCCGGCTGTTTACCTAAAATTCCTGCAGCTAAAACTTTTGCCGAACCTAAACACATCGTCCAACCTAAAGTTCCATGTCCAGTATTTAGCGATAAATTACTAATTGGTGTGGCACCAATAATTGGCGTACTATCTGGCGTCATTGGGCGTAACCCAGTCCAAAATGAATCATGTGTAAGATCCCCACCATCAGGAAACAGATCGGTAACAACTTTTTCCAATGTTTGGCGACGCTTAGGATTTAGCGATAAATTGTATCCAGATAATTCTGCCATACCACCAACCCTGATTCGGTTATCAAAACGAGTTATCGCTACTTTATAGCTTTCATCCAAAATGGTTGAAACCGGAGCAGAAGCGGGGTCTATAATCGGAACAGTAATCGAATATCCTTTAACTGGATAAACAGGAATATCAATTCCTAAACTCAACATAAATTGCCGAGAAAAACAGCCTAATGCCATAACATAATGATCTGCGGTATATTCCTCAGCACCACTCCACACTGCTTTAATCTGGTTATTATGACGATCTATTTTAGTTATAGTTTTACCCATGATAAACTTAACACCCAAAGCCTCACAATGCTTAGTTAAATTTTGAGTAAATATATTACAATCCCCCGTTTCATCATTTGGTAACTGTAATCCACCACTTAAATGATGTTTAGTCTTAGCAAGTGCAGGTTCAACTTCCGCACAACCGTCAGGATCTAACGCCCGATATGGTACACCACACTCTTCTAACACTTTAATATCTTTAGCCATACTGTCCAATTGATACTGAGTACGAAATAATTGTAGTGTACCACCTTGTCTATCGTCATATTTGATATTTAATTGCTCACGAAGTTTAACAAATTGATCTCGGCTATATTCAGCCAAGCGCAACATTCTTTCCTTGTTTATCGCATAGCTTTTATGATTACAATTCGCCAACATTTTTCTAATCCAGTTTAACTGAAATAAACTACCATCAGGCGAGATTTTAAGTGGACCATCTTCCTGAAATAGCCATTTGAATCCTTTTGTGGGTATTCCTGGAGCTGCCCATGGCGTAGCATATCCTGGTGAAATTTGTCCACAATTACCGAAACTAGTTTCCATTCCGGTTTCATTCTGCCGATCAATTACTGTCACATCGCAACCAGCTTCTGCCAAATACCATGCTGTTGTAACTCCGATTACTCCACTACCTAAGATTAATACTTTCATCTAGATTACCTCTAAGAGATTAATAAAATTTAACAAAACTCATTCTTGATTTTGTGCACTAATATGATCAGTTAATTTAGAACTTAATTTGCTATTTTTAAGACCAATAAAATAAAACAATAACGATATTATAACAACTAATAGCTGACTAGTTGCTGATGAGAGATAGCCAATTCCGCCAAAAGTTCCTAAATATGAAACAGCCGTAATTAAAAGCATATGAAAGAATAACCAGCTTGCGAGAAAGAAGTCACAAAACGCTTCTTTAAAGCCAACTTTTTTAGAATGAAAAATAAAATATACTGGCGTACTTATGATTAGGACAATCAAACCTTTACCTGTTAGTGGCCAAGAAGACCAGAAGTACATTAATGATGCTAATACATAACCTAAAGCTGAAAAATATTTACTTCCGCGAAGATGAATACCATGAGCCGACTTGCCGTATTTAGCATGTCTAGTTAATGCACCATTCACTAAACACATCACAGCAAAAAGAATAATTAAACTCACACAAATTACAGAAACAATTTCTTGCCATCCCGGAAGCAACCAAATAAAAGCTAGTGATCCAAATAAAACGAATAGTAAGCTACCCAAAGGATTGTCTTTCTTTTTATATGCAACAATTTTAGGTAAGTACTCGGTAAAGCCTGAAGTAATCTTAACTGCAGAAGCATAAAATATCAGTCCTGCACTAAATGGCGCAATAAATGCCACAATCATAATAATAGACTTAAGAAAATCTAATTTGTAAATGTGACTAAGATCAATAAATGGCGCAGTATAAACTATTGACTGCCAACCATCTTTAAGCACCAAATCATGCGGAACAGCCACAATGTAAGCCAATTGTAAAACCGAATAAATTATAGTACAAAAAAGCACAGAGAGCAAAATTGCCAAAGGAATATTTCGTTTAGGATTTAGCGCAGAGCCTGCAAAAGTAACAGGTGTTTGGAAGCCAATAAACGCAAAAACAACACCACCAGTAGTGATCGATTGCAACATTCCGTGAGAGCCATAGGGCATAAAAGAATGGGTTGTAATACCTAGATTACTAAAATTATGTGCGACAACCAGCAAAATAACGGCCACAATGATTGGTATCAATATTTTTAATAGAGTTAAATATTTAATACACTTCATTAATAATGTCATTGATGCATAATTGATAAAGAAAAATGCTAAACAAACCAAAGAAGTAATTGCAGAACCAACAAAAGTCATATCTTTTCCGTTAGCTGCCATTACTAACGTATTAAGAGATGGTAGCATTGAACTTAAATACTGTACTGTAGCAGTAGCCTCAGCAGGAATTAAACCTATCCAGCTTAACAAAAAAACCCACTCAACAATAAAACTTAGCGCACTATTATGAGTATAATCAACATAGTGACCAAATCCTCCATTTTTGGCTGGCAAAAAACCACAAACTTCGATAAAATTTAACGCAATAACCAAGATAATGATCGAACCAATGATCCAAGATAAAATCGCCGAAGGACCCGAAATTGATGCAATCAGATAAGAGCTCATCAGCCAACCAGAGCCAACAATAGAACCAATACCAGTATACATAAGACTGGATAAGTTAATTTTATTCATTTGACTTTTATCCTTTATAATCATTCAAGAATTAACAACTAGCGAACAAAGTAATATACTAATTGTATTCGTTTCTTGGAAGAGCAACATTGGTAAAAAAATAGCTATATGTGTATAACTTTTTTAAAACATTGCAACACTCAAGATTCAAAGACGATATGAGTAGAGATAAAGATTGTAATTGATTTGGGAGATTATAGATATATGCAGTGCAATAAACAAAGCCACACCTAGAGTGTGGCTTTGTTTATTTAATTTGTTGGATTTTCACCAACTGGCAGTTCCTGTTGAACTGGTGCAACTTCTGGAGCAGTTGCCGCAACCGGAGCTGGCAATGCAGCTCTGATTGATAAACGCATTCTACCGCGATCATCAAACTCAGTAACCTTAACTTTAACCTCTTGTCCTTCTTTGAGGTAATCACTCACATTATTCACTCGCTCATTCGCGATTTGTGACACATGAACAAAACCTTCACGACCACCCATAATTGCCACCATAGCACCCATATTACGATCTAGTAAACGAGTTACTTTACCATCATAGATTTCACCAAGAACTGCTTCAGCTACAATTCCTTCAATCATTGAGCGCGCACGATCCGCATTTTCACGCAGACTAGATGCTATCGTTACTACACCCTCATCTGTAATGTCGATGCTAGCACCAGTATCAGCAATAATTCCTTTAATCACTGAACCACCTTTACCAATTACATCTTTGATTTTTTCAGGATTAATTTTCATGGTGTACATACGAGGTACTAAATCGGATAATAATTTAGGATATGGCAATGCATTTTTCATTAAACCTAAAATATGCATCCGACCTTCACGCGCTTGTTGTAAAGCTACTTGCATAATAGGTTTAGAAATACCTTCGATTTTGATATCCATTTGTAGTGCAGTAACACCTTTTTCAGTACCTGCCACTTTAAAATCCATATCGCCTAAATGATCTTCATCACCTAAGATATCTGTTAGGATGGCAAATTTGTTACCATCTAAAATCAAGCCCATTGCCACACCAGCAACATGATCTTTGATCGGCACACCAGCTTCCATTAATGACAAACAACCAGCACAAACTGTTGCCATTGAAGAAGAACCATTTGATTCTAATACTTCAGATACTACACGCAAACTATATGGAAATGATTCAGCATCTGGCAAAACTGCACGCAAAGCACGTTTAGCCAAATTACCATGCCCAATTTCACGACGTTTAGGTGCACCCATCCGACCACATTCACCAGTTGAAAATGGAGGGAAATTATATTGAAGCATGAAACGATCGCTATAACTACCAGAGATAGCATCAATCAGCTGCTCATCCATCTTAGTACTACCAAGAGTAGCTACACCTAAAGCCTGAGTTTCACCACGAGTAAATAATGCAGAACCGTGTGTACGTGGTAATACACCAATTTGAATATCAATTGGACGCACTGTGCGTGTATCGCGACCATCTATACGTGGCTCACCATTCAAAATTTTATCGCGTACAATTTTAGATTCAATATCAAATAGATGATTATTAATTGTATTAGTTAGATCTTTATTTTCTTCAGTAATTAGCTGTGCTAACGCTTTAGCTTTTGCTTCATTTGCTTTAGCATAACGTGCCTGTTTTTGGCGGATGTTGTAAGCTTCAACTAAGTCATTATAAGCAATTTCTTTAATTTGAGCTACTAGGGCTTCATCCTTCACTGGTGGTGTATAATCCCAAACTACAGGATTTACTTCACGAACAAATTCATTGATCGCACTAACCACAGCTTGCAAACTTTCATGTCCAAACATAACTGCCGCTAACATTACATCTTCTGGCAACTCTTTAGCTTCAGATTCAACCATTAATACTGCTTGCTTAGTTCCGGCAACTACTAGATCTAAAGCGGAGCTTTCTAATTCAGTTTTACCTGGATTTAAAACGAATTGCCCATCAACATAGCCGACTCTCGCAGCACCAATAGGACCTTTAAATGGAACACCTGACAATGATAACGCAGCAGAAGCACCAATAATGGCAGCAATATCTGAACTCACTTCAGGGTTTAATGACAATACTTGAGCAACAACCTGAATCTCGTTATAAAAGCCTTCAGGAAATAACGGGCGAATCGGACGATCAATCAAACGAGCAATTAAAGTCTCATGATCTGCCGGACGACCATCACGCTTCAAGAAACCACCTGGAATTCTACCTACTGCATAAGCACGTTCAAAATAATCAACTGTTAATGGAAAAAAATCTTGTCCAGATTTTGCTTCCTTCGCTGCAACAACAGTCACCAATACAACAGTTTCATCTATTGTTACTAAAACACTAGCAGTCGCCTGACGCGCCATTAGACCAGTTTCTAAACTAACCGTATGTTTGCCATATTGAAAAGTTTTGGTTACTTTATTAAACACTTATAAAATCCTTAAAAATTTGGGTTAGCCTCCTAAAGAAGCTATCGAATCAACTCAACACTATTGAATTTATACAGACAGAAGAGCAGTATTAAACCGATTAGATAGCTTCTTAATGATTCTAATTTAAGAGCATAACCCAGAAGTTAAATAAAAAAGGTGGTATATTCTACCACCTTTTGCTTATTTACGTAAACCTAATTCTTTAATTAAGTCTGAATATTTAGTAAAATCAGTACGTTTTAAATAATCTAATAAACGACGACGTTGTGAAACTAATTTCAATAATCCACGACGTGAATGATGATCTTTAGCATGAGTTTTAAAATGACCAGTTAAGTCATTGATACGTGCAGTTAACAATGCAACTTGAACTTCAGAAGAACCAGTATCACCAGCAACACGTTGAAACTTAGCAACGATTTCCGCTTTTTGAGCTACAGTAATAGCCATATTAATATTCCTTAAATAAGGTTAATGATAAGTAATGCCAAGTAATAAAATTATTTTTATAACCTAGCGATACTCCGTAAGGTCGATATTATCACACAACTAGGAGCTTTATGCAAGGTTTAGTTAGTGTAAACTGCGAGCTTTTGTCCAGCATAGATGAAATTTGTTCCCGCCGAAACTATTTTATCGCCATCTTTAATCCCTGTAGTTCTGACTTTCATCGATGTACCATCTGTTCCAATCACTTCAATTGGGACTAGCTTAGCCATAGAATTACTATCCATAACCCATACATATGACTTACCATCCTTAGCATATAAACAACTCAAAGGCATTTCCGTTCCATTGGTTGCATTCAGAGGTTGAACGGTAGCATCTGCAGCCATACCATATTTGATATCATCAGATGGATTAGTAATAACTATCCGCGCGGTAAAGGTACGGGTTTGTTGATCACTGGCTTGATTGATAATTCTAATCTTACCTTTGTAATCTTTGTTAGTTGCCCAAATTTTTATATCAGCAGGCATGCCAGCCTTGTAATTATTAATCTGCGCCTCAGGTAATTCTACTTCAACTTCTTTATTACCAGATACGGCCATAGTTGCAACGGTTTGTCCTGCCGTAACAACTTGCCCAGCATCCATACTAACCGAAGTTATTATACCGTTAGATGGGGCTTTTAACGTGGTATATTTAACTTGGTTTTCATTATTGGACAACTGATTTCCCGCCTGTTCATACTGAGCTTTTGCACTATCGTACTGGGCTTTTTGAGTATCGTATTGTGCTTGAGAAACAAAATTCTGTGCCAATAACTGCTTATACCGCTCCAAATTTGCTTTTTGTGTCACATAGTTAGATTTGGCTGAAGCAAGCTGTGCATTTGCCGAATCAGCTGAAAGCTTATAGTCTGTTGGATCCAGGCTAGCCAAAACCTGACCACTCACAACTTGCTGACCAATGTCAACATTACGCTTGATAATCTTACCACCTACGCGAAAAGACAGATTTGGCTCAAATTCAGCATGGATAACTCCATGAAAAGTGCTTCTGGTCTGCCCAACACCATTACCTGCAACAAATACCTTGACAAAGCGAGTATCATCTGCAGGCTGAGGCTTTTTAGCACATGAAATAATCAAACTGCCACTAAGTAAAATTAACGCAAAACGTTTCATTTGCATATGATCACCCCTTTACTCTAATAATATTGGCACCGACATTATTTAATTTATCTTCAATATGCTCATAACCACGGTCTAAATGATAGATACGATCAACAATCGTTTCTCCCTCTGCATACATTCCTGCCAGAACCAATGATGCAGATGCGCGTAAATCAGTCGCCATTACTTCGGCGCCATAGAGATTTTCTACGCCATGAACAAATGCAGTATTTCCATCAACATCAATTTTGGCACCCATCCGACAAAGTTCAGGAACATGCATATAGCGATTTTCAAAGATTGTTTCAACTAAACGTGCACTGCCCTCTGCTACACAATTTAGTGTCATAAATTGCGCTTGCATGTCCGTTGGAAACGCAGGATAAGGCAAGGTCTTAATATCTACTGCCTGCGGACGCTTATTCATGACCACCCTAAGAAAATCATTTCCTTCGGTAACTGCAGCACCAGTTTTAATTAGTTTTTCAATAATCGCACCCATAGTATCAGGACGCGCCTGAGTCAGAGTCAAATCCCCTTGAGTTAGTGCAGCTGCAACGGCAAAAGTACCGGCTTCAATCCGATCAGCAACAATGGAATGTTCTGCACCATGAAGTTTATCAACTCCAGTTACTACCAGAGTATCGGTTCCCACTCCATCAATTTTAGCACCCATCTTAATTAGACAATGTGCCAAATCAGTCACCTCAGGTTCACGAGCGGAATTTTCTAAAACAGTAACGCCGTCAGCCAATACTGCCGCCATCAGCAAGTTTTCTGTTCCAGTGACTGTTACCATGTCCATAACAATTCGTGCGCCTTTTAAACGTGTTGCTTTGGCTTTGATATAGCCATGCTCAATCACAATCTCAGCACCCATTGCCTCCAAACCTTTAATATGCTGATCTACCGGACGCGCGCCAATTGCACATCCGCCCGGTAGACTCACCTCAGCATAACCAAAACGTGCCAACAAAGGTCCTAACACTAATACCGAAGCACGCATGGTTTTCACTAAATCATAAGGAGCAATCAAACTTGTTACATTTGAAGCATCAAACTGCATAACATCGCCACTAAAGTTAATTTTTACACCCATACCACCAAGTAATTTTTCCAATGTAAAAATATCTTTTAACTGAGGTACATTCGTTAATTTGAGATTCTCTGCAGTTAACAAGCTTGCACAAACTATTGGCAATGCGGCATTTTTTGCACCTGAAACCCGAATATCACCCTTTAGATGCATTGAGTGATTTACAAGCAATTTATCCATTAAACTTACTCCACTCTTCAGGAGTATATAATTTCATTGACAAGGCATGAACCTCTTCTCTCATTCTTTCCCCTAATGCACTGTAAATTAAACGATGCCGAGCCAGACGGTTTTGTTGATTAAAACTATCACTTACTACTACCGCCTCAAAGTGACGCCCATCACCACTAACATCCAAAAACTGACAAGGCAAATGCTCGGCAATTGCTTGATAAATTACATCTTCTAACATAAAATTTTCCTAATGTTTAAATTTAACTCCGCGTTTTAATAAACCAAAACCTATACCATTAACTACTGCTGCGAACACCAGCACAAATAATGAGCCATATATAATATTAAAGTTAGCAGCTCCGATAAATCCATAACGAAAACCATCTACAATATATAAAAATGGATCTAACATCGCTATACTTTTCCACAATGGATCAAAATGTTGAATATTAAAAAAAATTCCAGATAAATAGATTAATGGCACCATTACAAATGACTGAAAACCAGCTAATTGATCAAACTTCTCGCAGAGAATACCAGCGATCATGCCCAATCCGCCAGTTATAGCCGCACCCATAAAGGCAAAATACAATACCGCCCAAAAATGTTGTAATTCAAAACTACCGAACCACACAATTCCCAGATACACGGCAGTCCCAACCGCTACACCACGGATAATACTCGAAATTAAATAGGCGGCATACATGCTCCAATTAGAAATCGGCGCCATCAAGATAAATATAATATTCCCCGTGTATTTAGATTGAATCAAACTACTTGAACTATTACCAAATGAATTTAACAATACTTGCATAATTACCAAACCGGGAATCAAGTATGTCGCATAATTAATATGAGCAATCCCTGTACTGACACTAGATAATTGATGTCCAAAAATTAACTGGTACAGCAAAGCTGTTGCCAAAGGTCCCAAAATAGTCTGTACCCAAATTGAGCTGAAACGATAAATTTCCTTTTTTATCAAGGCAATAAATGGCATAATCAATGTCCCAAATAATTAAGAAAAATATCTTCTAGCTTTGGCTTACTGATATTCATATTTTCGATCTTTATACCGCCAGCCATAAGTTGATTTAGTACCAACATCATCTGATCGTTATTAGCAAGACGTAATGTATATTTATTGCTCTCAGTAGCAACCACTAAACTCCGTAATTCATCTAAAAACAAACCATCTTTAGTTTCGACTTCAAAAATAGTTGGCATATCATTAGCTTTACGGTTTAACTCTTCCTTGGAGCTACGTGCAATGACTTTACCCTTATCAATCATTACGATCTGATTACACAGCTTTTCAACCTCTTCTAAATAATGGGTTGTCAGCAATATTGTATGACCCTGTCTATGTAATTCGGTAATGAAATCCCATAGATTTTTACGAATCTCAACATCAACTCCAGCGGTTGGCTCATCAAGAATAATTAGCGGTGGTTTATGTACTAATGCTTGTGCTACCATTAAGCGTCGCTTCATTCCACCCGACAAGCTACGAGTGTTAGCATTAATTTTATCTTCCAAATGCATTCTAACTACAATCTCTTCAAGCCAAGATTTGTTATTCTTAACCCCGTATAGTCCAGATTGTAATTTTAAAGTCTGATAGACTGTCGTAAACGGATCGAAAGCAATTTCTTGTGGGACAATTCCCATCATTTTCTTTGCTGCCACCAAATCATTTTGAAGATCAATTCCCATGACTTTAATCTGACCATGATAACTATTTATTCCTGCAACTGCAGAAATCAAGGTAGTTTTACCAGCACCGTTTACGCCTAATAAACCGACAAAATCTCCCGCAGCTAGTTTAAAACTTACATCATTCAAGGCGGTAAACTTGTTATCATATATTTTACTTACATTATTAATTTCAAGTGCGTACACAAATCACCTTATTTCACTAAAGATTCATTTTGGTTTGGTAATAAAACCAATGTTTCATTTGGTTTTACCAGATTAAGCTCGCGTCTAGCTCTTGCTTCCATTAATTCTGGCGAGCCTTTCAACTCTTGTAAATGATCAATCACACCATCATTACGATTTTGCAATTCTTGATTAATTTTAATTTGCTGAGCGATGGTATTTTTTAATCGATTGCTGTCATAAATTCCACCGCGACCGAACCACAACTCGTATTGAAAAAGCGCAACAACCGCACAAAGTGCTAAAAAAAGTAATTTTTGCATATGTATATTTATTGGAGACCAAAAGGTTTAGCCACCGATTTTATCATAATTAAGCTAAAACTGCCGAACTACTAATTAAGTGATCATTCATTATGCCATTGAAATAGCCATTAACACAACGAAATTTAGATTTATTGTAAAGGTTAAGTCAACTTTAACTGACTCACATAAAACCACTCAAGAAATAATACCTTGATTGCTAGAATAAATGCAACAAATCACAAAACTCAAAGTAGATTCTTATATGTTAAAATCCCTGATTAAGATTAAACAGAGAGAAAAATAGATGGTAAAAGTACTGGGAATAGAAAGCTCATGTGATGAAACAGGAATTGCAATTTACGATACAGAGCAAGGATTAATTGCCGATACACTATATTCACAAATTGAACTTCATCGCCAATATGGCGGGGTTGTGCCTGAATTAGCTTCTCGTGATCACTTACGTAGGATAATTCCCCTAATTGATGAATGCCTAGCTCAGGCTAAGTGTCTATTGAATGACTTAGATGCTCTTGCCTATACTGCGGGTCCTGGACTAAATGGAGCATTATTAATCGGTGCAAGTATTGCCAACAGTATAGGCTTTGCTAATAAACTACCAATTATTCCAATACACCATCTAGAAGGACACTTGCTATCCCCTTTATTGGCAGATGACAAACCAAATCCGCCTTTTATTGCTTTACTTGCTTCAGGTGGACACAGCCAGCTGATTGCGGTCAAAGCAATTGGTGAGTATCAATTACTAGGCGATACTTTAGATGATGCAGCGGGTGAGGCATTTGACAAAACCGCAAAAATGTTAGGACTTCCATATCCAGGTGGACGCTATATCGCTGAACTGGCTGCTCTTGGACACGAAAACTACAAACTACCACGACCAATGCTGCATAGTGGTGATCTCACCATGAGTTTTTCCGGATTAAAAACAGCGGTTCTCACACTTATAAATAACCTGACAGAGCAGAATATTACCATTGAAGGACAAGTCCTACAGGATATTGCAAGATCAATCGAAGAATCAATTACTGATGTTTTAGTTAAAAAATCTGTTATGGCGCTAAAACAAACTCAGATTAGAACATTAGTAGTATCAGGCGGAGTTAGCGCCAACCTTCGCTTAAGAGAAAAATTAGACTTGGAACTAGCTAAAATTCAAGCCAAAGCATTTTATCCACCACTACGCCTTTGTACTGACAACGGTGCAATGATTGCATTAGCTGGTGCAATTCGTTTCAAGCAACAGAAATTTACATATGACTTTAGTGTTCATCCACGTTGGGATCTCACTACCTTAGCGAGTAATTAATGAACAAACTTTCTAGATTAATACCTGATTACCTAGAGCATATCAGCATATGTGCTAATGGATTATTTCCACAACAAATTGATTTAATTCAAAAACTTAAAGCTGGAAACCCAATAATTGCTTGCGATGGAGCGCTGAATGCCTTAGCGCAGCATAATATAGTCGCTGATTTTGCAATTGGTGATGGCGACTCTTTAGACTATTCAAAACTTCAAGATTTTGTCAAAAATCCATATATTCGGATTGCTGATCAAAATACTAACGATTTAACTAAAGCCATCAACTTTGTTATTAAAAACTATGGAAATGATTACCCTATCCTGATTTTTGCAGCAACAGGTTTACGCGAGGATCACACTTTAGGTAACATTGCATTACTTGAGCAATACTCTACACAATTTAACAGAATTGCAATGCTTAGTGATTTTGGAATTTTGGAGGCATTACCTGCGGGAAATCATAGCTTAAATACTATTATCGGAGAACAAATTTCGTTTTTTTGCTTTAATCAAGAAACAGAAATTAGCTGTGCGGAATTAAAATGGCCACTTATAAACAAAAAGTTTACTGCACTTAATCATGGTACACTTAATCAGGCAAATGCAGAACAAATAAATTTAGAATGTAATGGTAATGTTATTGTTTTCCGTGCTTTTGAGATTAAACACTAGGTTCAAAATTAACCCGCCAATACCACAAAGCAAAAACCAAATTAGAAATAATTGTAACAACAAACAGCCACCATAAACTAATAAAGAATAATAACAAAATACAAATTAATGAGCAAAAAAGCATATAGCATGAATTTAAAACGTTATTTACCCCTATTACCTGTGACAGCATTTGAATAGGTGAAATTACCTGCAATTCATTATAGCAAGTTACTGAATAGAAACCTGCTGAAAAACCGATCATAAAGATTAAAAGATAGTTGATAACTCCATGCCAAGAGCGGCTAAACTCCGCTAGAGTTAAACAATGACCATGCTGGTGAAAATTAAACCCAATTAAAATTATGCTAAAAAAAGCTATCCCAATCGCACCAAGAATCACAAATTGTTTAACTATTTTTCCATCTGAAATTTTGGCACAAGTTAATGAGCCCAGCCCAATTGAAATTGAGAAAACAGCCAATAAAATACTAAACACGTGAGCACAGCCGCCCATGTAGATTTGAGTAAACAACGGAAGCTGCGTTGTATAGACTATACCCATCGCCCAAAACCATGAGATTGCATGGATATTATTTCTAATTTTTTTGTTAACAGTTACCTTACGATATGACAACCACGTATCTTTAAATAAATTCCAGTGAAATTTTTCTTTAGAACCTACCGGCATAGTTTTTTCCATCCGGTAACTAAGAATCAGACCGCTAAAAGTTGAGAATGCCATCAACCCCACGATAATCTCAAACTCTTCATTTGCCATATACCAGCTGCCTAAAGTTTGTCCAATTAGTACCGCAATGAAAGTTCCCAGCTCAATGTAACCATTGGCAAGCAATAGAATTTTGCGTTCTTTAATATATTGTGGCAAAATTGAAAATTTGATTGGACCAAAAAAAGTTGAATGAGTTCCCATAGCAACAAGCGAAAAAATTAGTATTTCAATACTACGGCTAAAAATACCAGTAGCCGCAATCAAAATAATAAAAATTTCACAAATTTTGATGTAACGAATTAACTTTACTTTGCTATACATATCGGCTATTTTGCCTGCATATGAGGAAAGCAAAAAGAATGGTAAGATAAATAAGAGTGTAGAAATATTAACCGAGAGTTCAGGGCTTAATCCACCAAGGGTCAGCCCCTGATAAGTTATCATTACCAAAATAGCGTTCTTTAGCATATGATCACTCATTGCATTTAAGAATTGAACGCTAAATAATGGTAAAAATTTACGAGTATCTAATAGGCTATTTTCAACTTGCATCTGGTCACTTTTATAAATCAATAATTATAGAGTTATTTCGTTACAACACCATTTAACGTAACAACTCCACTCTCCATCGCAATCTTACTGCTTAATTCATTACCACTTTCTTTGAGGTAACCTTTTTTAAGCCAAACACTAAGCTGATTGTCCAGCAGAATGTTCACAACTTTAACCAAAGCATCCGAGCTTTGCTTATCCATTTGTGCATTTCCAGAAGTTAAAAAATATTTCATTTGCAAAACAAAGAAGTATGCCAATATTGGTTTAGGTAAACTGAAATCCATTTTTAGGGATAGTTTTTGCATAAACTTACTTTGATCATTCATATCGGCAGATTCAAAATTATGGGTTGTTGCATTTCCTGCCATAGAAACCATTCCACTTGGAGTTTTTAACTTGAACTCATTTAGCGTTATCAATGGTGAATTAATCAATATCGGGAGCATCGTATTTTTTAACTGAGCTATGGTTTTATCACGATTCGCCGTAGTTGATTGATCCTCAGCGGCAGCAGAATTTAGTAAATCTGCTAACTTGCTAAATGCAGGAGCATCAATATGCCCAATATCCAGATCAAAGCTCATTGGTCCATAATTATTACTATTGCTGGTCAAACTTTCAAACCCAGCTTTAGCTGTAGCACTAAATAAATTATTTTGGTCAGTACTTAATGAATTATAACGCACTTTACTAATTGTAAAATTAGTTGGATTGATAGCGTCAATTCCATTTAAAAAATCAACTGAATTAACACCAGTCAATAAATGTACAGCTTCTCCCAGCTTAAACTGAGTAATATTACTTTCAATCAGTTGAACCTTCAGATTACTTAGATTAAAATCTGTAGTACCAACCTTAATTTGATTTACACTATAGCTAGAAACAGAATTATAATTGAGAGCACTAAATCCAAACTCACCCTTAGTTGGTGCTGCCATAGCAAAAGAAGGAATTTCAAGATTATTTTCAAATTTATTGAAGCTATCATTATAGGCAATTTCAAAATCTAAGCCACCCCAATTAACTTTAACGCCCGAAAGAGCTTCGTCATAGTTAAATGACGGCGAAGTTATTAGATACTTGCCAGCCTTATTCAAGAATATTACATTGTTGATTTTAAACGCTGGTTTACCATCAAAAAATTTATTAAGTATTTTATCCAATTTTTCCGGCAGTACTACCGTAGTATCAGTATACGCAATCGTTGGATAAATTTTGCCATGTAACCAACCAGCAAAAACCCCATTAGTAACGCGAGTTGAATAATTTATGACATAGTCCGTTTTATTAGCTGAACCTGCAGATTCTTTATCTGAAGCAGGTAAAATATTTGCTATATTTTTAAGAAATTGACTATTCACTGCTAAGGTGACTGTTTCATCTGAGCTAAACCATCCTCGGTGATAGTCGTGTTTTACAACAGTTATCATTGATGAATCAGTCATATGCTTAAATTGGAGATTAAGCTGTTTCTCCGCAATTACCCCAAAAAAATACGCCGTAACCACCTGCGCCAAAATTAAGATAGCAATAATCGCTGTAACGACTTTAAGCTTGATCTTCAACACTTTTTTCAACATTAATACACTTCCCACCTAGGCTTGAACACTTTGTAAAATCTGAATTCAAATTTTTATTCACCTAATTCACTTGAGAATAAGGCACAAATTAGGCTATAATTATATCATTAATCCTTGATTAATTGCTATACTCTTCCCGATTCCTAACACTGAATTGCAAATATAGGCTGCGACTATTCGCGTTATTAGCTATAGTTGATTATTTTGCAACAGTTTTGGTCTCTAATCGCTATAACTTATAATAATGGTGCTAATCAAATGAATGATTGTATTTTTTGTAAATTAGTTCGTAAAGAAATTCCAACTAAAGTGGTATATGAAGATGATGAAGTCTTTGTTTTTAATGATATTAATCCTAAAGCCGAGGTTCATCTATTAATAATTCCTAAGATACATATTGAAAGCATGTTACATTTAAGCGAACATCATCATTCATTAATGGGTAAAATCATGGTGCTGACAAATAAATTGGCTCTAGAGCATGGTTTACACGGTGGCTATAAAACTCAAATTAATACAGGGCTTAAAGGTGGGCAAGAGGTATTTCATCTACATGTTCATCTTGTTGGTAACCGTTAATATAATTTTAATCTCGGATACAAGGACGGATATATATGGGTAGTTTTAGTATTTGGCACTGGTTAATTGTCTTATTAATCGTAGTAGTTATTTTTGGAACTAAAAAGCTTAAAAATATTGGTAAGGATGTTGGTGAGGCTGTAAAAAATTTTAAAGATGCAGTCGAAGAAAAAACAGATAAAGACGATAACTCTACTAAGAAATCGGATTAACTGTGTTTGGAATTAGTTTTAGCGAGATATTGTTGATTATAATAATATCTCTTTTAATTTTTGGACCAGAACAGCTTCCGCAAATAGCCACAAAAGCAGGACGCATAATTGCATTATTTCGCAAGTTCACTATTAATCTAAAATCGCAGTTATATGAACAAAGTGGAATGTCACAAATTGACGGTATTCGTCAGGAAATGCAAGAAACTTTTAATCAATTAAAAAACCAGATTCGTCCATTAGAAAATAAAATTATTAATTATAGCGATGAAGGTGATTTTTTATATAGTGAATATCAATTTTTATACCAACCAGAGCTAGATTTTGAGCAACAACCTGAATTATTTGATGATTACCCAGAGCAAAGCACAATAAAACAATGATTGATACTGAATCGAATTTCATTCACCATCTTGTGGAACTACGTAAACGATTGATTTTCTCTATTTTGGGAATTTTAATAATTTTTGTATGCTTATTCCCTTTTAGCAATCAGATTTACCAACTTTTGGCAAACCCACTGAGTAAATTTTTACCTGGACACGCAGAACTAATTGCAACTGACATTACCTCACCATTCTTTATTCCAATGAAATTAACTGCTTTACTTGCTTTTGTAATCAGTTTACCGCATACCCTGTTCCAAATCTGGCAGTTCGTGGCACCTGGTTTATATCGTGGAGAGCGCCGTTTGATTGCTTCTGTAATTGTAAGCTCATTCATCCTTTTCGTGCTTGGTGTAGTATTTTGCTATTTCTTAGTATTGCCAGCTATCTTCCATTTTGTCGGACATTTTAAAGCTCCGGAAATTACCATGCTGACCGATATTAGTAATTATCTTAATTTTGTTCTATCCTTATTTATCATTTTTGGACTGGCATTTGAGATGCCTGTAGTTGTGTTTATTATCATTAGATTTGGAATTCTCAGTATTGATAAAGCGCGTAAGATACGCTCTTATATGTTTGTAGGATGTTTTATTATTGCTGCAATCGTTACCCCACCGGATATTTTATCGCAAACCATGCTAGCGCTACCCCTTTACCTTCTTTATGAATTAGGAATTATAGCCGCTCAAGTTTTTAAAGCAGATCCTTCAGAGCTTATTTAAGAGCCACACCAATCCGCTGCAGCCGAGTAACAATAGCATCCAGACTATGTAGCGTGTGTTTGTAGAGCATCGCACAGGCTGCATCTGTTTTACGCGCTATTGCGAGCTCTGCCATTTTTGCATGCTCATTATGATTGACTACCACCATTTCTTCACCTAAATTGGGATAAGCTAAGCCATAGCACCAATCTTTGATTAATAAACAATTATTTCTAATTTGCATTAAACCATCTAGTTTACAACCCGCAACTAAAGCATTATGAAATTCATCATTTCGTTCGGACCATTGCTGATAAGCAACTTTAATATCACGTGATTCAACTTTGGCAAGACGGTAAAGGCACGCCATAATTTGTGCCTCCCATTGATCATCACCATGTTCAATTGATTCACGTAGTAATAAAGCTTCAATTTTGGCATAGGTTTGAAATGCATCATATACCTTGTCGCGGCTTAATTTTGCAACTCGGAAGCCAACATTATCAACTGCATCGACCAGCATGCCCGCAGCTAAACGTGATAAAGCTTCACGAATAGGGCTAAGTCCAACTTGTAAGCGATTTTTAAGGTATTCTCCCTTAATTTGTTCACCAGGTAATAATTCGCCATGGATGATCAATTCACGAATTTGTTGGATACAATTAGTAGTTAAAGTGCTATTAGCTATGCTCATCAATTATTCTCGAAAATATATATAATGTCCGATATTTTAAACTATTTGAGCTTTATTTATTAAAATCAACGCTTAACAGGCTAGAAATAGTACAAATTTTAATCTGATTAGATTAAAAGCCCCTACCTTAATTTATACCAGCTAAAAATTTACCCCATCAAATAACTAAATATTGTATATAGCTTGCGGCTCAACGGCTTAAATGCTATTTCAGTCATCATAAAAACACAGCAGATTAGATTTTTTCATAAACGTTAATTGACATTTAGCATAGTTAGCGCTTACAATTCACACCTTATAAATGAGAATGATTCTCATTTGCAATAAAACTTAATGATGAAAGGTCATAATTTAAAATGATAATTTTAGAACATTTTTTTAGTACTTTTGGGCTAATTGCGTACCTACTGCTGCTGGCTAGTGTCGCTATTCTCGCTCTAAGCATCGAACGCTTAATTACAATTTTCATCCAGCCAAGGCTACCAATAAAAAACCTTCAGGCAATAACCATCAATCTGAAAAAAGGAGACTCACTACAAGTAGAAAATTATATTGCCAAAACTCCATTACTTTATCAAAAATGGATTAGACTAATCTTAGATAATACACAAAAACAAGCCGAAGATGAATTAAGTCTAAACTTAATGCAAACCAGAAATCATCTGCAACGTCCGCTCGAATGGTTGAACCTATTTGCAATAATTTCTCCAATGCTTGGATTGCTTGGAACAATCTGGAGCATGAGTCATTCGTTTGCTTCAATCTCAAAATCTATGACAAGTGAAGGCATGCACCAAATGATAACTTACCTATCTGAAGCGATGTATGCAACTGCCTTTGGAATTACCCTTGCCTTAATCAGCATGCTAAGTCTCTATTTTCTTCGCCAAAAAACAGAAAGCTATTTGGCTAATTGCGAACTGTGGTTAAACAAAATTTTGTTGGCAGCAACATATCATAACTCGTTAATGGCAAAAAATTAGCATGATAAAAAGTAATAACTCCAAATTACAACTTAGTGAACCTAATTTGATTCCACTATTAGATTTTATGCTGGTATTAGTTATCATGTTTGTATTATTAGCTGGACCAATTCGCCAGGCAATTGAGTTGCCCGTTCCGGAAGTAAAAGCAGGTAGTTCGAAAGCAATTGATCATAAGAACTTGCTGATTAGTCTAATTGATAAAAATAACTTTCAAATCGGCGAACAAAACTTTACTAGCGTAGGACAAATAGAGGAATTTTTAAAATCACAACCAACAAAAATAACTGAAATAACTATTGCAACCGATAAAAAGCTTGAAGTAGAAGTATTAATGAAAGTTTTTGCAATTAGCAAATCATTGGGAATATCTACTGCCAATATTCAAGTTGATAACGAACCACAATAACATTTAACCTAATTTATAATCAAAAAGACCAAGAGAATTACCAAATGCAAAGAAAACCACGAATTCTATCGACTATTCTATTTTCACTAAGTGCTCCAGTTTTTGCTGACGATGTAGCTAATGAAAATAACTCAACTACATTAGAAGATATACAAGTAGTAGCAACTAAAAATAAGCCATTACCCAAAAGCTATCAAAATCAAAGTCCACAAAACGAAAGCGCAACCTTTGTTCCAGCCGTGACTGTTGCTGCACCAGAAGATACTGCCCACACTACCGCGCAAGAATTAAATAACATGGCAGGAATCTCAATTGTCGGCGGTACACAAACTGTCACGCAAAATATCAGTATCGGTGGTCTTGCCCGCGATAATATTGTCGTTGGGATTGATGGAGTCAATAATTACTTTACTAACTTTGGCGGTAATGATACCCGCCTACTGCCTAGCCCCTATTTGTTTAAACAAGTAAGTGCAACACAAACTGGAAGTGACATCACTATTGGTTCAGGTAATGTTGGTGGTGCAGTTAATTTCACAACCATTGACCCTGAAGATTTATTACACGGTGATAAATTAAGTACACAAGCAACATTAGGAGGAAATTCGGCGACTGAGGGAGTAAACTCAAACGCGGCGTTTGCTGCACGCAGCGGAAGAGTTGCGTATTTAATTGATTTGGTAGGAACTAATGACAATAATATGCAACTAGGCAATGGTACAACATTACCCTATTCTGCTAATACCAACTTCCAAGGCTTAGCCAAAATAACCGTTGATATTAGCGATAGCCAAAGTTTGAAGCTAAGTTTCTTAAACATGCAAAATCATGGAGAATATCCAGCAACAATTGTCAATAGTACCAATGCGACCAACCAACCGGCAAACTTTGATTTTAACCAAAGTCAAACCACACTTGATTATCGCTATAAACCCAATAATCCGTATGTCGATATTAAAGTGCAAGCATCATACCAAACCAGTAACTATGCCCTTAACCCGATTTATACTAATTCAGGATTAAATCAAGCACCACAAAATATTACGCTTAATACCAGCAGCATTAAAGTAAATAATACGACTTTGGTTGCAGAACAAAAACTACTTTATGGAATAGAAGCCACCAATATCAGTGGTTCAGATATGTATAGCAGTCCTACAGTGCTAAATTTCCCGACCTCCCAACAACAGCTCTACGGTATATACCTCCAAGATAGTTGGGACATTACTAAAAAAATTAACGTAACTGCCGGAACACGCTATAACAACTACCAAAATCAAAGCGCTAACGATGGGAATAGTGGTGGTGGTTTATTTACCAGCCAAGTTGGTCTAAATTATCAATTCCTTCCTGAATGGCTTGCTTATGTCGGTTACTCGGAAGGGTTTCAAGCGCCAACCCTCTCTAATCTCTACATGAGCGGTTATCATGAGTATAGCCCCGGAAATGGTTATATTTATCAAGCCAATCCTGAGTTAAAACCTGAAATAGCACATAATACCAGCGCGGGGATTAAATATAAAACCAATATTAATGACGAACAAAGCTTTATGCTTTCAGCCAATGCATTTTTAAATAATGTCTCCAATTATGTACTTTGGACCTATGTCGGGCAAAGTGGTTCAACTAATGTGACTCAAATGGGTAACGTTACTCAAGCACAATTATATGGCTATTCACTGGCGATTAACTATACTTCTCCGTGGGTAATACTGGATACCAACTTTACCAGCACCTATGGCAGCACACAATCCAGCTATTATAATGGATCAAATAATCTAATCCCCGCTGGATCTGCGTTACCGATTCCTCAGGCAAAAGGCTATGTTGGTTTAGGTTTTCCGATCAAACCTATTGATAGTTTAATCCAAACCAGTCTGAACTATACTCTAACTCAAACGCGTACTCCAGCGACTGTTTATGGAACCTTACCAGATGCACCAGGTTACGCAATTGTAGGTTTAGCCTATAGTTGGAAACCTAAGCAAAGCCTAAAAGGAATTGAAGCTATGCTTGGAGTTGATAATATATTTAACCAAAACTATCAAAACTATAATGGTTACACCCTGTTTCCAGCACTCGGTAGAAATATTTATGCACAAGCATCCTATAAATACTAAGGTAATATAAATGAATACTTTTAAGTCATATTTTGCAATAACGCTATCGCTTTTGATAAATTTTGCTATTTTTTATCAACTCGGGCACAAACAAAATACCTGGGAACTGGATCAAAGCGAATTACAAAGTGGAGCAGATACTGATGGCATAATTGAAAATATCAATATTGTAAGCCACGCCACAAAAGCGGATACTGCAAAGCCACCACAAAAAACTCCAGAGGAGAAAATTAGCAAAAAAGTCGTTACCGAAACTAAAAAAACAGTTGCTAAACCAGTAGCTAAGGAGAATTTGCCAACTAACGTAGTGGATAACTCCCAAAATGCAAAACCCACTACTACAGAAAATACACAAGCAGCAAGTGGGCGAGCTAGTCCGCAGATTGCCCATAAAGCACAATTAGTTTCAGCGCCACCGCCGCTAATTTATCCCACAGAAGCAATTAAACAAAATGCAGTAGGTAAAGTTTCAATCAAAGCACAAATTGATAGTCAAGGAAAGATACGCAATGTTGAAATAATTAAATCAAGTGGTTACAAAGTACTCGATGAAGCTGCGATTAAATGGTTTCGCGAGCTAAGTTTTAAACCAGCACATGATGGAAATAGTGCAATTGATTCAGTCGTCTCACAAACTATAACATTTGACTTAAATGAAAATGACATGGGATAGCCAATTTACAAAAATAATTCTGAAATAAGCATAATTTAACAATAATTTGGAGGATTTAACGTGGAAAACGCTATAGAACAAAGAAAGCTAGTAATTTATGATCTAGTTGGAATCGGCATAGGTCCATTTAATCTTGGACTTGCAGCTTTAAGCCAACCAATAAAAGAACTTAATTGTCTTTTTATCGATCAAAATAAAAGTTTTAACTGGCATCCGGGTTTGCTTTTAGCAAACACCACATTGCAAGTTCCTTTTATCGCAGATTTAGTAACCTTTGCCGATCCGCAGAGCCCTTATTCATTTATTAATTATCTGCATGTTCATAATCGACTGTATAAATTTTATTTCTACGAAAATTTCTTTATCTTACGAGAAGAATATAATCATTATTGTCAATGGGTCGCACAACAATTAGATAATCTAAAATTCAATACGCTCGTAACTGATATTAAGCAAATTAATACTGATAGCGACGGTAAAATATACCAAATATTTATTAAAAATTTAGTTGATCAAACAATAAGTAAAATTTATAGCAAACATATTGCATTAGGAATCGGAACGAGTCCGCAAATTCCTGCCAAATTCTCCAAAATTAAACATCCCAATGTCTTGCACTCGGCAAATTTCTTGAAATATGAATCGAGATTACGTAATTTAGAATCTATCTGTATTGTTGGTTCAGGGCAAAGTGCTGGGGAAATAGTTCTTGAATTATTAAAACAGCAAGGCGAACATCCTCGCCAATTAACTTGGTTAACCAGAGCCAATGGCTTTTTCCCCATGGAATATTCTAAGTTAGGTCTTGAACATTTTAGCCCGGATTATATGACCAATTTTTACCAATTAGATAATACAACAAAACGCGCATTGATTGAGAAACAGGGTTTAATGTATAAAGGCATCAGTAAACAAACTATTGCCGATATATTTGATGAACTCTATCGACAAACTATTGCGAATAAATCACAGCCGCTAAATTTGTTAGCTAACACCAATTTGGATGAAATAGATGTAAATAACAGTAGCTCAGCACAACAAATAAATTTACATACCAATAACTTGCTAAACAACAACACACAGCAATTTATGTGTGATGCCGTGATTTTAGCGACAGGCTATGCAATGCAAAATACTCGATTGCTAAACTCACTCAAACATGACTTGATACAAAATAACATAAATTCATATGCCTTGAATGCAGATTTCAGCTTACAAAGTAAAAGCATAAATAAAAATAAAATATTCATGCAAAATAATAGTTTAAATTCCCATGGAGTTGGTTCACCGGATCTAGGACTTGGTTGCCACAGAAATATAATTATCTTAAATAGCATCCTGGGTTACGAATATTACATTACACAAAAAAATACGGTATTTCAAAATTTTAACTTCAATACTCAAAAGGGTCACGAATGCGTAACTTACACCACATATCATTAAAAAATTTCTTAAATAGCTATTTGATTAATCAGGCTCAATTAAAGGCGATACAGCAAAATAACAATTTATTTATTGAAATCCCACTCGTCAACCGAAATGAAAAATTAAGGGTTCACATCGATAGTATTTCACTAAGTTACCGCTATCAATTTAAGTTTCCGGTGTTATTAGTCAAGACTGATCAAACATCAGAGGAGCTTGCTAATGATCAAGTAATAGAAATACTGCTACAGAATTTAGCTCAGCGCTACAGTGTGGTAGATGAGAAGCTTAAAAGGCTTAAAAAAGCAATTAATAACAGCAACTATAATCTGCAATTAAGCTTGGATAAATTGCCTCAAACACAAATTAAGTCTTTATATCAAACTAAGCTTGATTTTGCAGAGAGTGAAAGTACTTTAATTGCTGGTCATCAGATGCACCCGACACCCAAAAGTTGTACTGGATTTAATGAAGAGGAATTTTGCCAATATTATCCTGAATTTAAACAAAAATTTCAGCTTCATTACTTTATGGTTAAATCCGATCATTTATACTTCAAAACCAATCTGAAACAAAGTAGCGATACATTGATCAAACAATACTTTGTTAGTGACATAGATGATCATGCAAAGAACCTGATCCCACTGCACCCGTGGCAAGCAGCGTACTTGCTGCGCTTACCTCAGATACAACAAATGATTAAGGATGATTTACTGATAGATTTAGGAGTACGAGGAGAATACTTTAGCGCCAGTTCATCAATCCGGAGCGTCTATGCACAAAATTCACCGTTTATGCTCAAAATGTCACTGAATGTAATGATTACTAATTCAGTACGAATGAACTATGAACGTGAACTAGAGCGTGCTATTGCTGTTGATAAATTTTGGCAAACGGATATCGCGAAGAATATCCAGCAACATTATCCACAGTTTAGCGCAATTACTGATCCTGCATTTTTATGTTTACTTGATAGTAATGGCAAGCTCATCGAGGAAAGTGCATTACTATTTCGGCATAACCCATTTATGGAATCTGGTAATAATGTTAGCTGCCTAGCAGCACTCTGTCACGATAACATCTTATCTCAAGGTAATCGTTTTGATTCACTAATTGCGAGTATATCGCAAAAACATGCTCTTAGTAAGCAACAATCCGCTGAATTATGGTTAGATAAATTTTTATCTATTTGTATTGAGCCATTATTATGGATATTGAGCTATTACGGTATTGCTCTAGAGGCTCATCAACAAAATTTATTAGTTAAACTAGATACTGATGGATTACCAATACACGGCTACTACCGCGACTCGCAAGGATACTATATTAGCGAAGATGCGATGTTCTGTTATCCGGAACATGCAGAGATTTTTAGTACGTTTGCCAATGGAACTATCGAATTTGTCAATCACCATTTTAGCTATTATCTAATTGGCAATAGCTTGCTAGGAATAATTAATGGACTTTCCAGCTCAAAAGAAATTAATGAGCAAGTCTTAATCAATAAAGTCCAAGATGAATTTAAATCGTGGCAATACAAGTGGCAGGATGCACCATATGACTTCCTTGTTTTTTTACTCACACGAAGCACCTTACCCTATAAAGATAACCTTGCAACCCGATTAAATGATCTTGATGAATTAACTGCTCCACTAGCACAACAATCGATATATAGCGAATTAGACAACCCCTTTTACTGTTTAAACAAAGGAAATTAAAGCGATGGAAAACTCATTACCACAAATAAATCAAACAATTACATTGAATAACTGGTTAAAAGTCAACCAGCAATTAGTTGCTAAAATACTCACTGAATTTATGTACGAGGATTTATTGACTACCACAATACAATTATTGCCAGATGGTGTTTTTCAGCATTGCTTAGAGTTAGATGATAATATTGAATATAGATTTACTGCAGAAAAAAGAATCTTTGGTAATTGGCAGATAGATAAAGACTCAATTAGTTACTACCGTCAAGGTGTAAAGCAAAACGAGCTGCTGGTGAGCGAGTTTATGCGTAATAGCTACCAAAAAATTGGAATTGATGAATTAACTCTGGGGCATTTACTTCGGGAACTAAACCACACCCTGATTGCAGATTGTCATATTTTAAATACCTCCGACAATATCAATAGTCATCTATTAAACATAAGACAAGCATCGCAAATCGAGGGTTACATGCGTGGACACCCATGGTTTGTAATCAATAAAGGGCGATTGGGATTTTCCTATCAGGAATATCTGAACTCAGCACCTGAAATGCGTAACCTACAAAAGCTAGCTTGGCTTGGCGTTAGAAAAAATAAAGTTACCTTTAATGCTATTGATGATCTTAATTATCAGCAATTAATAATTCAGGAACTAGCAGAAGAAGATCTAAATAAGTTTCAACAATTATTAAGTGCGCAGAATTTAATAGTGCAAGAATATTATTTGATGCCGATTCATGATTGGCAATGGCAAAGACAAATTATTCAATTATATCCAGAAGATATTGCACGTAATAATATCGTTTATTTAGGTCATGGTTCAGACGATTATTTAGCGACTCAATCAATCAGAAGCTTTAACAACCAAAGTGATTATAGAAAATTTCAAGTTAAGCTCCCGATCAGTATCTTTAACACCGCAGTTTACCGTGGCTTACCACATGAACGCACTGAATTAGCACCGTTACTCACTCAATGGTTAAAAGATATCCACGAACAAGATAGTTTTTTTCATCAAAAGACACGATTAATTATGCTGGGTGAAATTGCCAGTATTAGCTATGCTCACCCTATCTACAACCAGATTGATGGAGTTCCATACCAATATCAAGAGTTATTGGGCGTAATTTGGCGCGAGAATGTCAACAACTACCTCGAGAAATCAGAGTTTGTTATGAGTATGGCAGCATTAATTCACCTTGATAAAAATAATGAACCGCTAGTTATTGAACTAATCAAACGCTCTGGCCTAACTATTGCTCAATGGTTGGAGCAATTATTTTTAGTTTGCTTACCGCCATTATTGCATTGGTTATATAAATACGGCATAGCCTTCTCTCCTCATGGTGAAAATACTATGCTCGTAATGGATGAAAACTATCAACCAAAAGCTTTAGTCCTCAAAGATTTTATTGATGATGTAAATATTAGTCAACACAATCTAAAAAGTTTAAATAGCATGCCAATTAAATTACAAGATACGCTCTATCAATTATCAAATGAAGATATGGCACAATTTATCCAAACTGGACTATTCGTAGTTTTATATCGCTATTTATCAGATATTTTGCTTACTCATGCAGACTACCCTGAAACACAGTTTTGGCAACAAGTTCATACAGAAATTGAAAAATATCATCAAAGCCATTCGGAGTTAAGTGAGCAAATTCAGGGAATAAATTTACTGAAGCCTCAATTTAAAAAGCTAAATCTAAATCGCCTGCGTTTAATCGAAGTTGGTTATGCTGATTATCATCAGCGTCCTAAAGTTGAATCAAGGCTAATGATGAATAATCCCGCAAGCTATAAAACGTGGAGTGAATATACATCATTAAAAACTAGCAATGGAGCCAAGGTTAATGTTTAAGCAAGCACATTACAGCTATAGCTGCAGACAAAGCAAAAATCATCTAAGAATTTATCATGTTGACTTAGATCGTGATTTTGAGAAGTTATTTACATGGATGCATCAGCCGCATGTCGCAAAATTTTGGCAGCTTAATTTATCACACAATGAACTTTTAGCGCATTTTAAATCTGCGTTAGCAATGTCGCATCAAGAGTTATTTATGCTAGAAATTAATCAGCAGATAATTGGCTATGCCGAAACTTATCATGCACCAGAGGATCGTTTAGCTCAATTTTACCAGCTCCAAGTAGGTGATTTTGGCATTCATTTATTAATTGGAGAAAAAAATGCTACCGGTAAAGGTCATAGTTCGCTAATTGTACGTGGATTAAGTGATTACTTATTTACACAGCAGATGGCAGAGCGAGTTTTACTTGAACCCAATAAAGAGGTTGCAGCACTAAATATGTTAGAGCGCAAGCTTGGATTTAGCAATCTGGGATACCTAAAATTACCCGAAAAAATGGCAACGCTCTATGCGATCACTCATCAGGATTTTTATCGGCATAATCCTAGTGAAATTATTTGCGACATAAGTAGCGTTCCAATTGTCAGACTACACTTTCCAAGCTTTCCTAGTGATGATGCAGTTAATTGCTGGATTAGAAAACTGGATAATATCTTATTACACCATGAACCATATGTAGCTATAAGTACCTTTGATCGTGAATATCAGTTCTCACAAACTGCCAGAAAAGTAGAAATGGCATGGTTTAAACAGCATAAACCATTACTAGCTAAATATTGTCGCGCAATGCTTAGAGTTACCACTGATACAGAAATGATTGCCAAATTAAATTCTTCGGCAATGAAAAAAGGAATGCCTTTTCGCTGTATCCCAGTTTCTTCTCAAGAACTGGCAATGCGGCAAGCAAAATTAATTCTCAACAAAGAGCGCCGTACTAATGCGTAACTACAAAACCCTAGTCAGTATTACCATATTAGCAATCGCCAATACTACACCGCTGTATTTTGCAACAGTAGCACTTCCAACCATCATGCGTAGCAACGGTGTCTCGCTTACCATAATCGGTCTATTTGGTGGTCTCATGCTTCCTTGGGCATTCAAGTTTTTATGGGCACCATTACTGGATCGCTACTATAGCATAAAATTTGGTAAACGCAAAAGCTGGCTGATACCGTTGCAAATATTAATGCTAATTTGTCTGATAATTATTTATAATCTTCCACCAAATCAGCATCCTGAGTTACTCTTTGGTATAATAATTGCTTTACTAATTTGTGCTGCCACTCATTATCTGGCAACCAGTGCATTTATTTTAGAGCAAGTTGACTCAGACCAATTACGCTTTGGTAACTACGCACAAGTAGTAGGTACGGCATTGGGGAGCTTTACTGGCGGTGGGTTATTTTTAATTGCGTATCCACAATTTGGCTGGCAAAACTCGATTTTAACACTAGTTATTGTTAACTTAATTTTTCTAGTTATACAAAGCTTAGTACGAGAGCGCAAAATTATAATTGAGACAGAACTTGGTGGAAAACCATCTTTAATTAACTTTCTCAACCGCAAAAATACACGTAATTTATTATACTTATGTCTAATTTATCGTGGCTGCGAAGGCTTAGTGATGGGAATGCAACAACCATTTCTCGTTGACAAGCAAATTGCAATTAGCTTAATTGGCAAAGTTTTGGGCGCTAGTGGGCTTAGTTTAAGTCTATTAGCTTCATTATTGGTAAGTATTTGTCTAAGAAATAATCGCGAAAACATTTGGCTCCTGATTTTGGGCATAATGCGAAGTATTTGTTATTTAGCCTTGGCTACTTTAGCTTATTTTACAATAAATTCGCAAACTTTAATCTTTACCGTGGTTGTTACCAATATGGCATGTCGCTCCATGGAGATGGTTGTATTATATACATTTTTCATGCAAAACTGTGAGCCAAGACAATCCGCAACCGATATGTCTATCTTACTCTGTGCTGAAATCATTATTTATAGCTCAGGAATGATGCTAAGTGGCTATTTAGCCAAACTTTTAGGTTATAGTGGATTATTTGCTATTGGTAGCGTTTTATCATTAGTTTCCACTGCAGTTTGTGCCTACATTATTTATAAAATAATTATTAGAAGAAATCAATATTTACTGTGAAGATAGTTTTTTTATGTATCGCTCTATTGGCAAGTCCACTAGCCTATGCTGGTAAAGTTGTCAATATCTATATTGCTGCAAATTACCTTGCAGATAGTACCGCTCGGCAATTTGAAACTGCCTGCAATTGTCAGCTTGCACAAAATTATTTTAATGAAAACGATGAAATGCTCGCCAAATTTGCAGCAGGAGCAAGTGGTTATGATGTTGTAGTACCCACGGCCTACGCAGTTGAGCAACTAGCATCTATGCATAAATTACAAGCACTTGACTTAAAGAAACTACCCAATATAAAAAATATTGACCCACAATTTCTAAATCAGGCATACGACCCTCATAACCGTTACTCAATCCCCTACGCCTATGATAATGTAATGCTCGCTTATAATAAAAAAGAATTACAACGCCTTGGAATTGTGGCAGATAGTTGGGCGGTTATTTTTGATCCAAAATATCTCAAAAAACTAAAAGGAAGGGTTACCGTATTTAATTCTCAGCGCAATGTATTTGCTGCAGCATTACTTTACCTAGGTAAAGATCCGAACTCCAGCAATATCGATGATCTAAAACAAGCAAGAGCAGTAATTGAGCGAGCGATGCCCTATTGGGCTAAATTTGATAGCGATACTTATTACCGAAGTCTAATGCGTGGCAATATCTGGCTGGCGATGAGTTATTCAGTAGATATTTTTAAAACTATTCAAGATCTTAAAGACAGCCATCAAGAAGTAACTATTGATGCCAGATTGCAAAAAGAAGGAAATATGTATGAGCTAGATAATTTAGTCATACCATTCTATGTTAGCGATACGGCTCTTGCCTACCAGCTAATTAATCATCTGATAAGTACTAAAAGCGCAATTGAACTAGCAAACATGACAGGAGCAAGCATTATGAATAATGCGGCACTGACAAAAATTGATCCAGCCGTTAGAAATACGCCGTGGATTTACCCACCAGATATGCAAAAAATGCATAGTTTTAAAAACTATGCACCTAAAACGCGAATAATGATTAATGAGGCATGGCTGGAATTACAGTTGTCATGCCATCAGTAAATCTTCAATACATTAATTAGCGTATTTCAATAATAAATAACCACGAGTCCAAGTAAGAACTGTTGTTCCATTTTGTCGCGGAGATAAAACTCCGGCAAAACTTGCCGTGCTTCCATTAAATAATCCATTAGTTCCAAACAAGAATGAATCCATAAATGTTCCATTTGGACAAATCGCCTGCTGTTGTAATTTTATACCAGGAACTATTGGTGATGCACATTTTGTAGTTAACGCACTTTCAAACGCTGCCGAACTAAACCCTGTTGACTCAGCAAGATTAAGATCACTAGCTGTATAATAAAAATTATCAATCCCAACAAAAGGACTGGTACTAGTTTGTAAAATAGTTTTTAATGAAGATATTGTCGCAGTATTGCCTTCATTATAAGTACCATTATTATTACGAGCTAAGGACACTACCTGACTTTCAATAACATTATACTTAGCACTACAACTAGTTAAATTAAAACTTGGACTACCTACACTTAAATCAAGGTTAAGCGATTCTGCACTTAAAGTAAACCAAGGCGCCGTAGTTACGAGATTAGCCGGAAAAATATTTGGATTTAACAGCGTTGATGGATAAAGCGCAATACCACTATCTTCGGTTGTGCTAGAAACAGTTGCACCAGTTGCGAAACAATCAAGTCCACCATCTTGATTACTATAAAGATATGCACGAACATATTTACGTGCGTCATCGCCACCTAATCCTAATATCGTTTTACTATAAACATTGAATGTTTTACCATTAATTGATACACGGTAAATATTACTCTCATCACTTGGTGCTGCATTTACTGGAAAGGCAATCTGCATTGATGAACCACCAACCTCAAAATCACCAACTGGAGTTTGTGCAGTTGAGCTAACAGTAGGATTACCATTAAAAGCATTATAGTAATAATCATTTAAATTCGTCCATGTCCAAACACCTTCTTCACTATTACCATTAATTGTTTTAAATTCGCCAGTTGCAAAGCCCATTCCTGCGACATAGGTTTTCATTATTTGGTAATAAGCTGCTATTGATTCGCTTGAATAACTACCACCATTACGAGTATCTTCAGTACGCATACCTGCAGTAGCAAAAAGTTCTGTTTTTACTTGGGAACGAGTTAGCCCATTTGCTGCTAAGGTAGTATCTTGAGAATTTAATAGTGGAGCCAGTACACATGGGCTAACATCAGATTCTCCTAAACCAACAATTTGAACTTGTTTACCTGTTGTTTGTTCTGTACCACCAGTACAATTAACTGGTCTAACACCACCTGGAAGTGTATTTACTCCAGCTTTATCAACTAATTCGATAGTTCCATTACCATTTAAAAAATCATTGATACCATTATCATTATACTCTTTTTCACTTAGTTTTGTAATCTGTGGATATCCACCATTCCCAGGAATAACTTTATAAAATGATAAACGAGTTCCGCTGCTTCCCGCATCAAAAAGAATAGTGTATACTGGCGACGTTGCTGAAGAGGAGTTAACAACAGTACCACCACTACCACATCCAAATAATGCGATACTGCCAATGAATATACTCTGGATTTTTAATAAATTTAATTTTTTCTTCATTACGCTTTCCCTGTTAAATAAAATATAATAACATTTGTTAATTCTTATGCTTTCTTATTTTGCAGTAACAATTGTAACAACTGAGACACAAAATAATAAAGCATTCTAAATTATTTACTTAAATTTGTAATATTAAGCTTAACTACAAAGTTTTTAATTCCTTGCTCTCCCAATAGGTTGTATAAGATTATTTAGTGTAGTTTTTTATAACATAGACCCCCACAAACCTCCTTTACAAATGAGAAATCTAATTCTAATCATATCTCATTTCTGCCAATACGTAAGAATTACCCGAGTCCTCATTTTTTTATGCTTGAATAAGTAACTCAAGCTGAGTAAACTGATCTTTAACAAGTTGGTAATTAAAAAATAACGCAGTCGTAT
>RXJX01000004.1 GCA_003963245.1 Neisseriaceae bacterium
GTCTCACAAGAGCGTTCTGTTGGAGCATCTTTGCAGCAAATGCAATTTTAGCACCGACAGTAGCTCGTTGATTTAGAGGGTCTGCACTACCAGCTGATCCGATAGGGTGGAAGATAGTCTCCATATTCTGCCAGTTAGCAATACCGTAAGCGTCCTTACCAATAAAGTAAGAAGGGTATACAGTAATACCACTGGCAACAGTATCAATATTGCTTGTTTCAACAATCTTAATACCTTGGAGTTTACCAGTTTCACCATTGAGGATCGCACCATTTGTAACGTATTTGTTAGCATCGAGCCAGAGACCAGATGAGCTGTTACGAATATCACCAGCAACAAAGTTGTCAACGATACCAACGTAACATCCTTCTGAAATTGTCTTTGCGTTCTGCTTTCGGAGCTTGATAGCTACCTTTGAAATATCAGCACCAGTAACAACATCACCAGCGATAAGAGCTGCACGGCTAGCACGTCCATTTGCATAGATTACGTTTGTACCGTTTGTGATAAGCTCAGCTTGGATAACCTTGTCGATAACACGCATCATATTTGCTGCTACTTCACGACCAACGAGTTCTAGAATGCTAGAAATAGGAGAAGTCTTCTGAAGAAAGTCAGAAATAATAACTTGCATACCATACTGAACTGGAGTTGCTTGAACAACTGTAACAGTTGCATCTACTTCTGTAGGTGTAACACCTTCAGTAAGAGTAACTTGTGCAACAGTTCGAGTCAATTGATCGAAGCGTGCCCAAGAGAGTGTGAGGTATCCATTTTCCGCTTTTGATACTTGACCGTATTTAGCGAAGTAAAGCTCAGGCTCGAGGTTTTCGAGGACTTGCTTGCGGAGAAAGTTCTGCATATATACTGCAGGAGAAGCACCATTCTTGATGTTTCCCGTAGTTCGTACTGCCATAGGATGAAAGATTAGATTTATAATCTATGCTCTCAATGGTATTAGCGAATGTATTGTGCTTTGTAGAGTTTGTCCATCTCAGACATTTTATCAGGAGAGAACTCGTCCTTACTTGGTACAACTCTTCGTCATACTCATGAGACTCATAGTTTCTTTGCCTCTGATTTAGCTACCGTCTGTGGGTCGATTACAGAAGTATAGAACTTGTACGCTGTTTCAATATCCATATTGTGTTCGCTAGCAACACTTCGGAGTTCATCAGCAAGTTCTTTTGCTTGTGGATTGTCACGAAAGAAGAGTTTCTCTTCTATTTTTCGTTCTGCTCGCTCTTCGATGAGGCTCTCAATGTCTTTCATTGACTCTTTATCATATGAGTCAATCTTCTCTTGGAGCTGTCGACGCAAAGCGTTCCTTTCTGCAAGTATCTTCGCAAAGTTAGAGTTTGATTTCTTCTTTGGCTGTGTATCTTCCACTTTCTTTTGCTCTGGTTCAGAGTCTTCACCATCTTCGTCTGATTCAGTCTCTTGGACTTCATCAGTTTCTTCCTCTACCTCTTGGGTAGATTCAGGAGCAACGTCGTCTTGCTCTTCCTCGTTTATGCCCGAGTCGGCTTCGGTCTCTCGACCATACCAGCCATCCTGTAGGATTTGCTCATCAGTATTCATATTGTATAGGATTATTATGCAGCCTTACTGCTAAATGGGGTAAATCCCCGATCCAACCTCTTACATTAGTAAGAAGCTGTGGCGGAAGTTTCCTCTATTCGTATTCGCTCTCTCGTCTCTTCTATGAGCTTATCATTGATAGTGAGTACACTTTCGTATACGTTTCGTTCTATCAGATGTTCATAGGCTTGACTAGGATTGAGGAATGCTAGATTTTCTTGTTCGCTTTTTAGGCTCTCCACTATCTTCTGATACAGTTGGAAGTCAGGACTCATTTTGAGTCGTTCCAGTTGGATTGCTTCCTGTTTTGACAAACTTAACATAGGGGAATAGTTTTTTCATATGGTCTTCTGTAATTCAGAGACGCTCGAGGTTTTCTTTGTGTAGGTCGAGGTAGTCATACACTCAGGCTTGTTTTAGCTTTACCTCGTTTCTCATATCATCGTCATAGTCACATACGTTTCCATTTGCATCGAGGACATCACGACGATAGAGTCAGAAGAAGTTACGCACACATTGCTCAGGAGTTAGGTATCAGGCAGAACGATTAAGGACTGCTTGCATCTCTGATCCGAGTCTTATTTCGAGTCAATCAGTTGTCATCATATTAGAACACCTTATAGATAAACAGCTTTATTGTACCAAGAATTCAAGGAAAATAAAGTGAACGAATGCGATTATATGCATCTACTGATGCTTCGTACTTAATCTCGTTCTGTCGCATTGCATAGAGATTATCACGGATTTGCTTTTCGTGAGTCGTGATTATGTTTTGTTTTACTTCCTCGTCCTCTTGGTGTTCTTTTGCGTGTTCTATTTCAGCACGACAAGCACCATTGACTGGCTCGTATCGTTCACGGTTAGAGATACATTCAGAGATTGCCTTTTCAAGTGTGAGAAGGTCTTTTGCAACTTGGCGAATAACGTAAGACATAATTATTGATTAGGGTTATTAGTAGCATTTTGAGATATAGAAGCATTCACCATTTGATTGGTAGCTGTATTAGCAGCTCATCCTCATACGTCTTTCGCTTGTCCTTGACCTGACTGTATGTAGGCTTGCTTTCGCATCTCTATGGCTATTTGTTTAGCCTCTGTGTCCATAGCAGATTGGAAGACTACTAGGTATGTCATATGGTCTTGGTTTATATCTCGAATGATTGCTGCCTTCATATCGTTCTCGTTGAGGAGTTTGACTATGTTGCGAGCATCCATCTCATCAGGCTCGTATGGACAGATTACTTGTATATCTGCACGAGTCATTCCTTGGAGCTTGAGGATTTTACGCCTCATATAGTTGAGGGAAATCTTGTGACTGTTTGGATTGGCTTCCATTACTGCGAGACGAGCATCTAGTGATGCTGCAATCCTTGCACGTTCTGCCTCAAACTTCTTTCTGCTCTCTATGATAACGTGAGGGTCTTCGAATGTGAGGAAGTCTTCTCTTGTGAGTTCGAGTAAACGAGTTCCATCGAGAGAGCTTGCAATACGAATGAACTTTTTATCTGTACGAGAGAAGTATTCCTTATAACTTCGATACCATATATCTCTCCAGAACTCTTTGTCTGCAATCTCTTGATTGATTGTATCAAGTCCAAAGCGAATATTAGCGTTCTCTTGGATTTGCTTTACCTCTCAGAGTGTAGACGTTCATGTTCATTGCACTCAGAGTGTTCGAGAGTCAATACCTGTCTCCATTTGGAGAGCGTCCATTATCTCTTGGGATACTCGGAATGAGTCTTCCAAGATATTGTTTCGAGGGACTGGATAGACTGCTCATGATATTGGCGCTCATCCATTCTTTACATCGACTCAGATTATCTTTGGATTCGTGCTTGGTCGTGCTATCTCGTTGGCGTTCTGGACTGTGTTTATATCATAGAGGTACATTTGCCCAAGCGTAGAGAACTTCGCATTAATGAGGCGGAGATTGATAAGCTGTGATATAGCACTTTGCTTTGGTCATACTTGTTCCAGCATTGTAATTCCGAATGGATCGCTACGCTTTGCAGCGTGCCACTTCACATTGACGACCGATGTCATTGGTACACATTCGAGCTTCTCTTGTTTGAATACTGGCTTTATCTCCACCGTTCTCAGGAGCTTGCTAGCATCTTGATTGAGAGTTACCATATAGAGAGTGTCCTCAAAGTAACTGTAACCGTTGATAACACTTACCATTGTAGTGTCATTCGCTACGTTGTTGTAGCCTGTCTTCTCATTGCGAGCCTGTTGGTTGAGTTGTACGTTTGATGATATATCTCAACACATCTCTTCAGCATCTTCGCTAAATCAATATTCTTCGCTTAGCATTTCACGAGGTATAAGCTCTTCAAAGTAATGGAAGCGAGCAGGAGTAGTTGAGTCAAAGAATGGATCAGGTAGCCAAGATAGTGGATCTTTGAGAGCAATAGTTGGGTGCATTCACAAATCATTCCATCCTGTCTTTGCTTTGATCTCAGCACCGAACATTCGACGATCAAGACC
Organism: Neisseriaceae bacterium; assembly: GCA_003963245.1. Taxonomy (GTDB): domain Bacteria; phylum Pseudomonadota; class Gammaproteobacteria; order Burkholderiales; family UBA11063; genus Aquella. The sequence continues at coordinate 4,069 of RXJX01000004.1, forward strand.
TCATTGTACTGCAATTCTATCCATTCACATCTCTGTGTAGTCAAACTTTGCTACGTCAGTAAGGTTCTCAGCGATCTCATCGTCTCAGAGTCAACGAGGGGTGAAGATAGGATCTTTGCTATCCATCAGCTCAACTGCAAGTGATAGGTTTATCATTGCATAGGCTGTATTCATTGGGATCTTCTCATCGTCTATCGTTTGGTCTATGTACTTTGATACGTTGCTTCGTAAGTATTCACGCTTTGGATTGACGAAGTTTCGAGAGAGTTCGACTTCTTGTTGGATTTGTAGGAGAAAAGCCTCTGTGTCCATATCGTCATCAGAGACAGTTTCGACCAAGACTTTTTCCTTTTCCTTTTCTGACTCTTTATATGGCATATGGTAGAAATAGAGTTAATTGCTGTAATTATAACAGGATAATAAAGTTAGTAAAACTCTGAATAATCAGCCTCATATGATATTGCTTGTGCTTTCTGTTTTGTGAGATCAACATAGACATTAGCTAGATAGCGAAATCAATCCGGACCGTGGCTGTCTTTGTGTTCTGGACGGTCGAGGAACATGCCATTCCGTTCATCGTACTTCCTTCGATACTTTGCAAGCTGTCACAATCACTTGCTACACTTTGCCTCATCGAAGTAACAATTCGGGAACATATTACGGACGTTGTTTATTCCCTCGCTTACTCAGCTCATCTTGACTGCTTCTACTTTCCCTTTCAAGTGTTGGCGTGCTGTCTCTACTCTGGTTGATCCTGTTGAGTATTCGTGAACGTTTCCATCGTGTGGGAAGTAATGAATGTCGTAGTTCTTATAGCGAGGATTGACGATTGTGTTGGCTATCTCAATCATGGAATAACCTGTTCATTCCCAATAGTCTATGATACGTAACTCTTTTCAGTATATCTGCCAAAACCATATGGCTGTATCGTCTCATCATCCAGCACCTCACAAGTCCCAAGAAGTATAGACTGGAAGACGCTCATCATGATATATGTTTGCGATACGTTTCTGTTCACGAGCTATTCAGAGTTCTTTCTCATAGTATGCTCACTTTATTGCTATGTCGAATGCTTCCTTTGGAAAGCTAGGATATTCACGAATCATATCGTCACCTTGCTCTTCCTTTTTCTTTTGCCACCATCGCATCTTCTCTGGTCAGAATAGGATATGAGGGAAATGCTTTTGAATATACTCGTTTTGTTTCAGAGTAGCGAAGTAATCATATGTTTCCTGTGTGATAGGGAAGTCATCAGTCAGTTCGTACGTTTCGTCTATGTACCAAGGATAGAAGAAGAACTTGTAGTCCATATCAGTAAGACCTCGTCACATCTCTTCCTGTGCCATTGACCTCATACACATATCGTAGAAATACCCGCTATTTCCCTCTGCTGTAGACTCTATGAATACTTCACTAGTTGGTGCGACTGTGTTTAATGCACCTGTTTGTATTTCCCTCGCCTTGTCTGGATACTTGTTACATATCTTTCCGTACTCAGATATATGGAGTGATTGGAGTGTACCTCAACGGAATGAAGTATCGACTGCGATAGAGCAATGATTGTTCTCAAATACGAGTTCACCTTTACGGTCTGTCTTTACTTGGAACGTATTCGATAGCCATTCTGGGAGATTATCAAAAGCAAACTTTACCTTGTCTCGAAAGATGAGCTCAGCACTATCACGATCATCAGCAATAATACCGACGCTCTTATACTTTGAGAAGAGTACTTTATCAAGAGCCATTATGTCTATGAGAGTAGAGAATCAGAGCTGTCTAGCTTTCAGGATTATGTTCTTTGTGTGTCTTCTCTGATAGAAGTCTTTCTGGAATGCATTTGGTATGAATGGTATCTTCT
>RXJX01000037.1:0-611 GCA_003963245.1 Neisseriaceae bacterium
TCATCGTTGGTTTAATATTGCTTTTGGTTATGAGAATGTTTGGGGTCCAGCTGATGCTTTTGGTCATGGTGCTATTGTTTCCCCTTATACTTACAATGAAAATGTTGATCCAATGTATGCTAACTCGTGGATGACGAGTTTGGTTCAGAAGGCATCGTCGGGTCAGATGTATAATATTACAACGAAATTCAGCTTCTTAGAGAACACTTTGTCTGTAGCACCAGCTTATTCACAAGTCTTAAATACTGTTGGTCAGCAGGCAAATAGTTCTCTTGGGACTTCTAACCCAGATCAGGAGTTTGATTTAGTCTTTAATTATAAGGTTAAAGAAATACCTGGTTTGAAATTCTTTGGTGTTTATGCTTATATGTGGAATGATCCATATACACCATATAATTCAACAACTGTTGCTTCAGCAAGCAATGCATGGACAGCATTATTTATGACTGAATATTTATATTAAAAAGGAGCTTATCATGAAGAAATTATTATTGCTTACCATTTGTAGTTTGGGAGTTGCCAATGCTTATACTACTGTTAATTTGAATACTTCAAGTTATTCATGTAATGGTGTAAAAATCACTAGCAATACAACAGAATCTACAATTCAG
>RXJX01000037.1:661-9814 GCA_003963245.1 Neisseriaceae bacterium
CAAATGTAAAATTCAACAAACTAAAAATATAGCCTCAAGTGGTGTTGAGAGTAAGTAAGAAAATCTAAGGTACTTGAAAAACAAGAATAGGGTGGCAGAAGTTTTGTGTAAATGAAATTTCTGCCACTGCTGCGCAATGTTACTCCCAAATTCCCTCTTTCCAATGCAGTGAGTGAAAAATTCGTAACTCACTGAATTTTAACAAGTAAAATTTTATTTAGAGGTAGGGTATACATAGAGTGTTTCATATGTAAAATTAAAATATAAACCGCCTATAATTCATTATTATAGACGGGTAATATTATTTTTGCAAATCTGGGTTAGCTTGAGTTCGCTTGAACCATTCGATAATGGTCGAGCGATACCAAGCACGTATCTTTTTTGCTCCTTTCAAAAATTCAGGTTTTATCATCCGTCCATCTTCGATCATGTTATCGATAGTTTTCTTACACCATCCAGTGTATTTAATCACATCTCGAATATGCCAAATTGGATCAATGATTTCTGTTGTCATGTGTTTTCCTTTCTTAAATGAAACTTGTTCATTTAGTTAATTTCCAAATTGTTAAAGATCATTGCTTTAATATTGTTGATTTGAATATATCACATCAAAACAAACTAAAACAATCGAATTATACTATAAAAATTGGATATAGATGTAAAAATATATAAATAATATTAATTTATATTATCTGTAGTAATATAAATCATTATAATATGTAATATTAGTTTTAAATAGTATGGTACAATATGTGATTATATTTGAAAAGGATTGAGCTGTGTTTTGTATGAGAATTAATTCTAAGAATATGTTTTATGATGAATGACCAAGAAAAAATAATCCAAACCAATCGGAAAAATAATTTGCGTAAGGTTATTATTGATGAGTTTGATGATAATATAGATAAATTTGCCGCTGCCGTTGATAAGCATAGGAATTTTATTTATGCTTTATTATGGGATACAGACAATCCAAATAGTAGGAAGATTACTGATAAAATGGCGCGGTTCCTTGAGAAAAAATCGGGCATGGTTGATGGCTTTTTGGATAGTGATGGTAGCGCCTCCGCGATTAATAAAAATATACTAAATATTCCTTTTTTAGAAGTCGAAATGTCTACAAAATTGGAAGAAATGAAATATTCTGTGGAGTTAAGCTTTCCTCTTTTATCTTCGGAGTTGTATGGAAAGCCAATTAATTCACCAAAAGATTTATTTGCTGTCAAAGTTTTCGATAATAGTTTATTTCCATTTATCAAATTTGGGGATACTGTCATTATAGATTATAGTATGAGAAGAGTAGAAGATAATCACTATTATTTGGTAAAGTATTATGGGATATTTTATTTACGAAAAGCTAAAGTTGAGCTTGGTGAGGTGTTTTTATGTTCGCATGTTGCTTATAATAGCATTGAAACGCCGTCTAAAGAGCACAAAATATTATCAAAAGATAGCCAGTTAGAAGTTTTAGGTATAGTCGTTTTCACGTTATTGCATTCACAACCATATTTTAGGAGTTAATCAGTTTATGTTGTATTTTTTAAAATTAGCAAAATTTCGAATTGTGGAGTGTTTTGATTTAAAATCAATTCGAGAGAAGGTGGCAAAAAATAAAGAATTACAAAAGAAAAAAGAAAAAAAAGACTTTAGAACTGAGTTAATAGAAGTTCGTAATGCTGCTTTTTTTGATCAATTGGAAAAGTTAAAATTACTGATAGTGGCATGTTTGGGCGTTTGGTGCGCAAATTTGATAAACTTTTTATCATTTTTTACCAATTACGGCAAAATAACAGACATAGCTTTTTGGATTGTAAGTGCCAGTTTTTTTATGATTCCCGCGAATACAGTCATATCACTCCTATTGGCTTTGATAGTTATCATTTCAGTGGCAACGGCTAAATTAAAAAAGAAAATGGAAACGACTGGTATTTATATTACCAATCGTAAGTTAGGATTAATTCTAAAAAATTACTATTTTGGATGGTTTTGCATGGCGTTTTTTACGACATTTATTATGTCACAGGCAATACATTCGATAAATACAGTTCACTGGCTACCAGTTGTACTATTGATAATTCAATATAATTTGTTTATCTTAATGTATTCATTAATTGGTACATGTATGTTATTATTTTTTGATTATATATTAACTAAATTTAGTGATTACATTATTGACAATATTGAGCCGCCTCAAGAAATAACCAGATGAGTAATTCAAAAGTTAAAAGTATTTAAACTTTCGGGTATTTTAGTCGGGGGAGTGCACGCTCCTAAATAGCTAGATCATTAAGTTTATCGTGTTGACAGCGATACCAAGATAAGTACTAATAATGTCTTAATTATTATCATGTTTTATTATAAAACATTCGCATAATGTGTTGAATTATATCTTATTTATTTACTTGCATCGTTTGCAAATGTTTAGAAAATGTCTAGAAATCAAATAATAAACCGATAACTAGACATTTTTTAATTTCCATGACTTGCCCTTGTCAATTTCAATAATTTCTTTACTTTTCAATAGCTGTAATATATTCCGTATCTTGCTTTTCTTCTGGGTATCACTCAATATATCTGGTAGCTTATCCAGAATAATACGCTCAAAATCTTCACGGGTACCAGTTTTAAACTTAGTCAGATAATCAACAATCATTTTACGGCAATACTCGTTATCAATTCCACGCTGACGCATATAATCAGTTTGCTGAGCTGTTTCGTGGGCAAGGTTTGATGATATATGAACATTTGGCTTTCTGCCCTCGATAAAGCCTTTAGCGCGTAAATGGGCGATTTCATCATCGGCTAGCAGTTTTTTCTTCTGTACCTTATCCAATAGCAAAATATCAAATAATGATAATTCTGGGTTAGTCGCTAATAATTTGGCATACGCCACGTCTAGAACTTTACCCGTAATAGTAACAATCACCCGATTATTATCAATTGAATAATCCGGCATCGGGAAAAAGCGGCGTTTTTGAATAGTAAAAATACGTTTTATACCGCTTCCGATAGTGTCAATCATATTTAGATTAACCATTGCATTGGCTAAAAATGGATTGCGGTATTGCTCTTGCGGCGCATCTTGCTGGATAACATTTTCAACGGAGCCAGGTATAAATGAACCAGCATTAGAAAATACTAACGTACCAGCATCATTCTCAACTACATTAATGCGACCAGCTAAAGTGTAGTCTTGGTGTGCTATGCAGTTATTTAGCGCTTCACGAATGATATACGGATCGTATTGCTCAATCTCTTCTGGAAATAATGAGCCGTCGCGAATATAGCGATATTTGAGATTCCTGATTTTGCTATAAACCGCTTCAACATTTAATAAAAATGGGCAGCTAAAATGCTGGTAATCAAGCTCAAGATTATCTTTGTCTTTGAGTATCCATGTGATTTTAGCCTGTGCCGGACTAATAAAATGCTCTGATTCTGCTTTACCCAGTAACACAATTGCCGCATTGGTTAAGTTGCCGTTAATGGCTAACTTAGCTTTATTCAAAAATGTTATATCATCCCACTGATCAATTTGTTCCACTAAATGTGAGTGCTTAACTTTGTACTGTAACCGTGCTTTTTCTATTGCTAATGGTTCTAAATCGGAAATGGTGGCAGTAGAGCATAATCCTGCGCTCCAATCCACAAAAGTAGCTTTGCGACGAATGCGGTCTATTTCTTCTAAATTAAGCGGTTGTAGTTCTTCGCCATCGCGACCGTAATAGTGACCTTTCCACGCAATAGGTAAGCCATTCGGTGCTGGTGGTATCTGGAACATTACTACTCGTCCTGAATCCGTCATAACCTCATGAATGTCAATAAAAGTAATGCGATTGGTTGTGTGATTAGCTATCTCCGCCTTTAAGCTTTGCAAATCGGCAGGACTACTGCGAAACTGTGTACCAACAATATTACGCTTATCATTGACACCAAAAATTAGCCACGCTTCGCCCGCATTGCTTAAATTAGCTTCATTACTTAATGCGCTAAAGTATTTACCGAGTTTATCAAAGTCATAATTATTCTTGGCTTCTTTGAATTCAAGAATTTCTGTTTCAGGTTGTTCAACACACAAGCTAAATAATTTTTGTTGAATATGCATATTTCTCTTCGACCATAAATTATTTTTCAATTATTTATTAAAGTTATTTTACTTTTAATGTCTGTTTCCATTGGCATAATCTTTAATGACCACGGATATGATTTAGTTTGAGCATCAAAGTTATGAATTTGGATAATAGGGTGCATTCCACTCTGAATTCTTGAGCCAATCTTTAGTGCAACTGTAGTTTGGACACTCAAAAACAAATGAATAATAGATGGTTTAATTGTAGAATTTATTCTATCAATTTCCTGAATTATTGTGTTAACCGCTTGATTTATAGATTTTGTATCCATGAATAAATTACGTGAACAATTTTTCACATACATATGCGAGTAACTATTCTGTAATTTGCTTGGTATACTTGAAATATCAATCGGCAAACTAAATGAAACCAACAATGCTATTTCGTTGTCACTATTTAATTTACTATTGACTGTATCTATCTGAATTTTTTGAGATCGCATTGTTTTGTCATTGAGAAATGTCCATTTACCATCATGAAATTTTTCAATCATCACTATTTCAGCAGATATATTATGAAAAAAAGCACCATATGCACATAAAAAAGGTATTCTGCATAACCCACCGACATAAAGTTTTTCTATTTTTTTATTTGATATTAATGTGTTAAATGTACCATAGTCTAGATATAACTGTTCTATAAGTTTTTCAGTAGTACTAGATTTATCACAACCAAAAATAACAGATTTAATTGTTAGGCTTCTAATGCGGCTGAAAATATATTTTGGAAAATCCTCAACGACTTGCGTTATTCCATTTAAATAAACCGCTACTTCTGATTTCTTTATTGAGTAGACGTACCAGAAAAGATATAATAACCATGCAACTAAGGCATAAATACTACTTTTTACATCTTTTAGGAATGCATAGAAAATACCTTTAAACATAAATAATAATAGTATTGTTGCTAATAATTCTAATAACGATGGGTGACTTTTAAAATAATCAGGAGATATTTTCTCAATGGCCTTTTTAAATCCAAATATTTCAGTTATAACACTCATTGTCTATTTCTCCAATTTGTATAAAATTCCCATTATTGTTTTGCCAAAATACGGTTATTTTTATCCCAACTATAGCAAAAATAAAATTTATGTTTAATTTAATGTTATTACTAATTATCTTTTTCCAGTCTTTGATATCAACGCATGATGGCGTTGGTTTGTCCTCTGGGTGAGTATGCCATGTTCCAATTAGCGTTTTGATATGCCCTGATTGCTCCCAGATATCTTCGATTAATTCTCCATGTTTTGATGACCTAAAAAAATAAAACTTTGATTGTCTATCGCCACTAATTGGATAAGTGATATCTTCAATTTGTAAAATATCGCCAGTAAATGATTTACCAATAAATAACCCACCAGATTCTGGTTTGTCAGAAGTCCTTTGGATGTAAGTAAATAGTTTATTTACTACACTAGATTGTATTAAAATCTTTTGGTTATTTAACCCAGTGAGCTCTAACATTAAAACATTTCTTTTACTAATAATTTATCTTTGTAATCTTCATAATATGTGGTAGCTGCATTGTTTTGTGGGTTATTTCCAAACCACGTAATACGTATATTTTGTTTATCCTTGGATTCCAAAAATTGTAATACTAAGCTAACCATTTGGTTTGCTGTTTGGCAACTATCATGGTAACTAAATGGAACAAAATCACCGCCGCATCCTACTAAGTTTTTAGATATTTTCTGGTTAGATTGAATTAATGAGTACTTATAATTAAACTCATAATTATTTCTTTCAAATAGGAAGTCTAATCCTCGCTCATATTGACTGACTAGTATAGCATGTCCACCAGTTGATATACCATCATTCCATCCATATATTACAGGAATGTTGTCATCTTTTCGTAAATTGTTGAAATTCAGACAATGATTTAAATTACCTGTTATCAAAAGAATCAAGTTACATGATAAAAATTCTTTGTCTTGATCCGAACGGCATGTTTTAACATTAATATATGGTAATTTTTTTTCTAGATCATGTTTAATGGCAGACGCTTTATTTTCATGTAAATAAGATATATCCAGACGATGACGATAAATATTATCTATACTAAAACTATCGTGATCTGTAATTAAAATATTTTTAATTCCACATTTAACTAATTGATAAATAACTTCACTGCCAACAGAACCACAGCCAATTACGCCAACTTTGAAATCATCAAAATCCATCTTGCAACCATTACGTTGTAATAAATATCTTTCAGAGTGACGCTTAGGGAAAGAATAATATAATTTGCAGGTACTGGCATTATATTGCACTAATAAGATGGTGTTAAATTCTTGATTAAGTCTTGGAATTGAGATAAGTAATAGAATATCCTTATTCTTCTTAGTCCGCTTTTTGATGTAGTTAGTTATAGTCTGATCATTACAAATAATGTCTGATTTAATGTAATCCCAATTAATATCTTGTTGGTTCTGTGGTGGTAGAATTTCATGCGCAACTTTAATATAAACGCCAGTTTGCCGAGTTAACTCATTAGAAAACTTTTTAATAAAATAAGTATTCCCAACAGACTCCTCTAAACTTCCAACATACATAATCTGTTTATTCTTATGAACATAGAAGGCAACCTCATCACCTGTTTCTAAGTCAGCCTCATCACCCAATAAAATCTGTCGGTCATTGTTTCTACAGAAATAACCTTGGTACTCATTATATAGATCAGTATCATCCTGTAAGTAAAAATGATATTCGTAAGAGTCAATTAATAAATTAATTGACTCTTCAATGTATAGAAAATATGCTCGGTCTAAATCGTTAGTGTCAACTAATAAACCTTCACTGTCATGTACACAAACCACACCACATATATTAACATGAGGAAGCCTACCAATTAGTTCAGTGTTATTTAGTCTAACAATTGGCAAGAGTAACCTTGAATCTTCATTAATGACATCAATATCCCAATTGATACCATATTTAGTAAAAGTTACTTTATTTATTGAATTATTTCCGTTAGTACTTAGCTCGATGTTAAGATTCTCAGCACGTTTAAAACCGCTAAAATAATCAATAAATCCCTCTTGAGTTATCACGCATGAGATCCTGATGAAGTATACGGTCTTGCTGTTTTTTGTGGGTTATTTTCACATGGAAAATCATCACCAAATATTTTATTAAGTTGAGAAATAGCATCTAATTCAGATGTAAGGCTCTCTATGCTTTTAATTTGTTCTGAAAATTTTTCTAATTTCTCAATAAACGATTTTTTTTGTGATTCTGTTAATTTAGCAAATGTATCTGTATTTGGTGCAACAGGCAATGATACTGAACATGACACTTTAAAATTTAATACCATCAAGCTTAAAACATTTGCTAATGCACCTAGGTCATTATCTTCTGAATATTGAAAGTTTTTTATTGTAAAGATAGTTAAGCCAATTGATGGAACGGAAAAGTCAGTTATCTTTTTATTTTTCCAGAGTTTAATATATTTTACAACTCGGCGGAATTGATCACGCTGATTTCCTGTAGTAATTGTATTATTGATATAATCTTTTAATCCTTCTGGATCGGCTTGTTCCCATTTTTTATTTTCAGCATCAGAAAATTCTTTACCTCGAGCTAAGTATAAATCACCAGATTCATTTTTTGCGTAGCAAGGTAAATCAACATGGAATTTTGGATATTCTACAGTCACACATGGTTCTTTTATTTTAACGGTTCTTTTGTAAACGCTATTCAATACATCGTGAATTTTTACTTTTAATTTAGTTGGGTCTTCATATATGTTTTTATTAAAATCAAATATTAAAGCAACATCAATATCATAATCAGAATCATTTAAGGGCTTTATTCCTGTAAACGTAGAATACGATCCTTGGTTTTTAGTTTCAAATGAGAATTTACCAGACCCATCGGGTAAATCTTCACTTTTTAGGGACTCTAGTTCCTCAATCAACATATCTCTTTTATCCCTTAGAGCTTGATTTTCATCAAAGTTATCTAATTTGATGTTATCATGAAATTTTAAAAAATTTGTTTGAACTTTACCCATTATTTATTCTCCCTTTAAAATAATTTTGGTAAATTGTTGACGATGTTAACTGTTTCGAGGCTGACGGTGATAACACGTTGCAATAACTCAAGTGGGTAACATGGATTATTCATGCTCTCAATAGCCCAGTCATTGGCATCGTTAACAATACCGCTATCCAAGCTTGATTTATGCTGTTTTTTTGCCATTTCGCTAAAAGTTTTAATTTTGCTGAATTGCTGTGCAAACCGCGCGTCATTTTGTAAAAATGGAATTACTAGTTTTTCAAAATAGGTGCCTTTTTCGCGTTGGGTTTCTGAATTGTCGCGGTAAATTGGTAGTAGTTGCTGAAATGGTGTAGTCATCTTCGGATTTTCAGACAAATAACAATGTCCAATTTTACCACATTATATAGTTAGAGCATTAGCTTATCCATATTGCGATTGCTCGGTTTGATACGCTTTAGCGCTGGCTACGGGTATGGCGGGGTTTGCTTGCAAAACTGGGATTCAGCGCTGATTAATGATATAGGCTTAGGGTTATCCTAAGCCTGTATTTCTGGGCAGTACTAATTTATAACTTGCTGCATTTCAGTATCAATAATCTGGCTGCCGTAATCCTTGCGGATTTGTTTCATTGATTTACTGCCACGGCGGTAACTGCTAATGTTGATGGTTGGGTTCCAATACCATGACTTTTTAGCACCGGAATATTTAAAGCCCAAATGGCTGATAGTTTCCTTATGTGGATAGGTGTTACCAGATAACCATACCCAGTAACCGCAAACTTCAATAATTACGCCATGTAAGGTTTTAAGTGTATCCAGAAAGCTAAAATCAAAGCTTTGCGCTGATTCATTATCATCCTGATTAATATCCAGCGTTTGATTAGTTTCAAAGTATTTGCATAACTCGGCAAAAGCTGTATTAATCAATTGCATCATTTCAGTATTGCCGCCTTTATCCGGATGATTGGCACTGGCTAATTTTCTATAAATCTGCTTAGTATCATTTAACGTATATTGTCCATT
>RXJX01000037.1:9864-70699 GCA_003963245.1 Neisseriaceae bacterium
TTGTTTTATGGAGTTTACGGAGTAAAAGAATTTATAAAAGTTTGGTGCACACGTGAACTCTGATTAGCGGCTTATGGATATAAGCGGCGAATCAGCTAAGTTTCACGTAGTGTCGTTTATGAAGATTAATTAAGTAAAGGAAGAATGACTGAGCGCAATTAATTTAACACTCAGCCACCATAGCTGGGCTATGCTTTATCGGCGTTAATAATGTTAGCCGCAAAATAAAAAATTTAGTATTCTTTGCTATGAATTAATCATTAAGTTCATCCTCAATATTGTCAGGAACTTCTAAAATTATACTTTTTAGCTCTGAACTTGTTAGTATATCAAATCCATTATTATCAAATTTTATAAAATAATCTATATCTAAACCTTCAGCAAATGTTGGTAAACACAAAATAATGAAAGTATTACTATCTAATTTTGTTTTGACATGGCAATCATAAATACTTTTTAAAATAATACGGAGTTCGTCACATTTAATAAGCTCTGACCAAATATTTTCTGCAGGAGGTATTGGAATACCAAAAGGAGTAAATTTAAAAAAGGAAGTATTTACCCAACCTATCTTTTTCTTAAAAGTATTAGCATGTTCATACATTGTTAGTTGGTCAATTTTCCTTTTCCTCCCTTCAATAAATGTTTTTATTGGACTTCTTAATATTAGATCAATATCTAAATTACCATCAAAGCTCTCTAGGTTTATGTAGTTAGGTGTATATATCTCAATAATAGCTAAATCATTATTAAGTTTAATATCAGGAGTTCGTTCACTTTTTTTACTACTTTCTGGTATTATTTCAATAATATTAGATCCTCCACAAATATTCAATATCTTTTTTACTGAATAAAATTCACCAAATCTACCAAACCACGCGTCACGTTGATTACCTATTTCTGGTTCAATTTTTTGAGCATAATAATAAAAATTGTCTTTTCCCATTAGTTCAATGTATGAAGATGAATTAGTGCGAAAAATATCTATTAATTCATTTTCATAACTATTCTCTTGATATATAACTAAAAATTGTTTTTTAATTGTATTTTTGCAGCTTAGTTTGAAATTTATATTTTTGAGCATGATTAGTCGTCCATTTACGTAGAAATATTAGTATTTTAAGTTTACAATTTCCAAATAATATTATCATAAATAAACCTATTTTAGAAATAATTATGCTAGAATAATGGTGCACTTATGGTCTATTATGGTCTATTATGGTTAAGGCGCCTTCTGTTAATTCAAAAGGAGATCTAGGTTCGATTCCTGGTAAGTAAAGCATATTGTATATTTCTATAGTGTTCTTTACTTACTAGAGAATTTGCTGTGATAAAAAATTTCCCCGATATATCGGTCTATAATGCACAAACTAAAAATGTAAAACATGCCGATAAAATTTACAAATATCTTGTTGCTCAAGCAAATGCACATATTAAACGAAATAAAGAATCTGAGCTCAGTTATGTAACAAGTCTGTTGCAATTAACTTACTGTGCGTATGCGGAGTCGTTATTTCTAAAAATTATTCATACACCATATGGATTTAAGTTAGACGAAATAAAGAGCATTAAGCTTGAAGTTGTAGAAAATGGTATAACTGCAGGTTGGAAAAAATGCATTGAGATTGCATTAAGAAAGACTAAGTTTAGAAAATCTAGCCACTGTCCTAATGTTAAAAAAGAGTTAAATAAATTAATCAACACATACCTGTTAAATCCAAGTCAAATAAGAAATAAATTAGCACATGGGCAGTTTGTAATTGCATTAAGAAAAGATAACAACGCAGTAAATGATGATTTAACTGATTCAATTGAAAGATTAGATATTGTAGAAATATCTAAAAATTATTATGCATTGTCGTTGATTGCAAAAATGGTTGAAGATATCGTTGAGTCTCCAGAAAAAGCACATATTAATCAATATTATTCAGATTTATGTAAACTTGAAGAGGAACTAAAATCTAGGAGCAAATGGACGCTAAAGTCTAAAAAAGTTAAGTTATTGAAAAAAGCACAAAATAAAAAGCTCTAAATTTATGTGATTCATGATGCATTATTTTAACAAAATTAAGTGAAACATATTATTACAACTAGTTTTTTTATTTGACGAAGATGTTAATTTAGTATGTAACTAATATGAAATTAAATCCTAGTGTAACGAATTAACTTCATTCTCAAGTTGTTGCAATTTATTGAGGATATCATTAAAATGTGGGTAGTTACCAAAGATCATTGACCGCATTTGTCTATAATCATCATGCAGCATTTTCAGGCGGTAGTCGGGTGGGATTAATTTCAGATTACCAGTCAAACACTCCTCATATTTCGCCCAGTTTCGCGGATAAAATTTTAGCTTGAACTCAACTACATCATTTAACAATCTCATGTCAGCCAATGCACTATTCTTTACTATTGAAGATGCCAACATTGCTAAATCGTAATAATGGCGTGAATAACGCAGCGGCAATTTACTACCTGCTGGGCGGTTAGCCTCATGATGTAATATGGTGGCTTTCTCCCAAAATGTTCGTTCCGCAACAATAGCCTTTACCTGACATGTTGCTTGTGTAAATAGTTGAGGATAGACCTCTGCTGCAAATGAAGTTATCGCATATTCGCCAAATGGTAACCACGCGGCTAGCGGGCCAATTTCCAATAAAATTTGCGGTCGCAAGTACAAATCATTAAAAACTGCTGGATAATTAACCTGAATAACTAATTTGCTTGTATGGTCTAACTCACACTGGCAAATAGGTTGCAATAGGGCATTGAGTTTCGGCAAAATCTGATCTTGCATAAATTCATGAGCACTATCATTGAGCGATTGATTAAATTTATTTTGCTGGCTATTACTACGTGCGAGTAATGGATTATCTTGCGTTACAGTATTCCAGTCTAAGATTAAATCAATATCTTCAGAAAAACGTTCAATTAACTTGAATACCTTAGATAAGCTAGTACCGCCTTTGAACATCAAGATTTTAGATAAGTACCCATCAGCAAATATTTTACTCAGTACCCATGTGACCCAAAAATCTTTTTCCGCAATAGCCGGAGTTACTTGTTTTTTAATGGCAGTTTCATTAAATAACTCACGAAGCTGAGATTTATTAAATGAGGCAATGCGCTCCATATTCTAATCCTGACAAACTTGTTTAATTATGCTATATATCCAATCCGTAACCGTTTTGGTATCTTTTATTATCTTAGGATATAATTTACTTTCAATTTTTTGTTTAAGCTTAGCAATAATTTCAGTTGAAATATTATCTTTACCAAGGCTTGTGATTGCCTGAACTAATAACGCACTTTCTGCGTATTTAAACCCGATATTTTTAAGTGCTATTTTTTTAAATTCTAGTTGATTACCTAAAACATCATATTCACGTTTTGGTCCATCACTAAAATAAACATATCTGGCTGGTACTTGTGTTGATAAACCAAGTAAATAAAGTGCGGTATCTCCGGATGGTTCAATCCGCCATTTGAATTTACGGGCAAGGGCATGCGCCACCTTATCTATTTCTGGGCTGAGATATTGACCTAAAAGCTCACTGTATTTGGGGAAGTCATAAATGCCACGTATTATACGACGAATCTTATTTTCTTTGGCTAATGTAGAGAGTGCTTTATCAATATTATCTCCCTCAAATTTATCAATAAAATCTGCTCCAGAAAATACATAACCTTTGCCAGTTCCTTTTATTATGTTAAATAATTTATTATCAATGGATTGCATGATTTTAACTCGTTTGATATTTTCAGAAAAATTATATATTTTTACTGAAATTATTGTAACATGATTTCAAGGCTTGATGCAGTTTTATCCAGTATAGTGGTAAAACTGCTGATCTGAGGTGTTGAGTAACCTACTTCTGTTCTCCCCCTAGTTCACAAAACTAAAATAGCGTAGCTGTTCAGTATTACATTTCTCAGTTCTACCTTTCCGATAAATAAATTCAATCCCAGCAAATAACTGCCGGAGCTTATCAGCAAAACCATCATCAGTAAAATAGATCACTTGCTTGATAATCCCACGCTCTTTGATATCCATGTATTGCCCGATAACTTCCTGATAGCGTTTTCTGGTTTTAATGGTACGCTCGTATTCAATTGCAACTTTATCACCAGTCGGATTGATACAAGTATAATCGGGAATCTTGGGAACTTTATCATTGCGTTTTTTAAGTAGTCTGGCTAAATGCCAGGCACTTTGAAACGAATGATAACCCTGAGCTTCGAGCTTAAAGCGGATTTGCTGTAATTTAAGATCATGAAAAATGGTGGCAGGATTCACCCGATTGATATCTCTAAGCTCAGGAATTTCTTCATTATTGGCTAAAGCAAACATTATTCCGGTATTGGTGGGCTGAAATACTGAAATCGGTCTGGCTAAACCAATATCAACATCATGCTTGATTAAATAGTTCTTTTCCGAGAGGTTACGAGTAATACGCAGCACTGTTTGTTTAGGCACATTGAGCAATAGTGCTAAATTTTCCATACTGGAGTAATTTTCTTCTAATAAAAAGCGCAATACCTTGTTAATCCGATTATTGAATATTGCCATTTTTTCAGCATGTGGCAATTTAGAAGAGATAATTAGATTTGCCGGAGCTGGTTTCTTGCGGATTATTTCCGGTTGAGTCATTGTTATTGCTGGAGTGTTCATTTTGAGTTGTTCCTATTAAATTATTTTCTCGAATTTGTTGCCATTTAAGGTTTTCAGTATCAGATTGTGTATGATTATTATTTTGACTAATATTCTGCGCCAAATTTTTTACTTTTAGAAGCGTTTTACCATTAGAGTTATCATTAACCTTAACCGGACTGGTTTTGCATAATGATGCAATTGTTTTACGGTATGGCAATGATGCACAAAATACCGCTTCAAACTGCTTGAGATTTAAAATCATGTTGCGGTCAAAATAATTACGCTCGGATTGAATTAATCTAGTTTGTCGATCTAATTGCTCGGAATTAAGCGAGTTACGAGTAACCAACTTCTGTTCTTCTTCAATCTGGATTCTACCCGTCATATCAGAGAGGAAATCCGCAGTATCAATATCATCTGCACGGTAAAACAACTTATTCTGGCTATTACCAAATACAGCACCTTTGAGAAATTCAGGATCTAAATCTGTCGGAGCACCACGGAGTAGTTTCAAATCTTGAACCGCACTGACAATTTTTAAATTCCAGCCTAAACTAACGGTATAACTTTCGGCAACAAAGCGCGAAATATGCGCGACTAATTCATCTGCAAAAACGGTGATGTTCTTTTCTTCGCTGTTTACCTCATTAGCATAAGCACGCGCGAGCTGAACTATCCGACAAAAGATAAATCTCTGGATTTTCTTGATGGTTTCGTCTAATAAATCACCAACGATATAAACACAACCGCCACCATTCAATAATTGAGCTAAAGATTTACCGTTAGCTGCATTGATTGCAGCCACCTTGATTAACTTGTTTAAATCTGAGACTGACGATTTAAATTTGTCCGCATAGCGGTCAATCTCATAATCTTGACAAATATTAGCTAAAGATTTACTCAATTGGACTGTTCTAATTCTGTCACCACTGGTGACAGAATTAGAACTATTATTCTGTTCACACGCAAAAGCGGCAAAGTTTTCTAAAAACTCCTGCTCATTTTTACGGTAAACATCTGATTCCGACCCCATCTCTCGCAGTGAGAAAGCTTCAACTAGACAGTTCTTTAAATCTCTGGCGGTAAAATCTGCTATCAGGTTGATTTGTCCAATATCTTGAGTCAGGTCAATATAGGAATAATTAATACCTAATTCATCACACTGAGATTTGAAGATATGCGGTAAATATTTATCACCTTTAGGGTCTAAAAATACGATAGTTTCACCTAACATTAAACTTTGGATTCCCAACGATTGCATGGCTACACCTTTACCACTACGCGAAGCTCCAACAATCAGAAAATGCCGTTTATACCAATCATCCGGATCTTTCAAATATATCGGCTTAACTGATTCATCTAGTCCAACAAAAACCCCTTTTTTTAGATTAATGTACTTTAAAGGGTTATATTCCGCAATAACAGGCAACTCCTTATCCATGTAGCGAATATCAGTTTTAGAACCGCGCCTAACGCTACTTTTAACTGTAAAGCGACTGAGTAACAAACTAAACCGCGCTTTTAATATCCGTGCTCCATAGGAAGCAAAGACTATTCCACCAACAAAACAAACTCCCCAGATTAATAATTTGCTCCCCATTTTAAAATCAGTCGGTAGCAGCATGGCAATAGGCACTATTGCCATGCTCATTAAAACCATTATTCCGGCACGGATCAGATAACCGGATTCTTGCTTGAGTTTAAATACTAGCGGCAGATTATAAGAAAGTAGCCCAGCAAAAACGAAGTACCAGATATTTTCCATAGCGTACATTGAAACAATGGAATGCTCTAAGAGCTGATTATTTGCTTGTAACATGATCATGTTCTCCTCGTAAACGTTGAATTAAGTTAGCAACTACAAAACCATAAATACATCCAAAAAGATAATCGCCGAGTATCCTGACTACCAGATATAACTTTCCAGAATAAAATACATCACGGATTGCAATATCCTGAGTATCAATAACATAAATAAAAACGATTAACGCAATCAGAATAATTAAAACATGCGGTATGCTTTTAATCGCAAAAGGTATTACCGCCAAAACTCCAGTAATTAAACCAACCAGTAAAGTATGCTGGATGATGAAATCAATCGGCCCACAGGTTAATAACCGAAATAAGCCATCCATTAACTGATAATTAAGACTTTCCATGATAGACTCCAAAAGACAAAAAAATTCAATAATAAAAACAAGAACCCCAAAACCTCAATTAAACCGCGAGCTAGATTTAAACCGAACCAGACAAGCAAAAAGCAAGCGTCCAGCGCAGATTTTTGTGCGTAGCACGGCAGAATAAGCCACCCTAGTGGCGCAAGCAAGGATACTTCCCCAGAAGTAGCCGCCGCGGTTCTGGTGAGAAACATCCCCAGATGTTCCGAACGAGGAACAAGCTTTGCCCAAAGCAAAGTTGTGACGACCGCTGAGTAACGAAACTTCCCCAGAAGTTGAGAGCAGAACAAATTGCCCACAATTTGTGCCGCGTGTGCGAAAGCCGCCGTCAGTGCCACGCCCTAGCGAGGCACGTGACCCAATCAGATGATGATAGTCGTCCAGACTACCGCAGGCAAGCAAAGCGCAGTCAACAACTGGTTGGGTCACGTGCGGAGTGTGACGGCGGCGGGTGAATTGTAAGCAATAGCAGCGTCCAGCAAGATTGAGCGACAAGAGGGCATCGCCCTGCATGGCAAGCGCCCTAGCGCTTGACACTGCAACTTTGCGTGGGTGTGGATGTCCAAGGAGCACCCAAAGCAACTGACGACAGTCAGACATAATATGCGCCAACCGCATATTACAATCTAATATTAACCAGCTATCTAAACGATATGATTGTATGTGATTCATAATGAATCACCAATATGTAAATAGACTGGTTAATCAAGCAGCAACGTCAATGAATGAGGCAACTAGTCCATTGATTGACTGCTCCAAAAGGCATTTACCCGTTAAAACTTCAGTTTGGTAAATGTAGTCAGTGATCCCTATTCGCTTGGATTTGGCAAAATCAAAATGCGCCTTGAGCAAAGATTTTTGCTCGCTGGATAAAGCTAAGCCATTCCGTGGATCAACCATATCCCGCAGATAACAACGCTCCAAATAGTTACGAAGTTCGCATTTGTCGGACTTGTTTTCGGGAACAAAATATTCTGGGTTATTGTAGCGGTATGAACGTTGCTTATTGCTAGCAACAGATTTACCAGCCGCATTTTGCAGCAAATAAATTGGTGTTGGTTTTAGCAGCCACTTGTAACCTGCCGATATGGTGTCATTGATCATTGAGCAAATATCATAACCACCAGTTTTTAATTGAAACAGACTTTGAAGGTTGGTTTCAATCTGTAGGACAGTGATGGTTTTTTGCTTTGCGGTGAGATATTCAGCCCATTTTGAGATAGCAGATTGTTCATTGTCACAAAAAATGAACTCTAGATTCTTAGCGATCTGATTCCAAACCTCCCCCACCCGATTTTCTCCTTTAGGGGGTAAGGGGGTATTTTCTTTATTATCTAAACTCTTATCTCTATTCTCTAGCGTGACATTTTCCGTAGATTGTCCGGACAATGTCCGCTTTTTGTCCGCAGGTGGCAATTTTGGTTGTGAATTTTGCTTAGCGCGGGCAATGCGTTTGCGTTCTGCATCAGGAGTTTCAGAACCAACTAACTTTTGAACTTCTTGCATGAATAATGCACCATTATCAAGTAGTGTGATTAGTCCAAGTTTTGCAAAGGCATCAATTGCTACTCGCACAGTATCAATACTGGTATTCGTGATTGAAGCCAACATTTCAGGGGTGTAGGGAATAGTATCTTTGAATAGTAATTTACCATTGTCATTAATTGACTTAAGCATCAGCTTTAAGTAAAAAATAATATAGTCTTTGCCGTTAGGTTGAGATTCGATAATGCGGATTTCATCACGATTGAAAAAGTCGTGATGAAGTTTTAACCAGAAAAAGCGTTTAGTCGCTTTATTTAATTGTTGTGAGTTAATGGACATAATTGTTCATCCTTATAAAAAGTTATAAATATGAACAAGTTTTATTTCGAAAGAAGTAGTTCGTCTAAATAATTTGCCCACTCAACCAACATTTCGTGGCGTTCTTCCAGCATCTGATCATGTTGGTAGTGCTTTGCGGTACCTTGTAACCGATGGTTTAATGCTTTTTCAATTAACTCTAACCGGAATCGTAGAGTCGTTAATCTGCTGGCAAAGGTTCTCCGTAAATCGTGTACAGTTAAATTTTTAATATTTGCACGAGTAGTTATTTTTTGTAAAAAATACAATATCGACCTGATGCAAATGTGATTTTTAGGTTTTTGCATGCTATGGAAAATATATTCTGAGCTTTTAATTTGCCTCATGTCTTCAAGTAAGCAAATTGCCTGTGGTGGTAACTTAATTATTAAGTTATCGGTATTCTTTGTTTCTGTTAAAAAAATGGTTTTCTCATTAGCATCGTACTTATCCCAAGTTAATAAAGCTAGCTCGCATTTTCTTGTGCCTAAAAGTAAAATAAGTTTTAGCAAGTGGTGTGCTGTAATGTCTATTGTATTGTCTAAGTAAGACGCTTCTAGCGCTTTGAGAAATATTTTTAACTCAGCTTCTTCCATTGTTCTGTTTCGTTCGCGTTTAGTTCTATATTCTTCTGGGATTTTCATTGATTCAAATAATGAAAAATCAATCAAATAAGTAGATTTTGCGAATCTGGCGATTTGTTTAAGCTTTTGTAGGACATGGCGGGCTTGGTTTTTATGTCCTGCATCTAAAATTGGTTGAATTATTGTTTGCCAAGCTATTTTGTCGGAGAGTTTGTTAAGTGGTGTATTAGCGTGTTTTTGAAAATGATTTTTAAACATACCCTCACATTTTATTCGGTAATTATTGCTAAGTGGTGCTGCGTTAAACCATTTATCCCATATGTCTTTTAATACCACTACTTTTTCGGGCTCTACTAATAATGGGTTCTCTCCAATTTTAAATTTTTCATATAAATCGTCTGCAATTTCACCTGCTTTTTTTAATGAAATTACGGGGTATTTTCCAATTGTATGGTATCCAAGACGGTAACCGTTCTTTTTACTATTGTCTTTTACACATGTTCGATATAGCCAAGTGGCACTCATTTTTGCTGTGCTTACCCTGAGCCATAAATTGTTACCAAGACTGTGATATTTGTATTTAATTTGTTCTCCATCTTCATTGATAGAGTTTTTTGACTGAGCGATAAGTTTTTTGATTGTTTGATCAGTAATACGCATAATAAAACCCCTAAAAGGTATACATAGAAGGTGTACATAGAACATGTACATTCAAATACATTAATATAGGGGTTCATTATATCAATAAATTTTATAACATATTGATATGTATCTAATATTTACATCAAATTACATTCAATTACTTCCAAATTCCCTCTTTCCAATGCCTGCGGCACACCGAAACATATTTGGTATCAATTTTCTTGAGGTTCTCATCATCAACCACTACAGGTGTACCTTGTTTAACTGCTACGCCATCGCGAACCAGCATATTAAAATTAGCTTTGCGTCCACAATGGCAAATTGTTTTAACCTCTTCTAAGGTATCCGCAATTGCAAGTAGAGTAGTCGCAGCAGGGAATGGTTCACCACGGTAATCGCTGCGTAGACCATAACAAATTACTGGGATATTGAGGTAGTCAACTACATCCGAGAGCTGAATAATCTGCTCTGAACTAAAAAAATGAATTTCATCGATAAGAACACAGGCAATCTTTTGCTGCTCGTTTTGTGCTTTAATCAACTCGAACAAATTATCACTCACGGTAGTTGAGATTGCTTCTTTATCAAAGCCTATCCGTGATTTAACTTTATTGTCACCGGCGCGACGGTCAATCGCAGAAGTGATTACCAAAGTATGCTGTCCACGATCTTCGTAGTTATAGGCAACTTTTAATAAATCAAGGGTTTTACCAGCATCCATCGCTGAGTAACGGAAAAATAACTTTGCCATAATTATTTAGTACCAAAAATTCGATCACCAGCATCACCAAGACCAGGCACAATATAATCATGATCATTCAATCCTTCGTCGATTGAACCTGTATAAATTTCAACGTCTGGATGTGCTTGACGAATTTTGCTAATACCTTCTGGCGCGGATAATATGCAGACAAATTTAATATTGCTTGCACCATATTGTTTGAGTAAATCAATTGCTGCAATTGCCGAACCGCCAGTTGCCAGCATTGGATCTAACAGAAAAACATCACGGTTTTCAATATCGCTGGGTAATTTACAATAATATTCTACGGGTAAATGAGTGTTTGGATCGCGATACATTCCGATATGTCCAATTTTGGCATTTGGAACAAAATCCGCGATAGCATCTGCCATTGCTAAGCCAGCGCGCAGAATCGGGATTAGGGCTAATTTGCGCCCAGCTAGTACTGGAGCTTTAGTTTTTACCAGCGGTGTCTCGATTTCAACCAGTTCAGTTTTAATATTGCGCATGGCTTCATAACCAATCAATTGTGATAACTCATGAGTTAGCTCGCGAAATTCTTTGGTTCCAGTATTTTTATCGCGCATTATGGTTAATTTGTGTTGAACTAAAGGGTGGGTAATGGTATAAACTTGCGTCACGATTATTCTCCTGTTGATTCTTCAATTAATTTAGTACATGTAAGTTTTTGTTGGTTGTCAGTATCTAGGTAGGCGGCATCTAGACAGTTATTCTGTAACGAAACTAAGCCATAATAATTTTGCCCATCCTGATAGCTGTCAATGATAACTCCGACTTCCTGATTATCCATTAATGGACTAACTACGCTTTGTCCAATCTGTGGCTGTGTATTGGTGGTGAATTTTGCCATGCGTCGTTTTACTTTACCCAGATAATGGGTACGGGCAACGATTTCCTGTCCGGTATAGCAACCCTTTTTAAAATTAATTCCACTAATTAGATCATAGTTAATTTGCTGGGGAATGATTTTTTCAATTGATTCAAGGTAAATCATAGGTAACGCATTATCGACAAGAAATTTATGCCATGCATTGCTATTTATGATGCTTTCTTGTGGTGCTTCACTGATGATAAGATATTTGTCTGTACTTAATTGTAGATTATGGCTGTCATCAATTTGGCTATCGCTTAGATAGATTAATTTAGCACTGATGTTGAGAGTAACTTTACTGCGTAAGATATACATTTTAAGACGCGGTAGAATTTTGTCAATTACGCTGCCACTAGTAATTAGGTAATAACTATTTTCTTGATGTTGGCTAATGATAAAGGTAGCTAGAGTGCGCCCTTTGTTATTTAGATGGGCGGAAAATTGCCAAGGTTTATTGGACAATTCGCGGATGTCATTGGTAAGCTGTCCTTGCAGGTAGGTTGCAGCATCGCTGCCATTGCATTCTAGAATGCATAATTCTGAGTTAAGGTCTAAGGTCATGTTATTGTACTCCTTAAGCCGTTATTTTAGCATTTGTACCATATTCTTATTTAAACAGATTTATTATTGATTGTAATATCTTTTTTATGGGGTAATTATTTTACTCTTGAGAATCATATTCCTTCGAGTTGAGGGCACTTGTTAAAATTGGCAAATCTTTGTAGCTCATTACGTAATAAAGGGAGAAACTGCTTTTGATCAACTTCATCATTCTCGAGATGAAACTTTATTACCTGAAATCGTTGCTCTGTTCGATATGCTTTACAATCAATCCGGCCAATAAAAGTATCTCCATATAGAACAGGTAAACAAAAGTAGCCAAATACTCGTTTAGTTGCAGGCGTATAACATTCAATCCGATAATCAAAATTAAATAGCAAACTCAACCGCTCACGGTGAATTATCAAATTGTCAAAGGGGGAAATTATCTTTACTTGTCTATTGGTTTGAGGTTCTAGTTCAAGCGCCTTAGTATCCACATAAATAATTGTTTTCTCTGCATTAGAGCTTGTGCTTATTAATCCAGCATCAATATATTCATTGAGCACTTCGGACATCATCTTTTGCAAGGGTTTTTCTGTTCTAAGATGCAGTAATTGTTTCAATGTAAAAACACCATGTGCTCTGAGCGTTGTTTCAAGCAGATATATCGCATATTCTCGTAACGTTGGCGTACTTAAATCTAGGTTCGGAGGTAAACAACGTTCAGTAAGATCATAGACTTTTTCCATACCATTGCGTTCGCAGATCATAAGATCCCCTTGCATGAACAATTTGTCAAGGGCTCTCCGTTCTTGTCCCCAGTTCCACCAGCCTCCTTTACTTTGAGTTTCTTTAGCAAGGTTACGTACACGTAATTGTCCTTCAGCTTTCACACGGGCTAGAATTTCATTCATCAGCCGCTGGTCAACATTTGTGTAATAGCGGTTTTCGTTATTGCGGATTGACATCATCCGCGGTAATGCATAACGATAGTTACGCATCGGCAGGTATGATGCCGCATGGTACCAATACTCAAAGATATGTTGTTCTTTAACTAATTGGTTCAGATGCGTAAGGTCATAATCAGGAACCCTATTCCACAATATATGATGATGTGCTCGTTCAATTACCGATATAGTATCAATTTGTATATAAGCAAGATTCTCTATTGCACGAAGTGTTCCTGACAATCCTGTACCGAATTGTTGCACCAGTAAACCTTGCTTAAACAGTGCCAGATATTTTAATTGTGCATTCACCTAGGAACATTACTCATATTTATCATCTTCTTGATTGTTTTATGCTGTTCTATCGCTTTAACTTACCGCTTTAAAACAAGTTACAAAATGCTCCTGCACAATTTTACCTTCTGGACGTGATGCACGACATCTATCCTCTGCTTGTGGACAGCGAGTACTAAATACGCAGCCTTTGGGCGGATTAACCGGTGAGGGCAAATCGCCTTCGAGGAGTTGAATTTGCTTGGTTTTTTCTGTACTTGGATTGGCAACTGGTACAGCTGAGAGCAATGCTTTGGTGTATGGATGAAGTGTGTTATTATAGATAGTTTGTTTATTACCTAATTCCATAATATTACCCAGATACATTACCAAAATGCGCTTGCAGATATGTTTAACAACGCCTAGATCATGTGAAATGAATAAAATTGTTAGTTTAAGCTGCTGTTGTAATTCTTGCAGTAGATTGATAATTTGCGCTTTAATCGATACATCCAACGCACTTACTGATTCATCACAGATTAAGATTTTGGGTTCAAGAATCAATGCACGCGCAATCCCGATCCGTTGACACTGCCCACCCGAGAATTCTTGTGGATAACGATTTACCTGATTTTGCGTCAATCCAACTAGCTTCATGGTTGCTAATACTTTTTGCAAAACCTGATCTTTTTTCATATCCGGATAGAGTGTTACCAAAGGCTCAGAGATAATTTCCGCAACAGTCATCCGTGGGTCAAGTGCGGCAACTGGGTCTTGGAAAATAAACTGCATTTGCTTATGAACTTCATTCCATTCTTTGGACGAAGCCTTTGCTAAGTCAATTTTGCCATCAAAGAGTGCACTACCGGAGGTGATTTTATTTAATCCGCAGAGTGCGCGTGCCAGAGATGATTTTCCGCAGCCAGATTCACCAACAATGCCTAAAGTTTCGCCTTCAAAAACATCAAAATCAACACCGTCAACTGCATGCACTACGCGCTTCGCTTTGAACATGCTACCACCCAGTTCAAAATGAACCTTGAGGTTTTTTACTTCAAGAATTTTTTTCATTATGCTACCTCCACAGTACATTTCATCACATGCCGCGGCGCAATTTTACGTAGCGGAATTTGCCCGCTGCAAGCAGGACTTACTTTGCTGCAACGCGTTTGGAATGGGCAGCCTTCTGGTAAATGTAGTAAGTTAGGTGGCTCTCCCGGAATGGTCTTAAGTTTATCCACATCATGATCAATACTTGGGATTGTCTCTAACAAAGCGCTGGTATAAGGATGATATGGTGTTGCAAAGATTTCTTCTATTGTTGCTGTTTCCATTAACCAGCCACCATACATTACATTGACTCGGTCACAAATATTTGCTACTACACCCATATCATGCGTGATGAAAATAATCGACATATTCATTTCCTGCTTCAGTTCTTTGAGTAGCTCCAAAATCTGTGCCTGCACTGTTACATCAAGTGCTGTAGTTGGTTCATCGGCAATTAACAGTTTAGGTTTTGTCAATAATGACATAGCTATCATTACCCGTTGGCGCATTCCTCCGGAGAATTCATGCGGATAGAGGTGAATCCGGTTTTTGGCATCAGGAATCTTGACTTTATCAAGCATTTTAATTGCTTCATCCAAGGCTTGTTTGTAAGGCATGTTTTTATGCAACATTAAAACTTCAGTCATTTGTGAGCTGATTTTTAAATACGGATTTAAGGATGTCATTGGATCTTGGAAAATCATGGCAATTTGATCGCCACGAAGTTTATTGAGCTTAGCAGTTGACAGTCCAACCAGTTCTTGCCCATTAAATTTAACTGAGCCTTTAACTTTACCATTTCCGGCGAGTAAACCCATTAATGCTAGCATAGTTTGACTTTTACCCGAACCTGATTCACCAACAATTCCGATGATTTCACTATCGTAAACCTTGAATGATAGACCATTTACTGCGCGAACCAGTCCATCCTGAACTTTAAATTCAACAACTAAATCGCGAACTTCTAAAAGAGGAGTTTTCTTATTATTCATTTATCGTTCCTAGCGCGGATCTAATGCATCGCGTAAGCCATTGGCAAAGAATGCAAAAGAAAGTAATGTTATAATCATAAGACCAGCAGGGAAGAGTAATAACCACCATGCCTCCATGTTTTGTGCCCCATCTGAAATTAATAGTCCCCATGAAGTCATTGGCTCAGTTACACCCAAACCAAAGAAGCTTAATACTGCTGAAAGGACAATCATATTCGGCACAGTCAATGCTGCATAAACAATTACTACTCCCAGTAGATTAGGAATTACGTGACGAGTAATAATTTTGAAATTACTTACACCTGAAACCATTGCTGCTTCAACATATTCTTTATGCTTGATGCTCAGAGTTTGCCCACGAACAATTCGCGACATATCTAACCAAGAAATAGCAGCAATCGCGACAAACGACAGCGCCATGCTATTACCAAATAGAGTAATCAGCAAAATACAAAAGAATAAAAATGGAATCCCGTATAATACATCTACAATCCGCATCATAACAGTATCAACTTTACCACCGACATAACCTGCAATCGCACCATAGAAGATTCCGACCAGCAGTACAACAAAAGCAGCAGCAAAAGCAATTTCAAAAGTTATCCGCCCACCAATAAAAGAGCGAACGAATAAATCACGTCCTAAGCTATCAGTTCCAAACCAGTGTGCCATGCTCGGTGATTGCATGATTTCACTCCAGTTGGTCTTATCATAGCTAACCCCACTAAACATAGGTACAACGATACACATTAAAGTTAAAATGATAATTATTAAACCGCTAGCCATTGCTAGTTTATTACGTGATAGACGGCTAAAAACACTCCGCCAGAAACCCTTAGTAGCTGGCGCGTCTATATTCAAATTTTTAGTTTTAAAAATCATGAAACAGTTTCCTTCTTTTTACTATTAAAATCGACTGCTGGAATGCGATACAATCCGAGCAGTTCTCTTTATTGTTTGATTTTGGGATCAAGCACCATATACAATAAATCAACGATAATATTAAACACTATCGTCAAAATACTTCCTAAAATAGTGATCGCCATAATCATATTGTAATCACGATTAGTCGCAGCATTGGTAGTAAGAACACCTAATCCTGGTAAAGTAAAAATTTGTTCAGTAACTACGGCACCAACTAAAATCCCAGCAAACATTGGTCCAAGCAAGGAGATAACTGGTAACAAAGTTGGACGTATTGCGTGTTTGAATAAGATTTTTTTAGTTGGCAAGCCTTTGGCGCGTGCTGTACGAATATAGTTGGAATTCAGCACATCAATAATGCTACCGCGAGTAACAAAAGCAATTGTTGGTGTATAAGCTAAGATTAGTACTAGAACAGGTAGAAATAAATGAGCGATATCGCCATCACCCCAGCCACCAGCAGGCAATAAACGTAAGGTTACCGCAAAGACTAACACACATAATGGACCCGTTACCATGGTCGGTACGGCAGTGAAGAAGATATTACTCGATACGACTAATTTATCAAACCAAGAGTTTTTATGTAAACCAGCATAAGCACCACAGATTATCCCAAAAGGTACGGCAATTGCCATAGTATAAATACTCAAGCGTAAGGTTACCCAGAAGCCACCCATATTATCTGGAAAAAGCAAATGATTGATCGGTTGTCCAAGGTATTTCATAGAAATACCAAAACTACCATGAATCAAGTCATTGAGATAGAGCAAATATTGTTGCCAGAGTGGCAGGTCTAAGCGATATTGTGCCATTAATGATTTGAGCGCTTCGGGAGAAAGTGCTCGTTCACCATCAAAAGGATTACCGGGTGTAATATGCACTAGAAAAAATACTAGCGTAATAATCGCCAATAAAGTTGGAATGGATACCAAAATTCGTTTAATAGCAAATTTCAACATATAACAAATTCCTTAATTTTAATTCTAATTACTACAAGATAAAATATAATTCAATAGAATCACTTTAACTTATACCATTTACTCATTACATGATCGAGGTGATTACTCTCCATATTGTACCCACCTACTCGCGGAGCCACCAAGCGGTAATAAGTGTATTGATAAAGCGGAATAATTGCATAAGCACTTTGTGCTGTTTGTAATGCTTGTTGGATAAGCTTAATCCGCTGTTCCGGATCTTGAGTATCTTGTGCCTGTTGAATTAATTGATCGTAAGCCGGATTACAATATTTGGATTTATTTAACGGATTTTTGCATAAGAAAAGATCGGTGTATGCATCGACACTATCATAATCAGCAGTCCACCCATCGCGGGCTACATCATAGTTGGCAGTGTTACGTGCTTGAATGAAGCTTTTCCACTCCTGATTCGCTGCGGTGGTCTTGATACTGTCAGCGCCAAAGACTTGCTGCCACATTGAAGCAATTGCCATCGCAATTTTCTTATGTGAATCCATGGTATTATAACTGATACTGATTTCTAGTGGATGACTAGGTCCGTAGCCAGCTTCTTTGAATAATTTTTTTGCTTCATTAATTCGATTGTCAGAACTCCAACTAGCCCAAAGGTAGCGATTATTTGCAAACTTACCGTTTTCAATAGTGGTTGTCACATAGCTGTAAGATGGAACTTGATCTTGTCCTAGAACATCTTTAACTAAAGTTTCGCGATCAACTGCCATGGATAATGCCTGACGTAATTTCAGATTATCTCTAAACTTAGGCAAGGTCATATTGAGGTCATAATAATAGAGCGCTTCCATCTTAGCAGTGTGTTCTTGGGTTGGATAATCTTGGCGTATTGTTTTGTATTGATCAATTGGTAAACTATAGGTAATATCAATCTCACCGGTTTTGTACCGATTAAATGATGCATTATAATCTACAATCGGAAGAATATTTACCTGATTGATGCTGACATTTTTAGCGTCATAATAATTAGGATTTTTATTGAGTAACATATGTCCTTTGATAACCCATTCGCCAACAGTATATGCACCAGAAGTTACCATCGTCTTAGGATCAGCCCATGTCTGTCCATATTTAGTTACATTAGCTTTGGAAACTATTGCAGTATTAGGCATTGAGCAAATTTGTAGAAATTTTGCATCTGGAGAAACTAAGGTAATTTGTACTGTCTTGGCATCTAACGCTTTAACTCCCAATTGGCTTAAAGGCAATTTACCATTTTTGATTGCATTTCCATTGACAATATTAGCTGCCAGATTTATATAGGGCGAAGCAATCTTGGGGTCTGCTAAACGCTGCCATGAGAACACTACATCATCCGCGGTAATTGGGCTACCATCAGAGAATTTTAGACCATCACGGAGGTGAAAAGTATATACCTTACCATCAGTAGAGATATCCCATTTCTCAGCTAGTCCCGGAATTGTATGGTTACTTTGATCAAAAGAAACTAATCCTTCAAATAGATCATATAGAACTCTGGCGCTGGTTGAATCTTGAGTCATCACAGGGTCAATGGTTGGTGCATCTTCTCCGTTATCAACTGTAATCAAACTCTTGCCTTTATTTGCGCTGGAACTATCCTTAGCTTCTTTGGAACAAGCACTAAGCCCACTACTGATACCTGTAATAAGCAATAAAGCAGTCAATTTTTTAATGTTTAACATATTAATTGATTCCTTTTTGATTAATATTGTACCATTTACTCATGACGTGATCAAGGTGATTTGTTTCGGGAGTATACCCTCCAACATTTGGTTTGATCAGACGGAAATAAGTATACTGGTACAACGGAATGATTGCATAATCTTGCATAGCTGCCTGAAGCGCTTTTCTGGTTAGATCTTCACGCTGTGCGGCATTCGGTGTATTTTGTGCCTGAAGCAATAGCTTATCAAATGCTGGTGTACATGAGTGCGCATTATTTTGTGGATTATTGCACTGATAAAGGTTAGTATAGCTATCAATGCTGTTATAATCGGCAACCCATGCATCGCGGGCAATATCATAATCACCTTTATGGCGCGCTTGAAGAAAGGTTTTCCATTCTTGATTGCTGGCGGCAACGGTTATGCTTTTATCGCCAAAAGTTTGTTGCCACATTGAAGCAATTGCTAGTGCTATTTTTTTATGCATGTCATTAGTATTATAACTAATTTTAATTTCTAGCGGGTGTTGCTCATTATAGCCGGATTGCTTAAACAGTTCACGAGCTGTTGTTAGTTGCTGTTCGCGTGACCATTGCGACCATTCATAGTCGAGCCCTGCATATTTACCATCATCAATCGTATCGGTTGCATAAGAGTAAAGTGGGGTCTGATTTTGTCCCAGAATATCTTTGACTAATAAATGGCGATCAACTGCCATGGACAAAGCTTGGCGCAGCTTAGGGTTGTTTTTGAATTTATCAGACGTCATGTTGAAATCATAATAGTACATACCTTCTAGTGAAACAGTATGTTCCTGATCTCCCAAAGAGGTCTTGATCGTTTTATACTGATCTACGGGCAGTGAATAGGTAATATCTAAATCACCAGATTTGTATTGACTTAATGCTGAATTATTATCTTCGATCGGCATAAATTTAACTTGATCAATTGCAACATTTGCGGCATCATAGTAATGTGGATTTTTACTCTCTAAAATATAACCTTTAACTACACGCTCATCAAGTTTATAAGCTCCTGAAGTAACCATGTTTTTAGGGTCTGTCCAATTGGTTAATTTACTAACATTTGCCTGCGATACCACACCCAGATTCCACAAAGATGCAATTGCTAAAAAAGAATTGTCGAGGTGATTGAGTGAAATTTGTACGGTGTTTTTGTCTAATGCTTTAATTCCTAAGGCGCTCAGTGGTTTTTTCCCTTTAATAACGTCATCGGCATTAGTTAAGTTGTTGATTAGAATATTATATTTTGAAGCGATCTTTGGATCAGCAAGACGTTGATAAGTAAAAACTACGTCATTCGCGGTAATTGGCGTACCATCCGAGAACTTAATTCCAGGACGTAGATGAAAAGTATAGGTTTTTCCATTTTCACTAATCTCCCATTTATCTGCTAGTCCCGGGATGATTTTATTACTCTGATCGTAGGAAGTTAAGCCTTCAAAGAGGTCATTCATTACACGATGGCTTTGGGTATCTTCTGACATTTGTGGATCCAAAGTTGCTGCATCAGAACCAAGGTCTACGACGATTTTGTTCTGTGATGTCGAGTTTGAATTTGTATTATTTGTATCTTTTTTTGATTGCTGAGAGCAAGCGGCAATTAATGAAGCCGAGGCTAATAGTATGGTTAATGATTTAAATTGCATAATTGGGAATACTCTAAAGTTTTATTTAGCGATAATCTAGTACGGACAACGGGGGGATTTTGTCGACTAAAGGAATTAAATTCTTTGGCTTTTATACTGATAAAATGTGAAACGTATAACCAATAAAAAACACTGCCCTACATTATATCACCTGTTATGGGTATCTACCTCTTGATTATGTTTGAAAATCCTTTGTGCAGGTGCTAATAAGATGAAATCATATTTAAAGCGGATTCCTGAAGTTTGTCGATTTTATCTGGATTTTAATTTGTTTGGTATATAATATCCTCTTAATTTCTTTACCTGTTAATAACCTTAGCAAGGTAAGTGATATGTTGCATAATGCTTCATATTCTATGTGGCGTCAGTTCTTAATATAGCAATAAAGGTGAATCATGGATAGTATTTTGGCAATCAGCCCTTTGGATGGTCGTTATCGAGATAAGGTTAGTGAGTTAAATTCATTAGTTTCAGAGTTTGGTTTAATTAAATTTCGCGTACAAGTTGAGGTGGAGTGGTTTAAGTTTTTATTTAGTAACGCAGAGTTTAATTTGCCTAAATTGAGTAGCGCAGATATCCAATTATTGGATGATATCGTGGCTAATTTCGATAATGCAGCCGCAGCGCGGGTAAAAGAGATTGAAGCAACCACCAATCATGATGTTAAGGCTGTTGAGTACTATATCAAAGAGCAGATTGCTGAAAATCAATTACTCTTTGCATACCGTGAGTTTATTCATTTTGCCTGTACTTCTGAAGATATCAATAACACCAGTTATGCGTTAATGTTAAAAGCGATAACTGAACAAGTTTTATTGCCGCAAGTAGGTACAATTATTGATAAATTGACGAATCAAGCTAAAGAGTATCGTGATGTAGCGATGATGTGTCGTACACATGGACAGCCAGCCACTCCATCAACTATGGGAAAAGAGTTTTATAACGTTGTCTATCGCTTACAACGCCAATTAGCGCAATTAACTAAACAAGAATTTTTGGCAAAAATTAATGGTGCGGTGGGTAATTATAATGCGCATTTGGTTGCTTATCCTGAGATTAAATGGGATAAACTGGCTGAAGAATTTGTGACGCAAAAATTAGGTTTAACTTTTAATCCGTTTACCACACAGATTGAACCGCATGATTATCAGGCAGAACTGTATGATAATTTGCGCCGAATTAATATTATTTTGATTGATTTGTCCCGTGATTTATGGGGCTATATCTCGCTAAATTACTTTAAACAAAAAGTCAAAGCAGGTGAAGTTGGTAGTTCTACTATGCCGCATAAAGTAAATCCAATTGATTTTGAAAATGCTGAAGGAAATTTTGGACTGGCAAACAGTGTGCTTGGACATTTGGCAGAAAAGCTTCCTCTCTCTCGCTGGCAGCGTGATTTGACTGATTCGACCGTACAACGCAATATTGGTGTTGGTATTGGCTATATGGTTCTAGCCTTGAGTTCATTGGCTAAAGGTCTGGGTAAATTGGAAATTAATCAAGCAGTAATTAGTGTAGATCTGGATAATAATTGGGAACTTCTAGCAGAACCAATTCAGACAGTTATGCGTAAGTGCGGTGTGGAAAATGCCTATGAAAAATTAAAAGACCTGACGCGTGGTAAAAAAGTTGATGCTGAAGGTATCAAACAATTTGTAGCGTCTTTGGAGCTGCCTGAAGCAGAAAAAGCTAAGTTAGCACAGCTAACACCAGATAATTATATTGGTTTAGCGAGCAAATTATTCTAAACTTTAGTAGGAGTAAAGAAGATACCAGAGCGCGATGAAATTTATTCACGCGCCCTGGTATCTTCTTTACTCTTTATATGTTCAATTTAATTTATTTAAATTAAGCCCAAAATATTATGTAGTTGTTTAAGCTCAGTTGCGAAATGATTGGTGGTTTTACGGAGCGTTGGCGTTTTAATTTGACTAATTAATTCATTCAGCTCTAGATAGTCTATGATTAATGAGTAGTTTTGATTTTTATCCGTAGTACTTTGAATTATTTGTAAGAATTTAGATAAGATTTGATTAAGATACGGATCATTTAAATTATCGTTTTCTAATTCATAATAAAAAATAACGATAAGCAAGCGGTAAAGGCGCCTAATTTGCAAGAGGCACTTACTATAATTCTCAATTAATTGTGGGTTTTTTTTAGCGGCTAATTCGTGTTTAGCCTCATCAATAGTTTTATTGAAGTTAGTTACATCACTGAGAAATTTAGTTTCAATTGTTAGAATATGCTGTCTTACTTGCTCGATATTGTCTTGATTTTGAATGTTTTTAATTAAATTAGTTATATCGTCTAGAGCTTTAAAAATTAGCTGGTGAGATTTGTTTATTGCATATTGAGGGAAGAATAGTAGCATTGAAAGCAGGGCGAAGCTAATACCAATTACAATGTCGATGATTCGATACATCGCATGCTGCAAGCTCGTGCCGCCATTACTACCGAAAATTAAAATTGCCATAGTGGCAATGCCGAGAACTCCGATATAGCTTTTCTTACTGCCCATAAAAATATAAGCATAAACGAAACAAGATATACTTAATACACTCCAAATGATTAGCCAGTTATCATGGAAAAACAAGATACAAACTAGAGCAATTAATGAACCAAATAATGTGGCTAAAAAACGAAGCTTACTCCGATTAATTGCCCCACCTATTGTTTCTTGGTCAAATAAAACTACTGTTGTAGTGACTGTAATCCACCCAGACATCGGAATTTTGATTAAATATGCAGTAACTATTCCTGCTGCTAATGCGAGGACTAAACGCAGTGCACGAATTACCCGATTTTTGTCGAGTGTAAAATTCATGGTGTAATTGGCTCAATATTTAGCTGAATTTGATAAAATTCATAAACTTTGGACTGGATTCCTTTGGCAAATTCAATTAGCTCATCTTTATTTGCTCGTGCATAATTAACTAAAACTAAAGCTTGTTTGGGGTAAACCCCTAGATTGCCGCTGCGCATACCTTTTAAGCCCAGATTATCAATCAACCATCCCGCTGAAACTTTAATTTGTTCGGCATTTGTGGTAGGGTATATTGGCAGATCTGGAAAACGTTGTTTTAATTCCTGCGCTTGTACAGCTGCAATAATCGGATTGTGAAAAAAACTACCAGCATTGCCGATCTCTGCTGGATCAGGTAATTTACTGCGGCGCGTAGCAATGATACACGCTCGCAAATCATCTGCGGTTGGATTATCTATATTTGCCATTTGTTTAGTAATATCACCGTAGCTAATCATTAATTTAGCTTTTTTTGGAAGTTTGAAAGTAACGCTGGTTACTAAATATTGCGGTTTATTCTTGAGATAGCTATTGCGGTAGCTAAATTGACATTCAACATTACTAAGTTTTACAAATTTACGGATGGTTAAATCATAAACCGTGACATAATCAATAAAATCTTTAACTTCAACCCCATAAGCACCGATATTTTGCACTGGAGAAGCTCCGACAGTTCCTGGAATTAGGCTCAAATTTTCTAAACCATAAGCTTGATTTTCAAGGCAATTTGCAACAAAATCATCCCAGATTTCACCTGCGGCAGCGGTTACCAATTTATAATCAGAGCCATCATTGTCAAAAGTAACGCCTTTTAGTTGATTATGGATTACCAAACCATCATAGTTTTCTGGGAGAATTAAATTACTACCGCCACCTAGCACAAAATAACGAGAGTAATTATTGATAACTGCGGCTATCTCATCGAGCTGTTCTAAAGCGGTAAGCTGGATATAGTGATTAGCAATTGAATTAAGATGGAGAGTATTGAGTTGTGTTAAATTGACAGAATTCTGAATGGTTAACATAATAAAACCAGTCCTAAGTGGTGCCCCCGACAGGAATCGAACCTGTAACTGCCCCTTAGGAGGGGGCCGTTATATCCATTTAACTACGAAGACTATAAATATTAATGTTTGCTAAGTAATTTCAAAGACTCTTTAATTCCCTGACTAAGATCATTTAGCTCGGGCAATTGTTTAATAACTTGAGTAATCTCTTTATTATTATAACCAAGGCTTTCCAATGCATTGGCGATATCTTTGCGAATGTTGCTATCTTGGTTTTGTGCGTTATCTGCAAATAGCCCCGTTGCGGTCAATATTCCAGCGGTATTACTTAGTTTACCTTTTAATTCAAGTAACATCCGTTCTGCCATTTTTTTACCCACACCGGGAGTTAGACATAAGGCATTAGCGTCATCTTCTTCAATGGCGACGTAGAGCTGCTGGCTATTCATAGTGGAAAGCAAAGCCAAGGCAATTCGTGGACCGATTCCGGATATCTTTATTAATTGGCGAAAACAATTGCGCTCAGCTCGATCAATAAAGCCAAAGAGTAAATGTGCATCTTCGCGAATAACCTGATGGGTAAAGAGAGTTACCTCGCTGCCTAGCGGTGGTAATTGTGCCAGATGTGAGATTGGCAAGTCAAGTTCATAGCCAACTCCACCAGCAAGAATGATTACTTGTGGCGGGGTTAGCTCAATTAATTTTCCGGTAATTAAAGCAATCATAATCAGAATGAAGGAACGATGGCGCCGTTATATTTTTGCTCAATAAATTTCTTCATCTCTGGTGAAGTCATTGCTTTAGCTAGCGCTTTCATCTTCGGCTGATTTAATTCATCAGGACGAACTGCGATAATATTAGCAAATGGACTATTCTTATTTTCTAAGATTACTGCATCGCGGGTTGGTTTTAAGTTAGCGGATAATGCATAATTAGAGTTAATTACTGCTAAATCAAGCTGTTTTCCTGCTAATGAGCGTGGTAACATTGCTGGGTCTAATTCTACGATTTGAACATTGTATGGATTACCTACAATATCACGCTTAGTTGGGTAAGCAACTCCAGCTTTAAGTTTTAAGACTCCATTAGCTTGTAGGATATTGAGTGCACGCCCTTCATTTGTTGGGTCATTTGGTACACCAATTTTACTCTTTTGTACTATATCTACAGCTTTTTTAGATTTAATGAATTTAGCTTCGCTATCTGCATTTGCATAGACACCCATTGGCTCAAGATGTACTTTTACTAAAGAAACTAAATTTGTTCCATGATCTTTATTGTATTGATCTAAATATGGTTGATGTTGAAAGAAATTAGCATCAATTTGTTTTTGTGATAGTGCTAGATTGGGTGTAATATAATCTGAAAACTCAATCACTTTAAGAGTGTAGCCTTGTTTAGCTAATTCTGGTTGTACAAATTTTAACATTTCAGCATGTGGAACTGGGGACGCTCCCACAGTAATCGTTTCAGCGGCAAATGAACTAACTCCTGCAGTTAATCCAGCCAGAAGCAATAATGTTTTTTTCATTCAAACTCTCCTTTTGTATGTTTAAAGCAAATTATTTGCGCAAGATGCGAACTAAGAAATCTCCCACGACCTGAATGACTTGTACCATGACTACCATTAATACTACGGTAATTAACATGACATCCGTTTGGAAGCGTTGATAACCATAACGAATCGCTAGATCACCCAGTCCACCACCACCAACAGTGCCTGCCATTGCTGTATAGGAAACCAGCGCAATTGCTGTTACTGTTATGCTGGCAACCAAGCTTGGCATGATTTCTGGTAATAAGATATGCCAGATGATTTGCCAGGTACTAGCTCCACATGATTCTGCCATATGGAAGATTCCATCATCAATTTCTTTTAAGGCGTTTTCAACTAAGCGAGCAAAAAAAGGAAAAGCACCAACGACTAATGGTGGAATGGTTCCTTTAGCACCAAGTGAAGTTCCTACTAACATCGTAGTCGTAGGAATCATGACAATCAATAGGATAATAAAAGGAACTGAACGTAAGACATTGATAATAAACGAGAGTATATTATAAACCCATTTATTTTGCAGTAACCGCCCCTTGCTGCTTAGGAATAAAATCAGACCAACAGGGATACCAATTAGTGTACTGAATAACACCGCAAAACCGAGCATGAATAATGTATCTAAGGTTGCCTGATTTATTTCACTCCAGTCAACATTAGTAGTTAAATCGGTAATAATTGCAAACGACATTTTCTTTTACCCATGAAATTAATATAATTATATACAACTGCCAGAATACGAGTAGTTATACTCAAACTGATTCGAAATACTAGTAGGTGATTTGCGCCGAAGCTTACACCTAGTAAGTGAGTAACAAATCAACGACCGAGCATGAAGAGTCTTATTGAGTATAAATTTAGTGGACGATTTCAAAATGCACCTTCATTGAGCGCATAATGGTACAGGCTT
Organism: Neisseriaceae bacterium; assembly: GCA_003963245.1. Classification (GTDB taxonomy): domain Bacteria; phylum Pseudomonadota; class Gammaproteobacteria; order Burkholderiales; family UBA11063; genus Aquella. The sequence continues at coordinate 36,706 of RXJX01000037.1, forward strand.
TTTCTAAGCTGCCTTCGTCACCGTCAAATTCAATTAATAATTGTCCAAAAGGCATATGCTTAATTCGGTCTAGTTCGCCACGTAAGATACTATACTTGGCGTTGGTTTCATTGCTAATCGTATTCAAAATCGGTTGGTAAGTAGCTTCACCAACAAATGATAATAGCAAAATATGTTTGTTAGGATGTTTTTCAAACTGGTAGAAGTGTTTCACCTTTTCAAGGTATTTATCTGACTCTTCTTCAATGATTAGTTTGCGAGTTAGAGGCTCTTTAGGATGTAATAAAATATTGAAAGCATTACCTTGCTCAATAATTTTACCTTTATCAATTACCGCAACTTTGTCACAGATTTTGCGTACCACTTCAAGTTCATGAGTAATCAGAACTATAGTAATACCGAGCTGTTGGTTAATTTCCAGCAAGAGCTCTAAAATATCGTTGGTTGTTTGTGGGTCCAGAGCAGAAGTAGCTTCGTCACTGAGTAGTAGTTTTGGTTTGGTAATTAGAGCCCGTGCAATTCCAACCCGTTGTTTTTGCCCACCAGACAAACTTGCTGGGTATTTATTGGCAAATTGACTTAAGCCAACTAAAGATAACATCTCATCAACTGCAGCCTTGATTTCCGCTTTGCTGTGATTACCTTGTAAAGTCAGCGGTAGTGCAACATTTGCGAAAATAGTCTTGGAGCTTAGCAAGTTGAAATGCTGGAAAATTACTCCAATTTGCTGACGTTGTATCCGTAACTCATTCGCTGAAATTGAAGTCAAATCAACTCCATCGACGATAATTTTACCGCTATCAGGACGTTCCAGTAAATTTAAGCATTTAATCAAAGTTGATTTACCTGCGCCGGACTTACCGATGATTCCAAATACTTCGCCTTTAGCGACGTCAAGGTTAATATCGTCAATAACCTTGATTGAACCTTTCTTGTGCTTATAGCTTTTGCTTAAATTCTGGATATTTATCATTATCGTTAGTCGCGAAAATTAATAAACTGTAATGGTAACTCAGTAATATCTTTTTTAAGTAGGGCTATCGCATCTTGTAAGTCATCACGTTTAGCGCCGCTAACACGTACGGTCTCACCTTGGATTGATGCTTGAACTTTTAGTTTACTATCTTTGATATGTTTGGTAATTTTTTTACCTTGTTCTTGCTCAATTCCATTTTTTACTTTGATAAGCTCTTTTAATTTATTACCGCTAACTTTTTCAATTTTGCCTTCGCTCAGTGAGCGCGTGTCAACTCCGCGTTTAGTAAGTTTACCAACTAAAATATCTTTTACTTGACCGAGCTGAAAATCATTGTCAGCATAAATAGTCAAGTCCAAGTCTTTTAGCTCAATTTTACAATCAGAGCCTTTAAAGTCAAAGCGGTTGGCAATCTCTTTATTCGATTGATCAATGGCATTAGTTAATTCAACTTTATTTACTTCAGATACTACATCAAATGATGGCATAAGTGGCACTCCCCATAAAATTTTGTCTAGCAACGCCTCGTAAGCGGCTATGATTTTTTGAATTTTTGATTATAGCATAAATACGACAAATATTATAAAAATTTTGTGCACCGCATCAAAGAAATTAGATTCAATTTATAAGTGGCACATTAAACGAGATATTTATCAATCAAATATAATGCAAAGTAAAAATCAAGAGTACCCTGATTTTTACTTACAAAATGTGTTTTTTTACCTTTATTTTACTAAAGATGCAGTAATGTCATTCACTGGATATTGAATTTTATCTAATGGTAGAGCAAAAGCTTTAGATTGCTTATCCAGTTTAGTAAGGTCAATTTTCACAAAAGTACCGCGATGATCATAGTCACTGAAATACCACACACTATTCGTCAAATCCTTGATTGCTACCCACTGCGTTGTATCAGAGTATATTTTTCCATTTGCATCTTTTGAAGATACCGCACCTTTTGGAATATCTACTGTATCTAAAATATGGGTAGTTAAAGTTACTGCTTCTTGTCCATTTGTTGGTTTGTCCGAATAATTTTTCAAGAAAGTTGCTCTAACGAATCTTGAAGGCGACATATAATCACCCGGTAAACCAATGCCACCGCCGCCTTGGCTAACGTTGGTGATATCTCCTAAAGTTGCCGATGCGCGCTGTCCAACTGCTTCATTGGTTAAATTGATATAGTTTCTAATATTGGTTAAATGCCAATCATAAGTTGGTGAATTAGTTAAAACTCCGGCGGTTTTGTCATAAATTTTCATTTGACCGTTTACAAACTCAATTACAATATCGCTCCCCGTTTTGTCGGTAACCATAAAATGCATTGTTGCTTGTGCTGGTGAGCTGGCTAGATTTGGTAACCAGACTTTATATTGTGGTAAATTGGCTTTTGCTTCTGCCACCGAAGCATAATTGCTGAGAATGAAACGGATAAATTCCACAACAGAAACATAGTGTTTATCGTCTTTAGTTACTGTTTGATACTGTGAGAATCCTGGCAGAAAATTGCCGCTTACTGCTAAACCTGCCGAATTTTGTCCTTCAACCAGTGCGTCTGCAGCTAATTGTGAACCAATCGCCAAAACTGCATACTTACTGTTTATTTTAACTTTTGGGTGCGTACTAGAGTCTGGAGCGGAGAGATAGTATGTTGAGCCTTTAGGGTAAAATAACATCGTCCATTCCATATTATTGTAGGCCCATTCCATGGTTCGCCCTGCAACAACCGAGCCATCTTTAGCTTGGATATTGATTGCGGTACACGCCATAGCGCTGTGAATGCTTGCGGCACCGATCAAGGTTAAGAATAATTTTTTCATTTTATCTCCTGTTTAGTTATTTGATTAGTAACAGGATAATTATAGCGGAAAAATAAACGAGAGATTGGTAAAATTGTCTAAGATAGTATTAAGTACTATAGATCAAAAGATTCTGAGTTGTCCCGTTTTTTAGTTACGGACATTGAATTTGAAAATTCTTAGTTGTTAGATGAAGATAATTAGTAATAGTTGACTAAAATAGAGGGCTTTTATTGTGGTATAATCAGCACCTGAAATTATATCGTCAAGGAATAGATTAAAATGCCTATAATTAAAGTATTGCCTCATGAAGAAATTTGTCCTAATGGTGCAGAGTTTCAGGTTGAGAGCAGTAAAAACTTATGCAAAAGCTTGTTAGATCACGGAATTGAAATTGAACATGCTTGTGAAATGGCGCGTGCCTGTACTACCTGTCACGTGATTATTCGTCAGGGATTTAATTCATTGAATGAACTTGAGGAACGTGAGGAAGACTTATTGGATATGGCATGGGGGCTTACTTCACTTTCTCGATTATCTTGCCAAGCTTTGACTGGTGACGAAGATTTGGTGGTTGAGATTCCCAAATATACTATTAACCACGCCAAAGAGGGCTAAAAGTTATGAATCAGCAAGATGAAAAACATAGCAAATTTCTAGCGCATGACGATTCAGGTAGTCATGTGCATGGTGATGATAGCCATAATAATATTGCACATAACCATAATCATTCAACTCATGAGCATGATCATGCAGGGCATAGTCATAATCATGGTGAGATGATCCGTGAAACTAGCGGTCGAGTATTATTTTGGTGTCTTATTGCAACTTTTACTTTTTCATTAGTTGAAGGGATTGCTGGATATTTGATTCACTCTATTGCACTACAGTCAGACGCAGTGCATATGATGACCGATGCTGCAGGGTTGATGATAGCCTATTTTGCGAATGTTATTAGTAAGCGACCTGCAACGGTTAATCTTACTTTTGGTTATGGCAAAGCAGAAGTACTGGGTGCATTAATTAATTGTATGTTTACCACGGTGCTAACTCTATGGTTGTTATTTGAAGTAGTTCAACGTTTTATGCAACCAGTTGAAGTTCACGGTGCAAGTTTATTTATTGTTGCAGCATTGGGCTTTTTGGTTAATGGCGTAATTGTCTGGGTTTTATCAAAAAATTCTCATTCGCTGAATACTAAGGCCGCAATGATTCATGCGATGGGCGATTTGTTTGGGTCTTTGGTTGCGATTGTTGCCGGAGCAATTATTTATTTCACAGATTGGTCGATTGTTGATCCTTTACTGTCTTTAGTTGTCATTATTTTATTGATTGTATCTAATTTTAACTTAATGAAAAAATCTGCCATAATTCTGATGGCTGGAGTTCCAGACCATGTAAATTATGAGCAAGTTGGTAAAGATTTATTAGCAATTGATGGTTTACTAGAAGTACATGATCTTCACGTTTGGTATATTTCAGCAAATCAGGCTGCCTTATCTGCTCACGTGGTAGCGTGTAATCCTGAGGGTTGGCCTCAAATTCTGAAAGATTGCCAGAGTATGCTGTTAACCAAACATAATATTGATCATGTTACGTTACAATATGAGTTCGATGACCTCAAATGTAAAGAGTTAGGTTGTTGTCCAGAGTAGTTTGATTTAGAGCTTATTTAATCCATCTAACTTTATTAGCGATTTAGGCATGATTCTAAAAAAGCACAAAAGGCTTCGATGTTTACCGAATTCTTGTAAGGATTCTTGAGTAGATAAAATTTGATTTCTATCATTCTATAATCAGGCAGTACCGGAATAAGTTTATGGTAAATTGCGTGCTTTTCAATATCCTCAAACGCACTTATAATTACTTCATCAGATTGAAGGAGCGCTAGATTGTGAATCATACTATTGGTTGCAATTCGTTGTGGCATAGGTACTGTAGTTTCTTCTCCTGTATTGATGTTTACAATCTTTAGATTTTTGTTAAATTGTCCTTCCAAAATACCACCGGTGACGAGATGATTACTTAATTCCATTGGCGTCATTGGAAGTCCATGTTTGGCTGCATAAGCTTTAGTGCAAAATAGTCTGACTTTGGAGCGATGAATTATTCGCGACTTTTGCCATGGGAGTTTTGATGGGTGATTTAATAATACTACGTCGAAATTCTCTTTAACCAGATCAATATCGTTATTTTGATACCAAATATGCAAGTCGACATTAGGGTATTGCAATAAAAATTCGTGAATATAGGGAGTAAAGCGATCTAATGAAATAACATAAGGTAACTGTACTTTTATTATGCCGCTAGGTTCTTTGGCGGAACTCATTTCTTCAATAATTTTGTTTTTCATTAGCGTCATTAATTCAATATCATTTTCTATTAGATGATAGAGCTTATTACCAAATTCAGTAAGTAAGAATTTATGGCGATCTGCCGCTAAGAGTGGTTGCTGAAAATTTTCTTCTAGTTGTTTTACTCGGCGGCTGACTGTTGTGTAGTTCATATTTAATTTTTGTGCGGCTTTAACGATTCCTTCGCTTTGTACTACTGTGACAAAAATCTCTAGGTCGTCATAACTAAACATCCCAACTCCCTTTATTATATAAATGTTTTTTTAGAATTAAATCGCGCATTTAACCAAATTTACACCTGAATTTTACCATTTGCTGACTATTCTCAGTTTACTATAGTTTTAATTGTGTATTTGCATTATTGCATGTGGTAATATGTAAAGATTATCGTTGTATAAATGTTTATTGATAGAGTAAAATTGTGGGTTAGTTTGAATTTAACGTTTAAATAGAAATTTTAAGAAATTCAACAAGGAAGAGGCTTTATAACTCCTATTAAATTAAACGGTTGAGGATGATTTAAAAAAATAAGAATTACATAGTTAGTGGTTGTTGGCAATAAAGTTTAGTATTTCTAATGTAAAGCATGATTTTGGAATATGATATTAATGTAACATAAAGCGATATAACAGATCGTAATATCTCTACGGTAGTGAACCAAATAATTAAATTAACCGATCGTTCTAGTGGTAATCCATTACGAGTTATGAGTGAGGAAGACTGGACATTTTGGAAGACTAATGGTTATATCGTGATAAAAAATGCAGTTCCACAAAAACAGACTCGCCGTTTAGCCAAGCTAATCTGGGAGTTTGAAGAACTAGATCCAGGAGATCAAAGTACTTGGTATCCTGAAAAGCGAACTGAATTAAAAAGGAAAGAATTAAGTTTTAATGCAGGAATGGTTGAGTTGTACAACCATCAGTTTCTTTGGGATAATCGTCAGTATCCACGGGTATATGATGCATTTGTTGATGTTTGGGGACGTGAAGATTTATGGGTTACTATTGATCGGGTGAATTTCAATCTCCCACCAGAGCCAGGCATTGAGTTTAAAGGTTTTATGCATTGGGATTATGATCCAGATAATGATCCTGAAGTTGTACAAGGTGTTTTATCCTTAAATGACCAAACCGACGAAAGTGTTGGCGGTTTTCAATGCATTCCTGAAATTTTCCAAAATTATGCGGCATGGCGAAATAAGCAGCCGGAGAAGTTTGAATGGGTATCGCGCAAATGTTAGTGAGTTTACTCCAGTAAAAGTATTGTTGTGCGAGGGTGATTTATTGATTTTTAGTAGCAAATTATGTCATGGAATTTGCCAAAATGTTTCGATAGATAAAGTTCGTATGGCGCAGTACATCTCTATGATGCCCGCTCAAGAATATAATGAGTCATTGCGAGATTGGAGAATACGCTCTTGGCGCGAGAGGCTTGCTCCTGAGAGGTACAGCATTCATGGTGATCCACGGGAGTGGGAAAAAACTAAATATCAGACCGCTGAGCTAAGTGAATTAGGTGAGAAATTACTTGGTTTAGCTAGTTGGAATACTTCTGAAGAACCAAGAAAATGATTAATAAAACATCATTGCGTAAATTTGCGTTCTTCTTTGTATTGTATGAATTGACAACTTATTTATCCAATGACATGATTATGCCGGCTATGTTACAAGTAGTGAATGAGTTTAATGCTCCAATCAGCAAAATGATTCTGGCATTAACTTATTTTGTAATCGGTGGTAGTTTATTACAAATGTTTTTAGGTCCATTAGCCGAACGTTATGGTAAAAAATTGGTCTTACTTAGCGGAAACGTATTTTTCCTAATTACTACGCTAGCAATTTTATTTTCAACCACGATAGACTATTTTCTGCTCTCTAGATTCTTTCAGGGAATGGGCATATGCTTTATTTTTATTGGTTATGCAGCTATTCATGAATCTTCCGATGCTGTCGAAGCAGTTAAAATTACCTCGCTGTTAGCCAATATTGCAATATTTGCGCCATTGGCTGGTCCGGTATTGGGAAGTGCTCTAGCAAAAATTTTCCATTGGCAAGCGGTGTTTATTTTTACTTTACTATTAGGTTTGACTGCTTTGTTTGGACTCTGTCTATATATGCCAAATCAGGTTGCCGAAGTAAAATCTGCAGTTAATTTGAAAAAGACAATTAGTAGTTACAAAAATATCTTACGCAGCCGTGTTTTTATGCTTGGAATTTTTATTGCTGGGATAACTATTGTGCCTCTAACTGGTTGGATTGGTTTATCTCCAGTTATTTTGATGCAAACTATGCATCAATCATATGCAGTGTATATCGGATTCCAGATTATCATTTTTAGCGGGTTTATAATCAGTAGCTTTATGATTCAGAAGATTGCTGGTCGAATTAGTTTCAAAAAAATTATTCGTTGTGGAAATATACTGGCGTTGATCGGTATTGTTGGTGCCGCAATTTTTTGTGCAAATCCGAATGTTTTCATTGCGTTTATGTTTGTTTATGCTTTGGGCTATGGTTTGTTTAATGGCAGCGTTATTAGAATTGCTTTGATGAGTACCGGTGAATCATCTGGGCTAAGTTCCGCGTGTATGAGTCTATTGTACTGCATTTATATCTCATTAGGTCTAGAAATTTACAATGTTCTCGGTAGTCATTTTCAATTCACATTGAGTTCGTATGCTTATATCAATGTGCTATTGGGTGTGATTGCATTTATCTGTTTGTTAAGATTTGCTAAATGTACTGAAGTTTCTGAAACTTAATTTAAAAAATATTAATTATGACAAATTTAAACGCTGAGAACCAGATGGTTACCAATCAAGAACATTTTCGGCAAGAATACGAACGGCAACTCAAGAATCTTAAACGCGAGTTTCAAGATCAAATTGAATGGCAAAAATATTGTGTTGAGAGTAACGCTGATAACTTGGTGAAACACATTAGGCTAAAGCAGCTTGAGAGCGATTTTGCGATAAAAATTGAACAGCTCCGCTCTTTTGTGGCACATAATTTTTGCTATTTTAATGCTAATGAAATTTCTTCGATTTTGGCTATTCCTAGTCAGATGTTGAGCTCAGATGAATTAGTCTTTCATCGTATTTGGCTCGGAAGTCATTTACCTCAGTTAGCATTTGAATCAATTAATCAGTGGGAACAGGCATTTGAAGTTACTCAACATGACTTAGGATTGAAGTATCATAGCGTAGTTTGGGTCTGGGATGTGGGACAGGTAGATGGTGATCAGAATTTTATTGCTTCTGAATTGAATGATAGTTATTTGATTGGTTATTATTTAACCAATACTCAACGAAGAGCCTTGGTGAAATCTTTAAAACGCTTACTTGAGAATCATTCAGAAATTGATGCTGAATTTATGCAGCAGTTAATTAACAAACGCTATTTTGTTGATGTATCTGATTATTTGCGCGAATTTATTTTGTATACTTTTGGTGGTATATATATTGATGTTGACACGGTGCCATATCGTGCGGCAACCGCTTTTTTGGCTAAGCCAGAAGTGCCTGACTATTATAGTTATTTACCTTCAACAATTTCGGGTGAGATTGAACAAATTCACGTTAATTGGTTAAATCTTCTTGAAGATGAAAATGGGATGCAAATTGCAAAAAAAGGTAATACTGCTTTAGCAAAAATTATAGCAAGAATGAACGCCAATATTTCCCGCTTGGATAAAGAAGTACCAGATAAGGATGATGTTGAACGTTCGCGAGCATATCAGCTTCATTTGCATGACTCAACTTACGGTGAATGGTATAGTGAGATTGGCAGAAGTTTTGTTGCCTATAACGATATTATAGCCAAAAATTATTTGCTGGTATTATCTAAAATTCCCGAAACTGTTGTATTGGGATTATACGGCATGCGCTTGATTTATGATCCGGTAAATAATGCTAAACTACCTTTGACAGATTTTGAAGAAGATTGCTATAGAAATTGTGTAAGAAAACTGGAGTCATGTAATTGGAACTTAACAAATCCTTTGCAACTGCAGAGTTTTGCACCTTTAATATTTACAGATGAATTAATTCGAATTGCCTATCATCCGCAATTACGAACGGCTGATCATGGTTATGATTATTATTCTTTTATGTCACATGATGAGAATCTTGATCGGGTTAATGATCTGTTTGGAGCTTTTTTTATTACGCTAAATGCTGAATCTATTCATTATCCCTATTATTGGGTACGTTTGAACGGTGCATCCTCAAAATATTATCGTGAATTACCTTTTGTATTACCAATTTGTGAGCAAATAGAGCGGCAAAGAGAGCATAATTTGCCACGAAAAAGCATTCTTCCTAATGGCATTCGTTATATTCGTGGCGATGGGTTAACTGAGCAGCATAAAAATCAGATTGCCGAGTTATTATTTGAAACCAGCTATTTAGAGTATTGTTCATATGCCAATAAGCTACAGTTGCCCAAGGTACAGCTTCAGCGTATTCAAAATGTAGATCCAATGGTAGACTATTGCAATATTTTGATTGATATACAAGGACAACTCCTCGGCTTTTTTATTGGACTAAAAGTATCTGAACTTAACCAAATTCAATTTGTATCGTATTATCGTGATGAAATGAAAGATATGGATGCTGCGTATGATGCATTTATAACTAAAAATACGCGAGACAATGATTATTTTGTGGGAAGTTTGGCAATTGATAAAAAATTTCGTGGATTAAAATATTTTAATGCGATGTTTAATCAAATTGTCAAACAAGCCCGCGAGAGCGGTGCGCAGAGAATTGTGTTAACAGTTTGGGAAAGTAGTCCAGCATTGGCGCTTTACCTAAAAAAAGGCTTTCGCAAAATTGGTGATAGCTTTGATTATGCATACCCTATATTTTTTGATAAGCTATATATGCTAGAGTACACGAATTTATATTAACTTTTAACTTGTAATTATTTTAATTATGATATCATTTCTAGGAGCAAAGGATGCGCTTAATTGTTTCACAGCATAATGTTGGGGTTTGGGCTGCTTATTATCTCTATAAGAAAATCACTGCCTTTAATCCAACTGCTGATAAACCGTTTATTTTAGGGCTACCGACTGAATCGACACCATTGGCGATGTATGAGCAATTGATTAAGTTGCACAAAAATAAATTGCTCAGTTTTAAAAATGTGATAACGTTTAATATGGATGAATATGTTGGTCTGGAAGCAACCAACCCAGAGTCCTACCATCATTATATGTATCATAATTTTTTTAATCATATTGACATTGAGCATGAAAATATTAATATTCTCGATGGTATGGCAGCAGATTTAATTCTGGAGTGTCAACGTTTTGAGCAGAAAATTACTGATTTAGGCGGGATGAATATAATTGTAGGAGGTATTGGCGAAGACGGGCATCTCGCATTTAATGAGCCCGGATCTTCTTTGGCTTCAGTAACCCGGGTTAAAACACTTAATTCGAGTACGGTAATGGCAAATTCGCGTTTTTTTGGAGATAATATTGAGAAAACTCCCAAATTAGCACTGACTATGGGTATGAAAACCATTATGGATGCAAAAGAAGTCATGATATTGGCTAAAGGGATGAATAAAGCTACGGCGATCGCTCATACTATTGAAGGTGCAGTAAGTGGGCTTTGCCCGGCATCGTTTTTGCAAATGCATCCTAAAGCTTCGATTATTTGTGATGAATATGCCACTTATGAGTTGAAGGTAAAAACAGTACGTTATTTTGAAAATATTTGTGATGAATTTGATGCGGTTGAAAAAGAGTTAATTAAAGCCCTAGTTATATAATTATTTTGAGGAGATATGAAATGAGTGTAAAATCAACATCGCCATGGAAATGGGTGCCTTCACTTTACTTTATGGAAGGGCTGCCTTTTACGATGGTTGTTGTCGTTTCGACAATTATGTATAAAAACTTTGGCATAGATAATGCGTTAATTACTTATTATACTGGGTGGTTGGTATTACCATGGACATTAAAACCCCTTTGGTCGTGGTTTATTGATTTGTATCGAACTAAACGTTGGTGGATTTATTCGATGCAGTTTTTATTCTCCTTATCCATGGTGTTAGCAGCGGTCAGTTTACATTTACCAGCTTTTTTCCAATTAAGCCTAATCGCGTTTTCATTAAGTGCGCTAGCTGCATCTAGCCATGACATTGCTGCAGATGGCTTTTATTTGATTAGCTTAACTTCTGGGCAGCAATCATTTTTTGTTGGAATGCAAAGTGCCTTCTTTCAGGTTGCCAAGATTTTTGGTAGCGGTTTGTTGGTGATTATTTCTGGTTATTTACTGAAGGCTACTAGCCATAATGCAGCACTCAGCTGGAGTATAGTGTTATTTATCGCAGCAGGTACCTCGTTAATTATCGCGGTATACCATTTTACTGTCCTACCACGTACCGAGGTGAGAGTTCGTAAGCCAATGGCGGAAGTATTCCCAGAAATCAAAGACGTATTTGTTTCGTTATTTAAATTAGACCAAATCTGGATTATTTTCTTGTTTGCTTTAACCTTTAGGCTCGGTGAGACCATGCTTGCTAAAACTGTGCCGTTGTTTATTTTAGATAGTCGGGCAGTTGGTGGTCTTGGTTTTGATAATTCATATATGGGTTTAACTAATATTTGTACCTTGATTTCCACTGTGATTGCTGGAATATTGGGTGGAGTGTTAATTAGTAAATTTGGATTAAAACGCTGTTTATGGCCAATGTTATTATTTGTAAATATTCCGCATTTGGTGTTTGTCTACTTGGCGTATGCTCAACCGACCCAAGAAATTGTGCCGTTGGTTTTACAAATTGTTGAATATTTTGCGGTTAATATCTCTTTAACGGGGTATATGATGGTGTTATTTTATGCTGTGCGCGATAGCAAATACAAGACCTCGCATTATGCTTTTATTGCTGCCATCATGATGCTGGCAAATATGGTGCCATCAATGATAAGCGGTAGCTTGCAGGAAATGCTTGGCTATAAACACTATTTTCTTGCTATTTTGTTCACATTGATTCCCAGTTTATTTGTGATTCCATTTATTAAAATTGATTCTGGTTTCGGTCTCAAACAAGCCAATGAATAAAAGAATAAATTTTTGAAAGTTTAAATATTATGACATCAGTTGACAATATTCAATCAATAGTCTCTAACATGAGTTTGCAGGAACAAGTTCTGGAACTTTTAATGTTGGATGTACGTTATTTTACTAACGATGAAGAAAAGGTCTATCCGCTTACCTGTTTGCCTTCAGAAATTAAAGCGATACTAAACGAGTATCCTGTTGGTGGAGCTATTCTTTTTCGTGAAAATATAGCTCAGTTGGCTGATGTGGTAAAACTTACAGACGATCTCCAAAAAAATGTTAAATTTGGTCGGTTAATCGCGATTGATCAAGAGGGGGGCAGTGTTACCCGGATTCATAGCGCAACTGAAATGCCAGGTAATATGGCATTGGGTGCGATTAATGATGTTTTAGTTACGAGCCAGGCATCGCAAACGTTAGCAACTGAATTAGATGCACTGGGCTTTAACTTTATGTTTTCGCCGGTTTTGGATGTGAATAGTAATCCGCAAAATCCTATTGTGGGGGTTCGTTCATTCGGTAAAGATCCTGAGCTGGTTGCTCGTCATGGAGTTGCTTATTGCGATGGTTTAAATCGTGAAGATATGATTGCTTGTGGTAAACATTTCCCAGGGCATGGAGATACAGATGTTGATTCGCATCATGATTTGCCGCTTATACGTAAGTCATTAAGTGAATTTGAGCAAGTTGATCTTGTGCCATTTAAAGTTGCAGTAGCTGCAAATATTGATTCTCTTATGACTGCGCACATTGTTTTCCCTGACTTAGACTCCGGTGAAATTTTATCCAGCAAAACTAAAAAAATGATACAGACACCTGCGACATTATCTAAGAAAATCATGACGGATTTATTAAGAAATCAGATGCAATATCAAGGGGTGATTGTTAGTGATGCGCTTGATATGAAGGCTATTTCTGATAATTTTACTCCGGTTGAAGCTACCTTAAATTGTATCGCAGCTGGTGTAGATTTGATCTTGATGCCAATTCGTTTATGGTCCAAAGAAAATATTCTAGAATTTAGAAAATACATGACTGATTTGGTTACAGCATGTCAAAATTCGGAGTTGTTAAAACAGCGTGTCTTTGAATCATGTTGTCGAATTATTGAGTTAAAACAGCGCAAAGTATTACCTAAATTAATGGCACAAGCAAGTTTTGAAGAGCGGCTTAAACGAGTACAAGAGTTAGTGTACTGTGAAAAGCATCAGCAGTTACAACAAGAAATCGCTGCTAAAGCAGTTACCTTAGCTAAAAATGAAAACAATATTTTACCTTGGGCTAGTAAGCTGGATGAGGCGATCTTATTAATTGCTGCTAATGATGCTGTTGCGCATGATGCCACAAATGCGTTAAAAGGGCTTGGCTATTCTAATGTAGTAGTTAAAAGCATTGAGCAAGAGTTTAAGCTTGAAGAATTAAAGCAATTTAGTAAAGTGATTGTTTTGAGTTATAATTTAAACCCAACAACAGCTCTTCCATTTAATTTTGTTATAAACTTACTACAACAAGGTGATATTTCGCATATTGTGCTAAGTTGCCATAATCCTTATGATAGTTTATACTTGGAAAATGTGAGTACCTTGGTTCTGGCTTTCGGTTGTTCCGGGCTTGATCAAACAAATTATAGTATTCGTAAGTTTGAATTAAATATGTCTCAGGCAATTAAGAAAATTATGACCGCTAAGTCGCTAAGTGAGTTTAATACACATTTACCAGTTTAGTATTTATTTTGATGTAATCACAAAATCAATTTAAAGGGCTTATATATGCCCTTTAAATGCTGATATAAGAGGGGCTACTGATTATTAATTTGCTGTTGATATTGTTCCATAAGCTTATTTGTTTTACTCGACGGCTGACTGCTGTGTAGTTCATATTTAATTTTGTGCGGCTTTAACGATTCCTTCGCTTTGTACTACTGTGGCAAAAATCTCTAAGTCGTCATAACTAAACATCCTAATTCCCTTTACCATATAAGTGTTTTTTTAGAATTAAATCGTGCGTGTAACCAAATTCGCACCTGAATTTTACCATTTACTGACTATTCTCAGTTTACTATCGTTTTAATTGTGTATTTGCATTATTGCATGTGGTAATATGTAAAGATTATCGTTGTATAAATGTTTATTGGTAGAGTAAAATCGTGGGCTAATTTTAATGTTAAACATACTATTTGGTGCTATTTATATGCCAAATAAGTGCATAATTGTTTGTATATAGAGGTTAATGCTTGTGAAAAAACAACATATAATATTATCTGCACTGGTAATTGGTGCAGTTCTTACCGCCTGTAGTTCTGGTGGTAGTTCTAGTGGAAATAGTAGCGGAACTTCTAATGCTCCGCAAAAAACAACAATTTTTGTCCCGCTAACTAAACAAAATCTTACACCATCTGGTCAAGGTACTGATTTTGCTCAATATAGCAAATCAGGAAGTTTGCAAAGAATGAGATTGCAAGGAGCAACCGATAGCTGTATAAATTTGGTAAATCAACCAAATGGTCAGCAATATACTACTGCGATTAGTGGTTCATCTTCTTGGGCAACTGCTTCAGTTACATTTTCTATCCAGAATAATTGTGGTATGGCAGAGTCATTTACTGCACAAGCAGTTTTAAACAATTTACAAATTAATGGTGGCAAAGTGACATCAACCAATGCTAGCGTTACACAAACTGGTAGCCCATATATGACAACTAGTACAACCGGTGGAGTAAACCCTGTGGTGAATATTGCTACACCAAGCTGTACTGGGCAGTGGTGCTCTTGGACCGAATTGGCGAGCGGTGCGCAAATGTCATTTACCGTTTCAACCAGTTATGGGTCGCAAATTAATAGTATTACACTAAGTGGTATTACACTCGACGCTACCATGGGTAATCAGCCACCAGCGCCTGGTTCAATTTTAGCGACAATTAATACTGCAGCAATCGTTAATGCTTGCGGTTCAAATTGTAATAATTTGTCAGTTAGCTTGGTAAATGCTGCTGGTCAGATCCTTGGTACGCAAGCAATTCCACCAACAGCGAATGGTTATCAACTAAATGTACAAAATTTGGCAGTGGGTAATTATAATGTTGTAGTGAATAATGTTCCAACTTTGTCAACTGGTAATATTAGTTATACGTTCAATCCTGGGGCTACTATTACAGTTGGTTCTGGGCAACAAACTACAGAATCTATTGTATTTGCATATCAAGCGGTAAATACCTTAAATGTTGCATTAGCTGAATTAAGCACTGGCTCCTCGTTCTTTAGCAACCCAACTATTTTGGGTCGTGTTGTAAATAATGCAACAGGTGGAGATGTACAAAATTTTACGACTACTTTAGGCGGAACGTTTAATCTTGCATCAGCTGCTTTGGTTAGCGGTGAAAGCTATACTCTTGAAGTGCAAGGCTTGGCGGATCCTTCATCTGGAACTTATTTTGCACCAATTATTCAACCATTTACAGTTAATAATACAACTACTAACTTGAATGTGAGTTACTCGCAAGTGCCAATGGCGCAGTTAAAAGCGGTTAACTTGAATGTGGAAAGCCCGGTTGCAGGTCAGACTATTGCTTTTGCCTCTGATGCTTATATATTTGCGTATAATACCGAAAGTGCTATTAATGGTACTACGTTATATTTCTCGGAGTCTGACACTGTTAATGCAACTGTTAGTGGAGTTACCGGATACAACACAACAACGACGCCAAATCCAGCAGTTATCACTAATGGGAATATCAGTAATCAAACCTTGACTGTGAAAAATACTTCTGTTAGTAATAATGGGTTGATGGTTGGTTATTTAAACCAATATTATGTGTCAGGTGACGAGTATGTAACAATCAGTCAAGCTGCGCAAGCTGGGTATAATGTTCAGGTTATTGCTTTTGCAACGCTTAGTGCAGATGCTCCTATGCAGTTAACTGGTGATCTATTCTTGGCATATACTGGTTCAAGAACTTTTGCGCAATGCTCTCAGGCTGAACCTTATATTATGAATGATATTGCCGTTGCCAAACAAAAATACGGACTTAAGTATGTATTAATTTCTGTAGGTGGCTCGGCGAATTCATTCACTTTCCCAAGTGGGATGACTACCGCTCAGATTAATTCTATGGCACAAAATGTAGTAAACTTCTTGAATCAATATGGGATTGATGGAATTGATTTTGATGTTGAAGTGGCTGTTGATGGCGCTCAATTACAACAATTGATCCAAGCGATTAAAGCGTTGTCACCTCATGCAATTATTACGGCAGCTCCGCAATCCTTTAGCGGTGGGAGTGCACCAGCACCAACGTATAATACTGCTCAAATTGTAACAACTGGAACAAATCCTGGTTATATCCCTGCATTGCAGGCTGGGCTATTCAACTATGTATGGTTGCAAGGCTATAATACCGGATCTAATTTCTTACAAGCTACTATTGGTGGAACTTCTACTGGTTATTGTGATGAGACGATGCCATGCTTTATTCCTGCCGCATTTGGTTACTATACTAGTTCAGTCGCTGGGGCTAGCCAAGTACCGAGTAATACAACCTTTATTATCGGGGAACCTGCTACGGCAAGTGCTGGCGGTGACGCTACAGTTTGGCACAATACTAACTATGCCACTACTCAAGCGGTTTATGAAGCTTTGGCATCAAATTATCAAATGATCAATGGCTTACCACAGTCTGGTGGTGCTATGACATGGTCGGTAAATCAAGATGTTCAAGGTGGTTGTGGTTTTGCAAATTCAGTTGCTCCAGTAGTAAGTGGTATTTCACAATCTAATATTGTGTGCCCATCAAATGGTGGAAGTTATTGGTTAAATATTTGTACTTGGTAATTGTTTACTGAGAAAATTTAATGAGAGGGGCTTTGATAGCCCCTTTCTACGTTCTGGTTTAATATAATTAATTTAAGCAGCGCTTGGATAAAGCTTTCTTAGTTGTTTACAACAGAATGGGTTTGATTATTAATTTGTTGCTGATACTGCTCCAGAAGCTTATTTTCAATTTCTTTTTCACGTAATTTTCTCTTTTGTTCTTCTATTGAGTTAGACAGCATGAGTTGTTGTTGTCCTTGTAGAAATTGTGACATTTCCTGTGGGAGTCCTGATTGGGGATAATAATATTGTGTAGCCCCAGTATTTGGAACAAAAACACCATGATAAGAGCTATCGCTCATACCACCAATGTAAGTTCCAAGCGGCTGAGAACCATATCTATAGTTTGGAGTGTAACTTTCAAAAAGTCCATCATCTCCATGTGCTAGTGATATAGTGATAATATATGTGGCTAAAATGATGATATTATGTTTCATTGTAATAGTTAATTTCAAGGTTTATAAATATTAAGTTGTTATGATTATTTAATCATCTTCAACCAGATAATTATGACGAATATTATATCATTCTTGATTGTTTCATGAAAGAATCTATTATTTAGTGCAGATAAATGAGGTCATTGACAGAGAGTCATAGGAATAAACTTGATTAAACACTTCAATATGTTCATCTCCACTTGCACCTAATGCATATAAAACTGGGAGGAAATGTTCTGGGGTTGGTATGGCTAGTTTGATAACGCTACTCAATGAGTTATAATTGCAAAGTTTGTCTATTTCTCGAGTAGTAATTAATTCAGTTAATTGTAGATCACTTTTGATTGCCCACTCACTTCCCACCTCTGGCATTTTCCAGTTTAGCAGACCTAGATTATGCACAATATTTCCACTGCACAAGATCAATACTCCACTTTGAGATAATTTACGTAGTTTTTTTGCTAATTCAAAATGCCAATGGGGCGGTTTTGTTGAGTCGATGCTCAATTGTACGATAGGCATTTCAGGGCGAGGATAAATATGAGTCAGTATACTCCATACTCCATGGTCTAGTCCCCAATCTGTTGCCCGAACTATTCCATCAGTTGTGAAATCATCAAGTGCTTGAATTATTTCGGTAGTGAATTCGGGAGATCCATTACTTGGGTAATCAAAATTAGCTAGTTGTGATGGAAAACCATAGAAATCATGTATTGTGTGATTAACCTTGTTGTTGCTAACTGCCAAATATGGAACATACCAATGAGCAGAAATTGCTAAGATGGCTCTTGGTTTAGCTAAAGTTTTACCTAAATTTTGCCAACTTTTTGTAATGTGATTTATCTCTAAAGCATTCATGGGTGAACCATGACCAATAAATAAGACAGTCATTTTTAGTTCTTTTCGAAAATAATTAATCTGTGATTTACTCTTATTACTGGCTTAATGGTGTAACTTTAATATAACCGGACTGTAATTAGCGTTCGACGATATAAAGAGTTCCAAGGATACAAATTACAAGAAATATAATAGCCGATACAGAATGCCAAAAGCTGAATTCGCTGGTGTGTTGAATAACGTGATTTGCTACATCAGCTAGCTTGGTTCTTAATTCAACGATGATTGGGAAAATTGCAAAATAGTTGACAATCAATAAGCCTTCCA
This sequence comes from Neisseriaceae bacterium, assembly GCA_003963245.1. GTDB lineage: Bacteria > Pseudomonadota > Gammaproteobacteria > Burkholderiales > UBA11063 > Aquella. Next base: position 55,377 of record RXJX01000037.1, read on the forward strand.
TGAGAACAATATACCAAAATTTGCGTGATTTAAGCAGTGACAGACGGGCTTGAAAACAGACGTCCAATAGTGCCAATAATAAAGAAATGATTCCAATATAAGCATTAATATTCAGAATTTGTCCTGCTAGTCCTGCGGCAGTAATCTCATCAAGTGTCTTAAATAGCAAAGGTATGATAATAAGTCCAACAGTTAAAGTACCACCCACCCAGAAAGTCATGGCTAATTTACTAAATTGATAGAGTGAAATTATTTCAAATTTTTGATTTACAGTGGTTGAGGCTTTAGTTTTTTTCTTCATAAGATATTTATTGTATTTCTATTCAGTTTGTAAAGACAACTCAATTATAGCATATTTGTTATAATATATACCCGAACAGATTGGCAATACTGGTAGGCGACAAGTGACGAAGCCTACGGCTAGTAAGTGAGGAACTTGGCAACGACCCAGTGTGATGAATCTGTTTGAGTATAGAGTTTGCTAACCTTTTAAATTGAGTGTAAGTTGAAGAAAATATTCTCTAAAAAAATATTGTTAATATTAGTTACAATCGTAGTGCTACTAATCATTGTCAAAGTAGCTACTAAAGTAGAGCAAAATAAAATAGCTAAAAGCAATGTTAGTTTATTAAATCAGGCGGATATTACGACTGTAAAACAAGAGTCAATCAGTGCAATAGTAAATTTTACTGGTGATTTATCTCCTAAAGCGCAGACGATCATTTCTTCTGAGGTTGATGCTAAAATAGTCAAAGTTATGGTTGAAGAGGGGCAGTTGGTTAGAGCTGGGCAAGCTTTGGCAGAACTAGATACGCTGGATTTAGCACAGGCGGTATCGCAGCAAGAGGCACAAGTAGCCACAGCCAAAGCTAAACTTGATCTTGATAAACAAAAAATGGACAAGCAAGAGCAATTATTAAAGCAAGGTTTTATTTCACAAATTGCGTTTGATGAACTTATCAATAATTACGAAGCATCATTGCAGAATTATAAAGCTCAGTTGGCAATGCTTACCAGAAGCAAAAAACAGTTAGCTGACACACATATTACAGCGCCATTTGCCGGTGTCATTTACCAAAAAAGTATTGAGCCTGGGCAGCTAGCGCTTAAAAATACCAAGCTCTTTGCTTTAGCTAATTTAGATACTATGGAAATTAAAGCGGCTATTCCGAGCGATCAGATTAATGAGGTTTCTTTGGGGCAGCCAGTTGTATTCAAGGTTGAAACTGATGCTCATGAGTATGCTGGTAAGGTTGCGCGGATTAATCAAGTAGCGGTTGCTGGAACCAGATCATATATGGTGTATATTGAATTCAACAATAAAAACAGTGTATTGAAAGCTGGTCAGTTTATAAAAGGGCAAATAGTTTTGAAAAGTTTGCCAAACCAATCTGTAGTGAGTTGTGATGCATTACGAAATATTGCAAATAAGCAGTACGTGCTGGTGTTAAAAGATGGGCTTATTATTCAAAAGCAAGTCGGGCTTATTTTGGAAAATCAACAAAGTTTAAGCTGTGCAGTTAGCGGTTTGGTTGCAGGCGAGAAAGTCCTTGCAGGTAATGTTCTTACCGTTAAAGTAGGTGACAAAGTTCGTATAGTTGATTGACTTTGCCTTCCGGTGTTTGTTAAAATAACGCCGTTAGGTGAAATCACAATACTTTAAGACATCACTTATTGAGCTAATTCTTGGCTCAATTGGTAATTTCTTCCAGTTTGATTTCTCCGATATTATGTCTTAGCTGTATGTAAAGCTAGGGCAATTGTTTATGTGAAATTGAAAAAGGAAGAACTAAAATGAAAAAATTATTTAAGGCTATTTTTAATCGTACAACATTTCGATTAAGCTATGCACCATTGGTTGACTTGTATACTGGTGTGCTGGGTGGTAACGGGGTGTCAGGTATGTCAGGATATAATCAAGCCATCTCTAAACGATAACTCGTAGCAAATCTACTACTTGCAAGGCGGAAAACAATTGATTTTTAGCCTTTTTATTTGCTTGTATGCTGTTGATTGTGTTATAATTTCAAGCTAAAAAATTCAAAATAACCGGGGAGCAAGCATAAGTTACTCTTTTGCAAGCGTTTTACCCATTTTAAAGGTCTCGATAGATGGCAAAAAAAGTCATTGGCTTCATCAAGCTACAAATCGGTGCTGGTAAAGCAAATCCATCACCTCCAGTTGGTCCAGCTCTTGGTCAACGTGGTCTAAATATTATGGAATTCTGTAAAGCATTTAATGCGAAAACTGGTTCAATGGAGCCAGGTTTACCTGTGCCTGTAGTTATTACAGCGTATTCAGATAAAAGCTTTACGTTTATTTTAAAAACGCCTCCGGCTTCAATTCTATTGAAAAAAGCTGCTGGGATTAAGAGTGGAAGCTCTCGTCCAAATGCAGATAAAGTTGGTAAAGTTACTCGCGCGCAATTGGAAGAGATTGCTAAAACTAAAGAACCTGATTTAACAGCAGCGGATTTAGATGCTGCCGTACGTACTATCGCTGGATCTGCGCGTAGTATGGGTTTAGAAGTTGAGGGAGTTAAATAATGGCTAAACTAACTAAAAAACAAAAAGCAGTTGCTAGTTTTGATAAAACAAAATTATTCGCAGCTAACGAAGCGATTGAAATGGTTAAAAAAGCTGCTACAGCTAAATTTGACGAATCAGTTGATGTTGCTATCAATCTAGGTGTTGATCCTCGCAAATCTGATCAAATGATTCGTGGTTCAATCGTATTGCCTCATGGTACTGGTAAAACAGTCCGTGTTGCGGTTTTTGCACAAGGTCCTCAAGCAGAAGCAGCTAAAGCTGCTGGTGCGGATATTGTTGGTCTAGAAGAATTGGCTGATGATGTTAAAAAAGGTATCATGAATTTTGATTTAGTTATCGCTACGCCTGATACTATGCGTGTAGTTGGTACTCTTGGTCAAATTTTGGGTCCACGTGGCTTAATGCCAAATCCTAAAGTTGGTACTGTTACCGCTGATGTTGCAACAGCAGTTAAGAATGCTAAAGCTGGTCAGGTTCAATACCGTACAGATAAAAATGGTATCATCCATTCAACAATCGGTCGTGCTTCATTTGCCGCTGATAAACTACAAGAAAATATGGCAGCTCTAGTAGATGTTTTGCAAAAAGCGAAACCAGCATCATCTAAAGGTCAATACATGAAACGTGTAACTGTATCTAGCACTATGGGTATTGGCGTTAAGGTTGATCTAAGCTCAGTTGCTAAATAAATATAGTTGTTGAGATGCTTTGGTGATGATAATCATTGCCTTGCATCTGACAATTTATTGTAAATAATAGCGCTTCAGCTATAATTTACAGAGGGGATAAAGCAAATTTATTTGCTTTATCATTATCATAGACCGCGGGAGTTTGTTTGACTTAGTGTCACATAAACTTAAATGTTGAAAAACAGTCCTGCGCAGATAGTGGCGATCTCGTAAAAAGACAAAAGTTATTCTAAATAATTTGACTCAATAAATCGAATTGAAACCACTATTACTCGGTAATCTCATTTTGTATCATTATGAGACTGATTATCTTTAATTTTAAAGGTAAATGAGTAAAGTTTAGGAGTTAAGCTTTGAGTTTAAACTTACAAAACAAAAAAGCCGTTGTTGCCGAGGTCTCTGAAACGTTAAGTACTGCTCAAACAGTTGTAATCGCACAATACGCGGGTGTAACTGTTGAGTCAATGACAGCTATTCGTGCGCAAGCGCGTAAAGCTAATGTTTATTTACATGTAGTAAAAAATACATTGGCTCGTAAAGCTACTGAAGGTACTAAATTTGCTCCTTTGGCAGACCAAATGGTCGGTCAATTGATCTATGCAGTTTCAGACGATCCAATCGCTGCAGCGAAAATTATCAGTGACTTCTCTAAAGCAAACGATAAAGTAAAAATCGTTGCTGGTATGTATAACGAACAAATGCTTGACGTCGCTGGCGTTAAACAATTGGCTTCTATTCCTAGCCGTGATGAATTATTGGCTATGGTTATGGGTGTTATGCAACAAATTCCAGCTAGCTTTGTTCGTCTTGTGTCTGCACTTAAAGACAAAAAAGAGCAAGAAGCTGCATAATTATACGTTGCTGTAGTTCAGTAACATTGGTTAAATATTATTAATTTTTAAGATTTATTAGGAGTCTATAATGGCTATTTCTAAAGTAGAAATCATTGAAGCAATTGGTAGCATGACAGTTATGGAATTGTCAGATTTAGTTAAAGAAATGGAAACAACTTTCGGTGTTTCTGCTGCTGCAGTTGCAGTTGCAGGTCCTGCTGGTGGTGGTGCTGCCGCTGCAGAAGAAAAAACTGAATTCGACGTAATTTTAACTGGCGCTGGTGCTAATAAAGTTGCAGCAATTAAAGTTGTTCGTGAAATCACTGGTTTAGGTCTTGCTGAAGCTAAAGGTTTAGTTGAAGCTGCGCCAAAAGCAGTTAAAGAAGGCATCTCTAAAGCTGATGCTGAAGCTCTAGTTAAGAAAATCACTGAAGCTGGTGCAACTGCAGAAATGAAATAATTGATTAAAAAATAATCAAAAAATTCATAAATGGAGAGGTAACAAAACTGTTGCCTCTTTTGCCGTATTAGTTATATTTGTCTTTAAAGTGTTTTAAAATAATTATTTATATTGTGCTAAGTAGTTATTTTTGTTCTCTTTTCTTTTACCCATAGTCTTCGGAGCTTTACTATATGAGCTATTCTTTCACAGAAAAAAAACGTATCCGTAAAAGCTTTGCCAAGCAACCGGCTTCATTAAAGGTACCTTACCTTTTGGCAATGCAAAAAAATTCTTACGAAGAATTTTTACAACATAAAATACAACCAGCTAAACGCACTAACATCGGTTTACAAAAAGCATTTAGCGATATTTTCCCAATTATTTCCAATAATGGTGCGACTCGTTTAGATTTTATCAGCTATAGCATTAATAATCCGCTTTTTGATGTTCACGAGTGTTTGTTACGTGGCGTTTCTTATGCTGGAAAACTTCATGCCAAGATTCGTTTGACTGTTTTTGATCGTGAAACTGATTTCAAAACTATCTTGCATAGTACTGAAGAAGAAGTTTATATGGGTGAAATTCCCTTCATGACTGACACCGCATCATTTATTATTAATGGTAATGAACGTGTAGTAGTTGCTCAGTTACATCGTTCTCCTGGTGTTTATTTTGAACATGATCATGGTAAAAACCATTCAGCAAATAAACTACTTTATTCAGCACGGATTATTCCTTACCGTGGTAGCTGGCTTGATTTAGAGTTTGATGCTAAGGATTTGATTTATTTCCGGATTGATAAACGCCGTAAAATGACAATTAGCTTATTATTAAAAGCTATTGGTTATACACGTGATGATATTGTAGATTTATTTTACGATAAAGATACATACTTGATTAAACGTGGACGTATTTATAAACAAGTTATTGCTGAGCGTCTAAAAGGCGAAACTTCACGCTTTGATATCGTTGACAATGAAGGCAAATTAATTGTTGCTAAAGACAAAAAAATTACGACTAAACATATTCGTGATTTAGAAAAAGCTGGATTATCTGAAATAGAAGTTCCAATTGAAGACCTTGAAGGTCGTATTTTAGGTGCTGATCTGATTGAGATGGATACTGGTGAAGTTTTAGCTAAATCAAATACAATTGTTACTGAGGAATTGGTAAATCAAGTATTAATTAGCTCAATCAGTGAAATTAAAACTCTATATGTAAATGATTTAGAGCATGGTTCATATTTAGCAGATACTTTACGTGATGAAGAAGCATCTAAAGAAACTGCTGAAAATCAAACGGAAGCGATTCATCAAATTTATAAAATGATGCGCCCGGGTGAACCATATTCAGAAGAGATTGCACATACTGTATTTGTACGTACTTTCTTTAATCCTGAAACTTATGATTTATCACAAGTTGGTCGCTTTAAATTTAACTCACGTACTTATTTAAATGAAAAAGATCCTAAGACGCCTCAATGGTTCAAACGCTTAGTGAGCGCAATGGATAAACCTGATAATTCAGAAATATTATTGACTAGTCAGGATATTTTGTTATCATTAGCAATTTTGATTGAGTTACGTAATGGTCGTGGCGTAATTGATGATATTGATCATTTAGGTAATCGCCGAATTCGTGGTGTGGGTGAATTGGTAGAGAATCAGTTCCGCATTGGTTTATCAAGAATTGATAAAGCAGTTAAAGATAAATTAACTCAGCCACTTGAGGAAAAAGATTTATTGCCAAATAAATTAATTAGTGCTAAACCAATTACTTCTAGCTTGAAAGATTTCTTCTCAACTAGTCAGTTATCACAGTTTATGGATCATACAAATCCGTTATCTGAAATTACGCATAAACGTCGTATTTCAGCCCTAGGTCCTGGTGGTTTGACTCGTGATCGTGCTGGTTTTGAGGTACGTGACGTTCACGTGACGCATTATGGACGTTTATGTCCGATTGAGACACCTGAGGGACAAAATATCGGTTTGATCAACTCGTTATCAGTTTATGCGCGTCCAAATCAACATGGTTTCTTAGAAACTCCATATCGTAAGGTAACAGATAATAAAGTTACTGATACAATGGAATATTTATCAGCAATTGATGAAGATAAAATTATTATTGCCCAAGCTAATGCACGCTTAAATGACGATGGTAGCTTTGCTGATGAATTAGTCTTTGCTCGTAAGAAAGGTGAAACGACACTAGTTCCACGTGAAGATATCGACTATATGGATGTGGCAACCAATCAAGTGGTATCGGTTGCAGCTTCGTTGATTCCATTCCTAGAGCATGATGATGCCAATCGTGCATTGATGGGTTCAAACATGCAACGTCAAGGTGTGCCTTGTGTTCGTGCCGATAAACCATTAGTTGGAACAGGCATGGAACGAGTTGCTGCAATTGATTCTGGTACGCTTATCACGGCTAAACGTGGTGGTGTAGTTGACTATGTTGACGGTAATCGGATTATTATCAAAGTAAACGAGAGCGAAATTATCGGTAATGATCTTGGAGTAGATATTTACAATCTGATTAAATATCAACGTTCAAATCAAAATACCTGCTTGAATCAAAAACCAATTGTAAAAGCTGGTGATGTAGTTGCTGCTGAAGATGTATTGGCTGATGGTTCTGCAACTGATTTGGGTGAATTAGCCGTTGGGCAAAATATCTTAGTTGCTTTCATGCCGTGGAATGGTTATAACTTTGAGGATTCAATTTTAGTTTCTGAGAAGTTAGTTGCTGCAGATAAATATACTTCAGTACATATTGAAGAATTATCGGTAGTGTCACGTGAAACCAAGCAGGGTGACGAAGAGATTACTCGTGATATTCCTAATTTATCACAAGGTCAATTAGCTCGTTTGGATGATAGCGGTATTATCCACATTGGTGCAGAAGTTAACCCAGGTGATGTATTGGTTGGTAAAGTAACTCCTAAGGGTGAAATTCAATTAACTCCGGAAGAAAAACTACTTCGTGCGATCTTTGGTGAAAAAGCTTCGGATGTTAAAGATACTTCATTGCGTGTGCCAGTTGGAATTAACGGTACAGTAATTGACGTTCAAGTGTTTAACCGTGACGGTAGTAAACATGATCAACGTGGTTTAGAAAATATTGAGATTGAGCTTAACCGTTTGCGTCAGGATATTCGTGATCAGATGTTGATTATTGAAGAAGATGCTGCAGAACGGATTAAACCAACTTTGCTTGGTCAAGAATTAAAAGCTAAAAAAGTTAAAATTACTCAAGAAGTTTTAGATGGCTATAAAGCTAAACGTGACTGGTTAACTATCGAAGTTAAAGACGAAGCAATCAATGATCAGTTAACTATGTTAGTAAAAGCAATTGACGAGAAACGCGCTGAATTAGATGCTCGTTTTAAAGTTCAAAAAGATAAGCTTTATCAAGGTGTTGATTTGCCAAATGGCGTAATCAAAATGGTTAAAGTCTTTGTTGCCGTTAAACGTCGTTTACAGCCTGGAGATAAAATGGCTGGTCGTCATGGTAATAAAGGGGTGGTATCTAAAGTGTTGCCAGTTGAAGATATGCCGTATATGGAAGATGGACGCACAGTTGATGTAGTTCTTAATCCACTTGGGGTACCTTCGCGGATGAATATCGGTCAGATTCTCGAGGTTCATTTAGGTTTGGCTGCTAAAGGTCTTGGACATAAGATTGACAAAATGTTACGCGAACAACGTAATTTAGCTGAAGTTAAAGATTTTGTTAATACCATTTATACTTCATCTGGTCGTGCAGAAAATGTTAAATCACTAAGTGAACCAGAATTCCTTGAATTAGCTAATAACTTACGTGATGGCGTACCATTTGCAACTCCGGTATTTGATGGTGCGAAGGAAGATGAAATCAAAAAAATGCTGAAGCTTGCTGATTTACCGGAATCAGGTCAGGTTACCCTCTATGATGGTCGGACTGGCTTAGCTTTTGATCGTCCAGTAACGATTGGTTATATGTATGTGCTTCGTCTACACCATTTGGTAGATGAAAAAGTCCATGCTCGTTCAACTGGTCCATACTCATTAGTAACGCAACAACCATTGGGCGGTAAAGCTCAATTTGGTGGACAACGTTTCGGTGAGATGGAGGTGTGGGCACTGGAAGCGTATGGTGCATCATATATTCTGCAAGAAATGTTAACTGTGAAATCAGATGACGTTGAAGGTCGCACGGAAATGTATGAGCGCTTGCTTGAAGGTGATCACCGTATTTCTGCGAAAATGCCGGAAGCTTTCCGCGTGTTGACGCGAGAAGTTAGAGCATTAGCCCTAGATATGGAACTCGAAGAATAACTGCTCGTACTATTTTGCAATAGCGTTGTTGCAAGGCTCCTCATGTACGTTTCTCGTGTACACGTCGTCGCCTTGCGCCTAGCTCTTGCTTCATATTTCGGCAGTTATTGTTAACTATAAATAAGTTCTTAATTATTGAGCGTAAAAGTTAGCACAAAGAATTATAAGCAGTAAAATTTTTGGAGTAAAGTAGATGTTTGATTTTAACAATCTCTTTAATGGTAATAAAAACGGTAATGAACATTATGGCTATATCCGTATTGGATTGGCATCGCCAGATAAAATTCGTTCATGGTCATATGGTGAGATTAAAAAACCGGAAACGATTAATTATCGTACTCTACGTCCTGAGCGGGATGGCTTATTCTGTGCCCGAATTTTCGGACCAGTAAAAGATTACGAATGTTTGTGTGGTAAATATAAACGAATTAAACATCGTGGTGTTATTTGTGAAAAATGTGGTGTTGAAGTTACTTTGGCTAAAGTTCGCCGTGAGCGGATGGGGCATATTGAATTAGCTTCACCAGTTGCACATATCTGGTTTTTAAAATCACTTCCATCTCGGATGGGTATGGTTTTGGATATGCCACTACGCGATATTGAACACGTATTGTATTTTGAAGCATATGCGGTTATTTCGGTATTAGATCGGGTTGATCCGCCAATGCATCCTAAAGATGGTAAAACGCCAATCAAAAAAGGTGATATTTTATCTCCAGAACAATATAATTTCATCGTAGAAAATAATGAAGATGATAAATTAGATGTTGGTATTGGTGCTGAAGCTGTTCGTAAGATGTTAATGGCAATTGATATTGAAAATGAAGTTGTCACCATCAAAGAAGACATGGCAACTACTAAATCTGAAACCAATTTGAAAAAATTGGCTAAACGTCTAAAAGTATTAGAAGGCTTCAAACGTTCAGAAATGAAACCTGAGTGGATGATTATGGATGCAATTCCAGTATTACCACCTGAATTACGCCCATTGGTAGCCTTGGATGGCGGACGCTTTGCAACTTCAGATTTGAATGATTTGTATCGCCGCGTGATTAATCGTAATAATCGTTTACGTAAATTGATTCAATTACGTGCACCTGAAATTATCTTACGTAATGAGCGCCGGATGCTACAAGAAGCGGTTGATTCATTATTTGATAATGGTAAACGCGGTAAAGTGATTACTGGCGCGAATAAACGTCCATTAAAATCTTTAGCTGAGATGATTAAAGGTAAATCTGGTCGTTTCCGTCAAAATCTATTGGGTAAACGGGTTGATTATTCTGGTCGTTCGGTAATTACGGTAGGTCCTACATTGCGTTTATACCAATGTGGTTTACCAAAAATTATGGCATTAGAATTATTTAAACCATTTGTATATCATAAATTACAAATTTTAGGTTTAGCATCATCAATCAAATACGCTAAACGTATGGTAGAACAAGAGCATCCACAAGTTTGGGATATCTTGGAAGATGTAATTCGTGAGCATCCGGTATTATTAAACCGTGCGCCAACATTACATAGACTGGGGATTCAAGCGTTTGAACCAATTTTGGTTGAAGGTAAAGCCCTTCAATTGCATCCATTAGTATGTTCTGCATTCAATGCCGATTTCGATGGAGATCAAATGGCGGTTCACGTTCCATTGAGCTTAGAGGCTCAAATGGAAGCACGTACTTTGATGCTAGCATCCAACAATGTATTATCACCAGCGCATGGTGAGCCGATTATTGTGCCGTCACAAGATATTATTCTTGGTCTGTACTATATGACTCGCGAGAAAATCAATGATAAAGGTGAAGGCGCAATTTTTGCTAACTTCAAAGAGTTAGAGCGTGCTTATCAAACTGGACAAGTTGGTTTACATGCGATTGTGACTGTTCGTCTTGAAGAATGGTATAAAGATGGCAACGGCGAATTTACCAGCCATACTGTCCGTCGTACTACAACGGTAGGTCGTGCAATTTTGGCGCAGATTTTACCTAAAGGTTTGGATTTTGAATTAATTAACAAACCACTTAAGAAAAAAGAAGTGGCAAAATTAATCAACGTATCATTCCGTAAATGTGGAATTAAAGATACGGTGATTTTGGCTGATAGATTAATGTATACTGGCTTCCAATACTCAACTCGTGGCGGTATCTCAGTATGCGTGAACGATATGCATGTACCACAAGCTAAATATACTAAAGTTGAAAAAGCACAAGCTGAAGTTGATGCAATAACTGCTCAGTATAATGAAGGTCTGGTAACCCAAGGTGAGCGTTATAATAAAGTTATTGATATTTGGGGTCGTTGCGGTGATGATATTGCCAAAACACTGATGAGTGAGTTATCTAAAGAAACTGTTTTGGATAAAGATGGTAATAAGGTAGAACAAGATTCGTTTAACTCAATCTACATGATGGCAGACTCTGGTGCCCGTGGATCTATTGCGCAGATTAAGCAATTATCGGGTATGCGTGGTTTGATGGCTAAACCATCAGGTGAAATTATGGAGACGCCAATTACTGCCAATTTCCGTGAAGGTTTGACGGTATCTCAGTACTTTATTTCAACCCATGGTGCGCGTAAAGGTTTATCGGATACTGCGTTAAAAACAGCTAACTCGGGTTATTTGACTCGTCGTTTGGTGGATGTAACGCAAGACTTAGTGATTATTGAAGATGATTGCGGAACTACCAATGGTGTGGTTATGCGTTCAATTATCCAAGGCGGTGATGTAATTGAGTCGCTAAAAGATCGTATTTTAGGTCGCGTAATTGCTGAAGATGTAGTTGATCCTGATACCCAGAAAGTAGTAATTGAAGCTGGTAAATTAGTTGATGAAGAGATGGTTGATACCATTGAAAAAACTAATATCGATGAAGTCAAAGTTCGTACGCCATTAACTTGCGAAACTCGCTATGGTTTATGTGCTAAATGTTACGGACGTGATTTGGCTCGTGGTTATATGGTTAATATCGGTGAAGCAGTGGGAATTGTGGCAGCACAGTCAATTGGTGAGCCGGGTACTCAGTTAACCATGCGTACATTCCACATCGGGGGTGCAGCATCACGTGCGGCAGCAGTTAGCCAAGTTGAAGCTAAATCATCAGGGGTAGTTGGTTACAAAGATTTACGTTATGTAACTAAACCGAATGGTGAGAAAGTTATTGTGTCGCGCTCTGCAGAGTTAGTAATTTTGGATCAACATCATCGCGAACGTGAACAACATAAGATTCCATATGGTTCAATCTTAGCCGTAGCACCGGATACTAAAATTGAAGCTGGTATGAAGCTGGCTAGCTGGGATCCACATGCACGTCCGGTAATTTCTGAGCATAGTGGTGTAATTATGCTTGAAAACGTTGAAGAAGGTTTGACGGTTGTTAAAGAAACTGATGATATAACTGGTTTGACTGCACTTAAAGTAATTGATCCGGCAAAAGTAAAAGGTGCTAAAGCTAAAGATAAAAACTTACGCCCAATAGCGCGTCTATTTGATGAAAATGGTAAAGAAGTTAAAATCTTTGGTACGGATGCTCCGGTTATTATTTCATTCCAGATTGGCGATATTATTGCAGTGCGCGATGGTCAAACGGTTAGTGCTGGTGATGTACTGGCTAAAAAACCACAAGAATCGCTTAAAACACGTGATATTACTGGTGGTTTACCACGGGTTGCTGAATTGTTTGAAGCGCGTGTTCCTAAAGCTGCAGGTATGTTGGCTCCATTATCAGGTACAATTAGCTTCTTAAAAGAGACTAAAGGTAAACATAAAGTTAAGATCATCTCAGTTCAAGGCGAAGAAGTTGATTTGTCAATTCCTAAAGATAAACACATTCTGGTAAATGATGGTGAGTATGTAGAACGCGGTCAAGTGATTGTTGATGGACCAGTTGATCCACATGAATTGCTGGAAATGAAAGGTATTGAAGAATTATCTAAATACATTGCGCATGAAGTACAGGAAGTATATCGCTTGCAAGGTGTGAAAATCAGTGATAAACATATCGAAACAGTTGTTCGTCAAATGCTACGTCGCGTTGTGATTGTTAACCCGGGTGATAGCAATATCTACCTTGAAGGTGAGCAAGTTGAACGTTCGGCATTGTTAGATGAAAATGATCGCTTGATTGCTGAAGGTAAAGAACCAGTGGAATACAAAAATATTCTTCTTGGTATTACTCGTGCATCATTGAATACCGATTCATTTATTTCTGCGGCATCATTCCAAGAAACTACACGTGTCTTGACTGAATCTGCGGTTGCTGGTCGTGTCGATTACTTACGTGGTCTGAAAGAAAACGTAATTATGGGTCGCTTGATTCCTGCTGGTACTGGTTTGGCTTATCACCGAGCTAAACATAATCAGAACCCAGTTGTGGAAGAGTAAATAATCGTACTTTGATTTTATTAAAACGCTATCAGTAAATCTGGTAGCGTTTTTGTTAATAGTGCATTTAGAATGGGTTTATACAGTACGGTAAAGTTTAATAAACAATAAGCAAAGGAAAAGTAAATGGAAAATATATCACACAGCTATCAGGAAGTAATCAGCCTCTGGTTTGAGGAGATTACTCCCAAGCAATGGTGGGTAAAGGATCAGGAGTTTGATAATCTGATTCATCAGCGTTTTGGGCAATTACATAATGCTGCGATTAGGGGTGAACTATGGTCTTGGCGGAACAGTGCACTTGGTGCATTGGCGGAAATAATTGTGATCGACCAATTTTCGCGTAATATCTATCGGAATATGCCCCAATCATTTGCCTATGATCCGATCGCATTGGTGCTGGCACAAAATGCTATTTTGCAAAAGTTTGATCAGGAATTAACGCCGATTATGCGTGGGTTTATCTATTTGCCATTTATGCATAGCGAATCAGCGCTGATTCACCAAGAAGCAGTGAAACTTTATCAGCAAGAAGGGATGAGTGACAATCTTGATTTTGAATTCAAGCATAAAGTTATTATCGATCGCTTCGGTCGTTACCCACACCGGAATGCTATTCTAGGAAGAGAATCAACTTTGGAAGAGCTTGAGTTTTTAAAAACTGAGGGTTCATCATTCTAACACTTGGCTATAATGTTTAGAGTTAGTGCGATTAGACGTAATTAGCTATAATTGCTTGGAAATTGTCAAAAAGGCTGTAGAATTAAATTTCTATAGCCTTTTTCATCTAAGATAGCGTATTAATTTAGTTCAAAGATAGCTTGGATTTCTACTGGAGAATTAAGCGGTAATGAACTTGCGCCAAAAGTTCCTCGGGTGTGAACGCCTTTATCGCCAAAAATATCTACAACCAAATTGGAAGCTGAATTCATTAGTCCCGCATGGTTGGTAAAGTTGGGCAATGTATTGAAAGTTCCTGATAATTGAACCACTTGCTTAACATTATCTAAATTACCACCTGCTGCAACTTTTAAAACCGCTAAGACATTGAGCATAGTTTGCTTGGTTGCCTGCTTAGCTTGCTCTTGAGTAACATTGCTCTTAATTGTACCAGGGTAAAGAATTTTGCCATCTTTAAGTGCTACCTGATTGATATAAACTAAGTTACCAACTCTTTTAAATGGAACGTATTTACCCACTGGCTGAGGTGCGGTTGGCAGAGTAAGACCTAGCTTTTGTAATTTAGTTTCAACCGTATTAGTGGTGGTTTTTTCACTCGTTACAGGGATTGAGATTTTTTGATCAAGATTAGTATGAGTGATTGCATTAGCAAATTTTTGTCCCTGAAAATAAGCATACTTAAGTTCATCTTTGGACGGACGGTTATCACCGGGTAAGCATGAACGAGTTGTAGTTCCATATGGCGTATTACCTTGAGGAATAGCTTTATTAACTCCGTCGATACTAGGATTGCCTAAGGTAATAATTGTCATCCCGTGGCTGGCTAAAATATTCCAAAATGAAGTAATTGAAGTTTCATTGCCGCTGCCACTACAGCCTGACATAAACACCGTTGCTGGAATATTCGCTAGCTCTTGATTTTTCCAAATTACCAATGTTTGGGTCATAAATGCTGACATATTAGTGCTGATATTACCAAAGTATATCGGAGAACCAAAAGCGATTCCACGATATTTTACTAACTCATTGGCTGAGGCAACGGGGATTTTATCAAGATCATTAGTTGTGTGTTCCTGATTTGCTACTTTTTAATTACTGCATGAAGCCCTTTGTTTTCTATCCCTGCTTTGATTGATTCTGCTAGCTTATATGTATTACCACCACTAGAATCAATCAAGACTAAGACATCTTTATTGTTTGAGTCAGCAAAGACCTTGCTTAAGCTTGTGAAAGTCAAAATAAGACCACAAATAAATCTTAAATAGAAAGAAATTCGCATAAATTATCACCTTAAATAGTTAATGCCATGATTATATAGTTAGCCTATAAATAAAGTACCTTTGCTGTATAGTAAGCTTTTCACTTTAAGAGTTTAAGAATGAACGCATATTCCCAAGACCTAAGAGACAGAGCAATAAAGTTATAT
>RXJX01000026.1 GCA_003963245.1 Neisseriaceae bacterium
TAACTTGTTCTTTTTACCATGAACGCTCCTCACAAAATAATTAAGATTATACAAAATTATTTCTATAAAGATGGATGAAATTTCAGGGCACATTATAGGATCTTGTGGCTAAAAATATCACAAAGGAATTAATTTGCCGTGAAGCTTTGCACCTTGTTAAAGAAGGTGGGATGGCAAAACTCAGCATGCGTAATTTGGCGACCAAATTAAATATTAAAGCACCGTCATTATACGTCCATATTAAAAATAAAGCAGATTTAATTACCCTGCTGCAGGATTATACGTTTAAAGCACATAAATTAGCTGATGCTTTCACACCAAATAACCCTGATTGGCGCGAGTTTTTATCTGAGATCATGCGCAATATGCGCAATGCATTTAAAACTAAAACTTGGCTCTTTGAATTGTTTGCATCCTATCAATTCAATTCAGATGATTCCCGTCAGACCTTTGAGCATTTTTTAAATAAAATGATGTCATTTGGTTTCACATTAAAACAAGCGGGCTATATTGGTAGAAATTTACGTATCTTTGTCATTGGTAACGTAACATTTGAAACCAACAGCATTCTTGCTGCTCGTGAGTACCCTCGTTTACCAGAAAATATCAAGCCAGAGTTTGAACTAAATCAACAATTTTATAAATCATTAACAGAAAAAGAACATGATGAAATGTTTGAGTTTGGTATCAATATTATGTTAGATGGCTGCGAAAAGCTCCTCGCTAATAACGCAAAATAAAATAGGAGGTTTATTAACCTCCTATTTTATCACTTACCTTATATGCTAATTTAAGTATTACAAATAGCCAAGAAATCTGCAATACTCATTGCACCAAGATCTGAACCATCTTGCTTACGAACTGTCACTTGTTGATTTTCAACTTCGCTATCACCTACAACTAGCAAATATGGAATTTTTTGCATTGAGTGCTGACGAATTTTATAGCCAACTTTTTCATTGGATAAATCAATTTCAGCGCGAATCCCTTGTTCTTTTAGCTTAGCTAAAACTGAAGCCGCGTAGTCAGCTTGTTTCTCAGAGATATTAAGTACCACTGCTTGTACAGGTGCTAACCAGAATGGTAGATTACCAGCATGATGCTCAATCAATACTCCGATAAAACGCTCTAAAGATCCCAGTGCCGCACGATGTAACATCACCGGAGTTTTTTTGCTTCCATCTTCAGCGACATAAGCTGCACCCAAGCGAGTTGGTAAATTAAAATCTAATTGCAAAGTACCGCATTGCCATTCACGTCCCAAGCAATCTTTTAGCGCAAACTCAATCTTAGGACCGTAAAAAGCCCCTTCACCAGGCTGCAAAGTAAACGCTAGACCTTTATTATTTAATGCAGCAGCCAAGGCTTGTTCAGCAGCATCCCACAGATTATCATCTCCAACCCGTTTTTCAGGACGAGTTGATAATTTAACTTCAACTTTATCAAAGCCAAAACGTTGATAAACACGATAAACTAAGTCAATAAATTTAATTGACTCTGATTCCATTTGTTCTTCAGTACAAAAAATGTGAGCATCATCCTGAACAAAATTACGCACGCGCATAATTCCATGTAATGAACCAGATGGTTCATTACGATGACATGAGCCAAACTCTGCCAAACGAATAGGCAAATCACGATAAGATTTCAAACCTTGATTGAATACTTGAATATGACATGGACAATTCATCGGCTTAACCGCATAATCACGATTTTCCGAGTGAGTTGAAAACATTAGTTCACCATACATATCCCAGTGCCCTGATTTCTCCCATAAGCTACGATCAACAATTTGTGGAGTCTTAATCTCATGATAACCATCAGCGTCAAGCTCTTTGCGCATATATTGCTCAATCACCTGCCAGATCGCCCAGCCCTTAGGATGCCAAAATACCATTCCTGGCGCTTCGTCCTGTAAATGGAATAAATCAAGCTGTTTACCAATCTTACGATGGTCGCGTTTCTCGGCTTCTTCAAGCATAAACAAATAATCTTTGAGTTCATCTTTATTTCGCCAAGCAGTACCATAGATACGCTGTAACATCTCATTATCTGAATTACCGCGCCAGTAGGCACCCGCTACTTTCATTAGTTTGAAAGATTTTAACTTGCTTGTGCTTGGTACATGTGGTCCGCGACATAAATCAATGAAATCACCCTGACGATACAAAGAAATAGTTTGTCCTTCAGGAATCGCGCTGATAATTTCAACCTTGTATTTTTCACCTAGCGAATCAAAAAAACGAATAGCTTCTTCACGTGGCATCTCTACCCGTTCAACAGCGATATTCTGATCAACCAAATGCGCCATTTTCTTCTCAATCGCTACTAGATCTTCAGGTGTGAATGGACGCTCAAAACTAAAGTCATAATAAAAACCATTTTCAATTACCGGACCAATCGTAACTTGAGCAGAGGGATAAAGTTGCTTCACAGCCTGAGCTAATAAGTGTGCGGTAGAATGACGAATTACTTCTAAACCTTCAGGATCTTTATCGGTAATTAAGCGCAATGTTGAATCAGTGGTAATTGTATGTGATGCATCGACTAAATTGGCATTAACTACTCCAGCCAAAGTAACTTTGGCTAAACTTGAACTGATGTTTTTGGCAACATCAAGGACAGTCACCGCGCTTTCAAATTCGCGTACGGAACCATCCGGCAAAGTAATTTTTAACATTTATTTTCCTTAAATTACAAAATAACTATTGAATAAATAGATTTAGGGCTTATATTTTAGCATAATTAGGCTATAATCACTTAGCATTTCGCGAATCAAAAGGAATCAATATGGAACAATTTCACGGTACAACCATTGTAGCAGTACGTAAAGGTAATCAAGTAGCAGTAGGTGGTGATGGTCAGGTAACTCTAGGACACGTGGTAATTAAATCAACCGCACGTAAAATTCGTCGTCTTTATAAAGGTCAGGTAATTGCAGGTTTTGCCGGAGCAACTGCCGATGCATTCACTCTCTTTGAACGCTTTGAAGCTAAATTAGAAATGCATAATGGCGCGCTAATGCGTTCTGCTGTTGAGCTAGCTAAAGAATGGCGTACCGATCGGATGTTACAAAAACTGGAAGCAATGTTAATCGTTGCTGATAAAGAGCATAGCCTGATTATTACGGGTACTGGCGATGTGCTAGAACCAGAATACAATATCGCAGCAATTGGTTCTGGTGGGTCATATGCTTATTCTGCAGCAAAAGCACTCACAGATAATACTGAGCACTTAAGCGCAGAACAAATTGTAAAAAAATCACTAGAAATTGCTGGTGATGTTTGTATCTACACCAATCAAAATCATGTAGTTGAAACTATCAACTGGGATTAATTAATAGCCAATTGTTAAATTAACTTCTGCATTAATCCCTTCTTTACCACCCTCAATCGGGGTGGTTGGAGCAGATTGGGCGTCAAATTTAGCCACATTCATTGCATAGCGTGGCTGTGGCTGGTTATGGCTACCTACGCTAACTACAGTAATTTGCTTTATTTGAGTTGAATGTAAACCAAGTGCAGCAAGACTTGCTTCTGCTTGCTTTCTGGCATCAATAGTGGCAAGTTTAACCGCTTCTAATTCGGCGGCACTTCGCTCTTTCTCACTAGCAGATAAGCTTGGTCCATTAACTGTAGTTGCCCCATTATCCATCGCTAAATCAATAATTTTACCTGCATCGGTTAGTGAAGATTTAACCTGAAGACTATAGTTGGCTGAATAGCCATCTAGCTTAGCAGCACCATTGGGATATGACCATTGAGGATTAACACTAAAAGAAATTGTTTCAATACTCGTTGCTAGTTGTGCAGCTTTAAGGGCTTTAACTAATTTATCAGCTTTAATCCGAACATTTTTCTGAATATCATCAGCATTTTTACCTGTTTCATTAATGGCTAATTGTGTGGTTGCTACCGTCTCAGGAATAAAAACCTGTGCATGTCCGGTCGTTACAATATTACGTTCTTTTAAACTACTCTCTGCAGCATATGTAAATAATGGTGAAGCAGAAAAAATTGCACTCATTACTAACATTTTAATTTTATAATTTCTCATCATTACATCCTTTTTCCGGTAAACTAACCTAAACTCGCGCCACTACTAAAAATCATTTGATAAAATAGTACTACAATATTAATTCCAACAATAAGCATAAAAAACGGTCGAACCAATTTTGAGCCTCTTAAAATAACCATTTTAGCACCCAAATAGCCACCGCATAAAGATCCACAAGCCATTAATAAGCCGATTATAAAATGTACTTTACCATAATATAAAAAAATCGCCAGTGAAAATAAATTACTTTTTAAATTTAGAACCTTAGCATAACCGGAAGCATTTAAAAAAGTGTATCCCAAAAAAAACACAATTGAGATTATCCAAAAATTACCAACCCCAGGTCCAAAAAAAGCATCATAAAAGCCCCAGATAAAACCAAAAATTGAAAAGAATGCTAATTCCCCCATTCTTTTTTTACCTTCTTTTACACCTAATGACTTATTAAAAAGATTAAAAATAAATACAGCCAACATTAAGAAAGGTACGATATAACGCATAAACTCACTAGACATATGATTGGCTAACATAGCCCCGGCAAAGGCACCCAGAAACCCCATTACCAAGCCACGATAAACCGTACGAAAATTTATCAGTCCGTCTTTGTAATATTTATAAACGGCGATACTTGTTCCAATACTACTTTGCAATTTATTTGTGCCTAACACCAGTGGAATTGGCATTCCGGTAAGTGTAAGCGCAGGAACACTAATTAATCCACCACCGCCAGCAATGGCATCAATAAAACCTGCCAAAAAACCCATTGAAATTAAAAACCCATACAGAAACAGCTGATGCTGCTCAAAGAAAACATGCATAATAAACCTGACATTTACTAAAAATTTTGAATAATCTGGAATTATACTATATTTTTTATATAACCTTATATCGTTTAACCAGTAGGATACCAAAACCCAATTTTACAATTTCCTAAATGTTCATCGCCATTATCAACAAGTTACGTGGTAAAATTACCCCTCTTCGTAATAAACCTACAAAAAGCAATAACAAAAATGAAACAAATACCTCTTAGCTTTAAATTAGTAATCATACTAGTTTGGGCGCTACCACAAATGTCTACTGATATTTATCTTCCTTCTATGCCAGCGATGGCGAGCTATTTCCATACCAGCATTAGTATGATTCAATATACCATTTTCTTTTATACCGTCGGATTTAGCTTAGGTGCTCTTTTTTTTGGTCCAATTTCAGATCGGATTGGTCGCAGACCTGTAATTTTATGGAGTTTGGTAATTGCGGCAATTGGTAGTTTAATCGCGATGTTAGCAACTAGTTTAGACATATTATTTGCAGCTCGCTTTATCCAGGGAGTTGCACTGGTCGGAGTTGGCTCAACCATGCGTGCTGTAACCAAAGATGTTTGCCCGGATAAACAAGAGATGGCTCGCTTTGGCGCTGTTTTGGGTATTGTGATTCCGATAGCTGCATCAATTGCGCCAGTAATTGGCGGTTATATCGAACACTATTTTTATTGGCGAATAAGCTTTGTATTCTTGTTAATATATATTTCGATCTTTTTAGTCTATACCATTAAAACCTTACCTGAAACTAATCATGACAAGCTGGAACGTCCGCTGAAATATATGTTTATTGATTATAAAGAAGTTTTAACTAATGGTGTGTTTTTTCGTTATAATTCGATAACTGCATTTGCCTTATGTTCGATGTTTGCTTACGTTACAATCTCACCTTATATTTTGCAAGTTAAAGTCGGTCTTTCACCAGAACAGTTTGGTTATACTAATTTAATCATTGCAGCAACACTGGTAATTTCAAGTTTTATAAACAGCAAAATGATTTATCATCGTGGAATTGATAAAATGTTACAGT
>RXJX01000045.1 GCA_003963245.1 Neisseriaceae bacterium
ACGCTGCGATGGCTTTACCACTTTTTTGTCATAGCTTCTTTTAGGACATCGTGATCCATCTGTAATTCAGCATACATCCGCTTTAATCTGTTATTCTCTGCCTCAAGTTGTTTTACTTTGGATAACATTGAAGCATCCATACCGCCATATTTAGAGCGCCATTTATAAAATGTTGCACTGCTTATCCCATTGCTACGACAGACTTCCGTGATTGGCATACCACTTTCTGCTAATTTTAGAATATTGATTATTTGTGATTCGGTAAACTTTGAGTTCTTCATTTTTAATACCTCTCTTGGTATTGTGTTAGTCGATATTGTAAATCTCTCTACTTATCAATAGCACTTTTTTAGGGGGTATTACCATTAGACTACTTATACAAATAAAAAAAACACCTATAAATCATAATTTATAGGTGCCAAGAGAGGGAAAATTAAATTTTATTAAGTACTATTATTCTGGAAGACCAACCGGTTTCCAATTTGTAAACCCTGATGTTGAGAAATAAACATTACCACAATTTGTTCCAGCAAACTGAAGCGTTGCACCAGGAAAAGACGTAACAATTTTTTTTACGGTACAGCCATCAGACATTGACTCAGGAAGTATATTTCCAAAATTAGTCCAACTTTCAAATGCTGGAGCTAAGGAGTAATATGCTGAAAAAGTTGCCGCACCATATTGCATTAGTGTGTAAACATCACTTGTGGCTTGATCAATTACAATCATGCTTGTATTTCCACCAAGGTCGTTACCCAATTTACTCCAGTTACCACTTATTCCCAATGAATAATAAATTGATCCACGATTAGTTCCTGCATAAATACTGCCAGATTCTGGATTAGTGGTTGAGTCAACACTGATAGCAGTAATTTCATCCGTTATACCAGAATTACCGACATGAACCCATGACTCCGAAACTAAATTATCAGGATTAACATTTGCTACATAAACATTGCCCTTTGAAGAGCCAACAAAAATACTCTCAGCATCATCGCTAACAGAAACTAGATAAATACCATACTCAGTAGTTACTACACCACCATCAGGTAATTTACCTTTACCTATTTCTTGCCAACTACCACTGAGGCTAGTTGCATAAATAAAACCGCTATTAGTTGCAACAAATAAATTACCAGACTCATCAATCTGTGATCCATATGGAACAGAATTACCGGGTAAAACTGCTCCACCCAGCTGACCCCAGTCGCTCGTTCCTCCAACTGACAGATAGGCATTACCACTGCTGGTTATGGCATATACATTCTTAGTTAAGCGATCATAATCCATATCGAGTATTGATGATGAATCTGGAATTAGCGTAGAAATTTGCTCCCATGCAGTTGAGCTTTCAGTCAGCGGATCAATCTGAGCTCTGTAAATATGCCCCAAAGTTGAAGCAGCATAAATCTTATATGATCCAGTTGCTACCTCCAGATCGGTTAGTCCGCCATAATCAGGAAGTTGACCAGACTTGACGTCAAAATTATTCGAATATCCGGCAGTATAGTTATCTGAAGTTGCAGAAATTTTGCAACTAACACAAATTACGTAACCACTAACATCAACCGTTGCGACGGGACTCTCAGGTGATAAAATTACTTTAGATGGTTCTACCAAGACTCCATACTCACTTTGTACAGTAACCTCAATTGGTTCAGACAGCTTATCATTGCTACTTATCTTTAATTCCCAGTTCTGATTTAGGTACAAGTTGGGAATATTCTGCGATACATGTAAACTCGGTGACGTAGTACTAGCATTGCTAGTACCTCCACCGCCACAGCCACATAAACCAAGTAGAAATAATCCAGGTACAACCAAAGTAAATTTACTTAATAATTTTCTCATCTTGAATATTCCATCTATGAAATGTTTATTATTTGCCAGGCTATTAGCAATGTAAAACAAGGTTATTATAAGCAAATCCAGCTGGTAAACTACTATTAACCACCAGCTGTAGCTTATTATTTATTTCTATCTTGGATTTGCAATTTGCTCAAGTTTAGCCTTGCTATAATTCGCGATATAGTTAGCCGTTATTGTATCTTCCCATTTATAATTACCACTTTCCTGTTGCTTATCAATAGAACGATTATAGCCGTGACAAGATAGCATTGTACTATCAGAGAGCTTATTCTCACAATGATACTTCAACGCGCTAATCTCTTCAAATGTAAGATCATAGTACTCAACACCATTAGATGCATAAGGATATACAATAATACTGAGCCCACCTGCTTGACAAATCGCCGAACTACACTTTGCTGCCTTGCTAGCTATTTCACCATTTGAGTATGAAAACATAGTCTTACCATCTTTGGTAAATTTATCATTTGGGAAAAGCTTAACGCTGATTTGGGATTCAGCCGTAGCACCGCCAAATTTACTATTCAGATTTAAAAAATTCTTGGCTGTGTAAACTTTGGAGTAAAAATCTAACTCTTCTAGATTAATTGGAAAGTTTTTGTTAATGTTTTGGATTATTAAAGGTAAGATGGTTTTAGCACATTGTTCAGTATCAATATAGCATAAAGATGATTGGGAAGATATGTATTCCTCACGAAGTTCAAGTTGATACAGCAGATCATTTGTAATGTTTGTATTTGCTGCGTTAGATAAACCATTCAAACTACCCTTTAATGTAGCATACAATTTAACCGTATTCAGATATAAATTTTGCAATTTCTCAATTGCCGCCTTACCCTCTGGGGCGGTACCTGATTCGTTAATTTTACCAACGATACCCTCATAAGTTGCCAAAGAAGGATTAAGGTATGCTACTTTATTAGGTAAAATTGCCTTAGTCGTAGAATCTGTAATTTGGTTAGGTAGTGTTTTACTATAATCGATTAATTTATTCATTACATTCTGACAACTTGTAAAATCGTCTACACTACAAGTTACTACAGTACTGTCTACTGCACTAGTTAAAGCTCCAGGATCACCACCAATTTGAGAAACGTGAACCTGAATAGTTGCTTTCTGATTAGTTGCTTCCTCTGCAGACTTAATCTCAGCAGACAAACTAGCAAACGAGCCATAAGATGCATCAAGCGTTGCACCAAACTCTGACGCTTCTGCTGAATTTGATAGCTTAATGGTCACAAGCCCTTTTACCTGTGCCATATATTGTTCAGAATTGACAAATGAATCGCCACAGTTGTTATAGAAGCTAGGATTTAGGTTACCATTGGTTAGATAAATTGAGTTAAAAAAAGTGGGATAATCTTTTCCATGATTTGAACTAATTAATTGATGTAAGCCTCCCGCAGATGCAACAAACTCAAATCCGATTTCATCCTCGTTGAATAAAGAATCGCTATTATAACTCGCACTTGCGCTTGCTGAAAATAATGAATAACCACCCGACAAAGCTGCCGAAACTGCCATAGTTTGAGACACCGATTTAGAAGTACTATCACTTGTTATCGTGAGCGTGTCAGGAATTTTATCTGATCTAGAGTAGTTTTCTGGAGCAAACATATTACCATAAGGAATAAGGCATGAAGCACTAGAAAGCACTGCATTACTTGAGTTAAGGCCTGGTTTACCAAGTAGGCTACCATTTGCTCCCCAACTTGAGACTTCTATTTCCAGAGGTGTCTTTAACTCTGAAGGCAGGGAGATAGCTTTACCTTCTTTTATTGCCTTCAGAATAATCGCATTACGTTGATTAAACATTGTACGCAAATTATCTTGTTGCGTTGAAGTGGTATTTTTCACACCACCATCATTACATCCAGAGAGGGCAAGCAATATTAATGATGTGACTGTTAACTTAGAAAATAAATATCGTTGATTAGTTGTGGCTTGACTTTTAATTTTAATAGGTGATTTCATTTTAGATATCCTTTTAATTATAGGGAATTTCATTTTCTAATTATTTGTATCTTTAAAACAATCCAAATAATTGCCAATTGTACTTTGGTTAGCACAAACATCTTTTGCAATTGAAATTTCATTATATGCGGGTACATCTAAATGGTTATTACTAGAAGAATCATAAAGAATCTCGGGCACTCTACTGAATACCCCACCCACGCCTTTTATAGCTCGCCCAGAAGCCCTAGGTACTACTTCGACATCTGAAACACGGGTATAGCCAAGAAAGTAGGTATAATTAATTAGCTCATTACTAAGGCTAAGTTCTTTACCGTCACCACTTGCTTTCCCTGATGCAGCACTATCAAAGTATCCTGTATAACCATAACGAACCTCTGGTACACCCAAACCTGCATTAATGATCAGATTAGCATAACGATCTGTCATCCACTCATTATAATTTTGCGCTACAAATACCAGAGTATTATAGCCTCTATTTCGCAAGTCCTCATTAGTCATGCTGTTTAAAGTAAAATTCAACTGATTACCCGGAGTCTTACTGTCTATTGACGAATTAGCTGGAATTATGATCTCTGATTGAGGATTTAGCTCTACAAAATTCCAGTTATTATTCACCACCACACCATTATCAAGCTTGGCAAGAATAAAAGTACCGCGTGAAACCAAAAAAGTATTTAATTTGACGGAATGACCCAGATCATTTTTTATAATCATAACCTTCCACGTTGATCCATCTAAGGCATATGATGAGGTATAAGTTACTGCTGCAGCAAGCAACAACACTAATCGTTTAAACCTTGAAATTCTTTTCATTTTAAATCCCCTTTAAATAAAACTAGTCTTATCACTACTGGTAAGCTTAACCAGATAGCTAATCCCAAAACAACTATTTCAATCATAACTATCTGACAGCAAATCATAAGTTATATTTGACTCATCGATCTGCTAAGTAAGCTATGGTAACAAATAAGAACCAATGTTCACAATAGATAAAAGCATCTATTGACAAACATACAAATTTGAATAAAATATTACACATCAGTCAATTAACACAAGTACAAACTCCAACAACAAGCATAACCATAAAGGAATAACACTACCGAAGAAAACCAACGTTACAATTAGCAACATTACAAATTTAGTATCAACTACGAACATATAGAGTTATTTTTTACATGGTGAGAGAATGATACCATTTCGTTCGCCCCGCCACTCTGCAAGGATAATCTCTCGTAGATATAGCGCATAGTATTCGACGGTATAATGTAATATACCACCAGCAAAAAATTGAGCCATAAAACTTATAGAGATTATTAAGTATGAATTATTATCAAAGCCTAAACTTGTAAAATACTTTGCTAATAACACACTAACAGGCTTTTGCACCAAATAAATACCAAAAGACCATTGAGCTATTTTAGAAATACCCGGTATCATCATTTTGTTAAGTATTGATTTACTGCTGAGCGAAGAGATTAGAATTAAAGCAAATGCAATTGAAATTCCGGGATAACCAATAGTCGCAGTTCCAAATCCAGTTCTAGCACTAATAATTGAACCCAAAGCAACTAAAAAGAAAATACCGCTGAACAATAAAGCATTTGAATACCTTAGTATTTTTAAATATAAACTAGAATAAAAATATTCTAAAATAGCTATAGTTATTCCACAAATAAGACCATCCAAGCGAAAATACGTAGGGTAATAAATAATCTTGGTGTATAAATCCAAATTATTTGAATTATATAAATGCTGCCAAACCATACCCCGCAGTACCAAGCCAATAATAGCAATTACCGCAAAAGTAATCAACAGCGTTTTTACCCTGTCTCTAAATAAATAAATGACAATTGGAAAAAACAAATAAAAATGTTCTTCTACACATAATGACCACGATTGTGAAAAACCACTGATTGGCAAATCAAAATTCTGAAAAAAGAATACATATTGCCACCATGAAAGCTTGAGTGGTGACTCTGGAAATCCAGATAACGTAAAATATAATAGCAAGACTAAATAATAGCAAGGCAATATCTTAAGCGCCCGCTTTAAGTAAAATACCTTAAAGCTAAATTTACCATATATGCTATCCCTAAAAACTTGACGGCTAATTAAATAGCCGCTCAGCACAAAAAATAAATCAACCCCAATCCACCCAATCGTACTAAGAAATCCAAAATTATTTTCATGTGATACAAAAAATTTATAATGAAAAATCATCACCAAAATAATCGCAATACCGCGGAGAGTATCAAGTCCATTTATCCTATTAGAACTTTGATTTCCGACTATCGCTAATTCATTCATAAATATCTATAGACCTCCTGTGAAATGATCATTGCCCTTCCAATAGCTTAGTTAAATATCAACCAATACTTAATAATCCCTATTACTTCAGGAAAATTACTACAAAGATTATCTATATCCATGCTAAGGAATAATTCAAATTAATTCTTATCCTCTACCAATTAGCGACTCGCAAAAAAATACGAGCCACTAATTAACTCTTTAAAGAGGTTAGTTTGTTTTTAGAATATTTACAAAATTATTATAGAATTTCTCATTGCTAGCCCACTTACCTTCGACATAATACAGGTTATTACCATCTGATGCCATGTAATCACATGAGAAATAACCAGGCGTTGCAGCACTAGTATATACTTTCCAGCTAAAATTATCATCAACTCCAGTTGGGTGATATGGAGTATACACAAAATCAGACTCAGCACACCCGTATAACGTACCTTTAACATACATCCCATCGCTAATATTCCGATCACTAGGACCATACTTCACCCACGGAGCACTACTGCCTAATTTTTTATAATAGGTCTGTGAGGTTGTAGCCGTAGTAAAATTTGAATCAGTACTATTTATTCTAGCAGTATAAAAAACTGTTCCACTATCTGCTCCACTATCATCTATAGTCATTAAATCTCCACCACCCGGCACAGAGAAGTTAGGAACTGATTCAAACTTGTTGCTATCAAGTTTAATTGTATATAATGCTGATTCGTTCTGGTCAACCAGATAAAGGTTACCTGCATAATATTTTAAGTTGTTAAATGCCATAGTGAAAGGAACATCAATTTTGGCTACAGCCCAAGTATTATCCTTAGTATGATAAGTCAATAAATAATCATTTCCTGTCTGCGCCTGAGTTCCTAAAGCATAGATATTCCCCTTATTAGGATCAGTAATTTGAGATGTAACGAGGATATTATCTGGAGCATATAAATTGCATGTCATATTTCCTGGTATATTCTTAACTGAAATCTTACATAACGCACCACCCTGACCGACACTAAAAACAGAGTCAGTAACAGAATCGTAGGTTAAGCCAACCAGAGTTTGGGTATCTATCGTGCTATTTGGAGTAGAGTTACTGCCTGCTGAACTATTTGTACCGTTACTACAAGCAGCAAGAATTGCACTTGATAAAATCAATCCAGCGACTAAGCTACTACCTAATTTATTTTTCATGATATCTTTCTTTCTATATTTTATTAATGTTTACTAATAAATTTCCATACCGCAAACTGCGCGGTTGTGTTTAAATGTTGTTTATCAATGGTAATTTAGACCAAAAGCGATTAAAGTGGACTGTCTGTTCTCTTTGTAAATTGCATATCAGCACTATCCCACCCATTCTTACAAGTAAAGGTACGCGTTTTTGCAAATTTATTGTCGCCACTAGCTGGCAAACATTTATATGTCTTAACAACACCCCAGCCATTTGCATATGGAATATCAAAGCGGCTAATGTATGAAACACCATTTTCCTCAGCCTCATAAGCCTGTACAATCCGGTTATTTGTCTTAGCATCAGTAGTGTGAGTTGCAAATGTATTTGCAAAAGACACTGGTACAAGATGGGTCAATTTACCATTAAGAATATATGACCAAGAACTATTCAGTTGTCCATATTTATCTATATCAAAACTGTAAGTAGAGGTACTATTTTTAAAAGTAGTCTCTATATTTTGGACAATTGCCGGACACGTTTCTGCTTGAGCATTAAAACAGTCAATTGCTTTTGACTTAATGTAATTGACTTGATTGGTCAACTCCTGTATCTGTGCTGCAATATATGAATTAACATCGGACTGAAGAGGTAAAGAATCAGCTTTATAGTGATTTAAGAAGTCAATTCGAGATTGTGCAGTCGTTAAAGCATCAGAGACTTTGACTTGAGCACTTGCAGCAGCCTCAGATAATCCCTGTGGAGCTGAAACACGAAGACCAATACTAGAATAAGAATAAATTGTGGGACTAAAGTAATATAATCGATCCGCAATCATCATATTACGATCTTTATCCATAATTTGATCATTAAGATTAGTCGCATAGCTATTAACTTTACTAATTAGATCAGAACACTCACTGACTTTCCCAGAAGAACAACTAGTAAAACCAGAGTTTCCAAATATCGCAGCTAATTTATCAGGTGTACCACCTTTCTGAATCGCAGATACCGTTACCACAGCATTGTTGCTTAAAGATGATTCAGCATAATCTATAGATTGGCTAAGTGTTATATTTGCACTTTCTTTAGCCTTTGCTGTCAAATTAGCACTTTCAAGAAATTTTAGCTTATCTTCTTTACTATTAAATGTGATTCCAACATTAACACCTAGGACAACCCCTGCATTCATATCACCGACAAAAGAATCTCCACAAGTTTGGAAAAACATGTCATTTCCAGCAGCCAATGCAGCTTGACCAGCGCTACTTAGATTACTGTCCCCTGTGCCAGTTTTTAAGCTGGCATTTGCTGAATAAGCATATAGATAAGTTAGATTATAAGTATAATCTGTATCTGTTGCTCCTGCAGTAAACTCCGCACCAGCACCAGCAGTCACAAAAGTTGAGATGTTTCCGGAATTATCAGTTTTAAGATTTAATGCCCGGGAAATATTAGAATTAGATGCTGCATTACTAAAACTCAGCGCAATACTTGGTGATGTAAATACGATATTACCATTAGTATTCATACAGATAGTCGGACCAATTGGCATCCCTGTGGCATTTAGCGTTGGAGCGCCTAATTTTGCCCAATCCTCACTAACAGCGCCCTGTAAACTCTTACTTTTAGACTGAGTTTTAAGACCTTGGCTTGCAAACACTCCACTAGTAAAAAGCCCTAATAAAGTGCAAGTTAATATTAATTTTTTCTTTTTCATTACAAATTCCTTTTAAAAATTTTTATTTATCCCTTGGTTACGCTTGCTGGAATTCTATAGAATATGACTCATCAACCGATAAAAAGACAGCTGCATACGACAGAATAATATGCAGCCGTAAAAGGGTTAACACTCACTAAACTCAAAACTAATTATATAAACAGCTACAAACTCACAATAAGGACATAATCTCCAGGCATAATGTTACTAAACACCTACAAACATTACAATAGTTAAAATCATCTATTGACAAATAAATTAACACATAAATTATATGTAATTCAGCATATTATACATAATAATCCAAAATTAAACTCATCAAACAACACATTTAAGCACAATCACACAAGCCACATAAGTTGCAATTAGCAACATAAATCAAGGAATTATTATTCACAGCAAAATAAAACTACTAACTTTTAGCCAGTCCACTAAGGCACATATTAAAAAAGTGGAGAAAATTCTCCACCTAATAAAACAACTTATTTTTTAATCTTTTTCCCAATACCAACAGTTACCCAGCTTTCACCAGCTTGGATACTCGTAGAAAATACATATCCAGCAGTGCTGCTGGCATAAATTCGCCCTTTACCACTTAGTGCCGTTGCATAACTTGGCATAAATGTTATTGGTAATGCCCCATTTCCAATCTGAATCCAAGTTTGAGTTCCCGAATCAAGTTTATAAACGTCACCATAAATTGTAGACGCAAAAAGCTCTCCATTTACATCACGGTTTAAATCGGTCACATCACCACGATCCGGTAAAAGGTTTCCTCCGGCAAGAACCCACTTACTTTGTGCATCCGAGATATCCTCATAATACACGTAACCATTTGAACTGGCTGCATACAATTTAAAATTAACCCAATCTATAGAAATTGCATAACATGGACCACCATTAGGTAATACTCCAGCAGGTATTACACTCCATGGTTGTTCACCATTATTATTGGAAGAGTACACCAATCCATTGCTGGTACCAATAAAGAGCTTATCTGAGGTACTATCACCTTGCATAGTATAAATCAGTCCACCTGATTCTGGAATCGGACCAGCAGCAACAAGAGTCCATGCCCCCGTACCAGACTCAGAGCTATAAACATTCCGAGCAAAACTACCTGCTATCACTTTACCAGTATCGCTGATATAGATCCGGTTAACACCTTTATTATCTGGTAAACTACCTTGTCCAACCAGTTCCCATGGCGATTGAACACCATATTGATCGCGGTAGACATTACCATTCGCAGTTGAAGCATATAAGTCTTTATCAGATTGAATAATCAGTGAAGTGATATTACCGCCATCTGGTACTCGTTCATTATCAATCAGTTGCCATGACTCAACCGCACTCTGTGATAAATACACATAACCAGAGTCAGTGCCAGCAAAGACATTTTCTGCACCA
This sequence comes from Neisseriaceae bacterium, assembly GCA_003963245.1. Lineage (GTDB taxonomy): Bacteria > Pseudomonadota > Gammaproteobacteria > Burkholderiales > UBA11063 > Aquella. The sequence continues at coordinate 10,440 of RXJX01000045.1, forward strand.
TCTACGACTATATAGTTTACACTTAATCCATTTGGCACTTGCCCTGGCGGTAACGGACTTGGTGATGGACTTGGTGATGGACTTGGTGATGGACTTGGTGATGAAGAACTGCCACCACCATTACAGGCACTTAGAAAAATAGCCGATAAAATCAGCGGTATTATCTTTTTTATTATTTTTTTATTTTTCATTATTTATTTTCTCAAAAATTATGGTTTGTAAAGAAGTCACTTAATGTAACTTCTTTACTATAGAAGTTAAAAGTTAATTAGTCAGCTTTACAATACTGAGAGTATTCAGAGCAAGAGATATCTTTTTTAATAACCCCAACTGCTGAAAAAGGACAAGTAGACCACGAACACTCCATCCTAATCTGTGAAGCATATAAACTAAAATAATTTCCACCTTTATACTCTACAATTGCTGGAGCATATTTATAGTTATAGCCAATGTCCCCACTCCAATAGCTTGGATCGCTATACTTGCTTACAATCGCACCATCATTAGTTCGCGAAAGTGTACGACATGATACATAACCAGGCTGGATCATATTATTTTCTGTATAACGAATAATATCGCTACTGCTGTCCACGCTATTTGCGCATGACATTGAAAATTGCATATCACCACCATCGACAAAATTATCAGCATCCACAAAAGTTAAAAACATAAAATTAGCATCATATTGACGACTGCTTACAAGGCCGACATACCCCTCTGATAAAGAGGTGTTACGTGGAAACACATAAGCATTACTCTTAAATGCTCCCTCATTACCATTTTCATAACTATTCTCGCTTGCCCATATGTCTGTTGTAAGCCAATCGCCCTCACCTCCTAGAGTCTTCGCTAAACTTAAAATTGGAACGCCATCGTAGCTATTGGTAGCTTGACTCATATTTACTATCGAAGAACTAGGACTGCTACGCGAATGATCATAATATAAAGCTTCAACACCTGTTTTTTTACTTATTGTAGGTATCCATTGCTTGTAAGCAGAACACTCTAATGAACCATTAGTCCAGTTTATATTTATACTATCAACATTGGGAGCCTTACAGTTAGAAAGCTTAAACGGCATACTTCGAGAAGCTACATACCAGTCCGTAGAAATAGTCTGTGAAGACGCAGGCAGGTTGGCAGTTGCTGGCGCCAAAATTTTTACGGATAATTTATCGCCATCATAAAAACCACTTTCTGCTGGTGGATTAAGAGCACAGTTCTTGTCAGAATTACTACCATTAACTCCATTGCAAACGTAGTAATTGCTATACCCATTCCATGAGTATAAAACACTGGATTCTTTCCAATTTCCTGCAGGAAGGCGACTAAGTTCTGAAGTCCGATGAGGAGTAGGATACATTTTGCTGTAATCAGGCAAAGCCACTTCATAGGAATACGTTTTACCATTAACATTATATTGAGTTGGTAATGCTGGCAGCGATAAGGATGTCAGTGGTTTATCCGAAACAATATATTGCATTACCGTATTAAACATTATATTTGCCCGTACCGCAAAAAGCATCTGCAGATTATTTTGCTTATTGACGTAGTCATCTAAAAGTGAGTTATAATCAGTTGGGGCTGTACTAGTTGCAACTTTAAAAGTAATTGCAGAATTACCCTCATAACTATCAATCTGCGTGAAATTAGTCACCTTGTTCTGATAAGCATTCACAGCCGCCAAGAAATTAAGATAATTATTTGTTTGTTCAATAGAGTAAGCACCTTGTAAAGAATTATATGCTGACTGTAAGATAAACATTAATGACTGATTATATTGATTTATTCGTTCCACATAATTTGAACCAGCTTTTCCTTGTTGCGGAACATCATTTTCAAGTTGAGTGTACATACTATCTAAAACTTGAATTAACATTGAATCACTTGCCCCAGAAACTTTCCCAACCGTAGAAAAATCACCTTGATAGCCAAGTGGGACTTTTGCAGCAGAAACATCCTCTAATGCAGAAGCATAATCTTTTTGTTGCGTAGTATTCTTGTTAATAGCCATATACGAAGAGAGATTCTTAGCAACATCCATAAAGCTAACTTCAGGTACATCTCCAGCGCAATCAGTACCAAATCCTACCATTCCTAAAGCTTCATAATATTTAGCAATAAAATCCTCATTAGTTAATTTACAGCCAGCATTAGCACTGGTGTTTGGTGCCGATGAAAGCTCAGCCATTGCCTTAAACAAAAGATATTGTTTAGTATCTTTACTTTGCTGGCTAAGTTTTTTAATTGCAAGATAAAATTCGTTATTATTTTTTTCCATAGACATCTCTAACGAGGCTACCTTGTACTGTAATTTAGCCATTTGTTGTGCCATGCTATTCGGATCAAACTCAGTTGGTGGATTGCTCTTATATTCATTAAGAAGATCATCACCCCATTGCTCAACTGCAAAAGAAAGAAATGGGCCAATGACTGGGACGTATGCCACTGCACCAGAAGCAACCGTCAATCCGATCTGTTCATAAGAATTTAGCTCATTTAGTGATTTCCCCTTCACGGATTGAGAGGTGATATTTATATTTGGATCAAAAGCTAATGCAATTTCTCTGCTCTCGTAAAATTGACGGTTTAAAACCTCATAATTAACAGGACCTTGCTGAGCTTTTTTTACCATTTCAATAAACGCTGCATGGTTTGTTTGATTATTAACAATCGCCTGAGCAGCCTCTAACGAATTAGATGATCCGCCTGCTGTAGACCACCATTACACCCGGCAAGAAATAGACTTACCGCCAACACACAGGCTATTGGCTTTAACTTTTGTGATTTCATATCACTTTCCTTTTAAATATTTTACAAAATACAATTTCATAACTCTTCAATATAAATTGTTGCAGCATTCGGCAAACGAATGTCACAGAAGGAATAATCGCTTACTACCTTAAGCACCGATTTTATGGAAAATGTTTACTTGGCACAATAGATGTTTTTATCTATTGACAAATTTATTTTGCATTTTACAGTTATAAATCAACACATTATAAAAATACAATAGCGCAAAATACATATTGACCCGTGCCAAATAGCACCCAACGTTACATATTACAACAATATTTTATTTAATCATAACTGCCGCTGAATAGACAAAATCATCTATTGCATTGATGCTAATTATAAATATACAATACGGCGCTCTCATAAATGGATTGTCTCACTTGTCAAAATAAAACTGTGTGGGACTACCATATAAAGGAGAAGAAATATATTCTGAGTTTAGGTAGCAAAGGAATAAATATGCACTACATAGTTTTTAATAATCATCCAGCAGATATAATTAAGTGTAACTGTGAAAAAGGGATAGTTGAATCATTTTTGATGATAGGCAATAAATTCTTGCCTATTAGAAAAATTGGTTATCGAGGAAAAGAAAAATTTGTAATATACTGTAAATTTCCTACGCATAAAATAGACCGAGAATTTGTACGTTCGATGCTAACAAAAATGCAACTTAACCATGAGATATTGGAATTTAATCTTTAGAAGATATATAAATATTACACACTGAATCATTTTAATTATTAACATACACCACAAATAAGAAATCATATGAAACAAGCATTCTCAATAAAAACAGAAGAGACATTATCTCACCAGATAATACCATTGGTTAATCAAAATATCTTACAGGTTATCTATGATAAAGATTGCCGTATCATTGCGTGTTCTGATCTCTCTGCACAATCAGTTGGTCTAAATTCGTGGCGCGAAACTATTGGAGCATCATATAGCGACACTGATAATTTGGAATATATGAAGATAATATTTGGCTGTAGATATAATGATATTTTCTATGAAAAAATTAGAACGTGTGCAAAAAAGGTGTATTCGATTCACAAAATGGTACTAGACAATAACTACATTATTAACTATATAGACTATATGCCATACAATGAAATGTTTGTGCCATACCTTATTACGTGTGTACCAATTACTTACAATGGAAATCAAACTATTGGGATACAAAGCTTTGCAAAGAAATGCAACTATTTAAATATGTTATCACAGACTCAAATAATCAAGAGCATGTTTAACATTGAATTGGACCCCGATTGCAGTAAGAATAAACTGGAGAACCCTATTATGTTAACTAAGCGTGAACACGAAATCATTTTTTTATTGGCGAATGGGTTAACCACTGATGAAATATTTGAATTATTAGGAACAAGCCGCAGCACAATAAGTAATATTATTGCATCACGGCTCTCTCCTAAATTTGGACTATTTGGTTCAAGCGCTAAATTGTTATCTAAAATTGCTAGAAAAAAAGGCTATCATAAACTGATTCCGGAATCATTGTCTGTTCCATGTGTCATTGTTCTTGACGAACAACTTTCAGATGAGATTCATTAACTATTAAAAACTATGTTTAACAGTGTATTACTAGAATTACAGAATGTGAGTTTCTAAATACTGAAGACTATACTAGCATCAATCCAATTGAAGCAATCAACAACAAGCCCATTACCAGATTAAAAATTCGAACACTACGCTCATTACTTAGCATCGCACGCATAATAACACCACCGAACAGCCAAACTGACAAACATGGTACCAAAATAACACTAAAAAGTAAAGTAATTGCGCATACTTCTAAAACAGAGTTATTAATTGGCAAACTGAATGCAGCAAAGACGCCGATTGACATTACCCACGCTTTGGGATTAGCCCACTGAAATAGCGCCGCTTGAAAGAATTTTACCGGACGTTTGCCCGCTTCAGCATGGATTTTAGTTGAGGCAAAAATTGTTTTAACCGCTAAATAGAGGATATAAGCCGATCCTGCAACTTTGATAACCTTATGTAAAACCGGAAATGCGCTGAATATCGAATCTAATCCCAGCCCCATAACCAATAACATCAGCGCAAATCCAGCAGTAATACCGCAAAAATGTGCCAATGATCGGCGAATCCCATAGTTTAGCCCTGACATCATAATCATCAGATTATTAGGACCAGGGGTAACGCTACTGGAAATACAAAATAAAATCAATGGAAAATAATGACTCATCTAGTATGCCCTTATTAAATGACTATCATGCTTTTCTGACAAATTCTGATTTGAGCTTCATTGGTCCAATACCTTCAATTTTACAATCAATATCATGATCACCCTCAATCAGGCGGATATTTTTTACTTTGGTACCAACTTTAACCACCAAAGAGCTGCCTTTTACTTTAAGATCTTTAATCACGGTAACACTATCACCATCGCTTAATAGATTACCACTAGCATCTTTAACGCTCAATACATCATCAACTGCAACTACATCGCCAGCCGCAGAAGCACTCCATTCATGCCCACATTCTGGACAAATATACAAATCACCATCAGCATAACTGAATGCTGAGGCACATTGCGGGCAATTTGGTATCTGAGACATAACACTTTCTTCCTTTAAAAATAAGACATATATTATACCGGATTCAGTATCCGAAACATAGCGATCTTGTTATTCAATCTTTTGTAATTTAACGAGCAAGTCATGACTATTAATGAAACCATACGTTTGTAATCCATTAATCGGTAGGTTATTTTGATCAAGAATAATCATGGTCGGGAGCGCAAAAATGCCGTAGCGATTTTGAAGAGCCTGAACCTCTGAATTATTATTGCTAACATCTACACGAATCATAGCATATGCTTTAAAATAGTTTTGTACATCCGGATTAGAAAACGTTCTTATATCTAACTCTTTGCAGGCTGAACACCAACTAGCATAAAAATCCAGCAATACTGGCTTATGCTGTAACTTAGCCTGCTGCAACTGTTGCTCTAATTGACTGACTGTACTAACCCAGATAAATTTTGCATCTACTTGTTTGATTTTTTGTCTATCCCAATAGCTATTTAACAAAATAACGAGTGCAATGAGAAAAGCGATAGACAACCGTGCTCGCCATGGTTTACGAAAATAATTTAGATTACTCCCAAGCACCACTAAGACAACTGTTATCCAGCATAAAGCAATAAATTCATCATAACCATAGGCAATTTTGCTAATAAGATATGCAGCAACTCCTAGCATTAATAGCGCCAACAATTGCTTACTGATATTTAGCCAATAGCCGCTTTGTGGCAATATATTCTTGCCAAAAACGGCAATCAACAATAATGGAATTCCACTGCCAATTCCCAGTGCAAACAGAGCACCACCACCCAACAAAATATTACCAGTAGCTGCAATATACACCAGTGCTCCGGCTAAAGGAGGAGTAACACATGGCGACAGAATAAGTGTTGCCAAAGCACCAGCAACAGAGCCGTTAGTATAATGATGCACCCATTTATCTAACTTATTTCGTATATTTGCAGGCAATTGAATGGTAAATTTTCCAAGCAGAATAATGGCAAAGAAGATAAAAACTCCGGCAAGAAATAGGCTTACCCACCAATCTTGCAACCAACGCAAGGTACTTGAACCTAATTGAGCTACAATAATACCAGCAATCGCATAAATCACTGCACCGCCAACTACATAGCTGGCTGCCAAAAGAATACTTCGGCGCGAAGAAATATTTTTACCAGCAATTAATGCTAACAGAACAGGCAGTAACGGAAACACACATGGGGTGAATGCTAGCAATAATCCAGCAACAAAAAATCCGCCAATGGTTAGTAGCGGCTGTGATGCTATTATCTTAGGTGCAAAATTAGTTCCTAGGCTATCTGCAAAGGTCGTGCCCATCAGGATAAAAGTAAAGAATAGCAAGTTTATAGTTCTAAACTTATGTAATGACAAGTAATTCTCCTCGTACAAATCAGTTGACAAATACAGAGGAGAATTGTAACATTATATGTGATTGATTATTCTAATATACTCAGAATTTTAATTATACTGATTCTTTTCCCAGCTACCATACATTGGATTTGGCAAAATAAAGTAACCATTACCAAACACGTTAAATGTTGTATCATTCCCATCTAATGCATTCATTTTAGGCTGCTTAAACTTAGGAAAATCTTGAATATTATCTCCAAAATAGGCAATAACTTTATGTGCAGGTAATTTGTTAGACCAAACCATTTGACTTGCATCGTAGTTAGCGGTATTTACCGCATTAAACCGTGGATTTTTATCGCTTGGTGTTTTTGAGTCACGCTGATTAGCCAAAAGTACTTGATCAAAATAAACACCTTGTTGTTTCAAATTGGCTACGGTGGTAGTCATTACACTACCGCTATTATCACTGAATGAGCCATCACGGTTGGATACCATACTTACATAACCGCCCAGTTTATGTACCAAATGAGTAAATGCAACCACACCTGGCAATGCGACAGATTTCTCTGGGTTAGCAACGTAATGACTAAAATCTGATTCATTACTAGCTAGTTCACCACAATCTCTAAAATACCAAGAATTATCCAAGGTAGTTTCGTCAATATCTAAAACAACACCCCAAGTTTGTGGTTTTAACTTGTCTTTTTTGACTAAGTCAGTTACATAAACAGTTGCAATGCCATAAGCTTGATTATAGAGTGCTTTTTTCTCAGCTGAATCGCGGTACCACTTAACTGATTGTGTAATTTCAATCTGTTTTGCTTCCGGTGAACAGATTGCCTGTGGTTCGCTTGCCGCATAAACCATTACCGAGTTGAGCGCTAACAATGTTACTAAAACTTTCTTCATACTACCCTCAAAAAAATTATTTGCAGTAGCTATTATAGTTAAGCTATTTTTTGACGACTGGGTTTATTCTCTCAAGCATTATTTTTTCAAATATAGCAATCACATCAAATAATTAAGCATAACACTAAAATATTTTTCGTACATAAAATTATTGTAGATATTATAATGACTCTTAATTACCAAGCTATACTTAGCTTCAAACCGTAAGCATAAGAAGTTCCAGTTAAGCTACTTTGATTAAATCCGCCTTGATCAATTGCCAAAGAAGCATTGCTATCTGGTTTATTCAAGGTAACTGTGTATTGCCAATAAGGTAATAAGGTAACAGTATTAGTAAGTTTCATACCTAACCCAACCTGATAAGTGATCGGAATCTGATCTAAAATCCCATTAATCGGAGTATTGCTCTGCGTTTGCGAATTAGGATATGCACCAGTCAAATAATTTCGCTGAAAACCACCCCAGATATTGATGTACGGTGAAAGTACCGGACTGGCACGAAAGCTAACTTTAGCACCTACCAAGGTCGCATACGTATTTGAGTTAACATAGTCTCCGTTACCGTCATCCAGTACCGGACCGGACATATTATGAGATAAGTTTATTCGTAAATAGGGCGTCAAGTTAACATTTGTTGCAGGATGAAAATTATATCCCAAAAACCAATTGGTACCGTAGCCCATTGGTGGGTCTAGCTCAGAAGCTGGTACACCAGGAATATTAGGATTTGACGATGCATAGTTATAGCGCGTAAGCAAGCGGATTTCATAATAAATATCATTTGCCATAGTCTGTGAGAAAAACACATAAAAATTAGTTCCATTTGGAGAAGCCTCAAAAGCGCCCCCCGAAGTTGTAACCGTTTCACGCTTAGGCGCAGTACCCACTACTCCTGAATATTTGTGTAATTTAGTTAATTCATCATCATTGACTAATGCAGCAAAAGCTTGTTTCTTCGTACGCGGTGAAGATTCATTAATAACCGTTTCAGATTCTATTCCCTCTATCATTGATGGTTCTGCCCATACACAACAGATACTATTTAATGTCAGTAGAACTCTTAATTTATTGCGCATTTTTCTCTCTAAAAAAAATCATCATATTACATATTTGACATTAGCCAATTTTTCACAGCGAGATTGTAGCAACAAGTAAAATTGATTTACTCTCTCATGTTGCACTGCACAAAATATTCAAAATAATTGAAATGTTTTCAGGAGATTAAAAAGCACATTGCTGATAAAAAATTGCATATTAGGCAAAAAAATGGCATTTTTTGCCCAAAAAATGCTTAAATTTGCCAAATTTGGCTAAAAATATGACCTCGCAAATTATTACCACCCAATCTTTTGGGTGGGGGATTTTTACTCTGTTCACGCAAATAATAATTAGATACAATCACGCGTCAATTTCGCATATAACGTGATAAGCAATGAACAAAACCCAAATTTATGCTTTACTTAGCTTGCTAATCGGAGCTGAATACGCCTCTGCTGATAGTGTAACAAATGCTAATCAGGCTTTTATTAACCCTAACTCTTATTATGAAAATCCCTATGGAAACAAACCAAGTGGTGGCGATACCCAATATCTTATTGAAAGTCAGACTGCTAATCACTCCTTATTAGAGAAATTATTCAGCGATGGTACGTGGAATGTATTTACTGCAGCAACCAGCAACTATAGTGGAATTATGCAATCTAAAACTTCTGCACAAAGTAATATGACCTATGGTTATGGCGCATCATTATTTGGGCAAACTGGGCGAATTGGTGGCTTCTCATTTGGTGGACTAATTACGCTAGATAACCCATTTTTTAATTCACAACTAAATGGTTGGCGCCAAGATCAAGCGCCATTTATGACAACAAAGCAGCTTACTCAGCTTAATGAACTTTATGTTGAATATCAATACAGTAACCGTGTGCAAGTTGATGCAGGCTGGATTACGATTAATAATAGCCCATGGCTAACACCAGCCGCTACTTTAAATAATATGAATCCCATAGCAACTTATCAAGGTGCAATTGTTAACGTAAATCCGGGTGGTGGCTGGTTATTGACGGTATTGGGGTTTAATGCAGCACAATTAGGTGGAGCAACCGGAATGAGCGGATATACTATGTACAATGCTCAGTCAAATGGGCCATTACCCAATGGCGAAAATTATTTCTCAAATAATACCGTAGCAATTGGTGGAAATTATAAAGCTTTAGATAATAACTATGAATTACGCCTGTGGGGCTATAATTATGATAACTACGGTACACTTCTGTATGCTGATAGTAAGCTGAATATCAATCTAAGTGATGAATTAAGTTTAATGGTAGGATTACAAGCTAGAACTGACAATGGTAACTTAAATGGTAGTACGAACGCGTTTGTCAATTATCAAAATAAAACTATCTCAAGTAATTTTGCTGGTGCATTATTTCAAATTGGCTATGACTGGGCAAAATTAGGTTTTGCTTACGATAATATTTGGGGAGCACAAAGTGCTTACGGTCAAGGTGGAATTGTTGCACCATATAATGTGACTATTAATAACGATCCGCTTTTTGCTGAGGCATGGATGTATAATATGGCTAACTCAGGATCATCGGGAACTGGTTCCAAAGTATATAGTCGCTTTACATTTTTAGATGGTAACTTATGGTTTATGCCTGTTTATGGTAACTACACCAGCTCTAACCCGATCTGGAATGGAACTCAAGAATATGATATATAGTTAACCCACAAATAAACACCCGATAGATTCAGTAATTGCAAGCTGTAGGTTTTGCTCTCTATCTTGGTGCACGCGGATTAACCGCTTTAGGTTTGCCCAGACATGTTCTATTGGATTTAAATCTGGGGAATACAGTGGTAAATATATCAGCTTACAATTAGCCTTCTCAATCAACTCTTTCACTTTATTTGATTTGTGAAAGCTAGCATTATTCATAATTACGACCTGATTTGGTTTTAATTCTTTGCATAAACAATGCTCAACCCAGGCTAAAAATACCTCGGTATTAGTATAACCGTCATATTCCATCGGAGCAATCAGTTCCTTGGTTCCATAGCAATAACCACCAATAAGAGTGATTCGTTTAGTTCTAAAGCCCAATGCCTCGGTAAAAGACTTACAGCCTTTTTCTGCTCAACCCCGA